>NZ_AQQV01000001.1:600000-1200000 GCF_002088235.1 Oceanococcus atlanticus
CTCCCATTACCAGGAACGCCCATGCCACGGGCGTTCCCAAGACGCCGAAAATGCCGTGGGCCATATATGGGCCACGTTGGCCACGCGCGCTTGATGGGCTCAATCGGTTTGCGCAATCACTTCGCGGCAACGCTAGGCCACCCTGGCATTTTCGTTGATTTGCTCTATGGCTCCCAGCACAGTGTCCCCACCTGCCCCCGGAAAAACCCCATCCAGCCCTTCATGGTGGATTGAGGTAAAAGGCGGCTCGTAGAGCAATCCTGGGTCCATCACGCCGTGTTGCGTCAGCCGCTCAATGATCATCTCTACAAAACGAATCTGCTGACTGCTGTAGCGGTTGCCGTCAAGGAACTGACTGAAGGCTTCCTTGGCGGCGTTACGATCCAGCCCGACGAGGGATCGGATCAGTTCGGTCAGCGGCTTGTCGGCACCATAGACCTCGGTGAATCGCTCGCGGCTTTCTGCCTCACCTGACTCATAGACGAAGCGCTCCAGCTCATCCAAATCCTGCGGGGTCAGCGGCTTGTTGTGCTTGAGTTTGGCGATGGCGACGTGGTTTTCATTGGCGCGGATGTAGGCCTCAACCTTGCGCTTGTACTGCGCCACGTTGATACCGGTGGAGAAGTCACCCAATTCCACTTCGCTGGCTTCTCCCTTTTCATCCGTCAGCACGGTGTAAACGGGTTTGATGGCGCTCTTGTCCACGAACAGGATCAGGCCGCGCAGTTTGCGCCGAAGATGCTCCAGCATGGGCAGGCTGATGTCCTGCCAGTATTCGTCAGTCTGGAGGTCCTGGATCAACGGGAGTTGGGCCTTGACCAGCGGGATGCTGTCCTTGGTTTCCAGATCAGCGGCCAGCTTCATAACTTTCTGACGCAGCTTTTCGAACGCGCTGCCTTGCGCCACTGCAAGCTGCATTTGAAGACAGGTCAAATCAAACAGTTTGGCGGTGATGTGCTCGGTTTCACGTTCGCTGGGCAGACCCGCCACCTCATCTCGCAAGTCGATCAGCGCGGTATCATCCAAAGCATCCCAGGCTTTGCGCTCAGCAAATCGGCTGACCGGCTCGCGGTGTGGGCGCACGATGAAGTTGTCCGGATTCATCGCTGCAACTTCACGGTGCAGTTCATCCGTCACGCCGATGCGCAGCTCAATCAGGGCTTCTTCATCGGGCGGGCATTCACGCGCCTCATTGATCACCGGCGCGGGCAGCACTTCCAGCAGTTCCAGACGCCGCTTGAATAGCTTCTTGGCCAGTGGTTCGCCAACACTGCCCGCCATACCACCAGGGTGCTCATTGAAGTATTCGAAGTTGCCGCAGAAATCGAAGATCTGGAACTCGGTCTTGTCCTGCCCCGGCCCGAACAAATCCGGGCACAGGCGCGTGCCGCGCCCGATCATCTGTAAGAACTTGACCTTGGAGCGCACCGCTTTGAAGAACACCAGATTCAGTACTTCCGGTACGTCAATGCCGGTATCCAGCATGTCCACCGAAATCGCGATCTGCGGCAACTTCTCCGGGTTTGAGAAATCATCGATCAGCGACTGGGCGTAATTCACACTGTAGGTGATGGTGCGCGCGAACTCACCGTTGGTATGCGGGTAGTGATGATTGAAACGCTTGGCAATGAAATCTGCATGCGCCTGATTGGCTGCGAAGATGATGGTCTTGCCTAGCTTGTCGCCACCCTCAACGCTCAGGCCGTTTTCCATCAGGTGTTGCAGCATCAGATCAACGGTGTGCTCGTTGTAGAGCTGCTTGTTGATTTGTGAAGCATGGATTTCACTGGGCGCGGGGTCGTCCACGCCATCACCATCACGATCGCCCCAGTCCAGCGATTCCCAATGCTCCTTTTCTTCGTCCGAAAGCTCGTCGTACTTAATGCCCTCGCGGACAAATTTGATCGGCACCGAACTGGCCTTGGGCGGCACCAGATAGCCATCGGCCACAGCCTCATCCAGGCTGTAGGCATCGGTGGGCACGCCGGTTTCCAGACCGAACAGATGGTAGGTATCGCGATCCACCTCATCACGCGGTGTGGCGGTCAGGCCGATCAGATAACTGTCGAAGTAACGAAAGATCGCACCGTACTTCTGGTACACACTGCGATGCGCTTCGTCGATGATGACCAGATCAAAGTGGCCGACGCCAAAGGGGCGCTGGCCGTCTTTCATTTGGTCGATCAGGCCCATCATCGTGGGATAGGTCGAGAGATACACCCGGCCCTGCCCGGTTTTTTCAGTGACCAGATTGACCGGGCTGGAATCCGGCAGATGGGCCTTGAAGGCTTTGGTCGCCTGATTCACCAACGCCACGCGGTCGGCCAGGAACAACACCCGCTTGGCCCAGTTGGCGCGCATCAGCACATCCACCAGCGCAATGGCAGTGCGGGTCTTGCCGGTACCGGTGGCCATCGCCAGCAGACCGCGACGACGACCCTGATTCAAGGATTCGGCAATCGAAACGATGGCACGTTTTTGATAGCTGCGACCGGCGATATTGGGATTCACGTCGATGCTGGACAGCTCGGTTCTCAGGCCGCGCCGGGTGATGGCCAGCTCAAGCTCATCACGGGTGTAGAAACCCTGCACTTCGCGCGGTGGTGCGCGACGGTCATCCCACAACCAGGTGGCAAAGCCGTTGGTGTAGAAGATCAGCGGACGCTGACCCTTCATCTGTTCGAGGCAGTCGGCGTAAAGCTTGGCCTGCTGCTGGCCCATTTCCGGGTCTTTGGTCGTGCGCTTGGCTTCGACCACCGCCAGCGGCTTGCCATCGGCACCCCAGAGCACATAATCCGCGAAGCCTTCACCGTGCTGGTTCGGCATCCCGGTCACGGGCACTTCCTCGCCAGCGGTCTCACCGACAACCCAGCCCGCCTCACGCAGCAGCACGTCGATGATCAGCTTGCGGGTATCCGCCTCGTTGTAGTCGTGATCATCCGGCACCGCGATATTTGCGGCCTTGGCTTTGGCCAGTTCGCCGCGCAGCGCCGCGAGCTCTGCGTCCATCTCGGCCAAAGCCGCCTCGCGCGCCTCGATGGTCGCCGCCGCTTCGGCAATCGCGGCCTCACGCTTTTCCAGCTCCTTGTGCTGCTCGTCAATCTGCCCCGCGAACTTCGCTTCCTGCTTCTTCAATTCATCGCGGGTTAGTGCAATGGCTTCATCCGAGCGCACCAGTCGCGGCACAGCCTTGTCATCAAAGCGGGCTTCAATCGATTTAGGATCAGAGGCGCGGGTATAGGTGCGAGCCAGCCAGAACAAGATGTGAAACAGCTCGCGGACCAGCTTCATAGCATCCAGCGGCACCACCGGCCGAGCCGAATGCACCGCCTGGTTACCGAACTTCTGGATCAGCCTCGCCTTCGTGTAAACCGGCGGCGGCATCAGCCCTTCAAAGTCGGGCTGGGTCAGCAGCACATTCAGACTGCGGTCATACGGCATGCGCAGATCGCGGTCATTGTCGTACAGCCAATGCACCGCCTGTTCCAGCGCATGGCGGGCGCGCATGCAGCAGGCGCGCGGGTCGGAATAAACCAGCTGCTCCGCGCTTTTAGCCGGCTCGAATAGCGGCTTGAATTCAGCGCGTAGGAACTGGAAGTTACTCATGGCTACCTAGCCAAAACGGAATGATCAAGGTCATAACTGAATTCACAGCACATCTTCAAATTTCCTCAATCGCTCCGCCGTAACCACCAAGCCCAGTGCCGCCAAAGTATCAAGATACTCGCCAACCGGCTTGGGTGGTTTTCTCAAACTCTGCCGGTGTTTTTCCACCGCTGCCAGAATCTTGCCCTCATTCAAATCGAATTGCTGAGTTACAAAATCGTCAGGATGGACCGCTTCAATACCGAAACCGGATAAAACACTGTCAGGAAAATCTTTCAGGTTAAAGGTCACAATGAGCTGCGCACCCGATTGGATGGCGGCGGCCAGCACATGCCGATCATCGGGGTCTGGAAGCGTAAGACCTTCAATCAATGCCTCATAACCCGTGACCACAACATCCGGCACGGCTTTGTTCATCAGCTCGATGGTTCGAGGCAGTTTGTCGCTCAGCTCAGGCCGGTTCTTCAGCACACTACGCGACCATTCATCCTGAATCTGATCCGTCCAGCGCGCCGCGAACAAATCGGTCATTGCCAATCGTATTAGCAGGTCCCGCAGCGGCGCGGGGTACAGCACACAAGCGTCGTAAATGACGACAAAACGCATCAATAACCCATGTCGAGTTCTTGTGCCTGATCCACCAATTCCTGCATCGCAGCCTCAGACTCCGCATCGCGGCCCGCCTTGTAGGCCATCAAGTCTTGCAGGGTAATGCGGCGGTGTGTGCCGACCTTGCTGAAAGGCAGTTCTCCCGCCTCCAGCAACTTGATCAGATGTGGACGCGAAACATTCAGCAGATTGGCCGCTTCCTGCGTTGTCAGCTCTGCATGCACCGGCAGGATGGTGACACCGTTGCCTTGTGCCATCTCGTTCAGGATGTTGCGGAGCAATTCAATGGCCTGCCTGGGCAAAACCAGATCCGCGCCATCCATACGAACGTGTGCACGATCCTGCTCCGGATGGCTACGCAACAACTGCGCTAATGCCACCGAGCTTTCGCGCGCGATGTCCGCGAACCGTGGGTCGGGAAGACTGCTGTTTTCCAATGCACTGGGCATGGCGACACCCTCGGATGTGTAGAAGTACCGGATACGATAAACGCAATAAACGACAAACGCAATAAACGAAACGGCATTGAAGGCAGCGAACAACGCTTTGTCAGGCCACCCTGCCATCCTGCGCACCACTCAATTCATGCTGAAGGGCGTTGATCGAAGCCTGAATCCGCCGGCTGAACACCGAATGCTCGCGATAGGTCATGATCAGCTTGTCCATGGCACGGGTCATGGCCACGTACAGCAGCTTGGCCTCATCCTGCTCGTCTTCTTTCGGACGCGGCATTTCGCCCAGACACGGGATGATGACGCAGCCAAACTCCAGCCCTTTGCTGGAATGCATGCTCACCAGCTTGATCGCCTCCGCGTCGTCATACAGCGCGGCCTTGCCACGGCTGGATGCGGTGGACACCACAGCCAGCCCCTTGCCCTTCAAGACCTGCTCGATCTTTTTCGCCTGCGCGGTGGTTCGATACAGCACCGCGATGTCGCTCAATGCGCGACCGTGATCCAGCTCATTGAACACCCGCGCCAGTACGCAATCCCATTCTGCCCATTCACTGCCGCAGCGAATCAGTTCCGGCCAGGGTCCGCGTCGTCCGGCGCTCTCAGGCGCAATGGTGGGAATGCTGTCGTCTTCCGCACCGCGCTCGGCCAGCAGCTCCTCCGCGAAGCGTTGTGCCACCGACAGCACTTCCAGCGTGTTGCGGTAGTTCAGGCGCAGGATCGTGGTGCGACCCTTGGCCTGAATACCCACGCTGGCGAAACTGAAGTTCATGGCCGGCCCTTTGCGGTAGATCGACTGGGCATCGTCATACAGCACCAGCAACGAATTGGTCTGCGGATCGATCATCTGCACCACCAGCTTGAACCAGTCCGGCTCAAAATCGTGGCCTTCATCGATCAGCACGGCGCCGTACTGGGCACGAGGGATCTGACCGCGATCCACGCCATCCATGGTGTTTTGCACCATCTGCGCCATTTTCTTGCCCACCGGCAAGCTGTTATCCGGATACGGGATGTGAAAGGCCTTGTGCATATCCGAGCACCAGGCGTGGAAATTACGCACCACCACCTTGTTGGCGATCTGCTTATCCTCGATCACCTGGCTCAGCCGCGCGGCCAGCGACTTGTTGTAGCAAAGCACCAGAATCGGCTTGCTGGTCGCCTGGGCAATCCGCACACAGCGATAGCCCAGGATCATGGTCTTGCCGGTGCCGGCCGCGCCATGGATGATGCGATGACCATCGCCCATGGATCGCGCCATCTGCTCCTGCTGCAAATCCATCACCTTGATGATGTCCGGAATGCTGGCGCTGTCATCCTCATCGAACAGGCCGAACTGGCCGGGATCCGTGTTGACCCTCACTTCCGGATACATATGCCAGCGCACCCGATCGATCTGCGGCAGGGTCAGACGGCAAGGAAAAGCGACATGGAACATGTCCCACAAGCGTTGCTGAAAGGCCTCGTCATCGACGGATTCCAGCATCTCGTCCTGGCAGATCACCCGCCCCGGTTCCAGCACTTCGCCAAGGTCTGTGCTCTCGAACTGTTTGCGGGTGATGTTGGCCAGCACCACACCCCAGCCCCAGGGCATGATCAGCTTGCCCTGGGTGCGTGAATCCGCCGCACCGACCAGCGCGGGATCAGTTTGCAGCAGCATGCAAACTTCCAGCGCATACACCCGCGCCTGGGTCATCGGGTTCTTTTCCTTGACCAGACCACGGTTGGTCAGAAGCTGTGCAACACCACGGTCCAGCGACTGGATGGTGTCGAGTTTCCAATCTTTGACTTCCAGCACCAGGAAGCCGCGCTGCGGATGCAGGATGACGAAATCCGGGTGCAGAGCCTTGGGGCCCACCGGCACGTCGTACCAGACGAGATAGTCGTCTTCGAGTTTCTTCTCCAGCCGTTCTCCGAGCCGCCGCTCGCCTGAGGTCATGCGGGGCAGACAGGCGTTGCGGGTGGGGAAGAACTGGGCCATGTGGGTGACGGCTTAGGCGGCCTGGCTCAGTTGGCCGGAGAAGGCGCGTTGCTGGAGCGATGCAAACTCTTCGCGCAACTTCAATAGAGATGCCTCCATCGTAGACGCCTGGCATCGCAGTTGGTGCGCAATTGCCGCGAATCTTCCCTGCAAATCTCGCGGAACATCCATCACTGGCAATTCGCGGAGCCGCTTGAGCGTAATCTCTCTAAATGTAGCGCCCTTGATCTGCCTTTGAATCCACACCTGAGTGCCATGGCTTCGCAAATGATTGAGCAAGTAATCGGTATCCATCATCGCGCCAGCAGCAATTCGAGCGGTACCCTGGGTTAGGTTTGCTCCATGTAACGATTCCGTCACCACGGCAGTCGTTCCTACGGTCGCACGAATGCTCATGATGATGTCGCCAGCCTCAACCCGCGACCGTTGAAACTTCGCAGCTATTTCAGGGGAGGTGTGCCGAAGGGAATTCTCTTGGATTTTTCCGTTAACGATATCGCCAGTCCTGACATAGGGAATGCCACCGTCTACCTCGTCTCCCGCCTGGACGATCCCATACGTCACAATTGTTCCGGGATTCACCGCCTCAGCCAGTTCGATCGTCGGCCACCCCTTCGGATTCGTCACCGGATCGCCGAACATATCCAGAAACACGGATTGCAGGAGCTGATCGCATTTGGCCATGGCTTCACGGCGCTTGGCGCGCAGGGCGTCGGCCTTGTCCAGAATCGCGGCGATGCGGCGTTGTTCGGGGAGTGGGGGGAGTGGGATTTTGACCTCCGCGACGATCGCCTTCGACACCTCCTTGAAAGTTGCTCCGTTCCCGAGAGATTGCAGATACGGCTTGTTGGCTCTCAGCCAATAGAACAGGTAGTCGGACGAAAGTTGCTCGGAATCGGGGATGAAGCTCTTGAATCCCTGATTGGTGCATATGGGCACAGTGTTAATAGCGACATGCCCAATGGGGGCCCTTGAGCTAAAGAGCACAGAACCTTTTGGCATCAACTTGGCCGAGCAACTTTGATATCCGGCATCCGTAAGAGTTTGCGGCGTCGCGTCGAGATGTTTTCCCTCAAGGTTACTGAGATCTTTGGGGGTCGCCCATGCGATGGGGCCACCCCAGTACTCATCAACTGAGGTCTTTGGCGTCGCCCCAGAAACAATTTCGCAGCAGTCGGCAAGACGAACTTGAGGCCAGCTCACGAAAGCATCCCCTCCAACTCCTCCATACCCTGCATGATCTCGGCTTCCAGCTTCTTCAGCTCGGCCAGAATCTGCTGCGGCGGGTCGTACTGCACTTCCTCATACACGATCTCCTTGTAGCGGTTGATCGAGAGGTCGTAGTCGTTGGCGGCGATGTCCGCCTTGGGCACCAGAAAGCTCTGCTCGGTGCGGGCGTGCTCGGCTTCAGCATCCTGATTGTTCCAGCGCGCCAGGATGTCCGGCAGGTTGTTGTTCTCGTGCTTGTCGGCGTCCAGTGGGGTGCGCTTGTCGTCCAGTGAGAAGCCGTCGGCCTGCATATCATAAAACCAGACATGCTCGGTGCCGCCGGAGTTGGTCTTGGTGAAAATCAGAATGGCGGTGGAGACCCCGGCATAGGGCTTGAACACGCCACTGGGCATGGAGACGATGCCGTCCAGCTTGTGGTCTTCGACAATACTTTTGCGCAGGGTCTTGTGCGCCTTGCTGGAGCCGAACAGCACTCCATCCGGCACGATGACAGCGGCGCGGCCACCGGGTTTCAGCAGACGCAGGAACAAGGCCAGGAACAGCAGCTCGGTTTTCTTGGTCTTGACGACTTCCAGCAAGTCTTTGGCGCAGCTTTCATAATCCAGCGAGCCGGCGAATGGCGGATTGGCCAGAATCAAACTGAACTGCCCTTCCACGCTGGCATGGCCCTCACTGAGGGAATCGCGGTTTTCAATTGCAGGGTTTTCGACCCCGTGCAGCAGCATGTTCATGGAGCCGACCCGCAGCATGGTGCTGTCGAAGTCGAAGCCGTGGAAGGTGTCGTGGTTGAAGCGCCACGCCGCCTCGGGCGTGGCGTAAATTTCGTTCTGGTAGTGATCGTTCAGGTATTCACTGGCCGAGACCAGAAAACCCGCCGAGCCGCAGGCCGGGTCACAGATGGTATCGGACGGTTTGGGCGCCATCATCTCAACCATCAGCTTGATGATGTGGCGCGGGGTGCGGAACTGGCCGTTCTGGCCGGCGGTGGCGATCTTGCCCAGCATGTATTCATACAGATCACCCTTGGTGTCGCGATCCTCCATTGGGATCGCATCCAGCATGTCCACCACCTTGGCCAGCAATGCCGGATTGGGGATGGTGAAGCGGGCATCCCTCATGTGCGCCGAATAGGTGGAATCGGTTTCACCACCACCCAGGGTCTTGATGAAGGGGAATACCTGCTCGGCCACGGTGTCGTACAGCGTTTGCGCGTCACCGAGCTGTCGGAACACCGACCAGCGCAGGTTTTGCTGGTCCTGGCCAAAGATCGGCTTGTCGATGGGCCGATTCAAGCGATTGGCCTTTTTCTCCCGCACGGTGTGCAGCTCATCCAAGCGCTTGATGAACAACAGATAGGTCATCTGCTCGATGACTTCCATCGGGTTTGAGATGCCGCCCGACCAGAAGGCATCCCAGATGCGGTCAACCTGATTTTTGATTTCGCCGGTGATCATTGTGCTGTATATCCAATTCGGGCTTGGGCAGACAAAAGCCACAGACTCATCCATGAATCTGTGGCCTGGGTGCAGCCCCGTTCATTTTTTCTTATGGAGGAATATAAATGATCTGGCTTTGGGTTTTGCGATTCTGTGCAGCCATGAAACTTAGCCCCCAGAATCGGGACGGTTGGTCACATGCTGCGTTTTGGATTGAGCAGGCTTCAATTCCCGCTCAGCACGACTCATCAGCTTGAGCAGCGCGTCATGAATCGCACCGCGCAGGTCGATGTCGAAGCCCTGGCGCTCCGCCTCTGTTTTGATGCGTTCCAACCGCTTGTGATCATCCATGCTCATGGCAACGGACAGACTCAGGGTTTTGGTTTGTTTTTTACGAATTAACATTTTTAAGTTCCTATAAAGGGGTTGTGGTGGAAAGCCCACCTGCCCCTTCAGGTACCCACCAATTTGCAAACGTCTCTACGGTGGAAATTCACGCTGCATTGAGGCAGTCCACAACTACCCTGTACTGACGCGGCGGCGACCACCAAACCAGCTCTTTCGACCTTTGGCGACCCGCGCCACCAACATTGACAAGGGCTGAACATCATCCTGACGATGAGACATATAGAGCAGCGTGCCAGGAACCGGGGGAAACGCTGCGATATCGTGATGACGATTCCATTCCTTCTTGGCCAGGGCCATCAGATGACCCACCTGTTTTCTGATCACCGCGGCTCCAGGGGTTCGGTATAGCGACCAGACAGCTTGGCGCATCAAAGAGGTGTCGGCGCTTGAGCCAGCATGTTTCAAGCGGATTTTCCAGTTGTCATAGGTCTTGGCCGTCATTCGCCAGGAATACGACGGCTTGGGCGTCTCTGGGCGCGAGTGGTGAGCCACCTCGTACTCACCCAGCCAGTTCAGACGTTGATGCTTGATGCGGGTGTCTTTGAGATTTTCCTGACGATGGACATTCCCTTCACCGTCTGTGGCAAGCAGCCACCAGGCCAGATCCTGAGAATCCGCAATCGGGTAGAAGAACAGTTGAGCATTGGCTTTGCTGGCGGCACGGCGCCGGTATCGGCGATTGCGGCCCAGATCCACACCATATAACTCAGCAAACTTGGCAGCGAGATTCAGTGCTTTTGCGGCGGGCACCCGGCCGCCGGTCCAGTGGTGGTATCCATGTGAGACGGCATGCAGCATGTGACGCATGGTGGCGATCTTACCTTCGTAGACTTTCGGGTCATATTTAATCTTGGGCATCGGTACTTCCTGAGTAGATACAAGTTGTACTCGACGAGATCGAACAATGTCCGAAGGACATACAAAAGAAGATTCCTAAACAAACGCGTCACAGATCTCGAAGAGCATCTGGGACACAGGTACCGAAATAAGTGCAAGTGCCGCCGATCGCAGCCAACGATCGATGGGCAAACCTGTTCATTCACGCCAAAAACGGGGATGAGGAGGTCCCCAACCGTCAATTGCAATTTGGGGTGGTTGCCAACCACCTCACGGGCCGTACACATGCCAACGTGTGCGGCCAAGTCTGCCGGAGCAGCCGGATGCTCTTAATGGAGCTCGTCCGAATGCGCGCGGGGCTCAGGGGTGCAATTCCTCTGTTCTATCGCGTCTTTTCAGAAAAAGGTTGCGGCGGGTTTTGGTGACAAATTGAACGAGAACGTGCCCAACCAACATTGGGCGACACGGAAACGGGAGCCTATAAAGGGAGGTCTTCGGACTGACTGGAAATGGTGAACCCTGTGATGTGCTCGAAATATCGGGATGGTGTAGGGAAATGAACCGCACCTAACCCGCCTGACACGATGGTTTCTGCGACAGCCGGCGTCGTTTTCGAACGATTCCGCATCCCGATTCGGGGTGGACGAGGCAGGATTTCCGCAAGGATTGATTGACTAAGCGCTGTTGGCCATGGGTGGTAACGCTGCCATGGCGGCACCTGGAGAAATCCAGGGTCGATGTATAGCTCAAACGTGTAAATGTAGGCTGAGAAGTCGCATTCAGGAGAGATGGAAAAACGCCCTTCGGGGCGCTGCCGGCAAGCCGCAAGGCTGTACTAGTGCTGATGATCATGAACCTCGGGCTGATGAAGATTTTGGGATCTTTGCTCACAGCCAAACGAACGTGGTGTGTCGCGTCACACACGAGGAACATGGGAGGCAGCCGGCTACCTGATCGTAGTAGAGCCTCACTAACGTGGGACGCGCCGAACCGGATCGACAAAATGGCAAAGTCGATGCTGTACCGGGGCTGGCGTTGGAGCAACGTGACACTGCATCTACCGTAAGTGGAGAGTGCAGGGATAGACGGGAAAAAAACCAGACGGCTGCCCTCAGTGGGGATGTCGTTTAGGTGAAGCTGAAACGGGCGGTTGGCACCGCATAACCGCGTAGGCAATTCCAGCAACCGAAGGAGTGATCCTGAGGCCGAGTGGACCAGTTGAAAGCGTTATCTAGCAGACGTAATTGTAAATGGGCTGGCAGCCCATGACGGAACTTCCACTGGTGTTGGCGCACCTTTGGAAACAGTGTGGGAGCACTGTGTTTTTTTGGCGATCCGCATCCCCTCCCAGGGGTGCGAAAAACTTGGATTGTATTAGGAGGTACTTGTGGACTGACGCCCCCAAGGCGTTGTGGTCGAAACCGTATTGACCAGGAAGCACCAAGCCATCTTGATGATGGCGATGACGGATTGCGACGGACAATCTGCCATGACTCTAAGCGCAACTTTGTTGCGTATAACTCTTGACCCCCCTTCTTCGGAAGGGGGCGTCATTTTGGTCTATTCTTGATTTTTGTTACATCAATCATGATAGATGTGAAATGACACATGGAGGACGCCGACAAGGTGCGGGTCGGCCACGCGGGTCTGGACGGTTTGACGAGCCGACGCGACTGGTGCGGATTCCTGAAACTTTGAGGCCAGAGGTGGATCGGCTACTGGCTGTACATGCGGCCAAACGAACCGGAGCTGTGCCGGCCAAAGCGGAACGTAAAGACGCCGTCACTGCCCCGGAACACCTGATTGAAGGCATTACGGTACTGCCTCCCATCGACGCAATTGCACTGATGGAAAACTACCGCCGGAATCACCGGCGGTTTGACGTCGTGCATCTTGACCCGGTTTATGAAAGTAACGACGCGGCCGGCCGGCAGCGTTTTGCCCGAAAAACCATCGAGCTGATTCATGCTGCTGCCAAAATCAGTGATCACATTTTGTGCTGGGGATTCCCTGCGTCACTGGGGCTGTTGGTCGATCGCTGGCCCAGAAATTGGAGGATGGAAGGCTGGGTGACATGGCATTTTCAGAATGCACCAACACGCGCGCGCGGCTGGCGTGCTGCCCAGAATGCTTGCCTGCATTTGGTTTCCGAAAACGCGAAAATCCACCCGGAAAATTTCTATTCAGACTCTCAGCTTGATCTTGCTGAGAGTGGTCGATTGGCGTTCAAGCCAGGACCACCGAATGTCGTGGTGTCACCCATGATCAGCGGCTTTGCTTTGAGATCCGAAAGCGTCGGTTTTCGCGGGGGCCAGAAACCTGTTGCTGTTATCGAGCATGTGCTGAAAATGTGCCTGCCAACGTCCGGAGGCCACGCTTTAGATCCGACATGCGGCGCCGGCACAACGGGAATTGCTGCTCGAAATTTGAATGCTTATGCAACGCTCAGCGACCGATCAACAGCCGCCTTGAGAACGACTCAAAAGCGGTTGCTCCAATCCGCTCCCACCTGATCACAGGCTACTCCTCGCCACGCTCCCTCGCCCACCGTTTTCGTTGGGCGATTGAACGAGCCGACGTGTCCTTGTCATACGCCGTCACGTCCATTTCCAGATAGTTTTCCAATGCCGCCCGCATGATGTCCGAGCGTGTCGGAATGAATCCCAGTTCTGACGAAAGCTCTTCCCTTTTTGCATCCACGTTTTCCAATAGATCCGGGTAAGCCCAGCACGCAATCTGCGTCTTTTTTCCCACGGTGTGCTCCTAATGCCTGAGCACAAGTCTATTGACAAACGTTGATACTTGTCTCTATCATGTAACAACTGTTGTTACTTCATAGCAGTAAAACCACTTAACGAAAGGATTTTTAATGAAGAAAAGTATTGCTATCGGCGACATCATTCGCCTTCCCAACGCGCCCGTATTTGGGGTCTACCGCATCCGTGAGGCTGAGTTTGGTGAAGATGAATCCGAAATCATCTTCCGACTGGCCGATGCCACTGGCTCGATCCAGGCCAGCGCCAACGCCTTTGAATTGATGTACAGCCATCCTGGTGAAATGGACGATGCTGTCCTGCATTGTCAGGGCAAGATTGAGATCAACACTTCGGGCGAAGCCATCGTGCAGGTTGCTGACCTGACCGAATCTGAACACGCCGTTTATGGACACATTCAGCAAGTTCCACGTGAAGTGTGCGTCAAAAGTGCCCTGCCCTATTTCGATCAGATCATCGAACGGATCGAGGCCATGAACAGCGATGTCATTCGCCGGTTTTGCGAACTGGCGTTGGGTCACCCGCGCATTTACGAAACCTACTTCAGGAATGGAGCCTCGTGGTCTTCCCACCACGCGGAACCGGGCGGACTGGCAAAGCATGTCAGCGAGATGATCCTGATGATCGATGGCTGCCCATTGCTGAGCGACATGCCTGATTGGCGCCGAGATCTTTGTGTTGCTGGGGCCGTTGTTCACGACCTGACAAAAATCACGGGGAGATCCTCAGGCAGCGACGATTACTCGAACCTCATTCGCAGCCTTTCTGTGCCCATCCGCCACTTTGAAGAACACTGGCCAGATGGCGCGAAGCACATCCTGGAAATGCTTAAAGGCTTTCCACGTGCCACGCATCCTCAAACTGTGGAAGGGGCGGTCCTCTGGGCTGCGGACCGGCTCAGTGCGACGGCAGCAGCGGAACGTCACGCTTTTGATCACATCGCAAATGAAACCGCCAAGGTAGTTGAGGCAAAAACCGGCAAAACGTCGATGCGGATTTATCAGCGCCCTTCCGCTCCGCCGGATGTGCATTCATAACGCCACCCGGGGATTGAAGAACGTGGGAAATATGTGCAATTGGTGCGGTCGCTTGTGCGTCCGCACCCGCTGTCTGAGGCGCAGGTACCTGCTCGGGGTAATCAACCCGAATAGGACCTACGTATGCCTCAAAAATCAGCGCCAATGTACCGGCCAGATCATCTTCCACTGCAAAAATTCTGCGAAATCTACGGCTACGAACCGGACGCGATTCGCCAGAGAATTTATCGCGCCCAATGGATCGAAGGACGTGAGTTCCATCGCGATCCCTTTGGCCACATCCACATCTCACTGAAAGGATACGACCGATGGGTACGTCTAGCATCCTGACAGAATCCCCGTACACCGGGGTTGAGATCCGTGGCCGTTCGATCCGTATCAGGTTTAAGTATGAGGGCAAGTGGGTTCGAGAAACACTGAACTGGCTGCCGACAGAAGCAGGGCTAGATGACGCCTATGACAAACTTCAAACGGTAAAGCGTGAAATCAAGCTGGGCACCTTTAAGTATGAGGTGCACTTTCCAGACTCTAGGCGTGCCCAGAAGATCCTCGCCACTTCGGATATGACAGTCGATGCCGCGATTGTGGGAATGATGTCAATCCAGACGATTTCCAAAAGCACCCTGCGTGGCTACCGAAACGCCCATAAAAACCGCATTAGCCCAACGCTTGGCAGCATCCTGGTGCGGGAGCTGACCAAAAATCAGGTCAAAAACCTTCGAACTCTTCTGAAGAAAAACTACAGCGCGAAAACCGTAAACAATACTCTGAGCGTCCTAAGGCAAGGTCTGGAATACGCAAAAGACGAAAACGCAGTCAAGAAGAACATCGTCAAAAAGGTAAGCGGTATCAAGGTTCCAAAGCCCAAGGTCGATCCCCTCGAACGCCGCGAACTGAACCAGTTGCTGCTGGCCTGCGAGCCTGAGTTTCAAAACTTAGTGTTGTTTTGGGTTTCGACCGGCTTACGCCTGTCTGAAATTCGAGCGCTGCGATGGTCTGACGTTGACCTAAAAAGGGCCACCGTACATGTACAACGTGCATTCGTCTTGAAGGAAATGAAATCCACGAAGAATGAAGAAGACCGGATTGTCGAATTCAAGTCTCTGGGACTGAGGGCATTAGAAAGCCAAAAGAAAATCTCAGGCCAAGCCGAACACGGTTACATCTTTACCAAGAGCATCAACGGTCAGCCATGGCACCTTGAACGCGATGTCTGGAGTGCATTGAAACACCGTTGCCAAAGAGCCGGTGTTCGCCGCCGCAGTCCAACCCAACTTCGCCATACCTATGCATCAATGGCCCTGTCTGCTGGCGAAAGCCCCTACTTCGTCATGACGCAGATGGGACACAAAGATCTGAAGGTCCTGAACAAGCACTATGCCAAGTGGCTGAAAGACGAAAAATCCGGCCTGCGGCATGAAAAGTATCTAATGGAAGAATTGGCGGCGATTGGGCTTTAAGCACCGCTCTCACCATTGCTCTTCATGCTGCGATCTTATGGCGATAATAAAGTGATGGTCGGTCATTCAATACGGCGTCCAGATCCTCCAGTGTTGCCTGACCCGGTTCCAGCCAATCGCCGGCGGCCTGTTCTGTCAGCACAATGACGCAACGATCATGACCGGTTGCTGCCACCTCAGGGGGCGGCTCATCGGTGATGGCTGCAAACGAAGTCAGCGATGGTTGATCCGGTTTTTCCCAGCGGGACCAGAGGCAGGCCACCGTCATGGCCTCGACCTCGCTGTGAAATGCCAGAACCATGTTCTCAGGCTTCTCTCCAGGTTTCAGATCCCGATTTTCGAAATCGTGCCTAGCGACATTTTCGTAGAACGCCGTTATCCGAATCAGGCCGTGGCTGTGACCAAACTGGCCTTTCCAGAAGCCAGTTAGGTTGTCCCGGCGGGCGTTGTACAGGCCATCGTATCGCCGATCATAGCTGGCAGGTTTTCCAGCAGGGCGGCAGTGGTAGCGCATTGGGCGAATCCAGTTTTGCCCGTTCTCTCTCACAACCACAGCGGCGTACTGGAAAGGGAAAATCCGTGAGTCCTTGGGTTCCAGCGTGTTCCGAACCAAATCGGCCAGCTTGCCTTTGGCCCATTTGATCTTTTTTGTCGCGATGCGCAGGCTTTCCCGCGCTGTTTTGGTTTCCTTGATCTGCAACTTGCGCTCAGCATCAGCCCGGCGTTTTGTTTGCTTGAACAGCACCGCTTCCAGTCGGCTGGTCTCAGCTTTCCTGTGTTGCTGGATCAGGCTGGCAATATGCTCCTCGATACCTGTACTGGGCTCCATGAAGTTCGCTTCCAGGGCCTTGGGGATCTTGATCGCACTGTTCGTCAAACGCTGCTCCAGGATGTCCGCAAAGACCTGATAATCGATCTGAGCCTCGAAATGCTCCTGTAGCTCGCTCAGATCAGCACTGACTTGCGCAGAAAAGCACATGACGGCACCTGTCGGTTATGTTCGGACGGATTGTAAATCACACACTTACACGGTTCGCTATTGCATCAATGAGGCGGTCGGGCGTATTACTGTCTTTATGGACAGTATTCATGCAAACCACCCAATGCACGACATCAGCGTAGGTTACGCCGCCATCGACCCTGCTGTGATGGAACTTGCTCTGGTGTCTTCCCCCAGGCCACAGGCCGGCTTCCCCTCCCCTGCTGCGGATTTCGTTGAGGACACCATCGACCTCAACCAGTTGCTGGTTACCAACCCGCCCGCGACCTTCTTCGTGCGTATTGAAGGCGAGTCGCTGAAGAATCTGGGCATTTTGTCGGAGGACATCGCGGCGGTGGATCGCTCCAAGAATCCGCGACGTGGCGATCTGGTGGTGGCGGTCTTTGAAGGCGGGGTCTATGTCAAAGTGCTGGACCTGATCGGTGACCGCATGGCCCTGTGCTCTCGCCATGATTCTCTGGAGCTGTATCAGCCCATGTTCCTGGACAACGATCCGGATCACATCATCTGGGGCGTTGTAACGGGGATTGTCCGTGGGATCGGCCGCAAGCTCTAAGCGAATCGCGCTTGTTGATGTCAACAACTTCTATGCGAGCTGCGAAACCGTTTTTGACCCGACACTGCGGGGGCGGTCTGTCGTTGTCCTGAGCAATAACGATGGCTGTGTGGTGGCCCGATCAGCTGAAGCCAAGTCAGCGGGTATCAAAATGGCCCAGCCCTGGCATCAGGTTGCCCCGTCAATCCAAAGACGAACCCAGGTTTTCAGCTCCAACTACGCGCTGTATGCCGATATGTCGAACCGGGTGATGACAATACTCGGGGATTTGGCACCCAGCCAGGAGGTTTACAGCATTGACGAAAGCTTTCTGGACCTGACGGGTATTCCAAATCTGGCACGTCATGCCACAGGCATCGGTCAGCGCGTCGGCCAGTGGACAGGCCTGTCGGTCTGCGTGGGCATTGGCAGCACCAAAACCCGTGCCAAGCTCGCCAATTACGTAGCCAAGAAGGCGCCGGAATACGATGGCATTTTCAACCTTGAAGATTGGACTGACCACGATCAAACCGCGGTGCTGACGCGAATTCCCGTTGGCGAAGTCTGGGGTATCGGTTTTCGCACCCAGCGGCGCCTGACGGCAATGGGCATCCGCACGGTTGCCGACCTACAAAGCGCTGATCCGAAACATCTGAGACAGCTTTTTGGCGTGGTGATAGAACGCGTCGTTGCTGAGCTCAACGGCGACGCATGCATGGATCTGGAACAGGCTCCACCACCTAAAAAGCAGATCCGATCCAGTCGTTCGTTTGGCAAACCCGTCACAGATCTATCCAGCCTGAAAGAAGCTATGCTGGCCTTCGTTTCCATCGCTGCTGAAAAGCTGCGCCGACAAGGTAGCCTGGCCAGCACCATGCAGGTGTTTATCTGCACCAATGTGTTCAAGGCAGAAGCCCCGCAGTACTCGACCGGCTATACCCTCAAACTGCCCTACGCCATGGACGATACCGTCATGCTGGCACGCTTCGCTATACGCACGCTGGAGCACCTGTATAAGCCGGGCTTCGAGTACAAAAAAGCTGGCGTGAATCTCATGAACCTCACGCCGCGTGAGAACACTCAATTTGGGCTATTTACGAACGATGATGCCGTTCAGCGCGCCGACAAGCTGTCCGGCACCATGGACGCTATCAACCAACGGTTTGGACGTGAGGCGCTGTGTTTAGGGCGGTTGGCGGGAAAGCGACGTTGGTCGATGAATCAATCACGGCTGTCCCGGAGCTATACGACCAATTCCAAGGAGCTGATACTAGCTCGTTGAAGCTGGCGACCCAGTTGGTAAGCCACCGCATGTTCAACGATGTCACCAGACGGCCAATTGCTGACCTTCATTTCCTCATCGACGGACGATAAGTTGGACGTAAATGCGGACATTCAAGCGCCCAGCTCGAGGCATTTCCCGAAACAATATATTCGCCGCAGCCCTGTAAAACAATTGTTCGCTTGACCTTGGACCAGGGTCTAGGCTTATATTCGAACTCATGAGACACCTGCACGTCATCCTGATGCCGCTACTGATCCTGAGCCTGATTGGTTCGGGCAGCGCATTGGCGTGGACTTCTGCGTGCTGCCCGCCAGAACAAGGCCAGGCGATGTCTCATGAGATGGACCTGTCCATGAACGCTATGGATTCGGTGTCACCGACGACAGACGCAAACACCATGGAGACGACCGTCTCGATGAGCATGGCGGACTGTGAAGGCAATGGCTAAGCAACCGGGATGTGTTGTCTGGGCGGCGTGATGGGGCCGCCATCGATAAGCTTTACTGTCTCGGCTGTCGACAACGTCGCGCTGCCGGTATTCCCGACCCGTCGCATACAGCAATCGCCCAGCGGTCTGTTCCGTCCGCCGAAAGTCTAACCGTTTGATTTGACCAAGCGCGCGGCGGCCTGCAACGGCCCTGCGTGGTTCAACGCGTGATGTCGTCACGCGTCATCAATCGGTATGGACTCATGAATAACCTGTTTCGCACGAGCTTGCTCGTGCTCACCACGACCGCGGGAGCAACAGCTGGGGCACAACAAGCCGCCTTCGACCCCGCTGGGCCCCTGACCCCGGATTCACTCGTATCCATTGTGATGCGGCAGAATCCGGGCCTTGACTCGATGCGCGCGGCCGCGGACGTGGCTCGGCTGGAAATTGCCCCGGCAGGCGCTCTGCCGGACCCGAAACTCTCGGGCGCTGTGGCCCCGGACACCTTGGGTGGGCTGGACACGCCATCCGGGACACGACGCGCCAATGTCCGGTTTGAACTCAGCCAGGAAATACCTTGGCCCGGGACGCTGGGACTGCGTTCGCGTGCGGCACGCAATGAAGCATTGGCCGAGAATGAAGGTATCGAGTTAACGAATCGCCGCTGGCCAGGACCGGCAAGCGCTGGCCAGAAAGGATGCCTATCCGGACTTCAAGGTATTCAGCGGCTACAACAGCTTTCTCGATGCACAGCCAAAGCGCTGGTCCATAGGTGTCGGCCTGAGTCTGCCACTGGACCGGTCGAAATACCGCGATCGAATCTCCCAGGCCGGCGCCAATATCCAGAAGCTGGAATATGAAATGGCCGACCGACGTGCAGCCTTGCTCAACGAACTGGAGCAGGCCCATGCGATGGCGGAAGAAGCCGCCCACGAAATCGCGCTGTATGAAGGCGCACTGATTCCCCGTACTCGTGAAAGCCTCAGCGCGGCCCGCGCCGAATACGGCTCCGGCTCCGGCTCGTTCCTGGACGTGCTGCTGGCCGAACAAGTCTTGCTCAAGGCCGAATTGGAGCTGGAGCGCTCGCGCGCCGACTACGACATCGCCATCGCTCAGTTACAACGATGGTCCGGCAGCCCGCTGCCTGAACCAACCCAATCTTTGAGGAATTCGGAATGAATACCCGCAACTTACTCCTTATCGCGCTGGTCATTGCCGTAGGCGGCATGGGCTACTGGATGACCCAGGCTCAACAGCGGGCGAACATGGACGCCGCCAGCTTGGCCGACGCCACCACTTACACCTCCGGGCCATTTCGGGTGACGATCGCCCTGAACCCCAGCGCGCCGATGGTTGGCGAAAACCAGCTCAGCATCCAGCTCGCGGACCAACAGGGCCAGGCTGTGACCGCTGCACGAATCCAGGCCTACGGTGAAATGCCGGCCATGGGCGCCATGTCCGCCATGCGCGCCCCAGCGGATCTACAGGAAGTCGAACCCGGCCTGTATTCGGGGCCACTGGAACTGGAGATGCGTGGCGAATGGCCCTTGTCCGTCACCATTGCAAAAGACGGGCTGGGGGAAGCCCGTCTGGGCTTCGACATGGCCACCGGTCGCGAAGGTTTGTCGATTTCTTCCGGGGGCCGCATGGTCGCTGCCAGCCAGTCCATGCAGCCCACCACCAACACCGTGGCGGACGAGCATGCCGGGGACGCAATGGGCATGAAGATGCCCGGCCAATCCATGGCTCACGATCACGCAGCCGATGACACGGTGTACAGCTGCCCCATGCACCCCTCCGTGCGCAAGCCCGGCCCCGGCCAGTGCCCGATCTGCGGTATGAATCTGGAGCCGATGGACAACAACATGCAAACGCATGCCGACCACGCTGACATGCACACGGGCAACACCCAGCCAGCCATGTCACCAGTGCAAGAAGGAGGCGTAGCCTACTACACCTGTCCAATGCATCCTTCCGTACGTGAGTCACAGCCGGGCCAGTGCCCGATCTGCGGCATGGACCTGAGCGCGGTTAGCCACGAAGACATCAACTCCGGCGTGATTACCGTCGATGCCCGCCGTCGCCAGATGATCGGCGTGCAGACGGCAAAAGCGCAGTCACGCGAGCTGAACAAGTCGATCCGTGCGGTCGGCAAGGTGACTTATGACGAGCGTCGCATCATCAATGTCACGCTCAAATTTGATGCCTGGATTGGTGAGCTGCAAGCGGATTTCGTCGGTGTGCAGGTCGAGAAAGGCCAAGCTCTGCTCTCGGTCTATAGCCCCGAACTGCTCTCGGCTCAACAGGAATATCTGGAAACGCGGCAACGTTTGTCCGGGCGCGGCCCTAACGACAGCCTGCTGGCCGCGGCGCGCCGACGGTTGATGCTGTGGGGCATAACAGATGAGCAAATCAAAGCGCTGGAGCGCCGCGGTGAAGCCTTGGAATACCTGCCGATCTTTGCGCCCGCCAGCGGTACGGTGGTCGAGAAGATGGTCAACGAAGGTAGCGCGGTCAAAACCGGCGCGATGCTGCTGCGCATCGCCGATTTATCAACGGTGTGGATTGATGCCGAGGTCTACGAGGCGGATCTGCCACTGATGCGCACCGGCATGGCAGCCACAGTGACGCTGCCCTTGCAGTCCGGAGCGCAGTTCGATGCCACCGTGGACTACATCTACCCCTATCTATCGGGTGCTACCCGCACCGCCCGCATTCGGCTGGTGCTGGACAATCCGGCGGGCGTGCTCAAACCCGACATGTTCGCCGAAGTTGCCCTTAAGGCCGACCTTGGTCGGCGCCTCGCCGTGCCCTCCGAAGCGGTTTTGATCGCCGGCGAGACGCGCGTGGTTTTCAAGGATCTCGGCGACGACGGCAAGCTCAAGCCCATCCGCGTGAAGACTGGCCAGCGCGTGGGTGACTGGGTGGAGATCACCGACGGCCTGTCGCCGGGTGACACGGTGGTGACCTCGGGCAACTTCCTGATCGCCGCCGAAGCCAAACTCAAAACGGGGATCGAACAATGGTAGCCGAGCATGATTACCGTCGCGGCGCACTGGCCGGCCTGATCGCCTGGTGCGCCCGCAACTGGCTGCTGACCGTGATGCTGGTGGCCGTGGCGGCGGCCTGGGGCGGACGCTCGTTGATGAGCGCACCGCTGGATGCCATCCCCGATCTGTCCGACGTGCAGGTGATCGTGTTCACCGAATGGAGCGGGCGCAGTCCTGACCTGGTCGAAGACCAGATCACCTATCCACTGACCACCACCTTACTGGCTGCGCCGGGCGTGAAATTCGTGCGCGGGCAGAGCTTTCTCGGATTGTCTTTCGTCTATGCGATTTTTGAGGACGGCACCGATATCTACTGGGCGCGCTCGCGGGTGCTGGAATTCCTCAATTCGGCCAGCGGCGACCTGCCCGAGGGCGTCACGCCCCAGCTGGGCCCCGACGCGACCGGCGTGGGCTGGGTCTACCAGTACGCCCTGATCGACAAGTCAGGCAACAACAACCTGGCGGACCTGCGCAGCATCCAGGACTTCAATCTGCGCTACGCGCTGGAGTCGGTGGAAGGCGTGGCCGAGGTCGCCTCGGTGGGTGGCTACCAGAAGGAATATCAGATCAATCTGAACCCGGACCGCCTGGCCAGTTACGACATTTCGCTCAAGCGCGTGGTCGAGGCGGTACGCCGCTCCAACAACGACGTCGGCGGCCGAGTGCTGGAGATTTCCGGCCACGAGCAATTCGTGCGCGGTCGCGGCTATGTGAAATCCACAGCCGATCTGGAAAAGGTCGTACTCGGTGTCAGCGACAACGGCGTACCGATCCGGGTGGCGGACGTAGCCACGGTGAGCCTGGGTCCGGGCCTGCAACGTGGCAGCGCCGAGCTCAACGGCGAAGGTCTGGCCGTGGGGGGCATTGTTGTAATGCGCTACGGGGAAAACGCGCTGAATGTCATCGAGCGGGTCAAGTCCCGGCTGGCCGAAGTGGCCACCAGCCTCCCCGAAGGTGTCGAAGTGGTGCCGGTGTATGACCGCTCCGGCCTGATCACTCGCGCCATCGACACGCTGAAAGTCACCCTGGGTGAGGAAATGCTGATCGTCTCGGTGGTCATCATCGTCTTTCTGCTGCATCTGCGCAGCGCGCTGGTGGCCATCATCACGCTGCCCATCGCCATTCTGCTGGCCTTCATTCCGATGTATTACCAAGGCCTGACCGCCAATATCATGTCACTGGGTGGCATCGCGGTGGCAATCGGCGCCATGGTTGATGCGGCCATTGCCATCGTCGAAAACATCCACCGACGCTTGAGCCTGTGGCAGGACAAACCTGTAGCGGAGCGGGAATCACGCACCGATGTGATTATCGATGCCATGCAGGAAGTCGGCCCTTCGATTTTCTTCGCCCTGCTGATCATCGCGGTCTCTTTCCTGCCGGTCTTCGCCCTGCAGGACAGCGAAGGCCGGCTGTTCAAGCCGCTGGCCTGGACCAAGACCTACTCGATGTTTTTTGCCGCGCTGCTTTCCGTGACCCTGATCCCGGCACTGGCAGTACTGGTCATTCGCGGCAGAATTCATGGCGAGAAAAGCTGGCTGAACCGCATGCTGGTCAGCGGCTACGCACCCGTCGTGCGCTTTGCCGTGCGCTACCGCTGGCCGGTGATCCTGTCCGGTGCGCTGCTGATGGCCTCGTCGGTCATTCCGCTGCGGCAGTTGGGCAGCGAGTTCATGCCGCCACTAAACGAAGGCAGCATCCTGTACATGCCCACCGCGCTGCCTGGCATGTCCACCGGTGAAGCGCAGAAGGTCTTGCAGACCATGGATGCCATGCTGATGGAGTTCCCGGAAGTCGAGCGGGTGTTCGGCAAGGTCGGACGTTCCACCAGTCCCACCGACCCGGCCCCGCTATCCATGGTTGAAACCAACATCACGCTGAAACCGAAAAGTCAGTGGCGCGAGGGCATGACCTGGGACAAGTTGATTGCCGAAATGGATGAAAAGCTGCGCTTCCCCGGCATGCCCAATATCTGGTGGATGCCTATCCAGACCCGCACCCAGATGCTGGCCACCGGCATACGCTCGTCGCTGGGTATCAAAGTATTCGGGCCGGATCTGGCGACCATCGAAACCACCGCCACCGACATCGAAGAAGCCCTGCTGGCTGACGAAGGTACAGCGCCGTACACGCGCAGTGCCTTCGCCGAGCGCACCACCGGTGGCTACTTCCTGGACTTCGACATCGACCGCGACGCGGCCTCGCGTTTCGGCCTGAATGTGGGCGATGTGCAGGACGTCATTGTCTCGGCCATTGGCGGCCAGATGGTCTCGCAAACGGTCGAAGGGCGGGAACGCTACGGCATCCTGGTGCGCTACAACCGTGAATACCGCGACAATCTCGAGGCCCTGGAACGGGTATTTGTCACCACCGCCGCCGGCGCGCAAATTCCGATCACTCAGGTGGCTGATATCAACTTCCGCACCGGGCCGCCGATGATCCGTAACGAAGATGGGCAGTTGGTCGGCTTTGTGTTTGTCGATGTCGGCGACGGTATCGGCATTCCGGATTATGTGGACTTGGCCAAGGACGTGGTCAGCGAACAAGTCAAGATCCCAGACGGCTACCGCATCGCCTGGGCGGGCCAGTTCGAGAGTTTCGAGCGGGCCAAGGCGCGCCTCACTATCCTGGTGCCGCTGACGATCTTCATGATCTTTTTCATGCTCTATTTCCACCGCAAATCACTGGTGGAAACGCTGGTGGTGATGTTGGCCCTGCCGTTCTCACTGGTGGGCGCCAGCTGGCTGCTGTGGGCGCTGGGCTACAAAATGTCGGTGGCTGTGGCCGTGGGCATCATTGCCGTGGCCGGGCTGGCCGTTGAGCTTGGCCTGCTGATGATGCTGTATCTGGATATCGCCTGGCGACAGCACGTGGCCGACGGCCGCATGCGCAACGCCGCCGATTTGAGCGAAGCCATCGTCGAAGGCGCGGCCAAACGCCTGCGGCCCAAGCTGATGACCGGCCTAGCGCTGTTCATGGGCCTAGTGCCGATCATGTATTCGGCCGGCACCGGCGCCGATGTAATGAAGCGGGTCGCCGCACCGATGCTGGGCGGCGTCGGCACTGCCCTGCTAATGGTGCTGATCGTGTTTCCGGCGATCTTCGCCATCTGGCGTGGCAGGCAACTGAATGCGCACAAGGGCCTGTAATTGGGCAGGCATCTGGCGCAGGCAAATAGCCTACTTAAACCTTCACGCGACACTATCTGATTTACCCGGTCCTTATAACAGGACTTTCATCAAGCAAGGAGAAAACCATGCAACATTCCAACTCACTACTGGCCCTAACCGTGGCAAGCATGATCACAGCAGGAACTGCGGCAGCACACGCCGCCGAGGCTCCGGAAGGCAAGGAAAAATGCACCGGCATCGTCAAGGCGGGCATGAACGATTGCGGCACCAGCCAGCACGCCTGTTCCGGTATGGCCAAGACGGACAATGATCCTGAAGAATGGATCTACCTTCCCAAGGGCACCTGCAACAAGATCACCGACGGCAAGGTCAAGTCATAGAGGGGGTCGGGCTGGGGCTGCGGCCCCGGCACCAGGCCGAGATACTGGCCGGCGATCACGACATCGGCTGGTTCGAGGCTCTAAGCGACAACTATCTGGACACCTCTGGCCCGCCAATGCGACAGCTGGAACGCGTGCGCGCGCGCTACCCCGTCGTGCTGCACGGTGTCGGCCTGTCGATTGGCTCGGTCGATCCGCTGGATCATGACTATCTGGATCGGCTGGCGCGACTGGCGGCGGCGGTACAGCCGGAGTGGGTGAGCGACCATATGTGCTTCACCCATGCCGGCGGCCGCTACAGCCATGATCTGCTGCCGCTGCCGTATACCCCGGAAGCGCTGCGCCACTGCGTGCAGCGCATTTCGGTGGTGCAGGAGCGCCTGGGGCGTCGCCTCGTGCTGGAGAACGTATCGAGCTACCTGCGCTATGCGGATTCGTGCATGAGCGAATGGGAGTTTCTTGCCGCGGTAGCCGATGAGGCCGATTGCGAGATTTTGCTCGATGTGAACAACGTCGCGGTCAGCGCGCACAATCACGGCTTCGATCCCGGCGACTATTTGGCCGCCATCCCGCCTGAGCGAGTGCGTCAGATGCATTTGGCCGGCTACGAGCAGGCCGAGGATCACCGCTTGGACACGCACGGTCGGGCGGTACAGCCGGATGTCTGGTCGCTGTACGAAGCGGCACTGGCGCGCTTCGGCCCAGTGCCGACGTCGCTGGAGTGGGATCAGGACATACCCGATTTCGAGACCCTGTGCACCGAGGCCGCACGGGCACAGGAGCGGATGGATGCGGCTCGCTGATCTGCAGCATGGCCTACTGGCCGCGCTGCTCGATGGCGACGAGTCCGTGCTCAGCGCGTTGCAGGATGATCCGCGACGCGGGTCCCGGCGAGCGCTGGCAATCCAAAGTGGCAGCGTTCGGGGTATCCAGAGCCGGGCACTGGCTGAAACCTTTCCCGTACTCGAGCGATTGCTGGGCGCAGACAGCTTTGGTGCCTGCACGCGACGCTACCTCGCCGAAAACCCGTCCCGCACCTGGTCATTGATCGCACTCGGCAAAGCGCTTCCCGACTGGCTTGCCGACTTTGCGCCTCTGGCCAACTGGCCTTATCTGCCTGAGGTGGCCCAGCTGGAATGGGCCTGGCACGAGGTGTTCCATGCCGCCAACGATCCGCCTCAAGACTGGCAGCAACTGGCAACGCTGGACCCAGACCAGCAGGCAGCCCTGCCGCTGTGTCTGCCGACCGCCGCCCGTCTGCTGCACACGCACTACCCGGTGCTGGACATCTGGCAGGCCAACCAGCCCTCAGAGCCAGATACGACGCTGGATTTGAGTGGCCAGGACGCCCAGCGCCTGCTGGTGATCCGCCATGGTGAACAATGGCCCGAGATCCATCGGCTGGATGACCCGGACTATGCCCTGCTGCTCGCAACCCAGGCCGGCACGAGGCTGGGTCAGCTGACACGCGAGCCGGCCTGGGCGGCGCGCCTGCCGGGTCTGGTCGAACGCGGCTGGCTGCGGCTCGGTCTGTGATTTTGTTCGAGACTTGTTTGGATGGATTGCGACACCCTTGATTCGCGGTGATCCGCACACGCTCGTGTCCATTCCTGCCGGATTCGAGTGGGTCGGAGACGATATGCCTAGCCGGCGCAACAGGAGAGTTTCTCGACGTCCTTGGTGAAGGTCTGGGCGCAGAGCTTGAGCGCTTCCACGTGCACCAGATATGGGAACAGCAAATCGCCGAGGGCCTCGACGCTCATGCCGTGATGCACGGCCAGAGCCGCGGTCTGGATCATTTCGCCGGCCTCCGCGGCGAGGATTTGCACGCCCAGCAGGCGGTGGCTGCCGGCCTCGGCCACCAGCTTGACGAAGCCGCGGGTCTCGAAGTTGGCCAGGGCCCGGGGCACGTGGTCCAGCGCCAGCTTGCGCGTCTCGGTCTCGATGCCGCGCTTCCGTGCCTGGCCTTCGTCCAGACCCACGGTGGCCACCTGCGGCTCGGTGAAGATGACCGCCGGCATGGCGGACAGGTCCAGCCTGGCCTCGCCGCCGGTCATGTTCACGGCCGCGCGGGTGCCGCCGGCGGCGGCCACGTAGACCAACTGCGGCAGGTCGGTGCAGTCGCCGGTGGCGTAGATGGTCTCGACGCTGGTGCGCAGGTGCTCGTCCACTTTGACGCCGCCGCGCTCGTCGGTCGCCAAGCCGATCTGTTCCAGGCCCAGCTCGCGGGTGTTGGGCGCACGGCCGGTGGCAATGAGCAGCCGGTCGCCACGGATCGGGCCGTCCCGTGTCTCGAGGACGAACTGGCCTGATTCGTACCGGACCGCGATAGCCTGGGTGTGCTCGCGCACGTCGATGCCTTCGGCCCGGAAGGCGTCAGTGAGACCCGCGCCCAGGTGCGGTTCCTCGCCCGACAGCAGGGTGCTGCGCGCCAGGATCGTCACCTTCGATCCCAGCCGGCAAAAGGCCTGGGCCTGCTCGACCGCCACCACCGAGGCGCCAATGACCAGCAGGTGCTCGGGCGCTTCGTCGCTGAACACCGCCTCGTCCGAGGTCCAGTACGGCGTGTTGGCCAGCCCCGGGATCGGCGGGATCATGGGTGAGGCGCCGGTCGCAATCAGCACGCGATCGGCGGTGATGCGCTCCAGCCCGCCGCCTCGCAGTTCGATGTGCAGGGTATGGGCGTCCTCGAAGCGGGCGCGCCCACGGATCATGTTGATGCCCGGATTGTCGTCCAGGTTCTTCTGGTACTTGGCCTGGCGCAGCTCCTCCACCCGTGAGTGCTGCTGGGCCGCGATCCGCGGGCGCTCGATGGCAGGCGCGTGATTGGGCAGGCCCTCGAAGGGATTTAGCCGCTGATGCTGCGCTAGCTGGGCTGCGCGGATCTGGATCTTGGAGGGCACGCAGCCGACATTGACGCAGGTGCCGCCGATCACGTCGCCGGACTCGATCATGCTCACGCGGGCGCCGGCCTCGGCAGCGCGGATGGCGGCCGCGAAGGCGCCGCTGCCGCTGCCGATGATGGCGATATGCAGACCCTCACCACCGCCGTTCACTGCGGGCGCTCGCTGCTTGGGGGCTTGCTTGTCATCGCAGATGGAAAGCCGGCGTTGGTGGTGGCTTCGGTCAGCTCGGATACCGCTGTCTTGTTCGCGTTGTAGGTCACGGTGGCGGTCTTGGTCGAAAAATTCACCTGAGCGGATCGCACGCCATCAACCCTTTCAAGGGCCTTGCGCACTGCGATGGGGCAAGTCGCGCAGCTCATGTTTTCGACCGCAAGCGATACAGTCTCGGTGGCGGCCGATGCCGGTCTTTCCTCGGCACCGACAGGGCCTCCACAGCCGGTCAGTGACCCCGCCAACAAGCTCAGCAGAGCAATGAATACGGTCTTGTAAAGCATGTCATTCGTCCTTTAAAGCAGGGCTGGGGCGTACCAGGGAAAAGCGAGCAAGGCCAACACGGGGAAGGTGATGAGCCAGAAGATCAGACGTTGGCGGCGTTTGACCGCCGGGTTGGCGCAGGCCTCACCCGGCGCGCAATCCTCCTCGCGCCGATAGAGCTGCCAGCCGGAGAATGCGAGCAACGCGAGGGTGGCGATGACCAAGATGGGCCGATAGGGCTCCAATGCGGTCAGCGAGCTGACCCAGGCGCCGCCGACGCCGATGGAAATCAAGACCAGTGGCGCAACACAGCACAACGAGGCGCCGATCGCTGCCAGCACGGCGCCGATCTGCACCCAGGCGGTGCGACCGGAAATCGTTGCGGATTCATTCATGCTCAGCTCCGTGTTCAATCAATTCAAGGAACACGGCCAAGCCTAAACGCGGTACCCGGGTACCGTGTCAAGCGTCCGAACTGGGATCTTTGCCGATGTGTGACAGAGTCTCGATCAATGGGCAGTGGCCGGGGTCTCGTTCATGCCGACAGCGGTCAATCAGCGCATCCAGAGTGCCCTGCATTGCGCTCAGGTCGGCGATGCGTCTGGCGACCAGGGCGCGCTGGCCTTCGGCTACTCGCCGCACGTCGTCGCAATGGCCGTCGCCGAGTTCCAGCAGTGCAGAGATTTCCGCCAGGCTGAAGCCCAGTTCCTGAGCGCGTTTGATAAAGCGAATGCGGTCCACCGCAGACTTGCCGTAGCGGCGATAGCCGGAATCCGGCTTGGCCGGCTGCTCAATGAGCCCGCGCCGCTGGTAGTAACGCACGGTTTGCAGGTTGACGCCGGCGCGACGGGCCACGGACCCAATCGTCATTCCCGGTGCAGTATCAGTACTTCCGGCCATTGCCCACCTTGGCTCATTTGCAGCGCAAGACGCCATTCTAAGCACCGTCGTATCGAGTCACCAGCCGGTCGCCAACAGCTGGCCGCATGTGCACGCGCGCCAGGCGGCGCGCGCCGAAGAACAGAGCGGGCGGCAAGCCGAACATCCTGCGAAAGGTCCGCGACAGGTGCGCCGAGTCGGCGAAGCCGGCGGCATGGGCCGCCTCGGTCAGAGTTGCGCCGCTGATGGCGTTTTCGACGGCTTGGCGCAATCGCCGCCACAGGATGAAACGTCGTAGTGGCAGGCCCAGTTGGCGCGAGAATAGGTGGCCAAAGTGACTCGGGGACAGGCCGACGGAGCGAGCGAGATCGGCCTGTCGCAGCGCAGATTCGTTCAGATGCTCGTCGATCAGTTCAACAGCCGCTACGATGCGCGGGTCAAGATCGACGATGTCGTGTTCCGGGCTCCGTGCCCCAAGACAGTGTTCCACGAGGCCTTCTGCCTCGGACCAGGAACCCGGAGCGAGAACCCCCAACGTGAGCGCAGCAGGCAATTCGAATGCCGCGTCGCGGTCTCCATGGTGAGGCAGCCAGTGACGGCCCGCTAGGCTTTCCGGTTCCAGGTACAGCAGCAGAATCCGCGTGCCTTGGGCATCGAAGGCGTGCGATAGATCCGCCGGCACCGCGAACCCCGGCGCCTGTTGCCACGGGTTGGCGGTCCCTGTGTGCAGCCGTATCGGGCCATCCAGACCGATGCCCAGCTGGATGGCGTGGTGGCGGTGCCTGTCCGCCTTGAACCCGGGGCCGTGCAGCAGCAGGCGGTCGGACCACAACCAGATATCAAACGGCGGGTCACCGCCAGTTTGTTCAAGCGCTGCGTCCCCGCCAGAAGTCAGACTACGCGTCACTGTTCGACTCAAGGTGTCTTATGGCCATTGTTATTCCGTTGATCCGTTATGGGCTTTTCCCGACCGTTCTGTTCGGCGGCTGCGGCGCAATCATCGCACTACTCGGCTCGGGCGCCCCGGCCTGGATGCCCTGGACCATTCTCGCCGGCGCGATCGGACTGATGTTTGCTGCCGAGCGAATCGTCCCGTATCAGGCGGACTGGAATCGATCACATGATGACGTTGCACGCGACCTGCTGCATGGCCTGGTGAATACCGCGACCAATCACAGCGGCGTATTACTGCTGCCAATGCTGGCGCTGGCGATTCCCGCATCAAGCGTATGGCCAGATGACTGGCCGTTCTGGCTGCAGGTTGTGATGGCAATCATCGTGCTGGATCTGGGGGTCGCGGCGGCGCACCACGCCAGCCATCGCTGGAACTGGCTCTGGCGATTTCACGCCGTGCATCACAGCGTACGGCGTCTGTACGGTTTCAACGGTCTGATGAAGCATCCGGTGCATCAGGCGATTGAAACCGGCTCCGGCATTCTGCCGCTGTTGCTGCTCGGCATCCCGTTGCCCGTCGCGCAGGCCCTGGCGTTCTGCGTGGCCATGCAGCTGCTGCTCCAGCATTCCAATGCCGATTACCGGACCGGCCCGCTCAAGTACCTGTTTGCCAATGCCGAAGTGCACCGCTTCCATCACGTCGGCCGACCCAGCGATGGCGACGTGAACTTCGGTCTGTTCACGACGCTGTGGGATCACCTGGCCGGCACCTTTCGCTACGAGGCAGGCGCCGCGCCCATGCGATCGGACGAGCTCGGTATCGAAGCGCACCCCGACTATCCGGCCGCCTACCTGCCGCAACTTGTCGAGCCGTTTCGCGGGCGCTGAGTGCGATCAGTACGGCGCGAACTGTCGAATTCGAGCTGGTGTTCATTGGCGCAACCAGGACAGTATCAAGGGGTCAAAGGCGTTCGGCCGCTCCAGCTGCGGCGTATGGCCGCAGCGCTCGATCTGACAAAGGGACAGGTTGGGTAAACCGGCCAACTGCGGCGCCCACAGGCTGGGAGGCACCGCGAAATCGTGCGTGCCCGTGATCACGAGCACCGGTGCGGGCATTGCACCGACATCCCAGCTCATCGTGTACTGGCTGAACATCGCGCGGAAAGCCGGAAGGATCCGCGTGGCAATCGGGACTCCGTGCCACAAGGGTGTGGCATCAAATCGGGGTCGGTACCAGTAGAGGGGCGCGTCCGCCACGTATTGGGCGACGAAGTTCTGGCCTGAGGTTGCGACGCTGCCTCTGGCGGACAGAGCCGCTCGGCGCTCCGCCAGCAAATTTCGACGATACGAGGTGGCATGTTCTGCCCAGAACCGCTCGGCTGCTGCGAGGGTGTCGCGTACACCTACAGGCGGCGAATTGATCAGAATCAGTCGGGAGACGCGATCGGGAAATCGCTTCGCATACTCCAATGCGACATTTCCATGGTGCGAATGCCCGGCGACGGCGAGTCGATCGTGACCGCTTGCCGCCCGAATCCGCTCGATGCAGTCGGCATAAAAATCCAGATTGACATGGCTCAGCGGGAAGTCCGGGCCCAGCTTTGAAAAGTGCGGCAGATCGGCGTGAATCATTGTCAACGCACGCTTGAGTCGAAGGGAAAAGGTCCGCGGGTAGTACACCGACGAACCGATCACGAGGAGCGCCGGACCGGCGCCTTCGACCAGGAAGCGCAATTCCCCGCCGGGAATGCCCACCTGACCTTCTCGGCTATCGTTCCGACGCTGCTCGTCAGGCATCGAGCGCTCCACGCTCACACCCGGGCCTGGCGCAACCGCAAAGCGTTGCCGATAACCGACACCGACGACAGGCTCATGGCTGCTGCGGCCAGCATCGGGCTCAGCAGCAGGCCGAAGGCCGGGTACAGCAGGCCGGCCGCGACCGGCACGCCGGCGGCGTTGTAGGCGAAGGCGAAGAACAGGTTTTGACGGATATTGCGCATCGTCGCCCGCGACAACCGGCGGGCCCGCACGATGCCGCGCAAATCACCCTTGACCAGTGTGACTCCCGCGGACTCCATGGCCACATCGGTGCCGGTGCCCATGGCGATGCCGACCTGCGCCTGGGCCAGCGCCGGGGCATCGTTGATGCCGTCGCCGGCCATCGCAACGATGCGGCCTTCGCCCTGCAGGCGCTTGATGGCCTCGGCCTTGTCCTGCGGCAGGACCTCGGCGATCACCTCGTCGATGCCCAGCTGCGCGGCAACGGCCTTGGCGGTGGCTTGCGAATCACCGGTCAGCATGACCAGTCGCAGACCCTCGCCGTGCAGCGTGCGAATCGCATCGGCGGTGGTATCCTTGATGGGATCGGCGACCCCGATCAGACCCGCGGCACGACCGTCCACAGCCACGAACATCACGGTCTGGCCCTGTTCGCGCAGGGACTCGGCGCGTCCAGTCAGGGGCTCGATCGCAACGTTCAGATCGGCCATCAGGCCCCGGTTGCCTAGCGCCACGCGGCGACCTTCCGCGCTGGCCGTCACCCCCTTGCCAGTGACGGACTCGAAGCCCTCGGCCTGGGCGCGCGCAGCGCCCCGCTCCTCCGCGCCGGCCACGATGGCCGCAGCCAGGGGGTGTTCGCTCGGCCGCTCGACCGCAGCCACCAATTTCAGCAGTTCAGACTCTTCGATTCCCTCGGTCGGTTCCACTGTCACCAGTTGCGGGCGCCCTTCGGTCAGGGTGCCGGTCTTGTCCACGACCAGGGTATCGACCGTGCGCAGCACTTCGATGGCCTCCGCGTTTCTGAACAGCACGCCGAAGCCGGCGCCCTTGGCGGTGGCGACCATGATCGACATCGGCGTCGCCAGGCCCAGTGCGCAGGGACAGGCGATGATCAGCACCGCCACGGCGGCGAGCAGCCCGTAGGCCATGCGCGGCTCGGGGCCGACCAGGCTCCAGACGATGAAGGCCAGGGCCGCGACCGCGATCACTGCTGGCACGAACCAGCCCGACACCGTGTCCGCCAGCTTCTGGATCGGCGCGCGGCTGCGCTGGGCTTCGGCCACCATGCTGACGATACGGGCCAGCAAGGTGTCAGCACCGACCTTTGCCGCCCGCATTACCAGAGACCCGGTGCCATTGACGGTGGCGCCGATCAGCGCATCGCCGGCGACTTTGGTGACTGCGATCGGTTCACCCGTGACCATCGATTCATCGACGCTGCTGCGGCCTTCGAGCACCTCTCCGTCTACCGGCACTTTCTCGCCCGGCCGGACGCGCAGATGGTCACCGACCTGCACGTCTTCCAGCGGAACGTCTGCCTCGCTGCCATCCTCGGCGATGCGGCGCGCGGTCTTCGGCGCCAGACCCAACAGCTGGCGGATTGCCGCGCCAGTGCGGCTGCGCGCCCGCAGCTCCAGCACCTGGCCAAGCAGGATCAGGGTCACGATCACCGCCGCCGCCTCGAAATAGACCGCGACCTCGCCCTGGCCGTCACGGAAGGCCGCCGGGAAGATTCCGGGCGCGAGAGCGGCGATCAGGCTGTAGCCGAAAGCCACCGACACCCCCAGCCCGATCAGGGTGAACATGTTGAGATGGCGGTTGTTGATCGACTTCACCGCGCGCAGGTAGAAGGGCCACGCTGCCCAGGTACACACCGGCGTGGCCAGCGCCAGTTCCAGCCAGACACGGGTGCCGTGGCCCAGCCAGGCAGACACGGGCGACCCTGGCAGCATGTCGCCCATCACGATCAACAACAGCGGCAGACTCAGCAGGGCGGCGATACCGAAGCGGCGAGTCATGTCGCGCAGTTCGCCGTCGTCCGCCTCGGCTGATGCATCGGTCGCCTCCAGCGCCATGCCGCACTTCGGGCAGTCGCCGGGGCGATCGCTTTGCACCTCCGGATGCATCGGGCAGGTGTAAGCTGCGCCGGAAGCGTTGCCGGCGTGAAGTTCCGGGCGTCTGTGGGCCGTGCCGGCGTGCTTGGCGTGGGAGCAGGTTTGCGGCTCCTGAGGCGTCTCGGCGACGTGGCATTGATGGGTGGTGTCCATTACTCAACTCCGGTAGTGCAGGATGCGAAGGACACACACCTTAATCCCTGGACTCTGGTCCAGAGTCAAGTCCCTCAAGAATCGGGCAGCCTTCGCGGCTCGCACCGCACAAATTGACCAGCAGTGTCAGCTCGTCGCGCAGCACGGCCAGTTCGTCGAGGTGACGGTTGATCTGCGCCAGTTTCTCGCCAGCCAGCGCCCGCACCTGCGGTCGCGCACTTTGGGGATTGTCGCGAAATAGCAGCAGTTGCCCAATCTCATCCAGCGAAAAGCCCATCTTCTGCGCGCGCTGGATGAAACGCAGACGCGACAGATCACGCGACTCGTAGCGGCGCAGGCCGCTGGGGTCTCGGGCTACCCGGGGCAACAGACCGATCTTCTCGTAGTAGCGCAGCGTATCCGCGCTGAGCCCCAGCTCCCGTACCACATCGCCGATTCGTTGCATGTTTACATCCACCTGAAGTGTGCATTGAGCAGGTACAGACCGACCGCCATCAGGGTCAGCCCACCGGTGATTTCGAAAGCCCGGCGCCAGTGCGCGAGACCGCGCAGGCCTTCCAGCCAGCCCAGGCTCCAGGCGCCGACCAGCAGCGGAACCGCGCGGCCGACGCCAAAGGCCAGCATCAGCAGGGCGCCATAGGCGACCGAGCCCATTGCGGCGCTGGCGCCAAGTCCGACCCACAAGCCCGGTGAGCAGGCCGGGCAGATTCCAACGCTCAGCGGAATGCCGATCATGAAGGCGCCGCCCAGCGTTGCGACGCGCCGGCCGCGCAAGGACACCCAGGGCAGCGGCAGACGCAGCCAACCGGTCCAGATCAGGCCAAGAACGATCAGGAACGGACCCAGGACGCCCGCCCATTGCCGGCTCAGCGCCTGCTGCGCCCATGCGCCACCCAAGGCCGCGCCGATACCCAGCAGCACATGGGTCAGAATCAGACCGGTGCACAGCGCCCCGGCATACGCCAGCGCCTCGCGCGGCGCCCGCGCCCGGGTCACGTAACCCAGCACCAGCGGAATCGACGCGAAGGCGACCGGCGTGAAACTGAACAACAGGCCTGCCAGCAGCGCGGCAGCCAGGCCACCGGCGCCGCCGAGCTGCATCCAGGTGGCCGTGTCCATCAGCGGCTCAAGTGCTCACGCAGAACCCGCCGCAACTCGGCGACGGATGGCGCTCCGCTGAGGACCAGTGCGCCATCAATGGCGATGGCCGGCGTGCTCAGGACGCCGAGGCTCACTGCGTAGTCGATGTCCGCCACGACATCCACTTCGCGAAGACGCAGACGAGCCTCGCCCAACTCCTCGATCACGGACCGGATCCGTTGACGAACAGGCTGGCAGGCACCACAGCCGGTGGCGGTCAGCAGTTCTACAACAATGTCCTTTCGTTCCATAGCGCTTGTCGATTCCCGATCAGTCCGGACAGATTAATTCTTGGAGTCCACTCCAGGTCAACAGTTCCGGCCGCGTCACCGAAAGCCCTTGACATGGAGTGGACTCCAGGTTGTAGCGTGGCGGTCAAGACCTGTTGGAGCGACACATGACAGCGACACACTGGTATTCGGGCCTGCTGGCTCTGGCCCTGGCCCTGGCGGGCACGGCGACCGGCGCCGGCGCCCACGACCCGGTCTTCGGCCTGGGACCGCACACCCTGTTCAAAGGCGGCGTCGAGGTTCATTGGGGCTTTGCCCGCACCGAGGCCGGGGCGGAACGCGAGCAGGAGTTCGCGATTGAACTGAAGTACGGCCTGACGGCGGACTGGGTGATCGGCGTGGAGCAGCACTACGCGGACGCATCGGGCCCGGACGAGAGCCGATCGGGCCGTGGTGATCTGGCGCTGGCGAGCAAGTACCGTTTCTGGCGTCGCGACTTGCCCGGCGTGCAGGAAGCCGCTGCCGTCGCGGTCCGCACGATCATCGGCGGCACCGGCGAGGATAATGTGGCCAACGATGGCGCCACCGACGCCATCCTGGGCCTAAGCTATGGCTACGAGGGTCGCCGCTGGTACCGCTGGGCGGCGGCACGTTATCGCCGCAATGGCGAGAACGATGCGGGACTGACGCGCGGCGATGTGCTGCTACTGGATCTGGTCGGCGGCATCCGCCCGCGACCCACCGGCTACTTTGAACCGGACTGGGTCTGGATGCTGGAGCTGAACGGCGAGCTTGTCGAGCGCGCCGAGCGCAACGGCGTTGCCATCGCCGCCAGCGGCGGCGACCGCTGGTTTCTGAGCCCCGGACTGATGCTGACCTATCGCAATTACGCCCTGAAAACCGGCATCCAGTTGCCCTTGGTACAGAACCTTAACGGCCCGCAGGACGAGATCGACTACCGCGCGGTGCTCGAACTCGAAGGCCACTTCTGACATCCACACGCTGACCTGGAGAATCATGATGATTTCAAGACACCTAACGGCACTGCTCCTGGCGTCGCTGCTCGGCAGCTGGTCCGCCGCGGCGCTGGCCGATACCGCCTACGAAATGCGCGTGGACGGGCTCGCCTGCCCCTACTGCGCCTACGGCATCGAAAAGAAACTCAAGCAGATCGACGGCGTCGATCACGAATCCCTGGACATCGACCTCAATACAGGACTGGTCCGGGTGCGGGTGGCCGATGGCGTCACGCTGAGCGATGAGCGCCTGCGCCAGTTGTTCAGCGATGCGGGGGTCACTTTCCGTTCGGTCGAAAGGACGCCGTTGTGAGGGCAGCGGCATCGATGGTCGGCGAATGAATGAGGCCCGGGCACGCCTGCGCGAAGCTGCCATCACCTTCGTCAGCCTGCTGGGTTCCACCGGCACGCTGGTCTGCTGCGCGCTGCCCATTCTGTTGGTCACCCTCGGACTGGGCAGCGCGGTGGTCGGCCTGACCGGCGCTTTTCCCTGGCTGATCACACTGAGCCAGCTCAAGGCCTGGGTCTTCGCCGCGTCGGGCGGGATGCTCGCGCTCAGCGGCTGGCTGATCTACCGCAGCGGCCGCCAGTGCCCGGCCGACCCAGCCCTGGCGGCCATGTGTGCGCGCGCGGACCGATGGAACCGCCGTATCCTCATCCTGGCAGCCGGCATCTGGCTGCTGGGTTTCTTTGCCGCCTATCTGCTTCTGCCGCTGACCCGGCTGTTCGAATTGGCGGGATAAGCGTCAAGCGCCTCGCTGCATCGTCGGTGTTCGTGCAAAGCACCAATCGACACGAGTCATGGACTCAGTGCTCGTCGTTCCCGGACAGCGAACTTACGATGGGACAATCAGACGGGGAACCGTGCCCTGGGCATTTTTCGATGACCACTTTCAAACCTTGACGAATCCGTTGCATTTCCTTGATCCGTTTTTCCACCTCAAGCAGTTTTGCGGTGGCAGCCTCCCTTATGGCCGCCATGTCCGTTCCGCTGCTGAGAACCAGCAACTCGGCGATCTCGTCCAACGAGAATCCGAGGTGCTTGGCACGCCGAATGAAGTTCAGGCGGCCGACCTCGGCGGCATCGTATTCCCGGTAGCCTGAAGATCGGCGTGCCGGAGGTGGCATAAGCCCGCGACGTTCATAGAAACGGATGGTGTCAATGTTTACGCCGGCCTGCTTGGCCAGTCGCCCTATGGTCATGGTTTTCATTTGGCGGCCCTCCTGGCTGCTGGGTGTCGCGGAATTGCACCGCTGGCATCACAAACGCGATTACGAGGATGCCGAAGTCAATTTCGGCGAAGTCTGGATGATTTGGGACCACCTTTTCGGCAGTTTTATGACACGAAGGAAACTCCCCGCGCCGGCGAGCTTGGGTTCAAGCATGAACGCATCCCGAATGGCTATTTAAAACAGCTAAGCTGGCCGTTTCGAGGCTAAGTCTAAGTGCTGCGGCCTCTCACTCGAAAGGCCGCTGCCCGTTCATCAACCACCACCGTGCTGCGCGAATGCCTGCGGTGGCTTCTCGCCATTGAACATCCAAACAGTGTAGGCATCACGTCGGTCGCCCATTTCCATGCCCGGAGATCCTGCTGGCATGCCCGGCACCGCCAAGCCTTTGCCTTGAGGGCGTTCGGCCAGGAGTTTGTGAACATCCTGTGCGGGCACATGGCCTTCAATAACATAGCCGTCAACCACGGCCGTATGGCAAGAACCCAGAGCAGCAGGCACACCTAAACTGCGTTTACGTTGTGTCAGATCGTTCTCTTCGACTACGTCCACCAAGAATCCGTTGTCACGCATGTGCTCGACCCACTTGCCGCAGCAGCCGCAGGTCGGGCTTTTGTACACGACCATTTTTGGCAAAGCATTAACAGACTGTGTATCGGTGGCCGTGGCGGATTGGCCGCTGCTACATGCCACGAAAAGTAGCGTCAAACTGAGCAACACACTTGAAATAAATATCCTCATTGAGCTGCTCCTGACGACCAATGAACATGTGCGACACGCCACTGGGTGTCTTGCCGCTCCAGCAATAGGGTTTCGGTGCTGAGCAGATTCACCCGCTTGCCCTGGCTATCGCTACGTAGCCGTGAACGCGAAGCCACTATGGCATGATCGCCATAGTCGAAAACCTGGCGTGATACCGGCTCCGAATTGAGCGTGGCCAAAAAAGTCATGTCGTGTGGCATGTGATGTGCTGCATAGTCCTCAAGGCCAGCTTCCGCGCCGCCTGACTCAAAAATCAGAACTGCGGGATCCAACAGTTGACGCACGGTTTTTTCATCCCCGGCACGTAACGCCGTAAACAGCTCGTCGGCGATTTTACTGGGCGATGCGCGGGCGTCACTGGCGGGATGCTCATGGGACGTATGCTGATCCGTGTCCGGACTTTCGGGATGAGGATGACTGCCATGTTCATGCGGCGTATCGGCATGCCCCGACTTAGGCGGGCTGGCCTCAGCATCATGATGCCCTTGCGTTTTCGCGGGCTCCGATGACGGACCAGGGTGAGCATGTTCAGCCCCGGACTCGTCGTGGTCATCGTTCATTGGATTCTGCTGCGTGCCAGCAGACGGACCATGACTGTGCGCATGACCATCGCCTTTCTTATACTTCACACGCGCTTCGCGACTGGCCGCATCGTATTCCGCTGAGCTCATCGTTTTGCTGGCCTGCAAGAATGCCGTCAATGCCCACAGCTCATCGTCTTCGTGGCTGGGGCCAAAGGCCGGCATGGCAGTCATGCGCACGCCGTTTTTGATCACCCAAAAGGCTTCGGCTGGGTTTCGCTGCGCCAGCAATTCCTGCATATCCGGTGGACGAGGATTCATCCCCTGGACCTGCACACTAGGGTCCTGGCCCGGCGGGGTGTGACAACCTGCACACATGCCTTGAAAGTTATACGCACCTCGCTGGATGCGCTCCGTTGAAGCCAGATCAGCAGGCACCGCAATGTTCCTGGATGCACGGGTGACCGCTTTCTCGTAAGCGGTGTGAATCAGGTTTGCTACCAGCGGTGGTTCCGGTGGAAACGCAGCGACTGGAAACCAGCCGCCCATGACGATGGCAAACGCCAATATCACCCCGATAAGCGCGCTACCGGCCATGCCATAAATGAAATTTTTCATTTTAATGCTCGTGTTGGTGCTGATGTTCGTGGGATGGCTGCTGATCGCTGGCCGATGAGTCGGCTTTATTTTTATCTGCGCAGGCCTGCTTCATCTTCATCATCTGCTCATGCTCTTGATCGTTCATCCTGCTCATTTCCGTCGCAGAGTGATTCATCGCGCAGGGGTCGGATGGGGCGGCTGGCGCCTCATGTTGGTGTCCTTCCCCAGCCAGCACCGCGCCGCTTGCAAAGAGAAGCGTCGCTAAAGTGATTTTTAAGTTCTTCATGATGTTTTCCTCATATTTTGATGTCTTTGCGATATCGCAATGTGAGCGACTCGCTCTTTCATTGCGTATTCGCAGCTTGTTTAAAGGTCACTTGCAATGGGTCGCGTGACGGCAAATTCAGGGTCACGATAATTCGCCTCACCTCGGACCAAGACCAGACGTCGTTTAAAGCAAAAGACTCCGCCAACTGATCCAGCTGGACCGTCCTTGTTTGCTCATACCCCCAAATCAGGGCTCGCCCGGTAGCTCCTTCAATACGTACAGCACGATCCTGTTTGTCACGCACATACAAGCGGCTTGGCTGCGGGTCTGCCACCCATTCAAGGCGCAGACCACCCACCGTTTGCACCTGGCCGCCGTGTTGTGCGCGCGCCGGCCTGAAGCTGTCTGGGCCGTGAGCCCAGACGCTCGAGAACAAATTCGCTACGACGAGTGCGAGCATGCTTAGATTCATTTTGGCAGCCATGCGCTAAAACCACATCCGTAGGCCCACTACTGCCGTCAGCTCAGAGATATCGCCACCCCCGGCCTTGATGAGATCGGCGGTGTTGCCCAAACTGCGTGACCAATTCAAGCCCACATAGGGTGCAAATTCGCGTCGGATTTCATAACGCAGGCGCAGCCCGGCCTCCATATCTGAAAATCCAGCACCTATGCCATTTTCTAGGTCACGTTGACCATAGGCATTGATCTCAACCAGCGGTTGCAGGATCAGCCGATTGGTCAGCAGCAGCTCATACTCTGCTTCAAGTCGCGCCGCCGTTTGTCCTTGCTCACCCGCGTACAGGGTCAGTTGGGTTTCAAACCAATACGGTGCCAAGCCTTGGATGCCCACGGCCGCGTAGGTCCGTCCTGGTCCGGGCTCAAAGTCCTGGCGTATGCCCGCCACCACGTCCCACCAGCGAGAAATGGCTCGACCATAAAGCAAGTGCATCTCGGCGGCTTCGAACTCACCGTTGCTACGCTCGCCTTCACTACGCCACCACAAGCGATTCAGGTCGTAGCCCAGCCAACCGCTGATATCCCAGACGCCGCGATCACCTTCTTCCGCATCCTGCCATTCCAGCTGATCAACCAGGAGATAGCCGAGTAGTGGCGTATCCATGTGCTTGCGCAAGTCCATACCATCCAGATCAGGAAAAGCTTCGGCGAGAGCTGCAGCGGTCGGTGGTGGCAGTTCCGGGCCGTACTTTTGCGCAGCAGGCTCACTGGCGGCCTTCATGCCTTGATGTTGCCCATGGCCCACCGGAGACGCTTGTTTCGCCATCGGCATAAGGTGTCCCGCATGAGGATTGGACGGCGTATCCGCCATCGGCATGGCATGCCCCGCGTGTGGGTCCGCTGCCGATTGTGGAGCTACCATCCGATGCCCTGCATGCGGATCGGCGGTGGCTTTTGGCATCGACATTTGGTGATGCGCATGCGGATCTGGCGCTACCGTTGGCGTTGGCGTTGGCGCCGCTGTTGGCATGGACATGTTGTGATGCGCGTGTGGATCAACACCCGGTACCTGTTCTGCGTACAGATTTTGTCCCCATATCATTAGCACGACGCTCAAGCCGATACTTTTCATAAAATTAAACATCGATCCGTACCTCCCGGAACATGCCCGCCTCCATGTGGAACAGCAGGTGACAGTGATAGGCCCAGCGGCCCAGGGCATCCGCACGCACGCGGTAGCTGCGCTGGGTGCCCGGCGGCATGTTGATCGTGTGTTTACGCACCCCGAAACTGCCGTCGGCGTGTTCCAGATCGCTCCAAACACCGTGCAAATGTATGGGATGCTCCATCATGGTGTCGTTCACGAGCGTGATGCGCACACGCTCACCGTACTTCAGCTTAAGCGGCTCCGAATCGGCAAATTTGATTCCATTGAAGGACCAAATGTAGCGCTCCATGTGGCCGGTCAGGTGCAACTCAATTTCGCGGCTGGGGTCGCGGCCATCCGGGTCGGCAAAAAGACTTTTGAGATCGGCGTAAGTCAGTACGCGGCGGCCGTTATTCCGCAAACCGATGCCGGGATCGTCCAGGCGATGTTGTGGCGCCATCGTTTGCATGTCGACACCAGGATTGCCCATCTCGGAGGCTGGATGAGCAAGCATCGCCGCCATGCCGTGGCCGCCGTGGTTCATACCGGACATCGCCATTTTGGAATGATCCATTCCGGCCATATCCATCCCAGGCATATCCATTTCGCCCATGGGCGCAGCCTTGGCCCCATGGCCCATACCGCCGTGCCCCATATCCGCCATGGTCAGCAACGGGCGTGGGTCCAGTGGTGGAATCGCCGCGCTGAGGCCAGGCTGTGGCGACAAAGTGCCACGGGCAAAGCCGCTGCGATCAGATGACTGGGCAAAGATCGTATACGGCTCATTTTGATCCGGCTCTACGATCACATCGTAGGTTTCAGCGACGCCGATGCGGAATTCATCCACCGTCACGGGATGTACGTACTGACCATCAGCCGCCACCACAGTCATCTTCAAACCGGGGATGCGCACATCGAAAAAGCTCATCGCCGCGCCGTTGATAAAGCGCAAACGTATTTTTTCACCGCGTTTGAACAGACCCGTCCAGTTCGCCGCCGGCGTCGCACCGTTCACCAAATAGGTATATGTGTAGGCCGAAACATCAGCAAGATCGGTCGGCATCATGCGCATGTCGCCCCACATGGCCCGGTTTTCTATTGTGGCGCCCAAGCCATTTTTGCGTGCGTCACGCAAAAAATCGCCAGCGGTTTGCTGATTGAAGTTGTAGTAATCGGACATCTTCTTCAGCTTGGCGAACACGTGATGTGGGTTCTCGTCGCTCCAGTCCGACAGCATCACCACATAGTCGCGGTCATAGAGGAAGGGTTCAGGCTCGCGAGGTGCGACAACAATCGCCCCATACATGCCGGTCTGCTCCTGAAAGCCGGAATGACTGTGATACCAGTAGGTGCCACTCTGTTTGAGCTTGAACTGATAGGTGTAGGTTTCACCCGGCGGAATGCCTTTGAAAGATAGCCCCGGCACCCCATCCATATTCGCCGGCAGCAAAATGCCGTGCCAATGAATTGAGCTCGTTTCGGCCATCGTATTGGTCACGCGCAAGGTGACCGTATCCCCTTCGCGCCAATGCAAAGTTGGGGCGGGTATCGAGCCGTTTATGGTGGTCGCGATACGCTCGTTTCCGGTGAAATTGACCCGCTGCTCGCCGATGCGCAGATCGAACTCGGTTCCCCTCAGATGCTGAGGATCACCGGCATCCAACAAGTTGAGGGACTGGGCCCAAACGGGCGCGCCACATAGACTGGCAGCACCACCGGCGGCCAGGCCCTGCACGAAACGGCGGCGCACGGGATTAAAAATAGTCGACATACTCTGTCTCCAAACAAGAATGAAATCACCAGCGTTACGCAAACGCCGGCGGCACAATCAAATCAGGAGCGAGGCTGGAGGCCTTAAGAGTCGAAACGGATGAGCCGGCAAAGGGGTTGTGGCCAGTTGCGATGTAGAGACCGCCGAATCGAATGAAACGCTCTCAATCACTTGCTGCATAGGCAGCGGCATATTCCCCAATTGCACGCAGGCGCTCAAGCAACTGACATCGTGCTCGTCAGACATGCCTGAGCCATCATTCACAGTGCTGTTTTCAACCGATGCATGATCGTCACAGTGCTCCATCGTATGACTTGCTGCAGCCACAACAATGGTGGATTGCGCAGCTGGCGGGCAGCACAAAGCCGCCGCTTGGCTGACTGGCAACCAGGCCATAAGCGCAATCATGACTATGTGGAGACTTGCCTTCATCGTATCTGCACTGAAATCTGCCCCCAGCATAAACCATGGACCCGCATCCAGGGTCAAGTCCTTACAACTTGGCTGGGGTTAATTTCCAACACAAGAAGGATTGTAGCCCTTCCAGAGTTTCCTCCGGAAACTGGCATTTCATACTTGTCGTTTTCGCGAGTTTACTCCCACACAAGCACTATTCGCGCTGACAAATTCCTTATTTATTGGCATTGTCACAGTAAAACTATCGATGTGCGAAATGGCACATCACCCTGCCGTTCAGGCGCAACTCGCCTGCCATTGCTGATTCGATCGGCTTCGGGCCAACTTGTAGTTTTCCCGACTTAAGAGATGCCGCTCATTGTTAACGTGATTGTGAATCTTGGAATGTACTGAAACGAATTTTTGCAGCGAACCCATCGACAGGAACCGCTGCATCGAACGCTCTCGTCGACGAAACGGCTGGCGTGACATCCGCCCGATCGTTCGCTCCCTTGTCCGAAACGTGATTCCCCGAATACTCTAAAACTCGCAATGCCTCTCGGTAAGATCCCAGTTTGTCGGTCACCATTTTCATTGGTAACCCATGCCGCTTCAGAAGTTTTCGCATTAGATGCAAAGCCGCTTGGCGATCTCGTTTTTTAGTAACCACGTAATCGATGATCTCGCCCTCATGATCAACCGTACGCATCAGGCTTGTGTACGAGTCACTGCTTTGGCAGTCAACACCTAATCAGCCCATAGCTTTTCGTGGAGGTACACTTTCGTAGCCTTAGTGACGAAATCATCTGAGCCTTAGACAAAAATGGAAATTTTCAAAACATTCGGACTTTTTGTCCTGACCGCGATTGCCGAGATTGTTGGCTGCTATTTGCCCTATCTCTGGCTCAAGCATGGCCACAGCATTTGGCTGCTGGTTCCGGCGGCCTGCAGCTTTGCCCTGTTCGCCTGGCTTCTCACCTTGCATCCACACGCTGCCGGGCGCGTTTACGCGGCCTATGGTGGTGTCTATGTCAGCGTGGCGCTGGTGTGGCTCTGGGCGGTCGATTCTATCCGCCCCACAGCGACCGACTTGATTGGAGTCGGTGTCTGCCTAGTTGGCATGGGCATCATTATGTTTGGTGCACGGACCACTTAAAACGTCAGAGCATCGAAATCAGCAGGTCCACACTGACACCGTTTGCTTGAAGCCCTTCAAACTGACCTTTTCTCTTTGCATCTCAAAGCCTGCGACCAAATCCGGATCACTACCCGCCGCCAGATCCAGGACTTCACGGGCCGTTGCAATCTGGCCGGGTTTGGCGATTTTCTGAAGTCGTGCCGCAGCATGGACTGCCGGCCCCACAAGTAGCAACGAGCGGCGGACATGATTGCCAACGTAGCCCGCCAGCAGTTCCCCGAAGGCCAAACCGAATCGGGCTTCCGGGATAGCATTGCCATTTGCCCGTTCGGCATTGAGACGGTCCCGAATCGCGAACGCGGCCGGCAGTGCTTCACCGACTCCTGCGAAGTACAACAAGGCGCCGTCGCCTTCGAAGTCACGGACATCACCGCAATGGGCGACGCCTTCCTCGACGACGACCGTCATGAATTCCTGAATCGCTTCGAATGCCGCTTTGGGATCCTGCGATTCAATCAGGCTGGTGGAATCGACAATATCGACAAAAAGTACCGCGAGCTTGCGACGGACAGGCAAGGATTCCCCCGCCAGCCATGATTGCTCGGCAATTGGCCGCTCCGCATCGGCGGTCAGTCGTGGTGCCATCTGCCAGGGCAGTTTGGCACCTGCGTTTGTGTCGATAAGCTCGACTGCAAAGCCGGCCTCGCGCCAAGTTGGCAGGCCGCCCTCCAGCACGGTGACATGTTCATAGCCCGCAGCTATGAGCCAAAGCGCGACACGCACACTGGAAGCATCCCCATCGCAGACGCAGTACACCGCGATGGGCCTTGATCGATCGCAATCCGGAATCTGAATGGCATGAGCGTCCAGATATAGGGGCACGGCGCCACGAATCCCTCGCGGTTCGCGAGCGAAGGCAGCTTTACGCCGCGCATCAAGTACCAGGGCCGAGCCTGATTCAGCCATGCGGGCAAAAGCCTGTGAGGACAACTTGGAAAAGGCCTTGGCTGTCATGATGGTGAATCACCAGCCGGTGAGCACTCATCATCCGTCCTGCATTCATCTTCCTTTTGGGCTTCACGAAGAATACGGATACCTCCGCGAAGCACGATCAGCGCCACAACCGAACCGATCACAAGGTCCGGCCAGCGTGAGCCGGTGGCCACCACAAGAATCCCGGCCAGGATGACGCCGCTGTTGGCTATTACATCGTTCGCGGAAAAGATCCAGGCGGCCCGCATATGAACCTCGCCATCACGGTGTTTTCGGATCAGCCACAGGCAGGTGACATTGGCCACCAACGCCACAATGGCCACCGCAATCATCCAGTCGCCTAAAGGCTCGCTGCCCAGCACGCCGCGCCTGGCGACATCCAGCAGCACCATCCCGGCCAGCGCAATCTGCAACCAGCCGGACAGCCTCGCGGCTGTCCGTTTGATACTGGCGGCACGCCCTACGGCATACAGGCTGGTGGCATAGACCAGCGCGTCTGCGAGCATGTCCAAGGAATCGGCAATCAGGCCGGTGGATTGCCCAATCCAGCCGAGCAAAAACTCCACTACAAACATCACGCCATTGATCGCCAGCAAAGCGATCAGCACGCGCCGCTCGGCCTGGTTTTTCGCCTCGAATTCGCAGCCGCAATCACTCATCGCGCACCTTCCTCTGTTTCCTGAAATTCCACCAACTCTTCCTCCCGCCCATGCACGATGCGGTACAGCGCGGGAAGCAACAGCAATGTCAACAGGGTCGATGATACGATGCCACCGATCACCACCGTGGCCAGCGGGCGCTGCACCTCCGCTCCTGTTCCGACGTTCAATGCCATGGGCACAAAGCCCAAGCTCGCCACCAAAGCGGTCATGAGAACTGGTCGTAGCCGAGTCATAGCACCCTGCACAATGGCGACTTCAAGCCCCTGCCCCTCATGCCGCAGTTCACGAATGAATGACAGCATGACCAAGCCGTTGAGCACCGCGACCCCCGACAGCGCGATGAAACCGACGCCGGCAGAGATCGACAGCGGCATGTCACGCAGCCAGAGCATGGCAACACCGCCAGTCAATGCCAATGGCACACCAGTAAAGATGATCAGCGCATCCTTCAGTGAGCCAAAGGCCATCAGCAGCAGACCCAGTATGAGCAGCAGCGTGACCGGTACGACGATGGACAGTCGCTGACTGGCTGATTGCAGTTGCTCGAAGGTGCCGCCGTAATCCAGCCAGTAACCTGCGGGTAACTCGACTTGCGTCGTGATGCGTTGCTGAACCTCTTCCACAAACGAACCGAGGTCGCGTCCGCGCACATTGGCGGTCACCACCACGCGCCGTTTGCCATTCTCGCGACTGATCTGGGCCGGTGCCGGGGCCAGCTCGATGCGAGCGACTTCACCCAGCGGGATGTAATGGGCACCGTCGCTGTTTTCACTCACGCCAGGCAGCAGCAACGGCAGTCGCTCAAGCACGGCCGTGTCCTGACGCAAGCGTTCAGGCAGACGCACAACCAGCTCGAAACGCCGGTCGCCGTCGAAGATCAGACCGGCGGAAGTGCCGCCCACTGCGGTGGCTACCAGATCCTGTACCGCCTGCACATTGAGACCGTAGCGTGCCAATGCGGACCGGTCCGGAATCACTGACAGCACCGGCAACCCACTGACTTGCTCAACGCGCACATCAGCCGCGCCATCAATGCCTTGCACCACGCTTTGGATCGCCTGTGCACTGCTGAGCAATTGCTCCAGGTCATCACCAAACACCTTGATGCCCAGATCCGCACGCACGCCCGAGATCAACTCATTAAAGCGCAACTGTATAGGCTGGGAAAATTCATAGTTGTTACCCACCAGTTCATTCAAGGCCTGCTCCATCTGTTCGACCAGCTCGGTTTTGGGCAGGTCAGGATTCGGCCACTGATCACGTGGCTTGAGCATCACGTAGCCATCGGCAATGTTCGGCGGCATTGGGTCGGTGGCCACTTCGGCTGTTCCCACTCGTGCGAATGCAATCTCCACCTGTGGAAATTCGCCGATGCGTTTTTCGACCTGCGCCTGTAACGCCAATGATTGCTCCAGCCCGGTACCGGTGATACGCAAGGCCTGCACCGCAATATCACCCTCATCCAGCTGAGGCACGAACTCCGAGCCCAGCGTCGTTGCCAGCCATCCGCTGGCCACAACCAGCGCAGTCGCCCCAGCCACCAAGGCCCAGCGCAGTTTCAAGGCCCCCTTGAGCAATGGCTCATAGGCCTGCTTGGCTGCGCGCATCAGCAAATTTTCTTGCTCGGCCACCGGCCCACGCATAAACACCGCCACGGCGGCCGGCACCAAGGTCAATGACAGCAGCATTGCGGCCAGTAAAGCCATGACGACGGTTGCCGCCATCGGGTGGAACATCTTGCCCTCAACGCCGCTAAGCGAAAAGATCGGGATGTAAACCACGGTGATGATGCCGACGCCAAACAGGCTGGGCCGAATCACCTCGCTGGTGGCGGTGTACACCACGTTCAGGCGTTCCTTAAGCGCCAGCTGACGTTCGCGAATGCCGCTCTGCGCTTCCGACAAGCGACGAATGCAGTTTTCCACCACGATGACCGCGCCATCAACAATGAGACCGAAGTCCAACGCGCCCAGGCTCATCAGATTGGCCGATACGCCGGTGCGGACCATGCCGGTCACGGTGGCCAGCATCGCCAGCGGAATCACGGCGGCGGTGATCAGCGCCGCACGGACGTTACCCAGCAGCAAAAACAGCACAACGATCACCAACAATGCACCTTCCAGCAGGTTCTTCTGCACCGTGGCGATGGCTTTATCGACCAGTGTCGTGCGGTCATACAAGGGCTGAATGAAAACACCGTCCGGCAGGGACCGATTGATCACTTCAAGGCGCTGTGCCACATCGCGGGCCACAGCCCGTGAGTTTTCGCCAAGCAGCATCATCGCAGTGCCGAGCACCGCTTCCTCGCCAGCCACCGTGGCAGCCCCCGAACGCAATTCGCGGCCCAGACCCACGTCGGCCAAATCACGCACCAACACCGGCACGCCCTCGCGGTGGCTGACCACGACCTGTTCAATATCCGCGATGGTCTCCAACCTGCCGGGGGAGCGCACCAGCAATTGTTGGCCGTTGCGTTCGATATAACCGGCACCACGATTGTCGTTATTGCTCCTCAGCGCCGCGCTGAGATCTTCCATCGACAGGCCCCAAGCCAGCAGCTTTTGTGGGTCAGGCAATACGTGATACTGCTTGTCGAAGCCGCCAATGCTGTTGACCTCGGCGACGCCTGGCGTGAGCACCAATTGTGGGCGAATAATCCACTCCTGGACTTCACGCAGACCCATCGCATCCCAGGGCCGGCCATCGGCCATTACCGCACCCTGTTCAGCACGCACCGCGTACATATAAATTTCACCCAGGCCGCTACTGATCGGCCCCATTTCGGGCTCCAGACCGGGTGGCAGCTGGCTACGAACCGCAGACAGCCGTTCGTTGATCAGATGGCGCGCAAAGTACAGATCGGTGCCTTCCTCGAAGACCACGGTCACCTGCGACAAGGCATAGCGCGATAGTGATCGCGTGTAGGCCAGACTCGGCAGGCCAGACAGGGCCGTCTCCACAGGAAAGGTCACCCGCTGCTCGGTTTCCAGCGGCGAATAGCCGGGTGCAGCGGTATTGATTTGCACCTGCACATTGGTGATATCCGGCACCGCATCAATAGGTAGGGATTGGTAACTCCAGACACCAATACCGATCCAGACCAGCATCAGGGCGAGTATCAGCCAGCGCTGCTCGACGGCAGCGCGAACGATTGAATTGATCATGACCGCCCCTTAGTGATCGTGCTCGGCACTGGATTTCTCCAGCTCGGCTTTCAGCAAGTAGCTGTTCGTCGTCACATAGCGCGCACCTGGTTCCAGGCCGCCCAGTACCTCGGTCATGCGACCATCGCTGTGGCCCAAGGTCAGTGGGTGAGCTTCAAAGCGCTGACCGTCCTGCACAAAAACGGCACGCTGGCCTTCAATGTCCTGCAAACTCAGGTTTTCAATGACGAGATTGGCCGGCGTTTCAGCGGTGACAATCTCAGCCCGAACGGTGCTTTCTGGCACCCAGCGACCATCTGGGTTTTCCAGCACCACACGCGCACTTCGCGCAGGGCCATGATCGGCAGCCGGGGCGATCCAGTCGATGACGCCCTCAGCTTGCACGTTGTCGCCAAAGAGCATGACGGTCTGGCCAACCTCGACGGCTGATGCTTGCGATGGAAACACCGCCAGCTGGGCCCAGACTTTAGAGTAATCCGCGATGCGCAGCAGCGGCCGACCAGCGGTCGCTTCGCCGGCCGAGGCCATGCGATCAACCACGGTGCCGTCAATCGGTGCGAGCAGCTTGTAGGGCCGCAGGCTGTCATCGGCTTCCACGGTAGCGATCACATCCCCTTGAGACACGTTCTGACCAATGTCCGGGCGCAGCTCCAATATCTGGCCGGGGTAGCGGGCGTGCACAACGGCCGTACGGGATGGCATTGCTTCAATCCGACCATAGACTGGTAACGTCTGGCGCAATGTGCCAGGGCCAGCCGTGGAGATTTCCAACTTCGCCAAGGCGATTTGTGCTTCGTTGAGTTCAATGGTGTCACCTTCATCATGATGATCACCCTGTGCGTCATTCGATGCGAAAGCACCGGGAGCCCATCCTGCTGCGATCAGTGCCAATGACGTCGCGAACAGGCTTGCAGCGACAAGGGTTTTCTTAGTGGTCATGGTTTTGATCCTTGTGTTCTTTTGCTGAGTCACCATCGGCGGCGGTCAGTGCCGCGCCGGCCAGGCGCTCCAGTTCAATACGGTTGAGGTGTGCGCGACGGGCGGCATCAAGCAATGCCAGCCGTGCGTCGATGAGTTCTTGCCTGGCCGCGATCAAGTCCAGATAGCTGTATCGGCCGGCACGATAGGCCTCACGGGTATTGCTCAGCGCCGATTCCAACCTTGGGATAACGGCATCACGCAGCGCCGCAAAGGCTTCGATGGCATGCCTGCGATGCTGCCAGGCTTCGTACAGGGTGGCCCGCGCTGCAATCCGCGCTGTTTGGGTATCGAAGCGTGCGGCTTCATGTCGCGCGCTGGCAGCATCAATATCACCCCGTGCCCGGCGCCCTGAGAACAAAGGAATGCTGAGTCCAGCCACCAAGCCTGTGCTGTCAGAACCTTCCAGCCGACGGACACCGGCCTGCCAGCGCACATCACCGCGCGACGTGGACTGAGCCAGTCGCAGATTGGCAGCCTGGATGCGTTCCTGGCTCGCTAATTGCTGCAAGTCGGGACTCTGTTCCAGGGTCTTGATCAAGGGTTCGAAGGCACCGGCCCGTCCCGTATGAAACAGCGCATCATCATCCACGCGCTGGAAATCCGGCGAGGTCTCACCCCAGAGCGCGGCCAGCTTGACCTTGAGCGTGGGAATCTGATGTTCGACATGGCCCGCCTCGACGGCGGCACGGGCGGTTGCGGCCTGAGCGCGGTGCAATTCCGCCTGCGGTGCGCGACCCCGCTCAACCCGCTGGCTGACTGTTTTTTCGGCTTGACGCGCCAGCGATTCTGCGCGCCGGGCAACCTCCAGCTCCTGCTGGAGCGCGGCCAATTTGACGAACAAACGTGCCGCTTCGGCCTGGACATCGAGCAGCTGTGTCCGGCGCGTAGCGGCAAGCAGGGCCTCTTTGGCGTCAACGATGGCGATCCGGGATTCAGGCCGGCCGCCCAGCTCAACAACACCCGACAACGCCAGGGTCAATTCAATATTGCGGGTGCCCTGTGCTTCATTGGAGCCGCCGAATTCGTCCGCTTCCGCAGAGAGTTCCATTGGCGGTTTGAGACCAGCTGACGCGCGGTCGCCGGATAGGGCTTTCAGGCGCGGTGCGTAAGCCATCAAAGAAGGGTTGTGTTCGGTCACCCGGCGTACGGTTTCCCGCAACGTTAGGGTGTCTGTGATTTGCGCTTGCGCTTGGCCCACAGAAAGCCAAATCAGACCGGCGACATATAGCCCCGACCGAGAGAGAAAACCAAGCATGGTGACTCCAGAAATCATTGCGCCAACCGGCGCTGGAAGGTGCCGTGATAGCACCTGCGATGATGACTAGAGGCTTAGAGGTGGCGCTCTGGCGGGGGGCGGAAGACCGGTCGCGTTCCGTTTGCGTGACGCTACCCGCTCCACCGGAATGTCGCTGACCTGTGAGAACAGCAGCAAACCCAGAATGCCCACAACAACAATCGCGAGCAGCTGGGCATCATCCAGATCAAGCAACTTGGCCAGCACACCGTCGCCCACTTCAACTCGGGTATCCACACAGGATTCTTCTGCACAGGATTCACTCGCATGCACGAGCGCGTCGGCATGCGATTCCTGAAGGCAGTCGATATCGCCGTCTGAACACGCATGTGCATGCACACCCACAACCTGACCGACCAGCAAGAAGATGGTCAGCAGCCAAGTGAGTCTGTGGGGCGAGTTAAGCACGAAGTGAGGAATTATTCTTTGGATGTGAACAGACCCATATTATCTCAAGTCGTTCCAATACATTTGTCATAAGGGAAATTCGGGCTCGACCACTTGGCCTCAGCTTGACCTTAGACCTGACTCCAGACTTATTGTTATGTCATGAATGACCATTTTCTGAACACCCGCGTGCCGCCATTGGCCTTAGTAATTATTGCTGCATTGATCATGTGGTTGACCAAGCTTGCCTTGCCGCCGCTTTGGTTTCCGCAACATTTCGATGCAGTCGCCAATGTCAACAAGTTTGCAGCCATCGCTTTGGGACTGCTCACGCCCCTGCTTGGCGTCATCCAATTTCGACGCGCGCAAACGACGGTGGATCCGCGCAGCCCTGAAAAAAGCGCATCGCTTGTTACTGGCGGCATCTACCGATTCAGCCGCAATCCGATGTATGTCGGTTTCGTACTCTGGCTTTTGGCGTTGTCGTTACAGCTAGAGCAATTGTGGTCCATGGCTCTAATCCCGATTTTCGTGGGCTACATGAATCGCTTTCAGATCAAGCCAGAGGAACAGATGCTTGCTGCTCATTTTGGCAACGATTACCTGGACTACTGCGAGCGTGTTCCAAGATGGCTCGGGCTGTCCAAAGGAGCCGCTTAGACCATGGCTCATGATCACAAACATCCAGCTGACAGCCGCAAAACCCTGTTGTTGGCACTTTGCATCACCGGCGGGTTTGCTGTTGTTGAACTCGTCGGAGGATTGCTGGCGAACTCGCTGGCTTTGATTGGAGACGCAGGCCATATGGCAACGGACGCGCTGGCACTGGGGCTCGGCGCGTTGGCCGCCGCGATAAGTCGAATTGGCGCCACTGCACGCTACTCTTACGGCTTGCGTCGCGCTGAAGTCCTGGGCGCATTCATCAATGTGTTGTTCATGTTTGGCGTCGTAGTGTGGATCGTTATTGAGGCCATTGAGCGTGTGCAGGAGCCCGTTACAGTCGCCGGACCGACCGTCATGGTAATTGCCGCCATAGGCTTGATCATCAATCTGGTGGTATTCCGGATACTGCATGCGGGCGAGCAGACCCTGAACACGCGTGGGGCCCTGCTACACGTACTCGGTGATCTGCTGGGTTCAGTGGCCGCACTGGGTGCCGGCCTCATTGTCTGGCTGACCGACTGGATGCTGATCGACCCGTTGCTTTCCTTATTGGTCTGCGGCCTGATCCTGCTCTCATCGACTCGGGTTTTGCTCGATTCCGTGCACGTTATGATGGAAGGTGTACCGCCTGAACTTTCACTTTCAGACGTTGGTGAATCAATGGCTGGAGCGCATCCTGACATCATGCAGATTCATGACCTGCACATCTGGCGACTGTCCTCCGACATGACCGCACTCTCTGCTCATGTGGTGCTTCGCGAAAGTAGCCGATGGCCAGATGTACTGAACGATCTGCGGACCCGCTTGCACACACAGTACGGCATCTCGCACATCACCATTCAGCCAGAAATGGCCGACGAACAGATCGTTGTGCCAGCGAATGATTTACCGCCCATGGGTCGTAACGAATGATGGCAACGACTATCAATCTTGCTGCCAAGCAGCATTGATCCCAATGATCACGCTCGTCGGCTTTCGGAAAGTGACCTGACACAGGAATAGCCCGTGCAAACTATTAGTTTTTCAAGCGACCTGCCGGTAAAGGCTGATGAGATTCTCGCCACGCTAACAATGCACGGCGTGAACGCTGAGCTTCGCCCGCTCATACGGATGACGGCACCAAAAGCATATTCAGGACGAAGCATCCTTGATTGGTCCGAGCAGCAAAAGCTGTTTGACTGCTGGATACTGCTGTTTGGGTTCCTACCTATCGATAGGCACTCGTTTTACTTCGACGTCATTGATGAGCATGAAGGGTTTTCAGAGCATTCCACATCGTGGACCAATAAATATTGGAAGCATGACCGCAGGGTTGCCTCGCAGGAATCAGGGTGCCGAGTAGTCGATACTGTGAGGTACAAATCCAGAATTCCGCTCATGGACTTGTTGCTCAAGCCAGCATATCGACTGGTCTTCTGGCTTCGCCATAGGAACCTTCGCGCAAAATACGGAGGACAAGCTACTTAGCACTTGTCACGAGCTGGGCTCAAACGATCAATAGCATATGCATTTGGCACGAGGCCATCATTGAGCTGCGTATTCCAAAAAGCCGCTGTGGGACATGGCTGAACGACTATGCTTCTGCCCTGAGCCAATGACCGCTTGCGGGAAGCTAGACACCCACCCACATAGGTCTGGGAACTTCAGCTCTGGGTCGCATCCAGCGGTTCGCGCATGACACCACTGCCCCGCTTCAAGCAAATGCCTCAGCCATGGAGCTCAACTCCGGGAAAAATTGGGCCATATATGGGCCATGCGAATGGTGACCTGCCGTGCAATGGGCCATATTTGGGCCAAGCTGAGTCACGCTCTGTCACGCGATGTCATGCATAAGAAAAGCGCGAGGCCCTTGATTAAACTGAGAAAACCCAGAAAACCACGGCGTTTCGCGCTTTGGTATATGGCGGAGAGAGAGGGATTCGAACCCTCGAAGGGCTTGCACCCTTGCCGGTTTTCAAGACCGGTGCATTCAACCACTCTGCCACCTCTCCGCGGGTCTGAACGTGGTTCGCGCGAGCATTCTACCTATCTCACGGCATGAAGGTGAAGCGATCCGACTCAGCAACACGATATACTGGCGCATTCCATGAACGATTGTGTGTCGATGCCGGGTCACCTGCGCGTCGGGCTTGGCGAGACCATGCCCGCTGCTAACGAATATCTTCTCAGTCAGGTGCTGTATTCAACCGCCCGACACCAGTCATCGGCGCCTCAGCTATGGCCGCTTGGCCTAGAACCCCTCAGTGGCCCCAGCCACGAAAGCTGGTTCGTGGATTCGCCAGTGCAGACACGTGAAGAACTTGGGTTTGGCATACGAGACTCCGCGCACTGGGCCTGGCTCGGCTACGAGCTAGACTGTTGCGACGACACAGACTTCTCCAGCCTGGCGCATGAGCTTTTCCTGCGTTTACATCGTGTCTGCCAAAGTCTGGGAAAAACCCACGTCGCGCGTGTCTGGGCCGTGATACCGGACATCCACCGCGGCGCCGGTGACCAGGAGCGCTACAAGCAGTTCTGCCTGGGCCGTTACGATGCGTACACCGAGCTGGGGGTCACCGCAGCAGCGTTTCCCGCCGCAACCGTGATCGGCGGTCATACGGAAGTTCTTCGCGTGCATGTGCTCGCCGGACATGAGCCCGGCTTGCCGGTGGAAAACCCACGGCAAACTTCAGCGTATCGCTACCCCCGAGAGTACGGACCGCGCAGCCCAACGTTCAGCCGGGCCATGAAGCTTGGCGCCACAACCTTAGTCTCCGGCACAGCCGCCATTCGCGGCGCCGACAGCCGTCATCCCAGCGATACCGCCGCCCAGATCCGCGAGATTGCACAGAACCTGCGCAGTCTGCAGCAGGCTGCCGGCACGGCACAAACAAGCCCGCTGAACTACGCGCGCCTGTATCTGCGTTCAGAACATGACCTGAATACTTTAAATGAGGCGTGCCAGAACACCTGGGCCGATAGCCAACGGTGGCCGGTCTTGAAAGCTGACATCTGCCGTGAAAACTTACGCTGTGAAATCGAAACGGTATTTTCCGCATGAGCACATTTGATAATCCCCCATCTGCGCCTATTGAGTGGCTGCAAACCTGGCTGGATGAGGCCACAAAGCTATCGCTCAACGAACCCATGGCGATGAATCTGGCCACCGCCGACGAGCAGAACCGGCTCAGTAGCCGCATCGTGTTGTTCAAAGGCTTCAAGCATGAAGACATCTGCTTCTTCACCAACTACAACAGCCGAAAAGGCGTTCAGCTGGAAAAGTGCCCTACTGCTGCGCTGTGCTTCTGGTGGGATGAATTGATGCGACAAATCAGAATCGAAGGCGTATGCCACAAGCTGCCGAACGAAGATTCAGATGCGTACTTCGCCTCACGCGCGCGTGGCAGCCAGCTGGGCGCGTGGGCCTCACAGCAAAGCCAGGCTGTGGATTCACGGCAAACCCTTGAGGCCGCCTACGCGGAGCAGGAACAGCGCTTTGCTCAGGCCGATGTTAGCCGCCCACCGCACTGGGGCGGCTACCACCTTTCAATTTCGCGCATCGAATTCTGGCAAGGGCGGGACCATCGCTTTCATGACCGCATGGTCTATATCCGCCAAGCAGACAAGCAGTGGCAACATCAGCGCCTGCAACCCTGAAAACAAAAAGGCCGACGTAAGTCGGCCTTTTTGCATGACAACTGAGCTGGTGCCCGAAAGAGGATTCGAACCTCCGACCTACTGATTACGAATCAGTTGCTCTACCGACTGAGCTATTCGGGCACGGGGCGGCGATTATAGAGAGTAAATGCGCTAGCGCCAACAATAGGACAGCGGTTTAGAGGCACCACTCAGCCCCCGCGTGCCGCTCTGATCCAAGGTGAAGTTGCCGCAGGGATCAGCAGACTGATCCCCATAGCGAGACGCCGTGATCGTGTATGTACTGCCCGTCAGGTTTCCCAGCGAGAGCGAGTAGTACTTGGCATTCCCATCCAGTGGCGATTTATCCGGGTAGATTCCAGGGACCGCCGCACCCGCGTAAGTCCCGTTGTTGGCGCGGTAGCGCTCCAGCGCATTGGCCAGACCCATGATCGCCCCTTGCGCATCCACACGCCGCGTCTTGCGCACATGCTCGGTATACGACGGATACGCGATGGCAGCGAGGATGCCAATGATGGCGACCACAATCATGATTTCAATCATGGTGAACCCACGGCTGAATCGACCTTTCATCAATCTCTCCAGAACGTCTTGTGCGTCAACAGCGTGTCATCCAAGGGATAACACATCGGGCCAATACACACGACTGGCTCGTTGGGCAGGCCACCATCGTCACGCGGCGGGAAGAAAATCGCCGGATCTGGCGGAATGCTGCCCTGTGGCATTTCGAAATCACGGTCCTTGGTCGGTGGATCATCCGAGAAACGGCGCGGCCCCAGATTCAAAACGTCCAAGAAGTAGGTGCGCGCAATACCCTCGCCCGCCTGACAGGGATTGCCAGTACTTTGACCCGGTTGGAAGGTCGAGAAGATGATGGTGTTGGAGAAGGTCTGCGACGTGGTCAACACCTTTTCACCGTCTCGCATGTCGATGTAGCCACCACGCGCGCGCCCGTACTTGACCTGGCCTTCCTCGGTATTATCCGTGGCATCGACCAGCTCGGACTCGCTGATAGCACCGAGTGTGATGTTCTCCTCATCGGTGTCGATATAACCGTCCAGATCCACATCGAAGTCCTGCTGCCGCTGGAAGTACGGCAAGCGATAGTCAGCGGCGATGATCACCTCGGAAACCGGCGCAACGTCGTAATCCTTGAGGACATAGAAGCGGTCCTGCACCCCCTCCTCAAGAGGGTGTGCGCGGTACCCGGAACCGATCGACAAGGTCAGCAGCGGATCCTGGTCCGGGAACTGGATATATGCTGCGTCGACATCGTTATAGAAACGGCGATTGTTGGCGGCATCGCTACCACCCAAGGTGGCATACAAATACCCCTTGGCCATATCGGTCACACCCGTATTCTTCTTGAAGAAATCAAAGCGGAATACCTTGCCATTGGTGTCTGCAACGTACATGCGATCGATGACATCGTCTTCATCCAGGTCAATCGCACGTGGCGTTCCCGGAATACTCGCTTTCATGTCGGTCATGGGCAGGATCGGGCTGTTTGCCAGATTGCCGGCACTCCAGATCAAACTGCCGGTGTCCAGATCAACCATGTAGACCATCTGCCCAACGCTGTCGGTGATCGGCGCCGATTCAGGCGTATCCTGGGCCACATCGTATCCGCCACCGAAAATCGCAACCTTCTTCACCGAAGCCCCGATCTGGACCTTGGCAATTTGCGGTGTTGACCAGGACTGCCCCAGGCCGGAGAAGCCCGTGCTTGAAGGGGTGATCACCCACTTAACCTTGGGTTGGTTGCGCGTCGAAATATCCAGCGCGTAGTACATCGCACCACCACGCCGCATACCCACGATCAGCATCTTGGCACCGGATTCCGTTGTCGTGCTCACAATCGGGCCATCAACACCGTATGGACGATTCTTGTGCGAGCCGCGATTCAGATAATAGGGGTAGAAGTTGCCAAGCAGTTCCTTGGGTACGAAGGCAAATTCTTCCTGCAGCGTACGACTGCTGAAGGCGTGCAGATAGCCCTGATTGCTGCCCATGAAAATCTGCAAATCCGGATTGGTCTCTGAACCACCGTAATCCACTACAACCGGTTCGGAGTGCAGCGGGTCACCCAGCGAATGGCGTGCGTCGGTTTTCGACCCATCCGAATCTTCGTCCAGCACATCAATACCGCGCGCCCAATTGAGGACCAGCTTACGCAGATTCGATGCATCGGCTTCGCCATCCACACCCAGCGCGTTCGTGGTGATATTGGTGTTGTCCGGGTGGACCCGGTTACCGTTGTCGGTCAAGTTATTCCCAGCCACATTGGTGTACACCTTGCGTGTGGCGGTCAAATGCTCGGAAGCCCCGCCGTCGGTGACGCTGCCGCCATCGTCCGTGCTAGAGAAATAACTCCTGGCATCCTCATAGAAGAACCCGGTTGTGGGATCAACGGCCTCATTGCCGTCGGCATCCAGAATCACTTCCGTGCCCTCTTCACCACTCAGCTTGAAGCGCTTCAGGTTGCCCGGCCACAACGGCTCTGAGCTGGGCTGGAAAAGGGCAAAGTAAAGCTGATCAAGATGGCTCAGACGATTGTAGGAGTTGATCGTGACAGCCGGCGCCACAAAGGTCGTGTTCTTATCCAGAATGTCTGCCACGATCCCTTTGAAAATCTGCACCAGATCATCGGAGTCTCCGGCCTCGAAGAAGTCACCGCCACCTGCAAATGCAACGTCCTTGAGGAACTCGGCACCGGAAACACCGCTACCTACATCACCAAAACCAATGGTGTAGGTGGTAATCGTCTGGTCACCATCCAGCGTCGAGGATTGATCGTTCTTGAACAGGAACTCGGCCAAATCCACACCGCAACCACCGTTGCTCGCGCCATAGCAGGAGTTCTTACCGATCAGCTGATGAATCAGGCCGTTTTCGGTGTTGTTGTTCGGCTCACCATCGGACAGCAGCACAATGTTGTTGGACTGGCACGCCTGATCCATCGGCGTGCGGTAGACCGGATTGCCATCAATGTGCTGGTTGGAACAATCAGAATCATTCGGATTGTCATCCGAGCAACCGCTTGGATTGTCCTGCTCGCCGCCGGTGTAGGTGGAACAATGGCTGATCCTCATCTTGTTCGCACTGGGCAAATCATCCTGGCCGGAGTTGCCCTGACCAATGAACTCACCAGAACCACGCGTGCGCCCGAAGAAGACATTCTCACCACGGTAGTAGTACGCCGCCTCGGTCAGAACCTCAGCAAGCGGGGTATAGCCCACGTGATCAAAATCGCCGACGATATCGATCAAACGTTCGCGCACTGTTTCAAACAAGGCCCCCGAATCCGGATCACCACCGCGCGCCAATATCGACAAACGTGGCGCCTGCGAAGCCGATGTGGAGGTCACCGCACCGCGGCGGCTGCCTGATTTCTGCTTGATGAAGAACAGGATCGAGTTGCCGGGCTCCCAGCCCGTCAGATCAACAATCTCTTGAACAACATCCTTGAGATTGGGCGACACGTACGAGTCACCTTCGTTCCATACATCCATCGTCCAGGTCACGCCATTGGTGTGACCACTGTCAAAGCGATCATCCAGCTCGTCATCGTCGCCTTTGATCGCATCCGCGTTGTCGACCAATTCGGCATAAACCTCAACTTCTGAGGCTGCCGTCGCATCATCCAATGCAGTGAACTCGATGCGGGCATCCAGGATTTCAGCATCCTGCAGCACACGAATGTTGTTGAAGCGCAGACCAATGTAAGGGTTTTCCTGAATATCCAGATCAGGACTGCTCATACGGACATTGCCGCCGCTTTCTTCCTCGGCGTCGTCATCGTCATCATCGATCTGATAGAAGACGCTCTGAGCCTGACAACCCGTGTCAATTTGTGGATCGCTGGTGTCCAGCGTCACATTGAATTCAGGCAACGCGGAACTGTTGGTCAACAGCGTTTCAAAAACACGCGTTGCCGCATTGCCGCTCTCCGGGTCAACCAGGAAACTGATCGCCGAGCCGCCACACCAGTCAGACTGGTTGGCGATTTCCTGCACGATGTCAGTGACGTCGATATCAACCGCCTGCCCGGCTACCCACGCATAACTATCAAAATCAACACTTTCAGTCGTCTTGCTACGCGAGGACAAATTGCTGTTGGTCGCGGCAAATTCAGCCGAATTGTCGGATTTCTCGCCATAAAGCGTCATGTCGGCGGTGCCGACCTCGGTGCCCGCGGGTGTAACGGTCAAGGTTGCCGAGCTCACCGTCGTGCCTTGCGGAATGTTAACCCCGTTGAAGCGCAGACCAGCCATCGCCGGCTCCGAGACTATGGGACCAGTTGAGTAGCTGATGGTCAGCGCGGGTCTGCGACTTTGCGAGTTACCACTTCCATCATATGACCACACCGAAAAATGGCCGCCATCCGCATCAAAAAGCAAGGTCAGCGCATTGCCATCCTGCCAGCCCGGCCGGTCGACGATTTCCTGAAGCACAGGGGCAAGATTCGGTGTGCTGATGATGGCATCACGCCCATTGTCGACAAACACGCCATTGCCAACCCAGTCGACCCGCTCTGAGGTCCTGTTGTTGAACAGGTTGTCGAAATTCCACCCTCCGTTGATGCGGGATGAATTATCAACATCATGGGCATAAATGTCGATGTCCGTATTGCTCTGATGCTGACCGTTGTAGTCGGTCTGAGCGAAGGTGACTCGGGCATCGACAATCGTTGCCCCCTGCGGAATCGCTACGCTGGGGAAACGCACACCCGAATCGACGTCACCAAGATCAAGATCATCATCGCTGGTGTAGTACTCGCTGGCATCACCACTCGAATCGTTCTCGTCCTCATCGTCGTCGTAACGATTGGTGGGGAACAGCGGGCCAATAGTGGTCGAAGCCCCGCCACCAACACCGGTACCGCCGCTGGCACCGCCAGCCACCAGGACTGCATCGTTGACAACCACAGTCCCGGAAGTCTTGAGCTCGAATGCCCACTCACCAGAATCTTCGGCGTAGCCAACAATCGGCGGGCGCGTGCTACCACCGCCAGTATCTGCCACGGAACAACTGCCCAGCTTTTCAACCCCCGCAGCGGAGGCCTCAATGTGTGAAACCGGCCAAAGCACCGGGCCACCCTCATCGTCGGACAGACGCATAAGGCCAACATTCACATTCTGGTTCATCTGCTGTAGCAGCTGAACCAGGGCATCCTGTACCCGCTCAAGGCGGTCTTTGGATTTCCCGTCCGTCCCATTCATGGAACCCGAGGTGTCCATGATGAACATGATATTCGGGCGGACGGTTTGATTGTCTGTCACATCGACTGGCGGGAAAAACACTTCCGTGTCATCCGCGATAACAGATCCGGACCAGGCTGCTGAGGCCACCGTAATTGCGGCCGCAGTAAAGTGGGCCAAACGCCCCTTTACGCCATGTACTGTGTGAGTGCTGTGTGTCATATCTGCACCTCCGCCTTCTAATTCGATGCTGCCGGGCCAATTCGCATGAGGCCCTGCTGATTGTTTGTTTGCGTATTCGCCGCTGGCATGTTGCTGATGCTGTCGACCAGATAAACGAATCCAGTCGCATTACCACCGATGCTGTAGCCGAGTGCTTTGCCGTCACCCAGGAAAGCCACGGTCGCATCCGCATTCACACCCGTGGGCGCCTGCCCGATGGTCCGCGGTACCGTTTCGGGTACGGCGAGCAAGGATTTCTGTATGGCGTCATTGAGAATATGCGGCGTACCCGCTGCCGGAGGCGCCGGATCATTGGCCTCATTGACGATCTGACGGATCAAACTTTCTGCGGTCTGATAGGTCAGCATGCGCTCTTGCATATTGGTCGAAATCGCGGTCTGGATACTCGTCGACTTGATGCCGGAGATCGCAACCAGCGTGACCACGATCAGGAGCAGCAAGCCCACAATAAGCGCGGCGCCATGCTGGCGACCTGGAAGGCGAACGATTGTCATCATGGTGTGCTGTTCCGAACTTCTACAGTTGAACGAAAGACGCGCCGGAAAATCCGATCATCGAAAGCCGCTCTGGTCTCGTCATCCAGCAATTTGAACTGGGTGTCGGCTGGCTCATCCAAGGCGTTATTCAACGAGGTGGAGAGCACCGCGAAACGAATTGACACCACGCTGTCCCAGGCGGCTGCGGGATTGGCCAACGCATTGATCGCAGTGGCGGACATGTAACGCTCGATCTGGAAATCACGCGTGGTCGGGGTGGCGGCAACCCCTGCCGCATCAAGCAGGTCTACGCCATACAGGAACTGGATATCTTCAATGCCATCCACCAGGGCAGCGGTGCGTGCTTCAACCTGCTGGTTATCCAGACCCAGTGCACGACAACGCAGGCTCAGCTGAGCCTCACCCACCGTTGACGGACCAATGAAATACTGATCTTTGGTATAGAAATTGCCCGCCGGATCCTGCATCAGTTGTGCCGCCGGGTAGCTGTCAGTGCGCTGCCCCAAGCAATTGGTTGCAGACTGATACATCACTGTGACGACATCAGGGTCGTTTTGATTGACACCGTCTCGTGTGGCCGGCGCCCCGGAGTCATCGTTTGCCCACACAATGCCCTGCAATATCCCCGGGCCACCTTCACGCGGCAAACCGGCGATACGCAGTCCACGGTGCAGGAAAAACACCGCCGTACGTCCGTTGTCCTGGACCAGCCCAAGCCCACGTTGCAGCCGGTACGACTGTTGCCCACTCAGAAAGATCTGAACCACACCGGCAATCACAACGGCGCCCAACGTCAGCGCGATCATGAGTTCCACCAGCGTGACGCCTTGCTGCTTCACAGTGCGGAAGGGTCCGTTCATGGCGTCACCACAATTGAAACGGTCTGGGTCATGGTGAGATTGTTGCCGTCACCATCCTGGTCCTCGGCATCATTGCGATCAGTTTCCGCGGTTTGCCAGGTTCCGGTAATCGTATGCGGCGTTCCGGTAGGGCACGCCAGAGGCGCTGGCGCTGGCAAGGTGTTGCATGAGACCTGCAAACGCGCCCCGTCGGAAACTTCGATCACACCACCGCTCCACTGACCATCGGCAAATTCGTAGCCGCAGTAGACGCGAGCGACGTCGTATTGCGCCATCTGTTGGGGGTTACAGTTTTGCGCAGCAAGATTGTTGTCTTCCTCACAACGCAGGGCGTCAATCACCGTATCGCCCAGACCCGCTGCAGACGCACACAGATCGTCACCTTGCAGATAATCAAACCCGTGATACTCGCTAACACCCGCCGTGATCAAACCGAACGCGCCACGGTTGGCTCGCATGCGTTCTGCCATCTCTTCGACCAGCATGGTCATCTGACTGCGCTGGTAGGAATCTTCCACCGAACGCACACCGACCAGCTGCAGCGCTGCATATCCTGCGAAGCCGATCGACAATACGATCAGAGCAACCAGCAATTCGACCAGTGAAAAGCCATGGCTGGCCTTGATATTCCTCAACATCCCAGCTCTCCGCTCTCAGGAATTTCCACTTTGGCCCGTCCGGACGCACTGATCACCAAGGTCCGCATATCCTTGAGATGACCGGTATCCGCTTTGCGCTCGTCACAGATACTGTATGTGGCGTTATTGAAACCGACTGGAAGACCGGTTCGTGCAAACTGAACCTGTCCAGCACCATTGGTTTTGACGATCATGTTGGGGTGGCTGATGCGCACGTCAGAAAGCTTGTTTTCAAACGCACCATCCCGGTTGCTGTCGGCCAGCACCACCCAGCCCGCAGACCAGTCCTTGGTGTCTTCGCACACGGGCGGGTTAGCGTCCGGATTCTTTGACATGCAGACCACGACATTGGTGTTCTGCTGAATAGCTGCAGCCCGAGCCTGCGACACAGATGTCAGCAGCTCATTCGAGAGCGTTGAGATGCGCTGGTTACGGATGGTGTCCCGAAAACTCGGAACGCCGACTGACGCCGTGATGGCGATGATCACCACCACAATCATCAGTTCCAGCAATGTAAACCCGTGTTGCTTCATTCGCGATTCCTCCAGCTGACGTTATACAGCTGAAATCTCGCAAGCGCGGGGTCATTCCGACCGGACTACGCAGCGCGCCGACGAACGGTCAGCGCCGCTAAATCAGAACCGCTGGTCTCAGTTCTGCGCCAAGGCCTTGGGCAGTGAGAAAGTGATCGTTTCCTCGCGCCCGGGAAGCTCGGTCGCACACTGCCCGCCCAACTGTTTGAGGCGCTCCACGACTTCCAGAACCAGGGTTTCCGGCGCTGAAGCACCGGCTGTCACACCAACCGCCTGACAGCCACTCAGCCAGGCCGCGTCAATGTCGCTGGCACCATCAATCAGATAGGCCTTGGCTCCCTGCAGCGCGGCCAGTTCACGCAAACGGTTGGAGTTGGAACTGTTGGTTGAACCCACCACCAGCACCACCTCGCACTCTCGGGCCAAACCACGCACCGCGTCCTGACGATTTTGCGTGGCGTAGCAGATGTCATCTTTGCGCGGCCCGGTGATTTTGGGGAACCGCTCACGCAGGGTCTGAATGATCACGGCCGTGTCATCCACGGACAGCGTGGTCTGGGTGACATAGGCCAGACGATCCGGGTCAGTCACGGCCAGGGTAGCCACATCCGCAGGCTTCTCAACCAGATGCACGCGCGCGCCATGGGTCAGGTCGAACTGGCCCATGGTGCCCTCCACTTCCGGGTGCCCAGCGTGCCCGATCAGGACCACGTCACGCCCCTCACGCGAGTAGCGCAGAACTTCCATGTGCACCTTGGTAACCAGCGGGCAGGTCGCGTCAAACACCGTCAGCTTGCGCGCCTTGGCGTCTTCTCGGACCTGCTGAGACACCCCGTGGGCAGAGAAAATGCAGGTTGCCCCCTCCGGAATATCAGCCACCTCCTCAACGAAGATGGCGCCTTTCTTCTTCAGGTTGTCGACCACGAAGCGGTTATGGACCACTTCATGGCGCACATAAATCGGCGGCTCCAGACGTTCCAGGGCACGTTCAACGATCTCAATCGCGCGATCAACACCAGCGCAGAAACCACGCGGATTGGCCAGCTTAATTTCCATGTTTGCTCTCCGTTGTCGTCTTGCGACTCTGACGCCACCAGTCCAGCAACATATCCAGAATCAAGAACACCGCCCCGGCTGAAATGGCCATGTCGGCCACGTTGAACGCGGCGTAGTGCCACTGACCAACGTAAACATCAATGAAATCGACGACATAGCCGTGGCGCACACGATCAATGATGTTGCCCACGGCGCCACCGAGAATCAGACACATGGCCACGGCGACCAGCTGATGCCCATACAGATTGCGCCGCAACCAGATCAGAATGCCAACACTTACCGCACAGCCCAGCAGCACGAAGGCCCACGGCGGCAGCTGGCTGAAGCTGGAAAAGGCCGCACCGGTATTGCGCAGATGGGTGAAATTCAGATTGCTCATCACCGGCACCACGTCGTACCAGTCGAGGTTGCGCAAGATCAGTTGCTTGCTGACCTGATCAAGCACGATCACCAGCAGGGACAGCCACAGCCAGTAGGGGTTGCTGAATCGGAATTTCACGCGATGTCCTGTTGAAAATGTTGTTGCGCCTGAGCCACATCCGCAGCAATCGCCTGCTGCAGCTGCTGCAGGTCGGCGAAAGCCTGCTCAGGCCTCAGAAACGCCTCGAATTCGACCGTGACGATGTGATCGTAAAGTTCATGGTGGCCCTCCAGCAGATGGACTTCAAGATGCTCCGCATCGCCACCAATGGTCGGCCTCACACCGATGTTGGCCACCCCGGGTAAACCATCCAAACGCACACAGTAAACACCGTGACGCAACGGGCTCGGGCTTCGCAGCGCCACATTGGCCGTCGGCGCGCCAAGTTTGCGCCCCAGCTTCTGGCCATGAATGACCCGCCCCCGCAGCCGAAAGTTCCTGCCCAGACAACCTTGCACATCGGCCAGATCCCCGGCTTGCAAAGCTTCACGCACCCGCGTGCTGCTGATACGGCGCCGGGCCTGCGCCACCGTGTCGAGCTGCTCCACACGATAGCCACCCTGCGCCGCCATGGCCTTGAGCAAATTCACGTCACCTGCACGCTGATGACCAAAACGCCAGTCGTCACCGATGACCACACAGCAAGCGCCCAAACCTTCGACCAGCACCTTGGTCACAAAGGTCTGCGGCGGCATGCTGGCCAGCGCCTGATCGAAACGCAGCACCAGAACCTGCTCCAACCCTTGAGCGCGCAGGAAACGCAGCTTCTCGGACAATGACTGCAAGCGTACGGGTGCAAGATCCGGCCGCAGGTATTCCAGCGGCTGAGGCTCAAAGCAAACCAGGCAACGAGGTGCTTCAGGAGCCGCCCGCCGGAGCTGTTCAAGCAAAGCCTGGTGGCCCAGATGCACGCCGTCAAAATTGCCCAGCGTCACCACCGCACCACGATCGGCCGCCTGGATATTGCTCAGACCGCGGATCACGCGCACGCGAGTAGCCTCCTGCCGAAAGCGCACGGCAACCGCGCCAAACCGAAACCTGAAGAAAGTGCTTGTTGCATGAACCGGGAATTAAGCTGAATCATGGGCGGGGCGGCGATACGGCGAGCTTTAGCAGCAACGGGTTGTCACAGCGATGTTTCGCTGCGCAAGACGTGACGCGGCCGCACACCAACCAGCCACAGGGTGACGAAGTATGCCAGAGCCCCTGCCATCACGACCTGTGCAAGCTGAGCGGCGCGTGCAGCTGCGGAAGCCTCGTACCACCAGGACAGCGGCGGCGCCATCAAGCCAAGCACGACAGCCATGACCGCACAGCCGAGCAGCAGCCGGCCCAGCTCCTTAAACCAAGACAATTGCGTTGCGTAAACCCCGCTGCGGACCAGGCCGCGTAACAACAAGCCCGCGTTGATAAAGGCCCCGAGCGAGGTGCCCACGGCCAACACCGCGTGCGGCGCTGCCCACTTCAGATGCAGGGCCAGGAGCACACCGGCGACATTAAAACTCATGCCAATACACAACGCGACGATACCGATGCGCACCGGCGTTGCGGTGTCCTGGCGTGAGAAATAACCCGGCGCCGCAATTTTGACCAGACTGAACCCAACCAGCCCAAACGCATACGCCATCAGGCTGACGCGGCTCATGTCCACATCATGCGGTGTAAACGCGGCGTACTGAAACAGCGTGGCCAGCAACGGCCCGGCCAACAAAAACAGACCGACCGCACTGGGCAGGCAGATCAGCAGTATCAGACGCAAGGCCCAGTCCAACGTGGCACTGAAACTGCGCGCATTCTTCTCGGCGTGCTGACGCGACAGACTGGGCAGAATCACCGTAGCAATAGCAATGGTGAATATGCCGAGCGGGAATTCCATCAACCGATCCGAGTAATACAACCAGCTAACGCTGCCCGAAATCAGCAAGGACGCCAAAATCGTATCCAACAACAAGGCGATCTGCGCCACGCTGGAACCGAAAATGATCGGCAACATCAGGCGTATGATGCGCCGCACCGGCGGACTGCTCCAGGCCCAGCGCGGACGTGGCAGCAACCCCAGGCGCGCAACAGCAGGCAGCTGCAACACCAACTGCACCAGGCCGGCAATAAACACCCCGATGGCCAGGGCATATATAGGTTGCTCCAGACGCGGCGCAATCCAGAGCGCACAGGCGATCAGACTGATGTTCAGAAAAGCCGGTGCTATCGCCGGCAGCGCGAAGTTGCCGTAAGTATTCAGCACCGCGCCTGCCATCGCCGTCAGTGCGATGAACAACAGATACGGGAAGGTGATGCGCAGCATGTTGGCGGTCAGCTCGAACTTGCCCGGATCGTCGGCAAAACCGGGCGCAAACAGCAACACAATCAGCGGTGCAGCAAGAATGCCCAGCAGCGTCAAAAGACTGAGGAAACCGGCCAGGGTGCCGGACACATCGGCAACCAGCTGACGCACATTCTCCTGTGTGCCCTGATGCCGGGTCTCTGCCAGCACCGGCACAAAGGATTGGGAGAACGCCCCTTCGGCAAACAGGCGGCGCATAAAATTGGGAATCTTGAACGCCACCAGAAAGGCGTCCATGCCCGCCGAAGCCCCAAACAGTATGGCTAGCATCATGTCGCGCACGAAGCCCAGCACACGGGAAATCAGCGTCATACCGCCGACAACCGAACTCGACTTAACCAGCGCGCGAGACATCAGGACAGGAATTTACGGGGGCGGAAAGGCGAAATCATAACGCCGATTGACAGCGCGATCCATTTCTCTATAATTCGCGGGCTTCACTCCCTTTAGCTTTTAAGTAGACACACACGTGGCAAACTCTCCTCAAGCAGCCAAGCGCGCCCGTCAGGCCGAAGATCGCCGCCAACTCAACATGAGCCAGCGCTCGCGTTTTCGCACCTCGATCAAGACCGTGCTTAAAGCCGTGCAGGCCGGCAACAAGGATGACGCCAGCAAAGCCATGCAGACTTGCGAGTCTCTGCTTGACCGTTATGCTGGGCGCGGTCTGCTGCACAAGAACAAAGCCGCACGGCACAAAAGCCGCCTGCGCGCCAAGATCAAAGCGCTGGCGTAATTACACCAGCCGATAAAAAGCCGCCCTGGGGCGGCTTTTTTGTGTCTGCTATCAAGCCCCCAGAATCAGGTTATTGCGATGAACCAGCTCGGGCTCACCCGGGCGCCCGAGCACCTGATTGATCTGGGTCGATGTCACGCCGCACAAACGCCGCGCATCCTCGCTGTCGTAATTGCTCAAGCCACGCGCGATAACCTGCCCGCTTGCGTCCACGCAGTGGACCAGATCGCCAGGCGCGAACCGCCCTTCGACCGAGGTCACACCCACCGGCAGCAGACTGCGCCCTTTGTCCAGCAGCGCTTCGCGCGCACCGTCATCCAGCCACAACTTGCCAACCGCGCGGCGCTGCGCCGCAATCCAGCGCTTGCGCGCGGTCATGCGCCCATCCTCGCCAGCCCACAGGCAGGTCCCGACCGGATGACCATCCGCAACAGCCACCAGCACCTCATCCAGACTGCCGCCGGCGATCACCGTCGAAACCCCGCTGCGCGCCGCAATCTGCGCCGCCTGCAGCTTGGTTTTCATACCACCGCGCCCCAGCGTACCGCCGCTGCCGCCGGCAGCCGCGACCAGCCGCTCATCATCAATCGATGCATCGCCAATCAATTCGGCCTGCGGATCGAAGCGCGGGTCTGAAGAATAGATACCCTGCTGGTCGGTCAGAATGACCAGCAAATCCGCCGAGCACAGGTCTACCGCAACCGCCGCCAGCGTATCGTTGTCGCCAAAGCGGATTTCGTCACTGGCAACCGTGTCATTCTCGTTGATCACCGGCACCACGCCCCAATCCAACAGCGCACGCAAGGTGTTACGCGCATTGAGGTAACGCTGACGGTCTGCGGCATCTTCATGTGTGAGCAGGACCTGGGCGGCATTGATCTGATGCACAGCCAGCGCACGATCCCACAGACTGGCGATGTCCAACTGCCCAACCGCAGCCGCGGCCTGCAATTGCGACAGGTTGTCAGGTCTCTGACCCAGCCCCAGGCGCAACATACCGGCAGCCACCGCACCGGACGACACCACCACCACTTCCACACCGCGCGCACGCAAGGCCGCGATCTGCGCAACCCAGCGCGCAACGGCACTGGCCGCCACCGCCTGACCATTGTCGGTCAGCAACGAGCTGCCGATCTTGATAACCCAGCGGCGCCGCGAGGCCAGATCAGCCCTGTTCATCAGCCTCGTCTTCCTGCTCATCCAGCCAGCGCATGCAGGCCTGCGAAATCGCATCAACACCCTGCCCCGTCGCTGCAGAACAGCGATAAACCGGCAGATCATGGTCGGCACGCAAACGTGCCTCCAGCTCATCCAGCGCCTCAGCCGAGAGCAAATCGCACTTGTTCAGCACCAGCCAGCGCTCACGCTGCAGCAACTCGTCAGAAAATTCGCCCAGTTCATGAGCCACCTGCTGCATTTGCGCATCCACGCTCTGCTCGTCCAGCGGCGCCACGTCAACCAGATGCAGCAACAGGCGTGTGCGACTGAGATGCTTGAGGAACTGAATCCCCAACCCCGCACCCTGCGCCGCTCCGGCAATAAGACCGGGCACATCGACCAGCGAGAAGCTCTGCGCTGCGCCAACCGAGACGATGCCCAACTGCGGAACCAGCGTGGTGAAGGGGTAATCGGCAATCTTCGGCCGCGCCGCCGAAACAGCCGACAGGAAGGTGGACTTACCGGCATTGGGCAAGCCCAGCAAGCCGACGTCAGCCAGCAGCTGAAGCTCCAGCCTCAGCAAACGTTGCTCGCCCGGGGTGCCCGGCGTACTCTGTCGCGGCGCGCGGTTGGTGCTGCTCTTGTAACGCGCATTGCCGATACCGTGATAGCCACCCTTGGCCACCATCAGCGTTTGCTCGGCCTTGACCACGTCACCGATCAGCTCATCCGTTTCATCGTCATAAACCAGCGTGCCCAGCGGTACCGGCACATAGCAATCACCACCGGACTTGCCGCGACAATTGCCGCCGCGCCCGGGCTGACCGTTTTCGGCCCTGAATTTTCGCTGCACACGAAAATCGCTCAGCGTGGTCAAGCCGCTCTCGCCGACCAGAAACACATCACCACCATCACCGCCGTCGCCGCCATCGGGACCGCCGAAGGGAATGTATTTCTCACGCCGAAAGCTGACCACACCGCTACCGCCGTTGCCGGCTTCGACTCGAATCGTGGCTTCATCAACAAATTTCATACACAAAAAAGCCCCGTCACAATGACGAGGCTTTCCTCAATCCTGCATGTGGTCGGCTTTACTCAGCAACAATACTCACGTATTTGCGCTTTTCCGGACCCTTGGTTTCAAAAACCACGCGACCATCGACCTTGGCAAAAATGGTGTAGTCCTTGCCCATGCCGGCATTCTTGCCAGCCCGGAAGGCACTGCCACGCTGGCGCACGATGATGCTGCCACCAGTGACCTGTTCGCCACCGAAGCGCTTCACGCCAAGGCGTTTGGATTCTGAATCGCGGCCGTTACGAGTACTGCCGCCAGCTTTTTTATGAGCCATTAATAACTGTCCGTTTCGAGGTTGGGGCCTTAGGCCACAATTTCGGTGATGCGCAGCTGGGTGTAATCCTGACGATGACCCTGCTTGCGGCGGTATTTCTGACGACGGCGGAACTTGATGATGGTGACCTTGTCGCCACGACCGTGTGCTTCCACGGCGGCGACAACTTTGCTGCCCTCGACGACCGGCGAGCCGACCTTCGTGTCAGCGCCTTCACCCACCATCAGCACGCGATCGATGGTGATCGAATCACCTTCGGCGACGGCCAGTTTCTCAACGCGAATCACGTCGTCCTGGGCGACACGGTATTGCTTGCCACCCGTTTCAATCACAGCGTACATGGGATGCTTACTCAAATCAGCGCACAAAGAAGCGGAAATATAGCGTTATTCCGCGCGGGGGTCAATGCAGATTTTACCGCTCAGTTCTGCAAAAATGCGCAGCCCGTCCACGACACGGCCGCGCGGCTTAGCGCCGCGCCCGATTCGCCCGCCGCCAAACATCAGATCATGACCCCAGAGCGTATTCTTTCCCCCATCCACGTTGACATGCAAGCGGTGGACAGCCTGATTCGCGACCGCCTGTCGTCAGACGTCGTGCTGATCAACCAGCTCGGGGAACACATCATCGCCAGCGGCGGTAAACGCCTGCGCCCCGCGCTGGCGCTGCTCGCGGCGCGCGCTCTGAATAACCGTTCAGCCGAAGCGCACCTGCTGGCCGCCGTCATCGAATTCATCCACACCGCCACCCTGCTGCACGATGATGTGGTGGATCATTCCGATCTGCGGCGCGGCAACCCAACGGCCAATGCCCTGTGGGGCAATGAGGCCAGCGTGCTGACCGGGGACTTTCTCTACTCACGCGCCTTTCAGATGATGATCGAGCTGCGTGACATGCGCGTACTGAATGTTCTGGCCGACACCACCAACCGCATCGCCGAAGGCGAAGTGCTGCAGCTGATGAACTGCCATAACCCGGACATCACCGAAGCGGTCTATAACGACGTTATCGAGCGCAAAACCGCAGTGCTGTTCGAGGCTTCGGGGCGCTGTGCAGCCATGATCAGTGGCGCATCAGACACCGTCATCGAGGCCCTTGCGGCGTACGGCCGCCATCTGGGCATCGCGTTTCAACTGGTTGATGACTGCCTCGACTACCAGGCCGATGCCGCCACCACTGGTAAGAACATCGGCGACGATCTGGCCGAGGGAAAAACAACCCTGCCTGTGATCATCGCCATGCAGCGCGCTGAACCCGGCGTTCGCGAGCAACTTCGCCAGGCCATCATCAGCGGCGGACACGAACATCTGGACATCGTGATGAAAAGCATTGAAGCCAGCGATGCAATCACGTACACTGCGCGCCGCGCTGAAGCGTCCGCCCAGTCTGCCATTGATGCGCTGGAGCCTCTGGACGCCAGTCCGTTCAAGGATGCGATGCAGAATTTGGCAACATTTTCCGCGAAACGCGCGTACTGAAGTTTTGACGTCGGGGTGTAGCTCAGCTTGGTAGAGCGCCATCTTCGGGAGGTGGAAGTCGGAGGTTCAAATCCTCTCACCCCGACCAACTCCCAGCTTTTGCCGTGAACCCACCGGCACCCCGCCCAGCCTTCGCCCTGCCCTGCAGTTGATGACTTTCATGGTCGCGCCATTTCAAGCATTATTGGTGGCTTAGTCAGAGCGGGAAACGCCACGTCCATGCTGCGCAGGATTGTTTACATCGAACGGGGAGCCATAGTCGGCGCCTGTGCGATCGCCCCCTTGCTCGCCGCCTTGCTGCAGTTTGGCAGCACGCAGATTCCAACCATCCATGTCTTGCTGCTGCCACTGGCCTGGCTGGTGCCAACGCTCGGCCTGATTGGCGCCGTACTAGGCGCCGTGCTGCACCGCTCACATGCCACCGGTCACATCCAATGGGGTGGCCACGATGAAACCAGCACCCTGCTCAAGCAAGGCGTGGCCGAGTTGGTCAGCGGGCAACCCGACAGCCGCCTGAATGATGCCGCCATGGCGCAAGCCAATGCCCAGGAAGGACGCGCAGCGGCAATCTACTTGCTTAGCCGTATGTCCCAAATGCGCCAGACGCAGGTCCTGAGCAAAGCCTGGCCTAACCCCATGCGCTGGACCAAGCGCGCCGCCTGGAGCTTCAATCTGCTACTGGTCAGCGCCACAGCGCTGATGATCCCACCTGGCATGGCCTCAGGCCTGCACTGGCTGGTCTTCATCATTCCCGGGTTGTTGCTGTTTCCTATCTGGGTCACGGGCATATTGATCTGCGGCCTTGGCCAGAAGAATGCCGACAGCTGGCTGCGCAAGCTGCCTGGACGCGAATACAAGCCAAAGCTCAAGCCACGCGGCAACCGAACTGTTGCGGGCAGCTGGCACACCAAGGAAAGCCGACAGGATCTTCCGATCATTCGCGGACTTATTATCGTGTTGCTGGTGATCGCTGGCGCGCTGTATTTCCTGCGCGAGTACACCGGGGGATATTTCTCCAACGCAGATGACGTTTACGCGCAAATCGAACCGCAGGCCGAAAGCACAGATCAGGCCACCGAAAACACCGAAATCGCTGCCCGCCCCGCCCCAGCCCAACAGACCTCGCGCCGGGCAGCCGCGCAGGCAACACCAGAACCGACACCTGATCTGCGTGTGAAATACAGCATGGAGGCGTGGTCGCGATTGCGCCCGAATGGGTTCGTATTGCAGGTAGACACAGATCGACTGGCTTTTCACGGCTGGAACGTAGATGAGGTCAACAGCGCATTCACGCGGGCCAAATCGCGGCTGGACGAACAGTTCGCCGTTCATCTGCGCGAACACCCCGCAACGCAGGGGCGCATCACTTTCCAGATCAAACTGCAGCCCTGGGGCGAAGTGGCCGACATCGAAATTATCGCCAGCGAACTGAACGATTCAACTTTTGTGTTTGCCCTTGTGGATCATCTGGAAGCGGTCAACATCAAACCCGAAGCCGACGCGCTTGACCCCGTCACAGCGCTGCTTTCGATGGATTTCCGCCCCTAGGGCAATCTCAATCACTTCATAACGGGACCACCATGCTGTTCAGCAACCCTCGCGTCTTGCCGGCGCTGCTCGTATGCATCGGCCTGACGATCATGATCCTGCGCGGTAACGAGCTCAAAAATCTCGAGCAATGGACCCCGCAAGATCTTGAACGCGCCGTTGAGCTCAACTATGCGCTGGACCAGATGCGCGCAGGCCAGGCCGAACCCCTGAACCCGGACCAGGAGGCACAACGCAAGATCGAGATTCGTGCGGAAATCACCTCCACCTTTGTGGAACCACAACGCAAGGCACGCGAAGAGTTCGAGCAAGCCAAGTGGATCACCGGCGCAGGCGTCGTGCTGATGCTGATCGTACTGGTACTGCAACATCGCGGCATTTTGAGGAAGTAGTACGTGGCCGACTCACCCTCAAACTGGCAACCGCCGTGGCTTCAACTGCCAGGGGAAAGCAGGGCTCTGATCGAATGGTTGCGCAAACCCCATGCGCAGGCGCATCCCGAATGGCCGCAAGGGCAAGGCATCCCCGTCCTGGTGATACCTGGCTTTGGCCAAAGTGCCAAAAGCACCACCCCATTGCGCAAGCTTTTGAAAGCGCAGGGCTTTGTCCCATATGACTGGGCGCAAGGCCGCAACATGGGCCTGAAATCCGGCATGACGGCAGCACTGCTGAGATTGATCAGCACGCTTCATGAAAAACATCAACACAAGCTCGCGCTGATCGGCTGGAGCCTGGGCGGCGTCATTGCGCGCGAGCTGGCCCGCAAACAGCCTGGCAACATCGCTCATGTGATGTCCTTGGGCAGTCCTCTGGCAGGCGGGCAAGCCACCACCCTGGACACCCTATTCAGCCTGATCAACCGCAAGCCCGGCCCCAAACCCGGACACAACCCGGAGCGCTACCAGCCACCACCGGTCCGCTGCACCGCGATCTACACACGCAGCGACGGCATCGTCAACTGGCGCGCAAGCTGCGAACCAACCGGCCCAAACACCGAGAACATCGAGGTGCGAGGAAGCCATCTTGGCCTTGGGGTCAACCCACAGGTGTGGCACGCCATCTGTCATCGGCTGAGCCCGACGACACGCGATCTGCCTTATTTGCCGGATTGAGACGGCCTGATAAACCAGCATGCAAATGGTGGGACTAGCAGGAGTCGAACCTGCGACCTGCCGCTTAGGAGGCGGCTGCTCTATCCTGCTGAGCTATAGCCCCGAATTCATGCGACCTCTTGATGGAGGCCGGATTCAAATGGTGGAGCGGAGGAGGATCGAACTCCCGACCTTCGCATTGCGAACGCGACGCTCTCCCAGCTGAGCTACCGCCCCGTTGCTTCGAGATGATACCCACCGGGCCGGGCAAAAAAAAGAATCGCGCATGCAACCTCGGTACTCGCCCGCAACCATATCCAAATGACAACCGGTCAGACCGTCGGGCTCAACCTCGATAAGCGGACATAAACCCCCGTCAATTCAGGCTTTTTTGTACGCCCTAACGGCCCCTTCAAAGCCCGGCAATCACGGCTCATTAGGATTCTGTGCAGCACCTCTTCCCTTTTTTCACGTTTTGGTGATACTTCGAATTTCAAGCTCGACGCGCGAGCTGAAAGCTTGGTTTGGAGTGCTAATTCATGAGTGACGAAGACGACGATTTCGTGGATTTCGACGACGAGAGCAACGCGTCGGACACGGACGTGGACAACGCTCGGTTGAGCGCGCGGTCGAGCCGCACGCGGCGCTGTTGGCGCGATGTAGAACGCATGCGAGAGCAGCGCGAACTGGAACGTTTGAACGCCAACGACAGCTGGTTCGACGACCTCGATCGGGTGTAAGAAAGCTGCGTGCCCGCAGGGCGCGCGGCCCTCTTGCGCCCCGTCTCGCCGCGGCCTGCCTTGAAGCACCATCCAGTCACCCCCATTTGCTGATGCATTGACGTGGTTCGCAAACCACCGGAGATACATCAATGCGAATGGACAAACTCACCAGCCAATTCCAGGCCGCCCTGGCCGACGCCCAGAGCCTCGCCGTCGGAAAAGATCACGCCCACATAGAACCGGCGCATGTGCTTGTGGCCCTGCTCAACCAGGAACACGGCACCACCCGCCCCCTGCTCAACCGTATCGGCGTGAATGTGCGCGCGATCCAGGAACAGCTCAACGGCGCGCTGGATGCCCTACCCACCATCGGGCAGGCCACCGGCGAAGTCGGCCTGGCCAACAACACAGCCAAACTCCTCAATTTGGCCGACAAGCAGGCACAAAAACGCGGTGATCAGTACATCTCCAGCGAGCTGTTCCTGCTCGCTGCAGTCAGCACCGACCAGCCGGTCAGTCAGACACTGCGCCGCGCCGGCATGACCCCTGAAGTTCTGGAACAGGCCATCGAACAGATGCGCGGCGGCCAGAACGTGGACAGTCAGGACGCCGAAGGCCAGCGCCAGGCTCTGGAGAAGTACACCCTGGACCTGACCCAACGCGCAGAAGCCGGCGCGCTGGATCCGGTCATCGGACGCGACGAGGAAATTCGCCGCGTCATCCAAGTTCTATCACGCCGAACCAAGAACAACCCGGCACTGATCGGCGAACCCGGCGTTGGCAAGACCGCCATCGCTGAAGGCCTGGCCCAGCGCATCGTCAATGGCGAGGTGCCGGAAAACCTCAAGGGCAAACGCCTGCTGTCGCTGGACATGGGCGCGCTGATCGCCGGCGCCAAATACCGCGGTGAATTCGAGGAACGTCTCAAGGCCGTGCTCAACGACCTGGCCAAGCAGGACGGCAATGTCATCCTGTTCATCGACGAAATTCACACCATGGTTGGCGCCGGCAAGGCCGAAGGCGCAATGGACGCGGGCAACATGCTCAAGCCCGCCCTGGCCCGCGGTGAGCTGCACTGTGTCGGCGCGACCACGCTCAACGAATACCGCCAGCACATCGAAAAGGATGCGGCGCTCGAGCGGCGCTTTCAGAAAGTGCTGGTCGAGGAGCCCAGCGTGGAAGACACCGTCGCTATTCTGCGCGGGCTCAAGGAACGCTACGAAGTCCACCACGGGGTCGACATCAGCGACGATGCGATCATCGCGGCGGCGCGCCTGTCACACCGTTACATCACGGACCGCCAGCTGCCTGACAAGGCCATCGACCTGATCGACGAAGCGGCCTCACGCATCCGCATGGAAATCGATTCCAAACCGGAAGCCATGGACCGCCTGGAACGGCGCATGATTCAGCTCAAGATCGAAGCCGAAGCACTGAAAAAGGAGACCGACAGTGCCGCCCGCGAGCGCCTGCAGGCCTTGCAGGACGACATTGCCGACCTGGAGCGCGAGTACAGCGATCTGGAAGAGGTGTGGAAAGCGGAAAAGGCCAGCGTGCTCGATTCGCAAAGCGTCAAGGAAGCGCTGGAACAGGCCCGCGTTGAGCTGGAGCAGGCGCAGCGCGCCGGCGATCTGTCGCGCATGTCTGAACTGCAATACGGCCGTATCCCGGAGCTTGAGAACCGTCTGGCTCAGGCGCAGCAGCACGACCAACCCAGCGCGCCAAGTCTGTTGCGCAACCGTGTGACCGACGACGAGGTTGCCGAAGTGGTGGCCAAATGGACCGGAATTCCGGTGTCCAAGCTGATGGAGGGTGAACGCGACAAGCTGCTGCGCATGGAAGATGTGTTGCACGCTCGCGTGGTCGGCCAGGATGCCGCTGTAACAGCCGTGTCGAATGCCATTCGACGCTCGCGTGCCGGCCTCTCCGATCCCAACCGCCCAATCGGCTCCTTCCTGTTCCTGGGCCCGACCGGCGTGGGCAAGACCGAGCTGTGCAAATCGCTGGCCGAATTCCTGTTCGACACCGAAGAATCGATGGTTCGCATCGACATGTCGGAATTCATGGAGAAACATTCGGTAGCGCGCCTGATCGGCGCACCGCCCGGTTACGTTGGCTATGAGCAGGGCGGTTACCTGACTGAAGCGGTCCGCCGCAAACCCTACTCGGTGATCCTGCTGGACGAGGTCGAGAAAGCCCACAGTGACGTGTTCAACATACTCTTGCAGGTGCTGGATGATGGTCGCCTGACGGATGGCCAGGGCCGCACGGTGGACTTCAAGAACACGGTCATCGTGATGACCTCCAATCTCGGTTCACAACTGATTCAGGATCTGAGCGGTGAAGCCAGCTACGAGGACATGCGCGATGCCGTCATGGAAGTGGTTGCACAGCACTTCCGCCCCGAGTTCATCAACCGCATCGATGAAGCTGTGGTCTTCCACAAGCTGGAGAAGGCACATATCCGCGCGATCGCCCAGAGCCAGATCGATATCGTCGTCAAACGGCTGGCAGAACGTGATATCGCATTGAGCGTTGATGACAGCGTCATCGACAAGCTGGCTGATCAAGGTTTCGACCCGGTCTACGGTGCCCGTCCGCTCAAACGCGTGATTCAGACCCAGCTGGAAAATCCTCTGGCGCAGGCCATACTGGGCGGCAAGCTTGGGCAGCAGGTGCAGGTGTCGGAACAAGACGACGAAATTCGGCTCCGCTCGTAACCCGCGATTGCAGGCACAAAAAAGGCGATCTCAAGATCGCCTTTTTCATGTTCGAGGTCAGACTAATTCGGTGAAGAGCAATCCGGATCCGTTCCGAATGGGCTGATGCCAGGCAGGTTATCGACGTCATCCTCAGCCACCGTCAGCGTAAAGCGACGTTTCTCCGAGGTTTCAGTGCCAGACACCAATGCCGTTGCGGTGATCTCCACCTCAACAAAGAAACCGTCGGTTTTGGCATAGGTCACCAGAATCTGCCCTGAACCAAACTCGTCAAGGCTCACAGTGGCAGGAATGGAAGCCCGGCGCCCCGGCTCAAGACGACCGCTGGTGTTGAAATCTTCGCCAACATCAAGGATGTCGTTGCGATTGACATCCTCACTGGTGCAGGCCGTTCGGCTACCGAAGGTACCTTTGAAATAACGTGTCGCGAACAAGGTGATGCTGACATCGGCATCGGGAGCCGGATTACCACCCGAGTCCGTGACCACAATCGTAAACGGCAACTGATACGTGGATTCATCCTTGTCCAGAATTTCTGAACCGGTACCCAGTGCAATGCCTGCCGCATCGCCACCAACAGTAAGGCTCACTGTATCCGTCACATTCGGCGTGCTACGCACCTGCGAAGTGACCACCACCGCCTCGGTGCCACTGGATTGGGACGATGCCGTGTAAGTTACCCGAGCCAACCCCTGGCTGTTCGTTACGGCGCTTGAGGCCGACAACGTGCCGGTGGTCTGGTCGGTCAATTTGAAATCGACCGTGACATTCTTGACCAGGTTGTTATCCGCATCGCGCACGATCGCCACGATCTCGCTGCTTTGATTGCGCTGAACATTGGTCGGCGCAGCCTGCACCGCAATACTTGACGGTTCAGTTGCAACAAATTCAACGGTGGTGCGTGCGTTCGGACTGCTCAAATCATCGCTGAAGGCCGAAACAATTGACGGGCCCGCTTCCGTTGAATTGAACACGACCGAAGCCTCTCCACCACTGACCGCATCTTCAGCAGGATTCTGAATGGTTCCGCGAGTGGCGCTGAACCCGACAGTACCCTCGTTCACAGGGCCATCGGCACGAATCCAGCGCGCCACAAGCTCATAGTCCTGACCGACTTCCAGCTCCGGGAATTCACTGCTGCCAGCCGAAATGAAATCCGTTTCACCCAGACGACGCACACCCACAGTGAAGTCGTCCGGTGAAACCGCAATCGCAAACGTGCTGCTCAATCCCAATGCCGAAGCGGTCAAAGTGGAGTTGACTTCAAAGCCGGTGAAATCGACTGTCACCTGGCCGAACTCATTGGTTTCCAACGAAGCGGCCGACAGCGAATTCCCGGCTTCAGTGGTGATCTCAACAGTACGTCCGGCGATCCCGTCGCCAGCGGCATCACTGAGCGCTACGACGTATTCCGTCGCCACACCAAGCTGCGTACCCGCCGGACCGGAAATATCAATTTGCGTGCCGACAACTTCAACCGAAACCGAGCTCGACAGCTCACCACTACGCGCCGTCACCACAATCGTGCGATTGGTCTCATCCAGGGTCGTCAAAACGGCACTGGCCTGCCCCGTTTCGTCGGTCAAGACCGGACTCTGAACCACCAGGACTGCACCCGGGTCGCTGGTGGAAAAGAAGACCTCTTCACCCACTGCAATATTGTTGCTTGCATCCTTGGCAAAGGCGGTCAGCTCAATACCCGAGGACACACCGGAGGCATCGGAGCTCAAAGTCGGCGCCGCGGCCAGCAGGGTCAGACTGTCCAGAGCGTCATCACCCCCACCCAGGCCACTGCCGTCACCGGTGAACAGATCATCGCCGCCACATGCGGTGAACAGAAACAAACTCGCAAAAATACCGATCCAGGCTTTCAATGGCTGCCCCATGTGCCCCTTCCCCTCGCAATGATTCCAACGCGGCGCTGTAAGCGGTCAGACTAATCAATGCGCGTGGGCCTGACAAGCTATTTTGCCCCGCTGGCGGGCCACATGCGGCGCCGCCACCGACACACCGTGCGGTCGTGCGCACTGCGCGCATGTCGCTGAAAACAAAACGCCCGGTCATTGACCGGGCGTGTTTTCAGTCCAAGCCTCTCAGGCGCCCTTGAAGACCAGGCGGTTAAGACGCTTCACAAAACTCGCCGGATCGTCGAGCTGGCTGCCCTCGGCCAGCACAGCCTGCTCGAACAACAGATGGCTGAGATCTTCGAACTCGTCGTCATCCAGGGTTTCACGCATACGCGTCATCATCGGATGATCCGGATTGATCTCGAGTATGGGTTTGTTGCCGGGTATGGCCTCGCCGGCCTGGCGCAGCAATTGCTCCAGGTGGCGGGACATGGCGTTGTCCGCCACCACCAGACAGGACGGTGACTCGGTCAGGCGCTGGCTGACCCGCACGCTTTCCACACGCTCGCCCAGCACCCCCTGCACGCGCTCGATGACGTCCTTGTAAAGCGCCTCGACGCGCGCCTTCTCGCCTTCGGCCTGAGGGTCTTCGATCAGCTTGCCCAGGTCGACATCACCACGCACGACGGATTTGAGTGTCTTGCCGTCAAATTCCGGCAAAGCGTTGACCATCCATTCATCCACACGGTCGGTCAGCAGCAGCACCTCGATATCACGCTTGGCAAACGCTTCCAGATGCGGGCTGGCTTTGGCCGTGGTGAGATTCTCGGCCGTCAGGTAGTAGATGTCCTCCTGCCCCTTGGCCATGCGCTCAACATAGTCACGCAGCGAGATCCGTGCCTGACCCTCGGTGCGGGTGGTGTGGAATCGCAACAGATCGATGATCTTGTCGCGATTATCCGGGTCCTCGACCACACCCTCCTTGATCACCGGACCGAAGGCGTCATAGAAGCGGGCAAACTTGTCCGCATCATTCTTGGCCAGATCGCCCAGCACGCTGAGCACGCGCTTGATCGAGGCAGCGCGAATCTTGTCGATGACCCGGTGCGACTGCAACAGCTCACGTGACACATTGAGCGGCAGATCATTGGAGTCGATCACGCCGCGCACAAAGCGCAGGTAGCTGGGCAAAAGCTTTTCCGCGTCATCCATGATGAAGACCCGCTGGACGTAAAGCTTCAGCCCACGGCGGCTGTCGCGATCCCACAGGTCGAAGGGTGGCTTGGCCGGTATATACAGCAATGAGCTGTACTCCAGGTTGCCCTCCACCTTGTTGTGCGACCAGGTCAGCGGGGGCTCCGGATCGTATGACAGCTGCCGGTAGAGGTCGTGATATTCCTCATCCTTGACGTCGGCCTTGGGTCGCGCCCACAGCGCGGTGCCCTGATTGACCGTGTCGTACCCGCCTTCATCCTCACCGTCAGCCGGGCGGTGCAAGCGCACCGGCAGGCTCAGATGCTCGGAATATTTGTGAATCACGTGGCGCAGACGGGTGTGCTCCAGGAACTCGTCCTCGCCATCGCGCAGATGCAGGACGATCTCGGTGCCGCGCGTCGCCTTGTCAACCGGCTCGATGGTGTAGTCACCCTCGCCGGCAGAAACCCAGCGCACACCCTGCTCCTGGCCGGCCCGGCGGGTATTGACCGTGACCTGGTCGGCCACGATGAACGACGAATAGAACCCGACCCCGAACTGACCGATCAGCTGCGAGTCCTTTTTCTCATCGCCGCTGAGTGCTTCCAGATATTTGCGTGTGCCGGAATTGGCGATGGTGCCGAGGTTTTCGATGACCTCCTGCTCGCTCATGCCGATACCGTTGTCACGGATGATCAGTTCGCGTGCGTCCTTGCGCACCTCGATCTCGACCTTGTACTCGGCATCACCCTCGAGCAGAGCGGGGTCTTTCAGCGCTTCGAAACGCAGCTTGTCAGTGGCATCCGACGCATTGGAAATCAATTCACGCAGAAAGACTTCCTTATTGGAATACATCGAATGAATCATGAGATGAAGCAGCTGCTTCACCTCGGCTTGAAATTCACGGGTCTCGGCCATGGTTTCCTCCTTACCTAAGCGCGGCTAAGTGGGGGGGAACCTGAACGTTTTCAAGCCCATAACGAAAAACGCCCGCGAAAAGCGGGCGTTTTGCATGCGGCGGCTGTGTGTTTACAGCTTTTCGCGGATACGTGCAGCCTTACCGCGCAGGGCGCGCAGGTAGTACAGCTTGGCACGACGCACTTTACCGCGGCGCTTGACTTCGATGCTGTCGACCAACGGGCTGTAGGTCTGGAAGGTACGCTCGACACCTTCGCCGTGCGAAATCTTACGCACCGTGAAGGCCGAGTTCAGGCCGCGATTACGCTTGCCGATGACGACACCTTCAAACGCCTGAAGACGCTCACGCTCGCCTTCCTTAACCTTGACCTGCACCACCACGGTATCGCCCGGGGCGAACGGCGGCACGTCACGGGTCATCTGTTCGGCTTCCACCGCGTCAATCAGATGTTGCATCTTTGCTCTGTCCTGCAAGAAATTCGTTGATGTATTCGCGCAACAAGGCGCGGTTGTGCGCATCAAATGCGCTTTCGTCCAGCAAATCCGGGCGTCGTTCCCAAGTGCGACCGATCGCCTGAACCCTGCGCCAATGCAGGATTTCTCGGTGATTTCCGGACGTCAGCACAGGCGGAACTCTCCGGCCGCGCCAGCTTTCGGGCCGCGTATATTGCGGATATTCCAGCCGCGCGTCAACAAATGACTCGTCGCGCGCTGAATTTTCGTCGCCGAGTATGCCCGGAACCAGACGCAAAATCGCATCCATGATCATCAGCGCCGGCAACTCACCACCGCTGAGCACGAAGTCACCAGCGGAGATCTCGAAATCCACATGACTGTCGATGACGCGCTGATCAATCCCTTCGTAACGCCCGGCAATCAGGATCGCGCCGCCGCCTTGCGCGAGCTGCTGCGCCATGGCCTGATCAAACGGCTGCCCCTGTGGCGACAACAGAATAACTGGACGGGACACATCGGATGCCGCGCGCGCAGCGTCGATGGCCTGGGCCAAAGGCTCGGCCTGCAGCACCATACCGGCACCGCCACCGTAGGGTTTGTCATCGGGGCGCGCCTTGCGCTCGAAATCGCGCGGGTTCCAGGCGGCAAGCTGCGCCTTGTCACTGCGTAACGCCTCACCGGTGACGCCCAGCGCGGCAAATGCGGCCACGGCCTCCGGCAGCAGCGTGATCAGGTCAAAGCGCATAGTCGGAGGCCCACTGCACCCGGATTTCACCGCGTTCCAGATCCACCGATTCGACAATGGCACCGCGCACGAACGGAATCAGCAGGCCCGGCTCTGCGCCCACCTGCAGTATGGGATGCGCCGGATTCTTGAGCACGGCGGTAACGTTACCCAAGGCTTCGTCGTCGATGCCGATAACACGTAGCCCAACCAGATCAGACCAGTACACCTCGCCCTCAGGCAAGGCCGGCAACTCAGTACGTGACACGCAAATTTCGGCATTAACAAGCGCGGCGGCCGCATCCCGATCGGCGATAAGCCCGCCATCCTCGGTGCCCAGTTGAACAATCAGACCAGGACCGTGCCAGCGCCCTTCTTGCGGGCACAAAATACGATGCCCGCTGCGTGTGGACACACGCCAGCGGGCATAGTCGAGCAGGTTTTCAGCCGGATCGGTGAAGGATTCAACCCTCACCCAACCGCGCACACCGAACACGCCACGGATTTTTCCCAGGACGACATCTGCGTCCTTTCGCCGTGACATCGGCGCTTATTCGGCAGCAGCAGCCTCGGCAGCCGGGCTCGCGCCCTGCGCCTTGCGCTGATTGCGCACGATCGCAGCAACGCGATCGGTCATAACAGCACCGTTCTTGACCCAGTGGTCAACGCGGTCCAGGTCCAAGCGCAACGCTTCACTGTTGCCGCGTGCAACCGGATTGTAGAAGCCCAGACGCTCAATCGAGCGACCGTCGCGGCGCGCACGGATGTCGGCAACAACGATGTGGTAGAACGGCTTCTTTTTAGCGCCGCCCCGGGCGAGTCTGATCTTGACCATAATGACTTCGGAAAGAGTGATCCGGAAAAAGGCGCGAGATTGTACTTGTTTTCGCGCAAATGTGAAGAGTTTTCGTATTCGGGCCTGTGCCCCACGCCGTTAACGACGCGGCATACCGCCTGGCGGCATCATGCCCTGCATGCCACGCATCATATTGGCCATGCCACCTTTGCGCATGCGTTTCATCATTTTCTGCATCTGCATGTGCTGTTTGAGCAGGCGGTTCACGTCCGGCACCTGGGTGCCCGAACCGGCCGCGATGCGCTTTTTGCGCGACGCCTTGATCACATCGGGGAACCGACGCTCCTGCAGGGTCATCGAGTTGATGATGGCGATCGCGCGCGTGATTTCTTTGTCGTTGATCTGATTCTTGACCTGCGCCGGAATCTGCGACATGCCGGGCAACTTGTCCAGCATGGCGCCGAGACCGCCCATATTGACCATCTGGGCCAACTGGTCCCGGTAATCCTCAAGATCAAAGCCCTTGCCCTTCTTGAACTTCTGGGCAAGCTTCTCGGCCTTCTGGCGGTCGATTTTCTTTTCCGCCTCCTCGATCAGGCTGAGTACATCGCCCATGCCGAGGATGCGTGAGGCCAACCGCTCCGGGTGAAAAACCTCCAGCGCCTCGAGCTTCTCGCCCACACCGAGGAATTTGATCGGCTTGCCGGTCACCTTGCGCACCGACAGGGCCGCACCACCGCGCGCGTCGCCGTCGACCTTGGTCAGCACCACGCCGGTCAGCGCCAGTGCATCGCCAAAGGCCGCGGCGGTTTTGGCCGCATCCTGACCGGTCATGCTGTCGATTACAAACAGCGTCTCGGCGGGCTTGAGGAAATCATGCAGACCTTTGATTTCCTGCATCATTTTCTCGTCGACCGTCTGCCGACCCGCGGTATCGACGATGAGCACGTCGTACAACTCTTTACGCGCCACAGCCAAGGCTGCATCGGCAATTTGGGCCGGACTCTGCAACGGTGAGGAGGGGTGGAAATCAGCTGAAACCGCTTCGGCAACGGTCTTGAGCTGGTCAATTGCGGCCGGGCGATAAACGTCGCAACTCACCACCAGCACGCGCTTCTTCTGCTCCAGCAGATAACGCGCCAACTTACCGGTGCTGGTGGTTTTACCCGAACCCTGCAGGCCGGCCATGAGGATGACCGCCGGCGGCTGTGCACGCAGCTCCAGGCCCTGACTCGCGCCACCCAGCTCGGTGATCAGCTCCTCGCGGACAATGCTGATGAATTCCTGCCCCGGCGTGAGACTGGTCCGGACCTGCTCACCCAGCGCGCGTTCTTTCACTCGGTCGATGAAATCGCGCACCACATCCAAGGCCACATCGGCCTCGAGCAAGGCCCGCCGGACCTGGCGCAAAGCATCCTTGATGTTGTCCTCAGTCAGACGCCCCTGACCGCGCAGCTCTTTGAAGGTGGCTTGTAGGTTTTCGGAAAGGCTTTCGAACATCACGGATGCCGGTGCAAAACGAACAGTTTACCTGCCGGACACTCTCGACCCCAAGCGAACCGCCACACACCTCAAGCAAAAGGCGTGAGAAGATAGCGGCCATGCTCATTCTGCTCGACACCCTGGCCGCAACGCTCTACCTGTGGTGTGCCTGGCGCGTTCACAACGCTGCACAATCTGCCCGTGATCAGGGCCTGGTCATGGGCTTGGCCGCTGCTGTGGCCCTGCAGGGCTTGGCATTGGGCCTCGGCGACGCCCTGCAAGGGCAGTGGAAGCTGGGCATCGGTCAAGCGCTGGCGCTGTTTTTGTGGCTGTGCTGCGCCATGCATCTACTGATGTGTCTGCGCATGTCGCTGTGGCATCTGGGACGCTGGCTGTGGCCGGTCGCTGCACTGGCCGTGCCGCTGGCCTGGGTGCTGCCTCAGGGCGCAGCCAACACCGTCACCCTGTCCAGCACACTGAAACTGCACATCCTGGTGTCCATGCTGGCCTATGCCACGCTGACCCTGGCCGCGCTGCAGACGCTCAGTTACGCGTTACTCGACACCAGCCTGCACAAAGGTCAGCATCGCCGCAGCCTGCCACCACTGCAGGTCATGGAAGACCTGGTGTTCAAGCTGGTGCTAATCGGTTTCATCCTGCTGTGCATCAGCATCGGCAGTGGCTTTTTGTTCGTTGACAACGTGTTCGCCCAGCATCTGGCGCACAAGACCGCGCTTTCAATTATCGCTTGTGCCCTGTTCGGCGCTCTGACCGCCGGTCGCGCGCTGCGTGGCTGGCGCGGGCGAACGGCTATTCGCTGGGTCATGGGCGCCTACATCACCTTATTGTTGGCCTATTTCGGGTCCAAGCTGGTGCTCGAGCAATTCCTTGGTCGCAGCTGGACCTGACCCGCACTGACCTTGACAGCGATACTTTTGCCCCTACCTTAGTAGGTTCTGACGAAACTGGGGCGGTGTGTCCACCTTGGACGAATTCTCTATAGGCTTTCTGCTAAGCCTTTTGCTGGCGCTGATCGCGATGTCCGCGTTCTTTTCAGGGTCCGAAACCGCCCTGATGGCGCTCAACCGGTACCGCCTTCAGCACCGCGCAAACAGCGGTGACAAGAGCGCAAAACGGGTCGCAAAGTTGCTCGAACGACAGGATCGCCTGATCGGCATCATTCTGCTCGGCAACAACTTCGTCAATATCCTGGCCTCGGCCATCGCCACCATCATCGGCCTACGCCTATTTGGCGAGCCCGGCATCGCCATCGCCACTGGTGTGCTCACCCTGGTCATTCTGTTGTTCTCGGAAGTCACGCCGAAGACCCTGGCTGCGCTGGAGCCTGAGCGACTGGCCTACCCGGCGGCCTGGGTATACGTGCCTCTGATCAAGCTGCTTTATCCGCTGGTCTGGGGCGTCAGCGCGATCGCGCGCCTGCTGCTGCGCCTGCTTGGTGTCGATCCGGAGCACGCTGCACAACACAGCTTGTCAACCGAAGAACTGCGCACAGTTGTGGCGGAAACCGGGGCCATGATTCCACGTCGACATCAGGCCATGTTGCTGTCGATACTCGATCTGGAAAAGGCCACGGTCGAGGACATCATGGTTCCGCGCAACGAGATCGTGGGCGTGGATATCTCACGCGACTGGGCTGACATCCTGGAGCAAATCCAGTCCAGCCATCACACCCGGTTGCCGCTGTATGACGGCAGCATCGATGACATCCGCGGCATCATTCACCTGCGCCGCATCCTCGGCCTGCTGACCAACCAGTCCTTCAACAAGGACACGTTGCTGGAACAGGCCCGCGAGCCGTATTTCATTCCTGAAGGCACCGCCCTCAACCAGCAGCTGCTGAACTTCCAGAACCAGCGCCGCCGCATCGGCTTTGTGGTCGACGAATACGGTGACATCCAGGGTCTTGTCACCCTTGAGGACATCCTCGAAGAGATCGTCGGCGAGTTCACCACCGACCCCTCAACGCGCATGCGCCACGCCAAACCTAATGGCGATGGCTCCTACACTGTCAACGCCATGACCAATGTGCGCAGCCTCAACCGCGCCATGCAGTGGTCGCTGCCCAGTTCCAGCGCGCGCACGCTTAACGGCCTGATTCTGGAGCAGCTGGAAGATATTCCCGAACCCGGCACCCAGCTCAAATTGCTCGATTACCAGATCGAAATCGAGACCACCAAGGCCAATATGATTCAGCAGGTCAAACTGACCCCGCCCAAAACCAAGGCACGCAGCAAGCGCCGCTGAAGCCCGCAACCCGCTTAGCTAAAGGCGGCATCCAGCGCTTCGGAGAGACTGCGCACGGCCAGCACGTCGGTCTTGGCCGGGGATTTTCGCGGCTTGTTCGACTGCGGCACGATGATCCGCGAGAAACCTTGTTTGGCCGCCTCCGCAATGCGCTCTTCGCCGCCGCTCACGGGCCGCAGCTCACCCGACAGGCCGAGCTCGCCGAACACGGCCAGACCGCCCGGCAGAGCCCGATCGCGAAAGCTCGACACCGCGGCGAGCACCGTGGCCAAGTCAGCCGCGGTCTCGCGCACCTGCAAGCCGCCAACCACATTGATGAACACATCCTGATCCAGCAGGCCGATCTGCGCATGACGGTGCAGCACCGCCAGCAGCATGGCCAGACGATTGGCCTCAAGCCCCACCGCCACACGCCGTGGTGACGAACCACCCCGATCGACCAGGGCCTGAACCTCGACCAGCACCGAACGGCTGCCTTCGCGCGTGACCAGCACAACACTGCCCGCGGCTGGCTCTGCATCACGCGCCAGAAACAGGGCTGACGGATTGCGCACTTCCTTGAGCCCGCTGTCAGCCATGGCAAAAAAGCCGATTTCGTTAACCGCACCGAAACGATTCTTGGCCGCACGGATCATGCGCAAACGCCCGCCCGGATCGGCTTCGAAGTAGAGCACCGTATCGACCATGTGCTCCAGCACCCGCGGCCCGGCGATCACCCCTTCCTTGGTCACATGTCCGACCAGAAAGATCGCCACATTACGCTGCTTGGCAAACCGCACCAGCAAAGCGCAGCACTCGCGCAGCTGGGCAACAGAGCCAGGCGCCGAGCTTAGCTCCCGCGTGTACAGGGTCTGAATGGAGTCAATCACCAGTAGCGCCGGTGGCTCTTGTTCCAGCAAGGCGAGGATGCTCTCCACCTCGGTTTCCGCAACCACACCCAGCGCGGCGTCTTTCTCGCCCAGGCGCTGAGCGCGCATACGGACCTGCTGCAGCGATTCCTCGCCGGTCACATACACCATGCGCTGACGCGACTGCATGCGAATCAGCAGCTGCAACAACAATGTGGATTTGCCGATGCCGGGATCGCCGCCAAGCAGCACCACCGAGCCGGTCACGATGCCCCCACCAAGCACTCGATCGAGCTCCAGAAAGCCACTGTCGATGCGAACTTCGGACTCATCGCCAACATCTTTGAGCATGCGGATACGGTTCTCGCCAGCGTAGCCCCGCGCACCCCGTCCCGACGACTCGGGTGCCGCAGAACTCGCCGCCTCCAGCGAGTTCCAGCTGCCACAGGCCGTGCACTGCCCCGCCCACTGGCTGCTCACAGCACCACATTGCGTGCAACGAAATTGTTTTTTTGTCTTGCTCAACGGCATTGCCACTCATTGCGAATCGGCCATACTATGGCAAAACATCATTTGCGCTTGGGGGGCGGGGTGGCCACAAAAGGCAAGCTGTGGAGTCGGGACTGGTTTGCAGGCGCGGTGTTCTGCGGGCTATTTGTTGTCCTGGCCTATCTCATATTCCCCGGAAGCTCCGGCTCACTGGAACGCATCACCTACGACGCTGGCGTCGGAATCAACGACCGTAAACCCTCAGCCGACATCGCGGTCATCGCCATCGATGACCAGAGCATCGAGAACCTTGGGCGCTGGCCGTGGCCACGCAGCCTGCACGCCGACATGATCGACAAGCTCACCGAGGCGGGCGCCAAGGTGATTGGCAATACGATTTTTTATCTCGAAGCACAGACCGACCCGGGCCAGCTTGAACTTCAATCCCTGCTGCAACAGTTCGAAAGCTCAAGCCTGGCCAGCCAGGCTCGCGAGGAAAGCGTTGCCCTGGAAGCGCTGATGAGCGAGGCCGAACGCCGCCCCGGCAGCGGCCCCAGTGCAGTGGCGCTAGCCAATCTGACCCGGCAGTACCGCGACTCAGCGCTGTTCAACCGACTTCCCGAAGATCTGCAAAACCTCGAAAACGGTTTGCGCAGCGCCATCGCCCGGCTCGACGCCGATGCCCGGCTGGCCGAAGCCTACGCCGACAACGGCCGCGTCGCGCAGGCCTTCGCGATCAGCCCGGGCTATCTGCGCGGCCGCCCCGATGCAGTTCCACCGAGCCTGGCTCGCGCCCGCATCCCGCACGAGCAGGACATCGATGCGCTGCCCGCACAACGCATTTTCGCCACCATCGATACGCTGGCTGAACCGGCCGCGAGCCAGGGCCACCTGACCACTCTGCTGGATGTGGACGGCGTGCAACGCAGCGAAGCCTTGGTTATTCGATACTTTGACGAGTATTACCCGTCGCTGGCTCTGGCTATCGCCATGCAGGCGCTCAACCTCACCCCTGAAGACATCAGCATTGCGCCAGGCCGCCTCGACATGGGGGGGCTGAGCATCGGCACCAGCCCGGACCTGCGCATGCTTAATCACTACTATCAGGACAGCGACCTTCCAGCCTTTGATATCGACTCATTTTTTGACGTGCTGGTCGACAACATCCCCACCGACAAGTACCGCGGCAAGATTGTGATTCTTGGCGCAACTGCCACCGGCGTCGGCGATCACCTGCCTACCCCGTTGGGTGGCTCGACCGCCCCCGCAGAAGTGGTCGCCCACACCGTCGCCAGCATTCTGAGTGAAGACTTCTACATCAAACCGGCCTGGGCAGGACTGGCCACGCTGATCGCACTGCTGCTGGCCAGCCTGTGGATTTGCCTGGGCATCCCAGCGCTTGGCGCCGGCCTGGCAGCGCTGTTGTCGCTGGTCGGCGTTGCAACCTTCCTGTTGGTCAACATCGCACTGATCGCCGGCAGCGCCCTGTGGATTCCGCTGGCGACTCCGGCGCTGCTGATTGTGCTGGGGCATCTGTTCATGACCATCAAATCGCTGCGCGTGACCGAAGCCCTGCGGGCCAGCTCGGAGATGGAATCGGCGGAAAGCAACCGTATGCTGGGTATCGCCTTCCAGGGCCAGGGCCAGCTCGACATGGCGTTCGAGAAATTCCGCCGCTGCCCCCGCGATGAGCAGATCCTGGAGCCGATCTACAACCTGGGCCTGGATTTCGAACGCAAGCGGCAGTTCACCAAAGCGATCTCGGCCTACGAATACGTGCTCGACATCCAGGCCGATTTCAAAGACGCCAAGGCGCGCGCCGAGCGCGCCCGCAAGCTCAATGACACGGTTATGCTCGGCGGCAATGTGGGTGCCGGCACCCTGATGATGTCGGGCGAAGACATCGAAAAACCGATGCTCGGGCGCTACGAGGTCGAACGCGAACTCGGCAAAGGGGCAATGGGCGTGGTCTATCTGGGCAAAGACCCCAAGATTGGCCGCACCGTGGCCATCAAGACCATGGCCCTGTCGCAGGAGTTTGAAGAGGACGAGCTGGACGAGGTCAAGGAGCGCTTCTTCCGCGAAGCGGAAACCGCCGGGCGCCTGACCCACCCGAACATTGTCACCATCTACGATGCCGGCGAGGAACATGACCTGGCCTATATCGCGATGGAGTTCATCAAGGGCTATGACCTGACCGCGCACACCAAGCCCGGCAAGCTGCTGCCGCCCAAAGAGGTGCTGGCACTGATTGCCGATGCCGCCGATGCGCTGAACTACGCCCATTCCAACAATGTGATCCACCGCGACATCAAGCCGGCCAATCTCATGTGGCTACCGGATTCACATCAGGTCAAAGTCACCGATTTCGGCATCGCCCGACTGACCGATTCCAGCAAAACCAAGACCGGCATGGTGCTAGGCACGCCGTCGTATATGTCACCCGAGCAGCTGGCCGGCAAGAAAGTCGATGGACGCTCGGATCTGTTCTCGCTGGGGGTCACCCTGTACCAGATGCTGTCCGGCCGCCTGCCCTTCACCGGCGATTCCATGGCCACCCTGATGTTCAAGATCGCCAACGAACCGCATGCGCCGATCGGCGACAGCGTGGAAGGGATCGACCCGCGCATCGATAAAGTCATCAGCAACGCCTTGGCCAAAGACCGCGAGCGTCGCTACAAGCAGGGGGCTGATCTGGCCCGTCACCTGCGCATCCTGATGAAATAACTCATGGCTCTTCAAGGCAAGATCACAACCTCACTGCACACCGATCCCGGTCAGGTCCGCAAGAACAACGAGGACGCGATCGACGAAGATGACAAGATCGGTCTGCTCATCCTGGCCGACGGCATGGGCGGCTACAAAGCCGGCGAGATCGCCAGCGGCATGTGCGTGGCCACGGTCAAGGACATCATGGGCGGCCAGTGGCCCCTGCTCGACGGCGAGCAGCGCGATGACAAAAGCGGCATGTGCAAGGCCACGCTGATGCTGCGTGATGCGCTGAGCACTGCGCATCAGGCCATCCACGAGGTCTCGGCCAGCCAGCCGCAATGCGAAGGCATGGGCACCACGGCGGTGGCCGTACTGTTTTTCAACAACCGTGCTTCCATCGCCCATGTCGGCGACTCTCGGCTGTACCGCTTAAGAGCCAATCAGCTGGAGCAACTCACCACCGACCACTCGCTGGTCGAGGAGATGGTCGCGCGTGGACTGTATTCGCGTGAAGATGCCCTGAAGAACGTCAACAGCAACATCGTGACCCGGGCGCTCGGCATCGAACCCACCGTAGACATCGACATGCTGGAAGAACCCCTGCAACGCGATGACGTGTTGCTGCTGTGTTCGGACGGTCTCACCGACCTTGTCGACGACGAGCTCATTCGCTTAACGCTCACCCAAAATGTTGCTAACCTTCCTCAGGCGGGGGAGCGTCTCATCCAGCTCGCCAACGAGCGCGGCGGCAAAGACAATATTTCTGTAATTCTGGCAAGAATCGACGGCACGTTTGTGCATAAACCCAGCTGGTTCGACAGCTTGCGCAAGCGCCTTCAGGGGGAACCATGAGTCAACTCACCATTTCCATCGACGGCCGCAACCTGGACGAGATTGAACTCGAAAAGGAACGCGTCACCATCGGTCGTCATCCGGACAATGACATTGTGCTCAAGGACGATCGAGCCGTCAGCGGTCGCCACGCGGTGATCATCACGATCATGAACGACTCCTTCCTGGAGGATCTGGACAGCACCAACGGCACCATGGTCAATGGCCGACAGGTCGGCAAGCACCCGCTGTCCAACGGCGACGTGATCCAGGTTGGTCGGCACAGCCTGAAGTACACCGGCGCAGTCACCGACTACGACGACGATTTCGAAAAGACGATGATTCTCAAACCCAGCGAGATCATCGCCGCGACCAGCTCAGCGCAGGAAGCCAGCAAACCCGCCGCAAGCCCGGCCCCAGCTGCCAGCGCAGCACCAACGCCCGCTGCAGCCCCGGCCGCACCGAGCCGGCCGATGATGGGTAAGGTCATTGTCGACAGTGGCCCCAATGCAGGCAAAGAGCTCAAGCTGACCAAGGCCCTGACCACCCTGGGTAAGCCCGGTGTTCAGGTGGCTGCGATCACCCGCCGCGCAGACGCCTACTATGTGGTTCATGTCAGCCCGGCCGGCAGTGCCAATCGGCCCAAGGTCAACGGCGAGATGATCTCGGCCCAGGCTCGCAAGCTGGCCAGCGGCGACACCGTGGAAATCGCCGGCACAGCGATGAAGTTCGAGCTGTACAGCCCGGAATAGCGCCGCCGCGCTATTCCATGTCGTCATCCATGTATTCGGTGGCGAGATTCTCGAAGCGCGTGTACTGACCAATAAACGCCGCCCTGACCGTCCCGGTAGGGCCGTTACGCTGCTTGGCGATAATCACCTCGGCCACGCCCTTGTCGATCGAATCCGGGTTGTAGTACTCGTCGCGATAGATGAACACGATCAAGTCGGCGTCCTGCTCGATACCCCCGGACTCACGCAAATCCGACATACGCGGGCGTTTGTTATCGCGCTGTTCAACACTGCGGTTGAGCTGTGACAAAGCGATGATCGGCAGCTCCAGCTCCTTGGCCAGGGCCTTCATGCTGCGCGAAATTTCGGCAATTTCATTGGTCCGGTTTTCACGCGAGTTGGGCACCTGCATCAGCTGCAGGTAGTCGACCATGATCAGGCCGATGTCGTGCTCGCGTTTCATGCGCCGCGCCCGCGCCCTCAGCTCGGTCGGTGACAGCGCCGGCGTATCGTCGATGATGATCACCGACTCACGCAGGGTGGTGGCTGCCGAGTTGATGCGGCCCCACTCTTCCGGGCTGAGCTGCCCCTTGCGCAACGATTCCTGATTGATCCGCCCGTGTGAGGAAATCAGACGCTGGGCCAGCTGCAAGGCCGGCATTTCCATGCTGAACACGGCCGCTGGCACTTTCTTGATCATCGCCGCGTGCTCGACCCAGTTCATCGCCAGCGAGGTCTTACCCATGGCCGGGCGAGCCGCCAGAATGACCAGGTCACCAGCGTGCAGGCCAGTGGTACGGTCATCAAAACGGTTAAGACCCGTGGGCAAGCCAGCCGTCTCCAGGCCTTCACTGCGCCGCTGGATTTCCTCCACCGCGGCACCGACCAAGTCCGCAACCTGCACCCCAACTTTGTCATTGTGGCGACGGCGCTCGGCAATCTGGAACACCTCACGCTCGGCCTGGTCCAGCAGATCTCCGGTGTCCGTGCCGTCCTTGGCGTAACCCTGCTCGATGATCACCGCCCCAGCCCGGATGAGCTGGCGCCGTATCGAGTGCTCGCGCACGATATCCGCCCAGGCCAGAATATTGGACGCACCCGGAGTGTCCTGCACCAGACCGGCCAGATACGGCAAGCCACCGGTGTCGTCGATCTTGCCGTTGGCTTCCAGATGCTCGGATACCGTCACCGCATCGAGCGGCTGGTAACGCTTGGCCAGTTCGGACAAGGCCTCATAGATCAGGCGATGTTCGTGACGGTAGAAATCCTCGGGAATCAGGCGGTCGGCCAGGTCATCCCACACGTTGGAATCGTGCATGAGGCCACCGATCACGCTCTGCTCGGCAAGCAGACTGTGCGGTGGTACCTTGGTGCTGGACTCGAAATCTTTATCCATCAGCGATCGACGCAAGCGGGCCTGAAAAAGACAATAAAAAAGGCCGGGCGCGACAACCGCGACCGGCCCTGAAGCTTAACCAAATCCCGGCCTGATCACAGCCGGGCGCCACATTAAGCGGCTTTCTGCGCCTCGACCACCAGCTTGATGCGCGTCTGCACATCGGCGTGGAAATTGAGGGTGACTTCGTATTCGCCAACCTGGCGAATAACGTCGTCAGTGCTGATCTCGCTGGCGTTCAGGTCAATGCCGCGCTCCTGAGCAGCCTCGGCGATCTGGGCCGCGTGGATGGAGCCGTACAGCTTGCCCTCTTCCGAGGCCATAGCCACGATGCTCAGCTCGACGCCTTCACAGCCGTGCGCACGCAGTTTGGCTGCGTTGAGCGAATCTTCCGCCTGCTTGATCAGCTCAGCTTTACGGGCCTCAAACACAGCCATATTGGCTTCGTTAGCCGGCAGCGCCTTGCCCTGCGGGATCAGAAAGTTACGACCGAAGCCCGGCTTCACCTTGACCTTGTCGCCGAGGTCGCCGAGATTGCGGATGCGTTCCAGCAGAATCACTTCCATGTTGTTCTCCTCAGGACGAGTGACGATCGGTGTACGGCAGCAGCGCCAGGTAGCGTGCACGGCGGATAGCAACCGCCAGCTGGCGCTGATAGCGAGCCTTGGTACCGGTGATACGGCTGGGGACAATCTTGCCGTTCTCAGCGATGAACTGCTTCAACAGGGCAAGATCTTTGTAATCGATGGTCTCGATGCCTTCTGCAGTGAATTTGCAGAACTTACGGCGACGAAAATAGCGTGACATGAACTAACTCCTTAAGCCTGAGCGTCTTCGGTGACGTCGGCATCGGCGTCATCATCGCCGTCCGAACCGTCGGCATCATCATTCGCAGCCGGGCGCTTGGCCGGCTTGCTGTCTTCTTCCTTGGCCAGCGGTGAGGTTTCCGTCACCGGTCCGTCCATGCGAATGATCAGATGACGCAGAATCGCATCGTTGAAACGAAAGCCCTGCACCAGTTCTTCAACCACAGCCGCACTGGTTTCCACGTTAAGCATGGCGTAGTGGGCTTTGTGCAGCTTCTGGATCGGGTAAGCCAGCTGACGGCGGCCCCAGTCCTCAAAACGGTGAACCTTGCCACCATCCGCTTCGATGATCCCGCGGTAGCGCTCGACCATGGCGGGCACTTGTTCACTCTGGTCCGGATGAACCAGGAACACAATTTCGTAGTGTCGCATTGTTGTCCTTACGGTTGTTGTCCGGCCTCATTGCCGGACACAGTCCCCCGTCAAAACCCGATGGTCAGCGGTGGGACAAGGAATGTGCGGACCGCCTTGACGGACGCACAGGGCCGCGCATTCTAGAGAAACGCAGGCGCCACGGCAAGTCAGCGCCTCAGGTGGCTGCGCGCTGCCTGACCGCCTCGTACAGCGCCACGCCACAGGCCACCGACACGTTCAGGCTGGAAACGCTGCCGGCCATGGGCAAACTGACCACGGCATCGCAATGCTCCTGGGTCAGCTGACGCAAGCCACGTCCCTCGTTCCCCAGCACCAGGACCAGCGGTCCGGTCAGGTCCTCAGCGTAGAGGCTACGGTCATCGGCATCCGCCAACCCGACAATGAACAATCCCGCACGCTGCATTTCAAGCAAAGCCCGGGACAGGTTCGGCACCACCACCAGGGGCAGGTGCTCCGCCGCACCGGCGGCGGTCTTACGCGCCACATCGTTCAGACCTGCGGCACGGCGTTTGGGAATGACTACACAATCCGCCCCGGCCCCGTCCGCCACACGCAGACAGGCGCCGAGATTGCGTGGATCCTCAATCTCGTCCAGCACCACAACAAGCGGCGTGGACCGCCCTGCGATGCAATCCTGCCAGCGCTGTGCCGGGCCGGCCTGCGAGCTCACCGCAAGCTGGGCACTGACCCCTTGATGCTTGAGACCGTCATGACGCTGATCAAGCACAGTGCCGGCGACCCGACGAACCGGCACGCCATAGCGCTGAGCCTGCTGCTCCAACTGACGGGCCCGGCGATCATGCCGGGCCCGGTCCAGTTCGATGCATACCAGCGAAGCTGTTTTGAGGCGGGATTCCACCGCGTGGAACCCGCCAACCCATTGCTCGCTCAAAGCGTGTTGCCCACGTACTCAGCTACCCAGGTACGGCGGCGGCGCATAGGCCTGCTGCTCCTGACCTTCAACCACGGCCTTGATCACGATGTCGACCCGACGGTTCTGTGCTCGGCCGGCGCTGGTTTCGTTGCTCGCGATCGGCTCACGTTCACCACGCCCTTCGGTACGCACACGGTCATACAGCACCCCGTTCTGGGTGATATAGCTTTGCACCGAATTCGCACGGCGCTCCGACAGCCCCTGGTTGTGGCTGTCGCTGCCAGTGGAATCGGTATGGCCGACAACGTGGATCACGGTTTTGTCGTAGTCCTTGAGCACTTCGGCAATCTTGCCAAAGGTGGCCTGGGCGGTTGCGGTCAGATCTGAACGATCAACCCCGAAACTGGCATCCGACGCCACGCCGATCTTCAACGCATCGCCCGACAGGCGGGTGATACGCAACTCCTGGCGCGCAGCCTCTGCAGCCAGTTCGCGCTCCAGCTCAGCCTGTTGCTTGTCCATGTAGTTGCCAACGGCACCGCCGGCAATCGCACCAACCACGGCGCCGATGTAACGGCCTTTGTCACCGTCGACCTGATGACCGGCAACGGCGCCGATCAGGGCCCCGACCGCAGCCCCGGTCTTCGCCCGTCGATTGGGGTCATCGGTTGCGCACGCCACCAGGCTCAAACTCAACGCACCGACACCGAGAATTTTCCAGTTCATAGTTCCCTCCACTGATTTGCTTGTTGGTCACGGCCTTTGGCACCGATCCCACGGCTGTAGCCTATGAGCGGACGATGGGCCAAGGGTTCAAAGTCTATCTTACGTTCCTGGCTGTCGACGCGCGCCAGACGCACTTTCATGCGATCACCAAGGCGGAACATCTGCCCGCTGCGCTCACCGCGCAGGCGATGGAATTCCGGCTCGTGCTGGAAATAGTCACGCCCCAGACTGGAAATATGCACCAGTCCGGAAATGCGCACCGTATCGATTTCCACAAACAACCCGAAATTGGTCACTCCGACCACCTCGCCTTCAAAGGTTTCGCCAACACGTCCTTCGAGGTACTCGCATTTGAGCGCCTCGACCACGTTCCAGCCCGCCTGTTCGGCATTGCGCTCACGCTCCGAACAATGCACGCCAAGCACCTGCAAGGCCTCACCATCATCAGGCTCGACCGCGCCGGCACCCTCCTTCAACGCCCATTTGATCGTTCGGTGTACATTGAGGTCGGGATATCGCCGTATCGGCGACGTGAAATGCGCGTAATCATCCAGCGCAAGCCCGAAATGACCGTCGGTATCGGGTGAATACACCGCCTGACTCAGGGTACGCAGCAGCGCACCTTGCACCAGCACGGCCTCCGGTTTGCCGGCCACGCTGTCCAGCACTGCCTGATAGTGCTTGGGGCGGGGCTTGTTGCGCCCACCCAGCTTGAGCCCCCATTCCGCCAGGAACTTGCGGAAATCGTCCAGCGCATCGGCCGGCGGCGGCGGATGCACCCGGTTGAGGGCCTGCAACTTACGGTTGCGCAGGAACCGCGCCGCGGCCACGTTGGCCATGATCATGCATTCTTCGATCAGGCGATGGGCGCGGTTGCGTGTCACCGGACGAATCGCACGCAGATGCCCGTCATCACCAATGTCGAAGAACACCTCGCGGCCTTCGAAATCCAGCGCCCCGCGGACCTGCCGCGCCGCGTGCAAAGCCTCGAACAACGAAGACAGCGTCCGCAGTGTATTGATGTGCGGATGACGGCTGTCAGGCGCATCCAACTCGGCGGCAACATCATCGTAGATCAGGCGCGCGCGTGAGCGAATCAGCCCCGGATAGAAGCGACTGGAACGCAGCTGGCCCTCAGCACTGATAACCAGTTCGGCAATCAATGCGTAGCGATCTTCGTCCGGACGCAGGGAACACAGATCGTCCGACAGCACCGGCGGCAGCATCGGAATCACCCGCCCGGGGAAATACACCGAGGTGGCTCGGGCCTGCGCTTCACGATCCAGCGCCGTGCCTGGCCGCACGTAGCGTGACACGTCGGCAATCGCCACCCACAGCCGCCAGCCCTTGGGTGTGCGCCGTGCAAACACCGCGTCGTCGAAGTCCTTGGCGTCGGCGCCATCAATGGTTACGAACGGAATCTCGCGCATGTCGCGGCCATGCTTGTCGAGGCTCGGCCGTGGCAGATTTTCGACCTCACGCAGCACCGCCGCCGGAAACTCGCGCGGCAAACCGAAGTCGGTGATCGCAACATCGATTCGCGTGGCGACATCAAGTTCATCACCCAGCACACGTTCCACCGTGGCCAGCGGCTGGGCGTCACGTTCGGGCTGCCGCGTGATGCGCACCTGAACGATGTCGCCATTGTTGGCGCCATTGCGCTGATCTGGCGGAATCAGCACCTGCTGGCTGATCTGCGGATTCTCGGGCACCAGATAGCTGATCCCCGCATCGATCTTCAAACGCCCGGCCAGAGCCTCGGTGTTGCGCTCCAGCACCTCTACGATGCTGGCCTTCTCGCGACCGCGCCGATCATGCCCGCCCGGGCGGGCCAGCACGCGGTCGCCCGGAAACACCCGGGCCATCTGGCGCGGCGGCAGAAACCAATCCGGTCCTGGCCGCTCAGTTTTGAGAAACCCGTAGCCATCGCGATGGCCCAGCACCACACCACGCAGCAAATCCATCTGCTCGACCACGCCGTAGTCGCCATGACGATTGACCAGCACACGGCCTTCGTTCGCCAACGCCTCCAGCACACCAGTCAACTGACGCTTGTCAGACTTTTCAGTGATCTCCAGAGCGGCGCAAAGCGCGCGAAAACTCATGGGCTGGCCGGCTTGGCGTAACTGCTGAAACACGCGTTCGTAGGTCATTTTCACTGTTGTGCTCATTTGGGCTTGACAGATTCTTCTACATCCTTAGTATTCGCGGCCTTGCCGAGGTGGCGGAATTGGTAGACGCGCTAGATTCAGGTTCTAGTATGGGAAACCATGTGGAGGTTCAAGTCCTCTTCTCGGCACCATACAGGAGCCCGTGGTCACTGACCACGGGCTTTTTTTATGCCTGATTGCGGGGGCCTCAGGCGGCCCCGAACAAGTCCTTCAGCACGATCGTGTCACTGCGATCTGGCCCGGTGGAGATGATCTCGACCGGCGTCTGCAGCAACTCTTCCAGACGGCTCAAATAGGCCCGCGCATTGGCTGGCAGCGCGTCGTATTCACGCACCCCGACGGTCGACTCATCCCAGCCCGGCAGCTCTTCGTAAATCGGCTCTACGGCTTCCAGCGCCTCGGCACCAATCGGCAAGCGATCCGTCGGCTCACCGTTGACCGTGTAACCGGTGCACACGCGAATGCTCGGCAGACCATCCAGCACATCGAGCTTGGTGATGCATAGCCCGCTGATGCTGTTATTGAACACCGAACGGCGCAGGGTCACCGCATCGAACCAGCCGCATCGACGGGCACGGCCTGTCGTGGCCCCCACTTCGCCGCCCTTGGTAGCCAGATGCATGCCCATTTCGTCATGCAGCTCGGTTGGGAACGGGCCGGAGCCAACACGCGTGGTGTAGGCCTTGACGATGCCGAGCACGTGATCAAGACGCAGCGGCCCCACACCCGTGCCCGTGGCCGCGCCACCGGCGGTGGTGTTGCTGGAGGTCACATAGGGGTAGGTGCCATGGTCAACATCGAGCAGCGCGCCCTGGGCGCCCTCAAACAGCACATTGCCATCGCTGTCCTGGATATCACGCAGCAACTCGGTCACATCCGCCGTCATCGGCGCCAGCCACTCGGCATAGGCCAGGCACTGATCAAGAATTTCCTGGAAATCAACAATCTCGGTGCGGAAATAGTTCTGCAATACGAAGTTGTGGAAATCCAGCACCTCGCCGAGCTTGGCCGCGAGGCGCTCACGGTGGAACAGGTCGTCAACGCGCAACGCGCGACGCGCCACCTTGTCTTCATAGGCCGGGCCGATACCGCGCCCGGTGGTGCCGATCTTGGCCTCGCCACGGGCCAGCTCGCGCGCCCGGTCAAGCTTGACGTGATACGGCAAGATCAACGGACAGGCCGGCGAAATGCGCAAGCGCTCGCGCACCGGAATACCGTGGCTTTCCAGCCCCTGCATTTCTTCGAGCAGCGCTTCTGGTGACAACACCACACCGTTGCCGATCAAGCACTGCACGTTGTCACGCAAAATACCCGACGGAATCAGGTGCAGCACGGTTTTTTTGCCGTCGATCACCAGAGTATGGCCGGCGTTGTGCCCCCCCTGAAAACGCACCACGGCAGCACATTTATCGGTGAGCAAATCAACGATTTTGCCCTTGCCCTCATCGCCCCACTGGCTGCCAATAACGACCACACTCTTGGCCATGTTCAAGACTCCTTGAGTCCGTGCCCCAGGGACACCAGACGATTAAGATCGGCACTGAAGCCGGTCGCAGGGCGGTCGGCACCAAAGTTTGCGCCGACGCCGTTGTAACGCCCACCACGGGCCAATTCGCGCCCCTGCCCGGGGCGGTATGCCGCAAACATCACGCCGGTGTGATAGCGGTATCCATGCAGTTCAGCGAAATCCAGATGCACAGGCTGTTTCCAACCCTGTGATTTGAGCGCGGCGCACAGCGTGTCCAGCGTATCCACGGCCTGCATGACTTCAGGCTGCTGCGCGAAGCGCGCGCGCGCGCGTTCCAGCACCTCAGGCCCTCCATGCAAAGTGCACAGCGCAACCAGGTCGTCACTCTGCGCTGAGCTCAAACCCTGCGCGGCACACCAGGCCTGCAAATCTCCCACAGCCTTAAGCTGCAGCAGATCAAACAGCGTCTGTTCATCTTGCGCCTGCAAGCCCAGCTGCCCGGCCAGCGCCCGGAACACGCCGACATGGCCCAGATCCAGATGCACATCCTGCAGCTCGCACAACTGCAACATGGTCAGCATTACACCGATCACTTCGGCGTCAGCCTGCACGCTGTCATCACCAAACAATTCAGCCCCCAACTGCCGGTAACAGCGGGCGCCACCAGGCACATCAGGGCGCGTGCGCATCACGGTGCCGAGATAGCACACCCGCGCGATACCACTGGCCGCCAGGTGGCGCGCATCGATCCGCGCGGCCTGCGGGGTGATGTCAGCGCGCACGGCCAGCTGGCGGCCACTGAGCTGATCGGTGAGCCTAAAAGTCTGCAGATCCAGATCGGAACCAACCCCCGAGAGCAGTGCATCGGCATGCTCGACCAAGGGCGGCAGAATGAGCTCATAACCGCGCTGGCGAAACTCATCCAGCAAACGGCGGCGGATGTCTTCGAGCACCCAGCCGCCAGGCGGCAGGATTTCGTCGACCCCTTCAGGAAGTAACCATTGCATCAGTTTTTCAACAGTTGGAGTGCCACAACGCCCAGCCCGATACTGACCAGCCCGACCGCACGCAGACTGCGCTCATTCAAATGAGCCAGACGCAACATGGTCAGGCGCCAGCGACCGGGCGCGATAAACGGCCCGAGTCCCTCGATGACCAGCACCAGGGCCAAAGCCCGTCCTAATTCATCCCACATCGGGCTTATTCCTCGCGGGGCCCTGCGGCCCCGCTCGCTTTACTTGGCCTGCTTGAAGTAGCGGAACAGTTCCGAGTCAGGCTCCAGGACAAGCATATCGCCCTGCCCCGACAACGCATTGCGGTAGACCTCAAGGCTGCGATAGAAGCGGTAGAACTCTTCGTTCTTACCGAACGCACCGGCGTAGATCTCTGCCGACTCGGCATCCCCCGCACCGCGGGTTTCTTCGGCTTCACGGTAGGCGTTAGCCAGAATGACCTCACGCTCACGGTCAGCCTCGGCACGAATGCCCTCAGCCGCTTCAGCCCCGCGGGCGCGCAAATCTGCGGCGACACGCTGACGCTCCGCACGCATACGTGCGTAGACCGATTCACTCACTGTATCCGGCAGATCAATGCGCTTGACCCGCACATCGACCAGCTCGATACCAAGCTCGTCCACACTGTCCGAGGCCGTACGCACCAGCGCTTCAACGATCTCGCGACGCTCACCGGACACCGCTTCCTGCACCGTGCGCTTACCGAACTCGTTACGCAAGCCACGGTTCATGGTGTCTTCAAGGCGGTCCATGGCCACAGCTTCGATGCCACCGGTCGCACGGTAATAACGGCCTACGTCCTTGATCCGCCACTTCACGTAGAAGTCGACCACCACGTTTTTCTTCTCCGAGGTCAGAAAACGCTCGGAGGGACGGTCCAGCGGCAGAATGCGCCGATCAAAGTAACGTACGCTCTGAATCACCGGCACTTTGAAGTGCAAGCCCGGCTCATGATCCGAGCCCTTCATCTGGCCCAGCTGAAAGACGATAGCGTGCTGCCGCTCATCCACGATGAACACGGAGTCGGCCAGAATGCCGACGGCGACAATGGCGCCGATCAGCCACATCAATGCTTTATTGCTCATTAGCGACTCGCCCTCTCACGTGAACTGGATCGGGAGTTGCGGCTCGAACTTGAGCTGCTGCTGGAACTGGAGGAACCCGAGCTGCTCAGCCCACCACGCTCCATTGACGGCACGCTGGTTGCAGCGCGCCCGCCGCCCATCTTGTCAACCGGCAGGTACAACAAGGGGCTGGACTGCTCCACATCCAGCAACACCTTGTCGGTGTTGCTCATCACCTCATCCATGGTTTCCAGGTAAAGACGCTGACGCGTGACTTCCGGGGCACGCTCGTACTCAGCCAGCAGCTGACTGAAGCGGCTGGCCTCACCACTGGCCTCCTGCACCACGCGGGTCTGGTATGCGTTGGCTTCGGTGATACGGCGCACCGCCTCACCACGAGCCTGCGGCACCACCGAGTTGGCGTAGGCTTCGGCCTCGTTGATCAGGCGCTGTTCGTCCTCACGCGCTTTGATTGCATCGGCAAAAGCGCCCTGCACCGGCTCCGGCGGCTGGGCATCCTTGATGTTGACCTCATTAACCACCAAACCTGTGCGGTAGCTATCGAGGGTTTCCTGCAACAACAACTCGGTCTGTTGCGCGACTTCTTCACGCCCAGCGGTCAGAATGAAATCCATGGTGCTCTTACCCACCACCTCACGCACCGCACTTTTCAGCGCGTGACGCAGAGTCATGTCCGGGTCGCGCACACGGAAGACAAAATCTTCCGCCGAACTCACCCGGTACTGCACCGCCATGTCGACCACGACGATGTTCTCGTCCTTGGTCAGCATCATCTGGGTGTCGCTGACGTTGCGGATACCATCCACATTGACCTTCTCAACCGTCTGCACCGGCCACGGCACACGCCAGTGAGGCCCTTCGCCCACGGTTGAGAGGTACTGCCCAAACTGCAGCACCACGCCGCGTTCGGCGGGCTGCACAATATAGAAGCCGGAGAGCAGCCAGAGGATGCCGGCAATGATCGCAATCATGGTGATCATGCCTTTGGGCAAACCGCCAGAACTGCCACCGCTGCCGCGCTTTCCACCGCCGCCAAAACGACCGCGGAATTTCTTCAGCAGCTCGTCAAGATCGGGCGGACCACCATTGTTGTCCCAGGGGTCTTTATTGCCACCGGGTCCTGGTTCATTCCAGGCCATATCGCCTACCTAGTGATTTGTCGCGTGTGTCAGCCGCATATTATCGGCTGGGCTAAGAAATATCTCCATCCGCCACGGCTTCAGCCACGGTTTGATCAAGCCCGGCGAGTTCGATCAGACGTGTTAACTGCGCTTCTTCCATACGAATGTGCAACTGGGCGCTGCCATCATCATCAAACGCCTCGTCAATGACAGCTTCGAGACGAAAAAGCTCCGCCCGAAGACGACCTTGGTCTGCGGGCAGACGCACCCGCCAATGGCGCACCTGGGCGTATAACCGCTCACCGATCGCCTGGCGCAGCAAATCAAGGCCTGCACCAGTGGCCGCAGAGACCCATACCCTGACCGGCCGCCCATGTTCGTCACGATCAAGGCGCGGCTGGGTATCCTCCAGACTATCGATCTTGTTGTAAACATCCAGGCGCGGCACTTCATCGGCATCGATATCCTCGAGCACCGACTCTACCGCCTCACACTGCACATCCCGCTCTTCATCGGCGGCATCCTGGACATGCAACAGCAATGTGGCCGACGCGGTTTCTTCCAGCGTAGCCCGGAAAGCGGTCACCAGCGTGTGAGGCAGGTCGCGCACAAAACCCACTGTATCCGCCAGGATGACTGCCTCATGCGGCGGCAATGGCAGCTGCCGCAGCGTGGTATCCAGGGTTGCAAACAGCTGGTCGGCCACATAGGTGGCGTTGCCGGTCAGGGTTTCAAACAGGGTGGACTTACCCGCATTGGTGTAGCCCACCAGTGAAACCAGCGGAATATCGCGACGGCTGCGACGCTGACGATTGAGCGCACGGCTGCGCCGCACCTGCTCGATACGCCGGCGCACCTGGCGCATACGATCGTGAATCATGCGCCGGTCCATCTCGAGCTGGGATTCACCGGGGCCGCGCAGGCCAATCCCGCCTTTTTGCCGTTCCAGGTGAGACCAGCCGCGGACCAGCCGCGTGACCAGATGATTGAGCTGAGCCAGTTCGACCTGGAGTTTGCCCTCATGGGTGCGTGCACGCCGCGCGAAGATATCCAGAATCATCCCGGCACGATCAAGCACGCGCGCCTTGACCACCGCTTCCAGATTACGCTCCTGGGCGGGGCTCAAACCATGATTGAAAATCACGATGTCTGCATCGCAGACCGTGACTTGCTCTGCGATCTCTTCAGCCTTACCGCCACCCACGAAATAGCGGGGATCCGGCAGACGCCGGCTGCCTCCGACGAAACCGACAATCTCGGCACCGGTTGAGGCGGCCAGACGACGGAATTCCTCGCGCGCAGGCTCACCGCCTGCGCCGGGCATTTCCAGGGCTACGAGGAGGGCGCGGTTACCACCCTCGGGACGGTCAAACAATTAGGCAGCTGCTTCCGCGGCGTCGTCCTCAGCCGGCGCATCGGAATCAATGCGCACCGGACGCGTCGGTACGATGGTCGAAATGGCGTGCTTGTAAACCATCTGGCTCACAGCATTCTTGAGCAGGACGACGAATTGATCGAAAGACTCGATCTGACCTTGCAGCTTGATGCCGTTGACGAGATAAATCGCCACCGGAATGCGTTCCTTGCGGAGCTGGTTAAGGAAGGGTTCTTGTAGGGTTTGCCCTTTGGACATTTGAAACTCCTGTCTGTCTCTTGATGGACAGTGCGGATGGCACGTGATGACACGCGGCGGCGAAGAATATCACGTCGCCCGCTGGGCGAGAAATGCTTCAACCGCACGCCGAGCAGCCGCGGCACGCAGGTCCGGTAAATGTGGAAGTACCACCAAGCGCCGCTCTCGCCGCAACCAGGTGATCTGGCGTTTGGCGTACTGACGTGTGGCGATGATGCCTCGATTGACCGCATCTTCCAGCGCAAGTTCACCGTCCAGGTGTTGCCAAAGCTGGCGATAACCCACGCTGCGCATCGAAGGCAACGACAAATCAAGGTCATTGCGGGCACGCAAAAGCCGTACCTCTTCAAGAAATCCCTGCGCCATCATCTGCTTGAAGCGCACCGCAATCTCCTCGCGCAGGCTATCGCGCGTCGCCGGAACCAGCGCCAACTTCAGGGCCCGTCCGGCCCACACCGGCTGCCGCGGCGCCTGCCACAGCGCGCTGCGGTTGGCGCCACTGCCACGTGCCAGCTCCAGGGCGCGCTGAATGCGCTGCGCGTCATTGGGGTGAATCAGCGCGGCCGCCTGCGGGTCGCGCTCGACCAGTTCGCGGTGCAAGGCCGGCCAGCCGTGTTTGGCGGCTTCGCTTTCAATATCTTCGCGCAGCTGATGATCCGCAGCCGGCATGTCATGCAGGCCCTCAAGCAGCGCGCGCATGTATAAAAAGGTGCCCCCAACCACCACCGGCAGCGCGCCACGCCCCGCGATCTCATCGATCAGGCGCGCCGCATCCGCAGCGAACTCTGCCGCCGAGTAACGCTCGGCCGGATCACGGATATCCAGCAGGTGATGCGGGCACATGGCCTGCTGCTGCATATCCGGCTTGGCCGTGCCGATGTCCATGCCTCGGTAGATCTGGGCCGAATCCATGGTGATGATTTCCACCGGCCAGTGCGCTGCCAGATCCAGCGCCAGCGAAGATTTTCCGCTGGCCGTCGGCCCCAGAATGAAAACTGCGCGCGCGCTCATCGGCCGCGCAAAAACAGCCGGTCCAGCGCGTCCATGCTGAGCTCGACCCAGGTCGGGCGACCGTGATTGCACTGCCCCGATCGCGGAGTGCTTTCAATCTTGCGCAGCAACGCGTTCATTTCCGCCCGATCCAGCTTGCGTCCGGCTTTGACCGAACCGGATTTGCAAGCCATGTTGCCGAGCACGCGGTCGATCGCGAACTCCACGCGATGCAGATCGACCGCATCGGCGTGGCCCAGATCGCTGACCAGATCACGCACCAGTGCGACCGCATCGAAGTCAGCCAGCAAAGACGGTACGGCGCGAATCTCCAGCTGGGTATCGGATGCGCGACGCAGCTCCAGCCCCATGGTTTCAAGCATCGGCATGGCGTCCTCGGCCCGATCAGCCGCAGCAACCGAGACCTCCAGCGTTTGCGGCACCAGCAAGGGCTGACTGGGCTGGCGCTGACCATGCAGTCGCTTTTTCAGATCCTCCAGCACGATGCGCTCATGAGCCGCATGCATATCGACCAGCACCGCGCCTTTTTCGGTCTGACTGAGGATGTACACCCCGTGAATCTGGGCCAGCGCAAAACCCAGCGGCGGCGTTGCATCCACCCCGTCGCGCTCACCCATGGCCAGCTGCTGGGGTTGCACCGCAGCAGGTACAGCCGCGTCGGCATACAGTGCGCGGGCGCTGTCGCCCTGCAGGCGCACGCCGGACTCGGCCACACGCCATGCAGCAGGCGCATCCGGCGCTGCAGCGGCATACCCCGCGCGATCCGGCGGCGTTGCGGCTGCCGATGCCGGCGATGTATCAGGCGTTGCCGCAGGCGCGGCAGGCGTATACCCGGCCAGCGGCGCCGCAATGGCTTCCTGCACGCTGCGACGCAGGGTATCGAAAACCCGGCGCGAATCCCGAAAGCGTACCTCCTGCTTGGTCGGATGCACGTTCACATCAAGGCTGCCGGGATCCATGCTCAGAAACAGCAGATAGGCCGGATGACGGCTGTAATGCAGCACATCGGCGTAGGCAGCCTTGAGCGCGCTGATCAGCAGGCGGTCACGAATATAGCGACCATTGATAAAGGTGTGCTGCAGGTCGCCCTGAGCGCGGGAGAATGCCGGCCGAGCAATCCAGCCATGCAGCGAGATGCCCTGCGCTTGGTAGTCGATATGCACCGCGTGTTCGATGAAGTCCTCACCAACAAGCTGTGCAATACGTGCTTCTTCGCTGCGCTGGTCATGTGCCGCCGGAGCGTGCCACTGCTCGCGCCCATTGTGGGTCAAACGCATGCCGCGCTGCGGCACACTCAGGGCCAGGCGCCGGGCCAGCGTATCCAGATGCCCGAATTCGGTGCGTTCGGTGCGCAGAAAACGACGCCGCGCCGGAACCTGATGAAACAGGTTGTCGACGGTCACCCGGGTGCCCACCGGCATGGGCTGCGGGCGCGCCTCGGGCATCGGCTCGCCCGGCTTGAGCGAGAGCAGCCAGCCGTGATCTTCACCCGCAACCCGCGATGCCAGTTCGACATCAGCCACCGCCGCGATACTGGGCAAGGCCTCACCACGAAAACCCAGACTGGCGAGCGCTTCCAGATCATCCAGCTGGCGGATTTTTGAGGTCGCGTGGCGGGTCAGCGCCAGCGGCATTTCCGCCACCGGGATACCGCAGCCATCATCCACCACCTCAACCCGCTGCATGCCACCAGCCAGCAAATCAATGTGGATGCGCTGCGCTCCCGAATCGATGGCATTTTCCAGCAATTCCTTGAGCACCGAGGCCGGACGCTCGACGACCTCACCGGCCGCAATCTGGTTGATCAGGTGCGATGGCAGCTGTTGTATGGGCAAAGCAGTATCCGGTTAGCGCAGCGGCGCGCCCAGCCGCGAGCGTCAGGCCGCAGATCAGGCCACTGACGATGCGAAGACGCGCAAAACCCTCATTCTAGCGCGCCCGCAAAGCTAACCGGGCGCGCCGCCCTGCCTCACGGCTGGGCCTGAGCCACCACCCGTTGCGGACGATACGTCTCGAAGTAACTCATGATGCCGTCCCGCATGCTGCGAGCCAGCTTTTCCTGCTGGTTGGGATTGCGCAGGCGCGTTTCTTCATTGGGGTTTGAGATAAACGCCGTTTCGATCAGGATTGATGGCACATCCGGCGCCTTAAGCACGGCAAAACCGGCGCGCTGAACCGTGCGTTTGTGCAGCTTTCCCAAACCTCCGAGCTGACCCAGCATACGGTGCCCCAAATCCAGACTGGCTTCGATGGCCGCGCTTTGCGAGATATCCAGCAACACCGACGCCAGCATGTCGTCCTTGTCCTGGATTTCGATACCACCAACCAAGTCGGCCGCGTTCTCACGGCTGGCCAATACGCGCGCATGCTCGGAACTCGCGCCGCCCTGAGACAGGATGTACACCGAAGAACCATGCACCCGCCGGTCGCGGAATGCATCGGCGTGAATGGACACAAACAGATCCGCACGCTGCCGCTGAGCGATCTCGCGACGCTTGCCCAGCGCGACAAAGTAGTCGCCTTCGCGCGTCAATATGGCCTGCATGCCCGGCTCGGCGTCAATCAGGCGCTTCAGACGCTGGGCAATCTGCAGCGCCACCGTTTTTTCACGCACCCCGCTGGGGCCGATCGCCCCGGGATCCTCACCACCGTGCCCCGGATCTATCGCTACGACTATGTTCTTTTGCGTCAGCGACACAACCTTGCGTGGATTGCGCAGGGCATGCGGTAGCTCAACCACCAGGCGATAGCCAAAATCCCCTGAGGGCGCGAGCAGGTAGCTGCGCGGCTGCGAGGTTTCATTGAGGTCGAGCACCATGCGCAGCGCATCGCCACGCTCACCGAAACGAATCGCCTTGACCACGCCGGCCTGCTCCGGCTTGAGCGACGGCAGATTGCGAATCCCGCGAATATCCACCACCGCGCGGTTCGGGTTGTCCAGCGCAAAGCTGCTGTGTTTGACCGCATCGGAGATATCGAGCACCACACGTGTCTGCTCTGGCTCATCCCAGACGCGCACCTCGGTGATCGAAACCGCCGCTGCGGCCCCGCTGATCAACCATAAGGCGACAGCGAGACTGCTTTTGAGTCCGAATTGCATGTCGTTTCCCCCGCCTATCCACCCTGCCGGGCACTGCGGAACTCCATCTCCAGCCGCCCGCAAAACACGCTGCGGGTGACATCCCGAAATTAAGTTAACGCGGGAACACCAAAGAATGCAAGAATTTTTCTTTTGTTATTAGCAGTCTATAAATGATTATTTATGTAGCACCTGAATGACTGCGCGCAATCGGGTGATCAGAATGATGAATTCGCCCGCCACTTTTCCAGCACATCCACTGCCGACGCGCTGTAAGCCGTCACCGTGGCTGACCGGCCACCCTCAGGCTCGATGCTCAGTGCAATGTGCAGATCCGCTGGCGGCAAAGCCCCCTCGCCGCGCTGCGGCCATTCGGTAATCAGCGTCAACGGCTCAGCCAGCAGATCTCGGATACCGAGATACTCCAGCTCCTGCGCATCACCCAGGCGGTAAAGGTCCATGTGCACCACCCGATGGTTGGGCAATGCGTAGTCCTCCAGCAGGGTGTAGGTCGGACTGCGCACCGCGCCCTGCTCGCCCAAGGCCCGCAGCAGGGCCCGAACCGTGTGCGTCTTGCCTGCCCCCAGACTGCCCTGCAGCGCAATGTAGAAAAAATTCGACGGCAGCACCGCCGCCAACCCTTCGGCCCAGCGATCGGTGGTCGCCGGATCGGCCAGAAACCAGCTGTGCGCGATCACGGGTTCAACACCTCGGGCAAGGTGGCGAGCACGTCGCTCGGCAGCATCCCGCGCATACCGATTCGCCGGGCCACCCGATCGCCGGCGCGGGCATGCGCCACCACCGCCGCTCCAACGGTTTGCAGCAGCGGCTGATCCGGCGCCTGCGCAAGCAAGCCGGCCAGGGCTCCGGTAAGCACGTCGCCCATGCCGCCACAGGCCATACCCGGATTGCCCTGCTCGCACACCAGCATCTCGCCTTGCGGCCCCGCAATCAGGGTGCCGGCTCCCTTGAGCACCGTCACCGCGCCGCTGGCCTCGGCCAGCTGACGGGCTGCGCTAAAGCGGTCTGCCTGCACCTGCGCACTGCTTATCCCGAGCAAGCGGGCAGCCTCCCCCGGATGCGGGGTGATCACACAACGTGACGGCCAGCGCTGCGTCAGATCCATCAGATTCAGCGCGTCCGCATCCAGCACCACAACGCCATCGAACGCGCACGCCCGCTCCAGCCACGTGCGCCCCCAGACCTGGGTATCCAGCCCTGGCCCGATCGCCACCACCGTGGCACGCTCGGCCAGCACATCGAAGGCCTGCAGGTCTTTATCTTCAGCTGCACGCACCATCAACTCGGGCTGATAGCCGGCCACCTCGACACGACACTGCGGGTGAGTCAGCACGCTGACCAGACCAGCCCCACTGCGCAGCGCGGCCCCGGCGCACAGACGGATGGCTCCGCTGTAACCCGGCGCCCCGCCCACGGCCAGAACATGACCGTGATGGCCTTTGTGGCTGTTGCGCTGACGCGGCGGCATCCATGCCAGCGGGGCGTGCGCCGGCATCAGACAGGCTGACGGCTTCTCCTGCGCCGTCACATGGGGCGGCACATCCAGCGCCGAAAAATAAATCTGGCCGGCGTAATCCTTGGCATCGCCGGTGTACAAGCCCTGCTTGCGCCCGATGAAGCTCTCGGTCACATCCGCGCGCACCGCCAGCCCCATCACCGCACCACTGTCGGCGTGGATACCCGACGGCACATCTAGAGCCAGAACCGGCTTGTCACTGGCATTGATGCACGAAATGGCCTCGGCGAACGCTGCACCCACCGTGCGTGACAGCCCAGTGCCCAGCAGACCGTCAACAATCACATCGCAATCAGCCAGCCCTTCATCCAGAGGCCCGGTCTGCAAGCCGATATCGGCATCCGAAAAGCTCAGCCAGGCGCTCTGGGCCTCCGCCCTGAAGCGCGCCGGGTCGGCCAGCAACCAGACCCGCACGGCACAGCCCGCGCCTGCGGCCAGCCGGGCCAGCTCCAGCGCATCACCACCATTGTTGCCCGGCCCCACCAGCACACCCAGCGTGCGCACCTGGGGCCAGTGCTGTCGCAGCCGCAGCCAGGCACTGGCGGCGGCACGTTGCATCAGTTCATAGCCGTCAATGGCACAATCGCGGATGGCGCTGGCATCCAGGTTTCGAACCTGTTGCGCGCTGTACAGTGGCAAGCCCATATCCATCCGCCCATTATCGTCCAGACGCGTGCGTCATAGAACCGCCCGAATGAGTACCTCCTCCACACCCGACCCCGCGCATATCCTTCACGCGCTCAGCCAATGGGCAGGCGAACTGGGATTTTCCGGCCTGGCGGTGAGTCGGGCTGATCTTGAGAAGGACGAGCAGCTGATGCAGCGCTGGCTTGATGAGGGCTTGCACGGCGAGATGGACTATCTGGCACGCAACGCCGAAATGCGCCGAAATCCAGCCGCACTGGTACCCGAAACGCTGAGCGTGATCAGCGTGCGCATGCCCTACTGGCCACAAGCCGCCCCGGCACGCGAAATCCTGCGCAGCCCGCACAAGGCCTACATCAGTCGCTACGCCCTTGGCCGCGACTACCATAAGACCGTCCGCGGGCGCCTGCGCCAGCTGGCCCGACGCCTGCAGCAACAGATCGGACCGTTCGGCTTTCGCGCCTTCGCCGACAGCGCCCCGGTTCTGGAAAAAGCCCTGGCCCGCGATGCCAGCCTGGGCTGGATCGGCAAAAACACGCTGCTGATCGATAAGGACCAGGGCTCGTACTTCTTTCTTGGCGAGCTGTTCACCGACCTGGCCCTGCCCGCCAGTCAGGCCGCAGCTGTGGACAACGGTTGCGGCGCCTGCCAAGCCTGCATCCGCGCCTGCCCGACCGGCGCCATCCTGCCACAAGGCCAGCTGGATGCACGCCGCTGCATCTCCTACCTGACCATCGAGCTCAAAGGCGCCATCCCCGAAAACATGCGCGAGGCCATCGGCAATCGCATCTTCGGTTGTGACGACTGTCAGCTGGTGTGCCCCTGGAACCGCCACGCGCAAACCGCGGTAGATCCTGATTTCGCGGTCCGCCACGGCCTTGACGATGTGGATCTGATCGCACTGTTCGGGTGGACGGAGGAGACCTTTTTGCGCAACACCGAAGGCATGCCACTGCGACGCGCCGGCTACATCAGCTGGCTGCGCAACCTGGCCGTGGCGCTGGGCAATGGCCCGCCGACACGCGAAGCGATTGACGCGCTAAACACGCGGCGTGAGCATCCATCGGACATCGTGCGCGAGCACGTGAGCTGGGCACTTGAACGCCTGACCCAACCAGGAGCGCACTGAGGCGCCGTCGCTCAGGACTTGAGCGCTTGCGCCTGCCTGGCCAGCAATGGGTCGGGCCAGCTCTGGCTCGTGTCACTGAGCGCGGCATCTATCGCGCGAGCCAGCACCTTACCCAACTCAACCCCGAACTGATCAAAACTGTTCAGCCCCCACAGCCAGCCCTGCACGAAGCAGCGATGCTCGTACGCGGCCAGCAGAGCACCCAGTGCGTATGCATCCAGCGTCTCCAGCCAGATCAGACTGGAGGGCCGATTGCCTTCGAACTGACGCCAGGCCGCATGTGCGCCCTCGTAGCCACCGGCCACGCCCTCGCGCCCATGGCTCAGCGCCGCAGCCTGGGCCAGTGCATTGCCAAGCAGCTGGCCCTGCATGTGCGCCTCGCCTCCCGGCACCTCGCGCGGCAGTATGAAATCCACCGGATGGGCTTCGCTGCCCTGGTGCAACATCTGAAAAAACGCGTGCTGCACCGATGTACCCACCCCGCCCCATTGCACCGGACTGGTCGGGTGCGGCAAAGGTTTGCCATCGCGACCTACGGATTTCCCGTTGCTCTCCATCTCCAGCTGCTGCAGCCAGTTCGGCAGATCGGCCAGACGTTCGCTGTAAACCGCCGTGACCTGGCTGCTGGCGCGGAGAAAATTGCGATTCCAGATGCCAATCAGCCCCCAGATCACCGGCAGATTGGCATCCAGCGGCGTGCTGAAGAAGTGCTCATCCATGCTTGCCGCCCCCGCCAGTAGCTGCTCAAAGCGAGCCCAGCCTAGCGCCAGCGCAGCGGACAGCCCCACGCTGGACCACAGCGAGAAGCGGCCACCAACCCAGTCCCACATGGCATAGGTTTGCGCCGCGGCAATACCGAATTCGGCCGCCTTGTCCGGCGCGGCGGTCACCGCCAGACACTGCCGCGCCACATCACCACCACCGGCGGTCAACCAGCTGCGCACATGGCGTGCAACCAGTTGGGTTTCCAGCGTGGTAAAGGATTTTGAGGCGATCACACACAGACAACGACGCGGATCCAGGTCGCGCAGCCGAACATTCAGATCGGCCGCATCCGGATTGCCCAGAAAATGGGCGCGCAGGCCGTCCTGGGCTGGCTGCAAGCCGCTCAGGGCATTGACCACCAAACGCGGCCCCAGATCCGAACCACCGATCCCGATGTTGATGACATCCGTGTAGACCTGGCCTTGCACATTGCTCAGACGCCCGGTCTGAACATCCTCGACCAGCCGACGCATGCGTTGCTGCTCGGCCTGCACCTGCTCGCGCACCGCATCACCGCAACACGCACTGCGCAAGGCCGCGTGCAGGACAGCACGCCCTTCGCTGGCATTGAGTTCATCGCCGCGGCACATGGCCGCCATGGCCTGCGGCAGTTCGCAGACCTCGGCCAGAGCCACAAGATCGGAGACAACCGCTGCATCCAGGCGCTGGCGTGAAAAATCCAGCTGCAGCGGCCCGGCACTCAGGGTCAACTGGGCGCGCGCCTCGGCGTCGCCATCAATGACCTGGCCTAAATGAAGCTTTTCCCAGCGCGCAGCGTGCTCACGCAGAACCTGCGTCGTCGGCGTGTTGCCGACATGCAACATGATCGATCGATCAACCGCGCCGTACGCGGATCAGGCAGCTTGAACCGGAATCGTGTTGCGCGTGTGCGTGACGTGGTTGGTTTCGTCGAGATAAACCAGCTTGGGCTTATGCACCTCGGCCTCGGCATTACTCATGCCCACGTAGGCGCAGATGATCACACGATCACCCACGCGTGCCTTATGCGCCGCAGCACCGTTGACCGAGATGATGCGCGAACCGGCTTCAGCACGAATCGCATAGGTTTCGAAACGCTCGCCGTTGCCCAGGTTGTAGATCTGGATTTGCTCGTATTCGCGAATGCCGGCCGCATCGAGCAGATCACCATCAATCGCGCAGGAACCTTCGTAATCCAGTTCTGCGTGAGTCACACAGGCGCGATGGAGTTTGGCTTTCAACAAGGTGACTTGCATGACGAACCTCTAAAATTCTTTAAATTCAGTGACTTATGTCACATCATATGCGCCAGGGGCGCGAAACGAACCGGCGAGTTTAACGGCCCTTGCCAAGCCTATCAAGCCAAATTCAGGTCAACAGTAACATTGTCGATCAGACGGGTGCCGCCCAGCTTTGCCGCTGCCAGCACCACAAATTGCTGCGTCGCGTCATCCGGTGCTTCCAAATCAGCCTGACGCACCTGGAAAAATTGCGTTTTCAACCCAGCCTGGTCGATGCGATGACACCCGCGCGCCTCCAACGCTGCGATATCGCGGTGCCCCGCGCGCAGCGCATCTGCGGCCTCGCACAAACTGGCGTAAATCACTTCGGCCTGCGCGCGCTCATCCGCACTCAAGTAGATATTGCGCGAACTCATCGCCAGACCGCCGGGTTCTCGCAGGGTCGGCATACCGACAATCTCGACCGGCACGTGCAAGTCACGGACCATGCGCCGGATAATCGTGAGCTGTTGGTAATCTTTGAGCCCAAACACCGCACAATCCGGTTGAACCAGGTTGAACAGCAGGCTGACCACCGTGGTCACGCCTTCAAAGTGCCCGGCCCGGTATTCGCCGCAAAGCAAGCTCGACAACCCAGGCACAGCCACCTGGGTGAGATTGGCCCGACCGTATGGGTAAACCTCCGCTTCTTCTGGCGCAAACACCAGATCGACACCGCAACTCGCCAGCTTGGCGCAATCGGCCTCCAGTGTGCGTGGATACTTGTCCAGATCCTCACCTGCTGAAAACTGCAGCGGATTGACGAAGATACTCACCACCACACGGTCGCCATGCGCGCGGGCCGCCTCAACCAGCGACAAATGCCCGGCGTGCAGGCTGCCCATGGTCGGCACATAGCTGATGCGTTGGCCAGCCTGACGCCAGCCTTGAATGCAGCGACGCAGCTCATCAATGCGATGAACCACGCGCACGGCGCTGGAATCAGCCGCCGAAGGTGTGCTCGACATCGGGATAAGCCCCTGATTTCACAGCTTTAACGTATTCACGAATGGCGCCTTCGACATCACCGGCCTCGGCCAGAAAATCACGCACGAAACGCGGACGACGACCACGACTGACGCCCAAAATATCGTGAAGCACCAAAATCTGCCCATCCACATGCGCACCGGCGCCGATACCGATGACCGGCACGCCGGCGGCCTCGGTGATGGTTTTGGCCAGTGTGTTGGGCACGCATTCCAGCAGCAGCATGTCGGCCCCCGCCTCTTCCAGCACGCGGGCATCCTCAATCATCTCAGCCGCCACGGCCTCATCACGGCCCTGCACCTTGAAGCCGCCGAGCTTGTGGATCAGCTGCGGACGCAGGCCCAGATGCCCACATACCGGCACGCCGCGATCGGTCAGGAAACGCACGATCTCAGCCTGCACCGCACCGCCTTCCAGCTTGACCATCTTGGCAAAGCCTTCCTGCATCAAGCGGCGCGCGTTGAAAATCGCTTCATCCGTGGTGGAGAAGCTCAGGAAGGGCATGTCAGCGACGAGAAAACCACGCTGCAAACCATGCGCCGTGGCACGCGTGTGATAGACGATGTCGTCGATGGTGACGGCAACCGTGCTCGGCTGTCCGTGGATCACCATGCCCAGCGAATCACCAACCAGCACCAATTCAACGCCGGCGGTGTCCTCCAGCTTGGCGAAACTGGCGTCGTACGCGGTCAGGCAGGCGATTTTTTCGCCCTCTTCGCGCATTTTGGCGAAGTCCTGCAAGGTCAGCGGTCGGATGCTGTCGTCAGATGTGGAGGGATACATAGGAGTCTCCGTGAGGGGCGCCTATCATACTGATGTTGAGCGCCGGATTGTCATGCCTGCGATGCCCACAACGGTGGTGCTGGCACCCGCAACGCACGGCGACACGTGGCCACACGTCCCTGCCCCGGAATCATTACGGCGGCACCGATATCGTGCCAAGGCTGAAGCACGAACATGCGCCGCTGCAACTGCGGATGCGGCACGCTCAGCCCCGGCTGTTCAATAATCTGCGCGTCCAGGCACAGTAAATCCAGGTCGAGCACGCGCGCCTGCCAGCGCACCCCGACCTGACGTATCCGACCATGCTCACGCTCAATCGCCAGCAAGGCATCGAGCAGGGGCTCGGCAGCAAGCGCGGTCTGCACCGCAGCAACGGCATTGCAATAGTCTGGCTGCGGCGCGTCTTGCGGATCCGCGGTCAGTGCCGGCGTTCGGTAGAAGGCCGATAGCGCGACAAGCCGGGACTTCGGCAACTGATGCAACGCACATGCGGCAGAACGCAACAACGCAGCGGAATCACCGAGGTTGCTGCCCAAGCCAACCCAGGCGATTCGGGCTCGCATGTCAGCGGCGTTTGCGGCGACGGCGACGTCGACCAGAGCCTGCGCCACCTGGTCCACCAGGCGCTGCCTCCGACATCTGCTTGCGCTCTTCGTGGCTGACATCCTGGAACTGTGTCCACCAATCGACCAGTTCTTGGTCGACCTCCCCGGCCTGTGCACGCAGAGCCAGGAAATCATAGGCCGCGCGAAAACGCTTGTTTTCCAGCAACCGGAATGGTCGTTTGCCACGCCGGAACTCGAAGCGAACCTGCAGATGCCAGATATCGCCCTGCATGCCGGAAAAGCGCCGCGGTATGGCCACCGTGCGGCACTGCTGACCGATCACCTCACTGGCGCCCTGCGCCAAGGCAGGCGATGGCGGCACACCCTGTTCGCGCAAGGCCGCGGCAGCCGCCTGCGCCGGCGCCCACAGCATGGCGGCGAATACAAATGCCGGGGTAACCGGCTTATCGTCAGATATGCGCTGCGCGGTGCTGCGCAGGGCCAGACGAATAAGCGCTTCAACCCGACCACTTTGGTCTTCGTGCATGGCCCGGGCAACCTCGGGAAACAGCACATCGAAAAGGCCGAAATGCATTAAACCGTCGAAATTGCTTTCCGCTTTTTCCGACAGAAACAGTTTCAGCACCTCGTCGAACAGACGCGCGGGCGGCACATCTGTCAGCAAGCCGGTCAACGCCGGGATCGGCTCTGCTGCGGACTCATCGATGGTGAAATCCAGCTTGCTGGCAAAGCGTACGGCGCGCAGCATGCGCACCGGGTCTTCCCGGTAGCGGGTCACCGGATCGCCGATCAGGCGTACGCGGCGCTCGGACAAATCCTGCATGCCGCCCACATAATCGACCACCGCAAAATCGCGAATGTCGTAATACAGGGCGTTGATGGTGAAGTCGCGACGAAACGCATCCTGTTCCATCGAACCGTAGACGTTGTCTCGCAAAATTCGCCCGCTATCGTCGAGCATGTGGGCGGCCTCGTCGGCATCTGACTCATCGTCATCGGCCAACACAGCAGGGTCCACCTCCGCGTCGTCGGCATCACCCTCATCGGGACTTCGCGGCGCGGCGCGAAAGGTCGCAACCTCGATGATCTCACCGCCAAAGCGCACATGCGCGAGGCGGAAGCGCCGCCCGATCAGCCGGCAACGCCGAAACGTCTCCTGCACTTCCTCGGGGCGTGCATCCGTCGCGATATCAAAGTCTTTGGGATTCAGCCCCACGAGCAGATCGCGCACGCCACCACCTACCAGCAAAGCCTGATAGCCGGCGTCTTTGAGCCCATACAAGGTCTGCAGCGCCGCACGACTGAGACGCGAGCGCGAAATAGTGTGTTCCGGGCGTGGCACCCGAATGGGATCGCTAATGGAACTGCTCCGCAAACAAAAGAACCCCGGAACGGGGTTCAGAGGCTCTGATTATAGGGAAAGTCAGCGACTTTTCGCAGCGCGGATTGTGTTGTGCGTCAAAACAGCTCGACTGCCCCGGAGTCCATGGAAACCTGCTCAACCGGCTTATGTGGCTGTTGCTTCCACGCCTCTTGCTTGGGCTCGATACGCGCTCTTGCCTGAGACAGGTCCGCCACATTGACGCTGCCGGCGGATGCATCCCCCATACCACTCTGCAGCGAACGTGCTTCGCCTCCCATGTCGGCAAGACGATCAAGATGGGTATAAGCCGCATTCACGGCCTGGGTGGTGATGTCTCCGAACTGCAGTGAGCGCACCGCACGGTTCACTGCGGAGGCGATACGCTCGCCACAGGCCGAAACCTGACCGATGCCCTCAGCCAGCGCCCGGTTGATCCCTTCGGCCTGGCCAACCAGGGTTTCAACCCGGGTGCGAGCATCCTCGCTGGCGGCCATGTCACGCGCCGCCATGTCCTTGACCGCATTGCGCACCTTGGCCATCGCTTCGCGCGAATCGTGGACCCGTTTGCGAATCTGATCATTAAAACTGGTCGAGCGCTCCGAAAGGCTGCGCACTTCCTCGGCCACCACGGCGAAGCCGCGCCCAGCGTCACCTGCACGTGCCGCTTCGATGGCCGCATTCAAAGCCAGAAGGTTGGTCTGATCGGCAATCGATTTGACGTCTTCCAGCAACTCGAACACGGCATCCAGGTGGCCGGCCATGTCATCAATGCGCTCAACATTTTGGGCGCTGTGATTACTTTCTTGAGCCAGCACATCAACCAGCCGGCTCATCAACTCGCCAGCACGCGAGGCAAACCCGCGCAGATCCAGGGCACCGCTGTCATCGCCGGCCTCGACGATGCGCCGCATCTCGCCCTCCTGCGCATTGGAATGACGTTGAATTTCGTCAAAGCTGGAACTGATGTCCGATACGGCTTCAGCGACCAGATCATGAACCCGCTGCATCTCGGCGCGCAGCTGGGCAATCTCGCCCTCGGCCATGCTCTGGGTGTCTTTCAGCAGCTGGCGGTAGCGGGCAACCTCGACATTATCCCCCGGCTGGGCGATACCGCTCTGAATGCGAATACGCTGGTCGGCGACCGACCACAGCAAATACCCCCACGACGCGCCCATGGCGGCCATCACCATCCACAGCAAAGCCGGATGGACCGGAGCCAGTGCGCTGACGCACACGGCCAGCGTGGTCACCAGCGGCATCATCAAGGGTTTGTAGTCGGCTTTGATCATTGCAGTGTTCTCCATGATCCTAGTCATCGGCAGTTGTGTTTAAGTCTTGAGCCCTGACGGGCAAATTCACCGAGCAGCCCCGGAACCTCGGCCAAGCTGGCTTGTTGGCAAGCCGCATCCAGGCGGTGCGCCGCTCCCGGCATGCCCCACACCACGCTGCTGGCCTCGTCCTGAATGAGGGTGAAGGCTCCCTCGTCGCGCATCTGCTTGAGCCCGCGCGCGCCGTCGTCGCCCATGCCGGTCAGCAACACGCCACAGGCATTGGCGCCGCAATTGGCCGCAACCGAGCGGAACAACACATCAACACTGGGACGATGCCGATTCACTGGTTCTGCCTTGTTCAAGCGGCAGTACCAACGAGCGCCGCTGCGCGCGACTTCCAGATGGTCATCCCCTGGCGCCACATAGGCATGTCCAGGGCGAATTTCCTGCCCATCACTGGCTTGACACACCGCCAGCGCCGAAGCTTTGTTCAAACGCTCGGCAAACGATGCGCTAAAGGCTTCGGGAATATGCTGAGCGATGACGATCGCCGGCGAATCGGCGGATACATGCGCAAGCACTTCACGCACTGCTTCCGTGCCGCCCGTTGAGGCACCAATGGCGATCAGTCGATCCGTGGTCTCGTAACGAATCTGAGCTGCCGCAGGTGCCTGCACCGGCGGCGCATCACTGGCCATGCGCGGCCGGCTGATGGCAGCAATCTTGACCTTCTCGATCAACTCAGCGGCACTGGATTCCAACCCCTGGGCCACCCCCAAGGTGGGCTTGGCCACGAAATCCACAGCGCCCAGCGCCAAGGCGCTCAGTGTGGTTGTCGCGCCTTGCTGGGTCAGCGATGAAACCATGATCACCGGCATGGGGCGCAAGCGCATCAGGTTCTCAAGGAACTTGAGCCCATCCATGCGTGGCATTTCCACGTCCAGGGTCAGCACATCCGGGCTGAGATCCTTGATCTTTTCACGTGCAACAAAAGGGTCCTGCGCGGTACCCACCACCTCGATTTGCGGATCCTGGGTCAGCAGTTCGGTCAGCAGCTGCCGGACCAGCGCCGAATCATCCACGATCAGCACGCGTATCGGCCGGCTCATGTAAACAGCTCCACGCCGCCCTGAGGCTGGCCAACCCGACTCTCCAGGGCGCTTTCCGCCAGTTCGATATCCGGCACATCGGCAACAGCCAGTGTGCGCACCATGACCTGACCGGTCTGTGGAAAGAAATGAATGCGTCGCGGGCTGTCGCCACCCATATCCTGAGCGGTGACGCGAATCCGCTCGCGCTCCAGAAATGCCAGTACGAAATGTGCGTTTTGCTGACCGATCAAACTGCGGGTCATACGCCGGGCCACGTTGCCACCGCCAAAGACTTTGGCCTCGAGCGCCTCTCGGCGAGCCCCCAGCTGCAGCAGGCCGTTGATCAGCAGCTCCATGGCATGCACGCCATAGCGCGCCCCGGCCAGTCCGTCGTCCATACGATTCTGCGGCAGCAGAAAATGGTTCATACCACCGATGCGACGCTGCGGATCATGGATACACGCGGCCACGCAAGAGCCCAGCAAAGTCACGATCATGATGTCGCTGGCCGTGGCGTAGTACTCGCCCGGCAGCACCTTGATCGCCTCGCTGCGAAAATGTCGGTCGCGATACAGAAAATGGGCTGTGCCCACCCCCAGCATTTCGCTATCGCTGGGTATGTCACAGGCTCGCGACAACGCGCTCATGGCGCACGCCTCCGGTAGGTGGTGCGTTCCACCAGATCAAGCACATCTTCGCAATGAAACTGGCTTTCCGAGTGGCCCACGTACAAGTGCCCACCGGGTTTGAGCAACGCCGCAAAGCGACGCACCAGATCACGCTGGCTGGCCTTTTCAAAATAGATCATGACATTGCGGCAGAACACCACATCCAGCGGCGCCTCGATGGGCCAACGACCGGAGAGCAGGTTGAGCTGCTGGAATTGAACGCGCTTGAGCAGCGCCGGGCGCACCCGACAGCGCCCCAGCTTGGGCCCCTGCCCTTTCAGGAAAAAGCGCTGCCGCCGCGCCACACTCAGCCCCTCTATACGCTCAAGCTGATAAATCCCTTGGGCCGCCGTTTGCAAAACCTGGGTATCAATATCGGTGGCCATGATCTCCACCTTGCGCGGTCCCTGCTGACCAACTTCATCGACCACCATGGCGATCGACCATGGTTCCTCGCCGGTGGAGCTGGCACTGCACCAGATACGAAACAGGTCCTGGCCCTTGGCCAGACGTAGCTGCTGCGCCAGATGCTCAAAATGATGTGACTCGCGGAAAAACGCTGTCAGATTGGTGGTCAGCGCATTGGTGAAGTGCTGCCATTCATCCGATTGAGGATTGCCATCAAGCTGGTCCAGGTAGCTCGGCAGCGAGTCCACACGCAATGCGCGCAAGCGCTTGGCCAAACGGCCTTGCACCATGGCCTGCTTGCTGTCACCCAGGGCGATGCCAGCACGCTGGTGTATCAAACCGCGGACCCTCTCAAAGGTCTTGCGATCCAACTGCTGATCTGGGCTCATCATCCGCTCGTGGCGCCGTTGTCAGAGAGTGCGCGGCCGCCCCACGGCTGCCGCGCCTGTAGGTCTTAGAATTCAGTCCAGTGTTCGTCAGCATCTGCAGCTTTGGGCAGCGGGACGCTGGCGGGCGCGCGCTCCTCACGCGCAGCACGCTGACGCTGCACAACCTGCGGATGCGCCTTGGGTGTTTGCGCCGGCTTCTGAGCAACCGGTTTGGCCGGCTCGGAAACCACGATGGCGCGCTCGGCGTCTTCCATGCTGATGCGGAAACGAGCAACCTGACTGGCCAATTCGCCGCCCTGATCGAGCATGGATTTGGCCGATGCCGATGACTGCTCGACCAGCGCAGCATTCTGCTGGGTCGCATCGTCCATCTGGGCAATGGTCTGATTGATCTGCTCGATACCGCTGGACTGCTCCTGCGATGCAGCGGAAATTTCCGCCATGATGTCGGTCACCCGCTTCACCGCCGTAACGATTTCCTGCATCGTCACGCCGGCCTGCTCAACCAGCTTGGAGCCGTCTTCAATGCGCTCGACCGAATTGGAGATCAGCGCTTTGATTTCCTTGGCCGCACCGGACGAGCGCTGAGCCAGCGAACGCACCTCGCTGGCCACCACCGCGAAACCACGGCCTTGCTCGCCCGCGCGGGCGGCCTCCACCGCGGCGTTGAGCGCCAGGATATTGGTCTGGAACGCGATCCCTTCGATCACGCTGATGATGTCTTCGATCTTCTTCGAGGCCTCGGTGATCTCGGCCATGCGGGTCACCACATCGCCGACCACCGCACCACCTTTTGTGGCCACATCCGAGGCGCCAATGGCCAGCTGATTGGCCTGCTTGGCATTGTCCGCATTCTGTTTCACGGTGGAGGTCAACTCCTCCATGCTGGAAGCGGTTTCCTCCAGGCTCGCCGCCTGCTCTTCGGTCCGGCTGGAAAGATCTTCGCTGCCGGCAGAAATGTCAGATGCTGCGGAGTTGATGTCATCCGAAGCCGACTTGATCGACACCACCATGTCGCCCAGTGAATCGATGGTTTGATTCAGGTTGATCTTGAGTTCGGCGAAAGTGCCGCTGTATTCGGCATCCATGCGCTGGGTCAGATCACCCTGGGCCAGCGCGCTGAGTACGCGAATGACGTCGTTGAAGCCGACCTGGCAGGTATCCAGCAGCTGATTGATGCCTTTGGCCAGAGACTCGAAGAAGCCGGTTTTGCCATCCAGGCTGACCCGGTCATCGAACTCGCCGCGGCTGGAGGCCGCCACGATATTGCCGATTTCCTCTTCGACGGCCACTTCGGCGGTGCGGTCGATCCACTCCACAACGGTGCCCGCATGTTCACCGCTTTCGGTCATGATCGGACTGGCAATCAAGCCAAAGGACAGCGGCCCGACCTTGATCTGGGTGCGATAGGTTTCGCGCAGATTGGCCAACATACCGGCCTGATGGGCCGGGTTGCGATGGAACTGGTCAATCGAATTGCCCAGCAGGTTGTCGACATTGAAGCTAGGCAGAACTTTGCGTAACTCTTCCTGATTGCGCCGCATCATGCCCATCACGGCGGCATTCATGTAGGTGATGGTGCGCTCGGCGTTGGCGATCATCACATTACCACTGACATTGTCCAGCGCATTGCGGATCTGCATGTTCTCGGCCGCTACTTTGCGTTCCTGCTCGGCCTTGGCGTCGAGTTCGGATTGCATCTTCAGCTCAGCCGTGCGGTCCTGCCACTCAACCACTGTGCCCAGACGCGCACCATCCTGATCAATGACCGGGCTGGCGATCAAACCAAACGTGCGCCCGCCCAGACAGATGTTGGCACGATGCGGTTGTTTGAGAGCCTCCAGCATCTTGATCTGGTGTTCCGGGTTCTTGTGGAAGGCATCGATATTGCCTCCAAGCAAACCGTCCACACGGAAACCGGGCAACTCTTTCTGGATGTCCGATTCGGCCTCGCGCAGCATCGCCTGAACCGATTCGTTCATGTAGGTGATCTGGCGGCCGTTGTCGGCAATCATCACATTGGTGGTGACGTTATCCAGCGCGTTCTTGATACGCAGATTGGTCCGACCGACCTCTTCCATCTGACGTTGATTGGCGGCGATATCGTCCAGCATCTGATTGATGCCCTGACACAACTCGCTGATCGGGCCTTGTTTGCCGCTGGCATCAATACGCGCGGTCAGATCGCCAGCACGCGCCGCACTCACCACTGTGTTGGTCTGGTGCACCGCATCTTCGATCGCCGCATTGGCCAAAACCTGTGCGCTGATGTCGGTCGCGTACTTGACCACCTTGATCGGGTTGCCCGCACTGTCGAACACCGGGTTGTAGCTGGCCTGAATCCAGATTTCAGAACCATCCTTAGCAATACGGCGATACTGCCCTGCGTCGAACTGACCACGCCCCAGATTGCTCCAGAATGCGCTGTACTCAGGTGACGCAGCATCTGCCGGATCAACAAAAATACGATGATGTTGGCCGACGATTTCATCCAGGCGGTAACCCACCGCCGCCAGGAAGTTGTCGTTGGCATGGCGGATCGTGCCATCCAGTTCAAACTCAATCACGGCCTGCGAGCGGTTGATCGCGGCAACCTGACCTTCAAGATCGGCCAGATGCTCAGCAGTCACCGCCGGCTTCTGGCCTGCAGCTTGATGACGCAGGGCAACCACGCTGCCTGCTACGACCGCGGCCAGGGTCATGAAGGCCCAGACCACAAAGCCGGACAGCGGCATCTGGCCGCTGCCAAAAAGGCCGCCACCAACGGCCAGGGCAAGAGCCGCAAGCGTGGGCACAACAGCCCAGGCATTAAAGCTCGCAGGGGATTGATCGGATGATGTCATTGTGGGACTCCTGCCTAGGCGGCGTTTTCCAGAACGGTCATGTCGGATGCACTCATCAGGCATTCGATATCGACCAGGATCAGCATGCGGTCATCGATGGCTCCGAGACCGGTGATGTAGCGGGTGTCGAGCACACCGTTGAATTCGGGAGGCGGACGAATCTGCGATTCCGCCAGGGTGAGAACGTCCGACACACCGTCAACGATCATCCCGATGACCTTGTCGGCCATATTGAGAATGATCATCACCGTTTGCTGGTCGTATTCGGCCTGCTCAAGCTTGAGTTTGAGACGCAGATCCACAACCGGCACGATGGTCCCGCGCAGATTGATCACGCCTTTGATGTAAGCGGGTGCTTCCGGCAAACGGGTCACGCTGTCGTAACTGCGGATTTCCTGCACTTTGAGGATATCCACGCCGTACTCTTCGGCACCCAGGCGGAAGCTGAGAAACTCGCGGCGCTCACCTTCGAGCTGGCCGGCCTTGTCGTCCGCACTGCTAAGCGCCTGGTCTTGGTTTTCGTTCATGGCTTGTGCCTGTTGTTGGGGGCGCTACGCGGCTGCGGCCAATTGCCGGCTGCGTATGACTTCGCCCACATCGAGAATCAGGGCGACCCGTCCATCGCCCAGAATGGTGGCCCCGGAGATACCGCTGACACGGCGGTAGTTGCGCTCCAGACTCTTGATCACCACTTGCTGCTGCCCAACCAGTTCGTCGACGATCAGGGCAACCTGACGCCCTTCGGCCTCGGCAATCACCACAATGCCCTGATCCAACGGCAGGTCCTGTCCAGCCACGCCGAACAGCTCGCGCAACGACAACAGCGGCAGGAACTCGCCGCGCACCTGCATCAGGCGCGCACTGCCGGCCATGCTTTTGACGTCGCCAAGCTGTGGCTGCAGTGATTCGACCACGCTGTTAAGCGGCAGGATGTAGATCTCCTCGCCAACGCGCACCGACATGCCATCGAGTATCGCCAGAGTCAGTGGCAAACGGATGGTGACGCGGGTTCCGACGTCGGCCTGCGATTCGATATCCACAGTGCCTCCCAGCGACTGAATGTTCCGACGCACCACGTCCATGCCCACACCACGCCCAGAGATATCGGTCACCTCTGCAGCGGTCGACAAGCCGGGCGCGAAGATCAGCTGCCACACCTCGCTGTCGGGCAGATTGTCCGGCAGGTTCATGCCGGCATCGCGGGCCTTGCTCAGAATCTTGTCGCGATTCAGGCCCTTGCCATCGTCACTGACCTGGATGGCGATATGACCACCCTGATGCCAGGCACTCAGGCGAATGCTGGCTTGTGCAGGTTTACCTGCGGCCTCACGCTCGGCCGGCATTTCGATGCCGTGATCAATGGCGTTGCGAACGATGTGATTGAGCGGGTCAACAATTTTTTCGATGACCCCTTTGTCCAGTTCGGCACCCTCACCCGAGGTCTGCAACGCAACCTGCTTGCCCAGCCTGGTCGCGGTGTCGCGGACCACACGGGGGAAGCGGCTGAATACGAAATCAACCGGCAGCATGCGGGTCGACATCACCGCCTCCTGCAGATGCCGGGTGTTGCGCTCCAGCTCTGACAGGCCGCTCAGCAACAATTCGTTGGTGACCGGGTCCAGAGCTCGCGCGGTCTGCTCCAGCATCGACTGGGTGATGACCAGCTCGCCCACCAGATTGATCAGTTGATCGATTTTTTCCGTGGCCACACGAATCGACCCGCCATCCTTGCTGGCCGGCGCTGGACGCGCTGTCGCAGCGGCCTTGGGCGTGGTCGCGGGCGCTGTATCGCCCACAGCGACGTCGGGTTCAAGCTCGGTCTGAGCGGGCGCGCTGTCGGCGCAAGCCTCGATGCTCAGATCACATTCATCCTCAACCCAGGCAAACACCTCGCGGATGTCGTTCTCGCTGACCTCACCTTGCAGACTGACGGTCCAGCGCAGATAGCACTGCTCGGGGTCCACATCCGGGTAGTTGGGCAGCGCCTCGGCATCGACCTCGATCGTGGCTTCACCCAGACGCGCCAGCTCGCGCAATATGCGCAGTGGATCATTGCCGGTCAGCATGATATCGCGGTGCGGCTTGAAGTGGATGGTCCAGCCTGCTGGTGTCGCCTCATCCACCGTCGAAACCGGACGCTGAGCCAGCGCTGCATCCTGATTGAGCATGGTCTGAATTTCAGCTCGCACCGATGCGGCATTGGCGACCTCGTCATCACGCCCATCACGGGCACCTTCAAGCATGTCACGCAGCACATCCACACTGCGCAGGACCAGATCGGTCAGCGCACCATCCGGCACGCGCTGTCCGGCTCGTACCTGATCCAGCAGGGTTTCCAGATCATGCGTGAAGGTCGCGATTTCGGAGAAGCCAAAAGTGCCTGCACCACCTTTGATCGAATGGGCGGCACGAAAAATGGTGTTGACGGTCTCGCTGTCTGCCGTGTCGGGGTCGAGCGTCAACAAAGCGGCTTCCATGGCCTGCAAACCTTCAAAGCTTTCTTCGAAGAAGGTCTGATGGAACTGCTTCATGTCGATGCTCATGGCCGCCGGCTCCGTTTTTGATCAGCTCAGAACGCGATTGACGGTGGCAATCAGCTGTTCCGGGTCAAACGGCTTGACCAGCCAGCCGGTAGCACCGGCCGCTTTGCCTTCCATTTTCTTGTCCTGCCCCGATTCAGTGGTCAGGATCAACAGCGGAGTGAAGCGGTAATCCGGCAGCTGGCGCAGTTCGCGCACCAGGCTGATGCCGTCCATATTGGGCATGTTGACGTCAGCCAGGACCAGATTGAACGCCCCGCTACGCGCTTTACTCAGGGCATCCACGCCGTCTTCGGCTTCGGTCACATCAAAGCCGGCGGATTTGAGCGTGAACGCCACCATCTGGCGCATGGAGGGGGAATCATCAACGGCGAGGATACTGGCCATCGTTATGCCTCTTGATTCGGAAGTTGAAGTTGCAGGGCTTGTGCAAGACCCAGGCCGGCAGCGGCGTCACGCAAGGTTTCGCTTGCGGAATCCCAGTTCAACTCGATCTCCAAGGCCTTGCATTGGCGCACGAATGCGAGCAGCAACTGCAAGCCTGCGGCATCCACGCGCGAGACTTCGCCGCCATCCAGCAACAGGCTCTTCTCACCGCTGAGCGCCGTGTCGAGTGTGGTTTTCAACTGGGCGGCGTGGGCTATGTCCAAAGCCGCCTCCAGCCGCAGATTGTGATTGCTCATCCGCCGGCTCAGTGGGCGTTGACTTGCTGATGAATGCGCTGAAGCAACTCTGCTTCAGCCAGCGGCACGCCGCAGCGACGCGCCACATCGGTTGGCGGAATTCCGTCACGCACCAGTTGAACCGCCTCGTCAAAACCCCGACGCCGACTGAACTGCACCGCCATGTCGTCAAATTTGCGTTGTCGCTGATCAACCGTACGCATGCGCAGCTCCAGATTGGCCAGACAGGTGGCCAGGCCTTCAACGCTGGATTTGAGATCACTCATGGCCGCTTCGGTCGCACCTGCGAAGGCAAGCTCAGCTTGCTGGTGCGCCTGCATGCGCTCACGCATCTGGGCATCTCCGCTGTCCGATGTGCGCTGGCGGCGCAACAGGAGCACCAGCACGGTGGCAAGCACGCCAACCAAACCAAAAATCGCTGCGGTATAGCGATCAAGATCAAGAAAAAAATGGGGGTCAAACATGTGTGTTGTCCTCCAGCCGGCGAACCAGGTCGGCCGGACTCAGCAGAAACAGGGGACCTTGCGGGCGCGTCACCACACCTTCCAGTGGAATCGGCGTTTGATTCATGCGCGGCGTGGCTTCGATCTCTTCATCGGCGATATTGATCAGCTCAAGAACGCGGTCGACCTTGAGGGCCAGCATGGAATCGTCGTAATCGATGACCAGCAAACGGTTGGCCGCACTCGATTCGTCTTGTGCGAGGCCGAGCACCTGACGCAAATCCACCACCGAAACTATGTGCCCGCGCAAGTTGATCACGCCGAGACAGGCGCCAGGCGCACCGGGAACCCAGGCAACCTCGCATGGCCGCAGCACCTCGCGCACACCGCTCACGGCAACGCCGTAGCACTGTCCAGCCAGCATGAAGCAGACAAACCCCGTGCTTGGCCGGGGCTTGGCGCTGGCGGGCGGCTCCGCAGAAGGAAAGTGCAATTCAGTCATGCCCCGCCCGTGCAGGAATTGGGCCGCAAACGGGCGCTGTGGCAGACGGCGTGACTTTGGCGTTTAATAAGTTGGTCAGTAGATGGGAGACACAGCGTGACGCGAACAACAACCAGCATCCTGATCCTGATTGGCAGCAGCATGATCTTGAGCGCCTGTGGCAACCGCGACGGCGACACCAGCAGCAGTGCACAAGGCCGGGAAGAAACCCGCAACATTCGCAACACACAAGCGATTGGTTATTCTGGTGACGCAATCGCCGACAAACTTGATGCCGCGCTTGACGCCAACGATGCACGCAATGACCGTTTGCGTGAGGCCGACTGACAGCCTGCGAACGCCCATCCCTGATTCGGGAGATCGTGCATGGCCAATTCGAAGATCAACCTAGCGGCAAACGAGCTGTTGTTCCGTGAGGGCGAGGCCGGGCAGTTTGCCTACCTGATCGAGCGTGGGCGGATCGCGATTCTGCGAGACAGTGCCGGGGAGTATCAGCTGCTGTCCGAATTGGGCGCCGGTGAATGTCTCGGCGAAATGGCGCTGATCAGTCACGACCCACGTATGGCGTCAGCCATGGCACTGGAAGACACCACCCTCACCGTCATTACCCGCGACCACCTCAAGGAGCGCATGGCGCGATCCGATCCGTTGATCCGCCATCTGCTGCAACTCACGCTCAAGCGTTATCGGCAATCGCTGGGACAGACCTTCCCCGACACCTCCAGCACCCAGGATCTGGATTATCTGGAGGACGAGCAGCAGGCCATGCAACGCATGCGCACTGAGCACGACCTCAGCCATGCCCTGGACAAGCAGGAATTCATCCTCCATTACCAGCCCATCGTTCGGCTGGCTGACCGAATCACCACCGGCTTTGAGGCATTGCTGCGCTGGCGCCGCGACGACGGTCAACTGGTCTCGCCAGACCTTTTTATCGCGGTTGCCGAAGAATCTCAGATCATCGAAAAAATAGGCCACTGGATAATCGATGAAGCGAGTCAAGCCCGCACCCGACTGGCTTCTGCCTACAACGGCAAGTTGAGCGAAGACTTTTACGTCAGTATCAATCTGGCTGCACGTCAGTTCCCAGACCCCGAGCTACCCGGCGTGGTGCAGGAGGCGATTCGCCGGCATGGTTTGCTAGCGCAGCAGTTACAGATGGAGGTGACCGAGTCACAGATTCTGGAAAACCGCGAGCACGCCATAAGCGTGCTGCACAACCTGCAGTCCATGGGCTGTCGCATTGCATTGGACGACTTCGGCACGGGTTACAGTTCGCTGGCCTATCTCAACCGCCTGCCTGTTGATGCGCTCAAAATCGACAAGATGTTTCTCGACGACATGCTCAGCGATCAGGCCAGCCGCACTATTATCGCTGGCATGGCAAGGCTGGCTCGCGACCTGCAACTCAGCTTCATCGCCGAAGGCGCGGAAACCGAACAACAGGTCGAGGCCCTCAGCGCGCTTGGCGTCGAACACGTTCAGGGCTTTTTCTTCGGTCGCCCATTCGCCCTGGAGACAAAAAAAGAGCCGGCATAGCCGGCTCCTGAACACTGTCTGTCGGTGCGATTCACTCGCAGGTTTGCGGATCCTGCATCGGCATCGTGACCAGCACGCCCGGCATACCTGCCAGGGTGTAGAACGAAGTCCCGTTGGTCTGAACAAACTGTCCCGGATCAATATCCAGGGTCTGGCCGTTATTGAGGTTGGTGGCGGTAATACCGCCCTCGTACACCCCGATGACCACACTCGACATATCCTCAGAGCTACCCGGCCCCAGATCACCACATCGTCCGTCTGAGCAGTCCACGTAGACAGCATCGGTCCCGCGAATACCAATCGTCGCGACTGAGGTGCGCACCGCATAATTCTCCCGCCGGTTCTTGCCGATCAAGCCGGTGACGGCACGAAACCCGCCCTTGAGCAAGGAAAATACCGAGCGTCCGGAGTCCGCCTGCGCAACGCCTGCGCCACCGCGACTGCGCGGCCCGCCAGCCGGTGGACGGTAGGTGTAATCCTCGATCTTCAGCTGGGAATCAGGGCCAATCAGCGTGCGCCCTTCATCGGTGTACTCCACATTCACGTAGCTGTGGCGTTGGGTGGTGATGGTTTCTCCTGAATAAACCGCCCCACCGCGCCTGAGAATGCGCTGCGAGCCGTTGGCGTCTGTCACAGCCGCCTGCCCCACCACCAATACAGCGCGTCCGGCCTGGTCCTGAGCGGCCAATGGCAGGCTGACCAGGGTCAGCAGGCATGCAAAAACGAAATTTTTCATGGTCTGCCCCCTTAGAACTTGAAGATCAAAGACAAACGCAACATGTCGGCTTCATTGCCGTTATCGCCGCTTGCCATGGTGTAGCTCACGCTACCTTTGATGAAGCTGGTCACCACTTCGCCTGTGGTGTTCAACTTGCCGAAATTCACGCCGAACTCCTGTGCGTTGTCGGTAAACAGGTCATCGCCGGTGTAACGCGTGTCATTCACGTAGTACTCCACCACCAGATCATTGGCCAACAAGGAGCTTGGCCCGGAGAACAGGATGCCGTTGGTGATCACGGTGTTGGAGATTCCCGGATCGGACTCGTAATCCCCCAGGGTGATTTTCTGGGTCGAGTAGTTACCGATCATGTTGCCGATGTTCAGCGCCCAGCCGCCCAGATTCAGGGTGTAGCTGCTGGCCAGCGAGAACGAGGCCAATGCCGAAGCGCTGGCCAGATCTTCCGAACCGGCCGCCGAGTAACCCACACTCGGCGTCAGGCTCCAGGCCTTGGTGACCGGGTGGTTGTAGGCCAGGCCCAGCGCCACCTGATACGTCGAAGCGCCTTCAGTATCGATCAGGGAGATCGGCATGCGCACGATCACTCGTTTACGCGGGTCATTGTCGAACACCACGGTGTAGGACAGCGGCAGGCTGATCACGCTGGATTCGTGCTCCACCCCACCGTTACCAGCACTCCCGCTGACCTGCGCATAGTCCAGCCCCAGGGTCAGCTTGTTCTCGCCGCGCACGCGGTTGATGCGTGAAAAATAGTCATCGTAAAGACCGACCGCAGCCGCGTCGCTGGCCGGCCCGCCCAACTGCGCGAGCTCAACCGCCGGCATGCGGAAGTTCAGATCGGCCACATCGGTGACACAACCGAAACCGGCTTTGGCCAGCATCACTTTCTGCTCTGCACTGGCACTGGTGCCACAGCCCCAGACCTGCGAAACCTTCTGCGTGAAGGCCTGCTTGAAATCGGTGTCGGCCATACGCGACTGCATGCTCGCCGGATTGCCGGCCACCGGATCACTGGGGGACGAGCGCGCCAGCTCGGCGCTCAACTGTGAAGCGACGCCATCCTCATTGGTCTTGAGAAACTCGATGAGGTCATCGATGTTGCCTTCGCGGGTGTCCTGGTCACCAAAGACCCGCGTGAAATCAATGTCTGGAATCGAGAACAGCAGCGCCGGTGTGCCGACTTCGGTGAAATTGATCGTCATATCAACACCGCGGAAGTTGAGGTCTGCGGCAATGACCTCGTCACCGCTGAACTGTCCACCGGACTGCTGCGCAACCAGCCGCCTCAGATTGTCGCGTTCCAGTGTTTGAAACAGCTCTTCCGCATTGGAGGTGCCGAAAAGGATGTTGTAACCCGGCCCGTCCTGCTCGCTTATCGCCGCATCTATCGTGAAGACATCTGCGGCCTGCACGACACCCGCATACAGCGCGACCGCGCCGACGGCGATCGTCGCGTGGATTCGTCGCATCATGTTTTGCTCCCCAGCATACCGGTGAATATCGGCCACCTGCCCCGCGCCGATGACCCCATTCACCGCACAGATAAACACTTTGCGCCGCGCTGCCAGCGATAGCAAGCCCGCCAATGCGGGTAAAGCCCGCTTGCTGTGACCTGAGTCACGCGAATCGGAGCATTGATTCCCAACCCCTGGCACCGCAGACTTTGGCCACACGATGAGGAGTAATAAAAATGATTTTGGTACTGGGACTCTTGCTGTGGTCTTTTGCCCACCTGTTCGTGGCGGTCATGCCGGCTCAGCGCCAGCAATTATCCGAACGCCTGGGTGTGGGGCCCTATCGCGGTCTGTTTTCACTGGTGATTGTTGGCGCACTGGTGCTGATTGTTATGGGCTGGAAACAATTTCCGGCCGGCCAGCTGTACATTCCGCCAGCCGGCCTGCGGCACGCCACCATGAGCCTGATGCCGATCGCTCTGATCCTGTTCGTGGCCTCGCAGTTTCCCAGCGACATCCGGCGCATGATCCGTCACCCGCAAATGGTCGCGGTCAAGACCTGGGCCCTGGCCCACTTGCTGTCGAACGGTGAATGGCGTTCGGTCGTACTGTTCGGCGGTTTGATGGCCTGGGCAGTGGCCGAAACCATCTTCATCAATCGTCGCGATGGTGCGCGCGTCAAACCCGAACCCACTGGTGTCGGGCGTGTGCTCATCACGGTCGTTGTCGGTATCCTGCTCACCGGCGTGGTCATGTACATCCATCCGTGGATCGCCGGCATACCGCTTCTGCCGCACTGAGCGACGGCATGAAGCCGCTGCTGGCGGGCCTAGTCCGCCAGCAGCGGCAAGCTCAGGGTGGCACAAACGCCACCCTGTTCATGGTTCTTGAGCGTGATAGCACCGCCGTGCAGCTCGGCAATCTGCTTGACGAAGCTCAAACCCAGCCCTGTGCCCTTGCGCCCATCGGCGCGCGGCAAGGAATAGAACCGGTCAAACACCCGGTGCGCGGCGTAATCGGGTAAGCCGCTGCCGTAATCGCGCAGGCTCAGCTCCACCACGCAACCGCTGATGTGCATTTCGATATCGATGTGCCCGCCTTGCGGCGAAAAATCGATCGCATTGTCGAGCAGATTGACCAGCGCGCGATGCAGCAGAAAACGCTCGGCCCGGACCCGCGGTGAACGCTCGCCGCCATGCCGGACCTGCAAATCTTTCTGGTGCAGGCGCGGCGCTACGCTGTCCAGCGCCTCAGCCACCAGTTCGCGCAGGTTCAACACCTGGGCCGCCTTGAGCGCATCACGGTTTTCGATCTCGGCCAGGGCCAGCATACGTTCGACCAGGCGATTGAGCCGGGCCGCTTCGGTGCGGATGTTGTCCAGAAAGCGCGTGCGGTCCTCGGCGGGAATGTCTTCGCCAAGCAACTCAGCCGCACCCGCAATCGCCGCGGTCGGGCTTTTCAGCTCGTGGGTCAGGGTCTGCACATAGTCTTCGACGTAGGCCTTGCCATCCAGGGCCTCGCGCAGACGTGCCATGGCATCGCCAACCCGGCCGATCTCATTGTTGCCGAGTGCCGGCGGCGCAACCCGCGCCCCGGTCTGCAAATCCTCGGCATACTGCTCAAGCCGATAAAGCGGCCGTGTGACCCACCAGTACAGCCCTAGCGAAAGCAGCAGGGCCAAACCCAGCGTACCCATGGCCGCCATGAAAAACCGCGGCATGGCAGAGGCCACGAAGCGCTCCGCGTTGCGCGTGGTCTTGCCCACGCTGACCACACCGACAACCTCGCCGGCAGCCTGTATCGGCGCGGCCACATACATGGTCGAGCCTTCGGGAAAAAGCGGATCATCGGCGGTGCTGCGGGCGCCGTATTGACCGGCCAGCGTCCGCGCAACATCACGCCAGGCCGACATGTCGCGACCCTCGTCACGTCCGGGCTCGGAATCAAACAGCACGATGCCCGCGGCATCGGTCACGTACACGCGCAAATCCACGCTGGTCTTGAGCAGACCGTAAATCTGCGCCTCGAAATACTGGCCACGCAAAGCCTCGAATGCGGCACGCAGATCCCGCGTGTCGATACGCCACTGGCCGTTGTCCTGGCTCAAACCCGAGGTTTCGATCTGGTGCGCCAGCAGGTAGGCCGTGTCGACCATCAGATCTTCCTGCGCCTCCATGTAGCGCGGGCGCAGATCATCGCTCAGCCAGCTGAAAAACCCGTAGCCGCCCAATGCCGTGGCGAGCAGGAAAATCGCCAGAATGCGATTGCGGATCGACACGGCTACAGCCCCTGGGGATCGTAGGAATAGCCCAGCCCACGATGGGTGCGGATCGGATTGACCCGTTCGCCAGCCGCTTTCAGTTTCTGGCGCAAGGTTTTGATGTGCGTATCCACGGTGCGATCAAACGCAGCAGACGGGTCCGTCCAGATCATCTCCAGCAGCTGGTCGCGCGAATACACCCGGCCCGGCGCGCCATGCAGCACCGCCAGCAATCGGAATTCATAGCGTGTGAGATTGAGTTCGACCTCGTCCAGCCGGGCACTGTGACGCTGTTCATCCAGCGCCAGGCGCAGCGCCACCGGGTTCGCCGCCGGCGTGAAGTTGCGCAGCCGGGCGCGCACCCGGGCGGTCAGCTCGCGCGGGCTGAACGGCTTGACCACATAGTCGTCACCCCCAATTTCCAGCCCCACGACCTTGTCGATCTCGCTGTCCCGGGCGGTCAGGAAGATGATTGGCACGGCGGAATGTTGGCGCAGCTGACGACACAGATCGAAACCGCTGATGTCGGGCAGCCCGACGTCCAGCAACACCAGCGCCGGGGGATCGGTCTGGCAGGCGCTCAGGGCCTCGGCACCGGTGCGACACCAGTGCGGCGCAAACCCCTCGGTTTTCAGCGCAAACACGATGTTGTCGGCAATCGAAGGCTCGTCCTCCACAATCAGGATGCGCTGCGCGGACATGGTTATTTCATGGACTTCACACGGACTTCATTCTAAACCCATGTGTGAAGCCGACGCTGAACGCTCCTCAATCCCGGGAGTTCACCCATGCGTCTGTTCATCCACCTGCCCGCACTGTTGCTGTGCGCCCTGAGCCTCTCGCCGCTGCCAGCCAGCGCCAGCCTTGATGATGGCCTGACCCGGCTGTCCGACGTACGCCGTGGCGCCCTGATGTTCCGGGCGGAGGATGAAGCATCCAGCGCCGGCTTCCGGGAAGTGCCCAGCCTCAGCAGCGAGGTGCAGATTCAGGTCACCGGCCCAATTGCCCGCACCGTTGTGACCCAGCACTTTGTGAATCCGAACGAAACCTGGGCAGAAGCGCTGTATGCCTTCCCCCTGCCCGAGAATGCGGCCGTGGATCACCTGCGCATGCGCATAGGCGAGCGCATCATAGAGGGCGATATTCAGGAGAAAGCGCAGGCCCGCGCGACCTTCGAGCAGGCCAAACAGGACGGCAAGCGCACGGCATTGGTCGAACAGCATCGCCCCAATCTGTTCACCAGTGCAGTGGCCAACATTCCGCCTCATGGCGAAATCCGCATCGAGATCGAATACCAGCAGGAGTTGCTGTGGCGCGATGAGGCCTTTTCGCTGCGTTTTCCCATGGCGATCACACCCCGCTATCAGCCGGCCAGTGCAGAACCGATCGAAAATCACAGCCAAGTTGGTCACGGCTGGAGCCTGCTGCCGGGTGAGCTGCCTCAGGTAGCCGACACCAGCGATAGCGGCCGCGCCAGTCACAATCCGGTCAGCCTGACGGTGCAGCTGCAGCCCGGCTTTGAACTGGGCGAAGTGGTCAGCCCGTATCACGCCATCGCCCAGACCCGCGAGGCTGATGTCACCCGCATCACCCTGAGCCAAGGCCGCGTGCCCTCGGACCGCGACTTTGTGCTGCGCTGGCGTCCCAAGGACGGTCTCGGCGTGCAATCGGCATTCTTCACCCAACGCACCGACAACGGCGACTATGGCCTGCTCATGCTGATGCCGCCGCAGGCCGATTTTGCCGCCGGACATGAACGCGCACGCGAAATCATCTTCATCATCGACACCTCTGGCTCAATGGGCGGCGAACCCATCCGTGCGGCCCGCGCCGGACTGCTCGCAGGCCTGGATCAACTCGACCCCAGCGATCGCTTCAACCTGATCGAATTCAACTCCAGTACCCGCGCCCTGTTCGCCAACCCGGTGACGGCTGACGCCGGCCACCTTGATCAGGCCCGCCGCTGGACCCATGGCCTGAAGGCCAACGGCGGCACCGAGATGCGCCCGGCGCTGAAGCTGGGTCTGGGGCAGGCCCAGGATCCGGCCGTCGAACGCCTGCGGCAGATCGTGTTCATCACCGACGGCGCGGTTGGCAATGAAGCACAGCTGCTCAGCCTGATTCACCGCGAGCTGGGCCGCGCACGCCTGTTCACGGTTGGCATCGGCGCCGCGCCCAACGCACATTTCATGACCGAAGCCGCACAGTTCGGCCGCGGCAGCTTCAGCTATATCGCCCACGATGGTGAGGTTCAGCACGTCATGCAACGTCTGTTCGAGCGTCTTGATCACCCGGCCCTGACCGACCTCGACCTCAAGCTGGACCAGGCCAGTGACCGCCTGCCCAACCCGCTGCCCGACCTGTATGTGGGCGAACCGATCAGCGTGGTCATGAAACTGAATGGCCAGGCCGCCAGCGCCGAGTTGCAGGGTCAGCTTGGCAGCCGCCCATGGACGCACCGCCTGAGTCTCAACCAGGGCGCAGCCCAAAGTGGCATCGACGTGTTGTGGGCGCGGCGCAAGATCACCGACTGGTCCCGCCAGGGCCGGCGCGGCGCAAGCGCCGATCAGGTCCGCCAGGAAATCACCACGCTGGCACTGAAGCACCATCTGGTCAGTGAATTCACCAGCCTGGTGGCCGTCGACAAAACCCCGGTTCGAGCCCCCGACGAAAGCCTCGACACGCACGCCCTGAAAAGCAATCTGCCAGCCGGCATGAACACGGCCCAAGTTGGCCTGGCGCGTGGCTCGACACCCTCGCTGTGGCTACTGCTGATGGGTGGCCTGTTCACCGCAACCGGCGTGCTGATGGGGCGCCGCAAAGCATGAAGGGGCGTCGCCTGATCGCTCTGCTGCTCGTCGTCGGCGGTGTGCTGACGGCGAGCCAGGGCTTGTGGATACAGGCCAAGGCCGTGCTCGCCCAGCAACTGCTGGAGCACGCCTGGCGCAAAACCCTTGAGGATGGCGTGGCCCACAAACCCTGGCCATGGGCCGACCATTGGCCGGTCGCCCGCCTGACCCTGCCGGACCACCAGCGCAGCTACATCGTGCTGGAAGGCGACGCCGGCAACGTGCTGGCCTTTGCGCCGGGGCATAACCCGCAATCCGGGTTGTTGCAGGACAACCGCACCAGCGTGATCTCCGGCCACCGCGACACTCACTTCGCGATCCTGCGTGAGCTGGCCATTGGCCACCGTTTGCAATTGCAAACGGCCCAGACCAGCGCCGAGTACGTGGTCCGTGGACGCCGCATCGCCGACAGTCGCACCCAGCAAATCGCGATTCAGCCAGACCGCAATCTGGTGCTGGTGACCTGCTGGCCGTTCGACGCGCTGGCGCCGTCCGGACCCTTGCGTCTGGTGATTGACGCGCAGCGCGTAGTGACGCTGTAACACTGGACCGGACACCTGTGCGCAGGACGCCTGATATGCTGTGGGGATAAAGATAGGCCGGTGGATACCACCGGCAGCACCCCGGTGCGAACAGGAGACCCACATGATGCTGTACACCTCTGCGGCACGCCTCGCGCGTGTCGGCGTGCTGCTATTTGCAGCCTCCGGCCTGCTTGTCAGCGCCTGCCAGGGCGGGCGCGATGGCCACGCCAATCGCGCCACCGACAACGGCCCATCGGCGGCCCCGACCAGCGCCCCTGATGCGGCACTGCCGCCCCCTGCAGCAACGCTTCTGGGCTGCGACCCTCTCGACCCGGCACACTGCCTGCTGCCTTTCCCGAGCAATCATTTCACCCAGGCTGCGGCGCCCGGCAGCGTGCAATCGATCGAAGCGGGTGGGACCGGTTTGCAGGTGAATTTCCAGCTCTTGCAGATGCCGCGCAATATTCTCGGCAAACCCGTTTCGCCGGCCGAGTGGAACCGCAATGACGGCTTTTCGCCCGGCGCCATGCTCATCACCTATGTCCCGGGCCTGGCCGCCAATGACGATGGCACGATCCCCGGCGCCGTGTCGCTGGACCGCCTGAGCGATTATCTGGCCGAAGACGCCAAAGTTGTGGTCATCAATGCGCAAACCGGCGAGCGTCACCCGGTGTGGGCCGAAATCGACCTCAACGCCGGTTACTTCCAGCCCTCACCCGCGCTGGGCCAGCCGATCCCGTATCTGGATGGCCGCGAGCCCATGCCGGCCCTGATCATCCGCCCGGCACGCAACTTCGAGGAAGGCACCCGCTACATCGCCCTGCTGCGTCATTTGAGCGACGCGCAAGGCCAGGACATTGCGGCCTCGGACAGCTTCGCCGCCTGCCGTGACCAGGGCCCCGATGCGTCTGCGCGTTGTGCTGCACTGGAAAGCACGGTGTTTTCCGCCCTACCTGATGACATCGCACGCGAGGAGTTGTATCTGGCCTGGGACTTCACCATCGCCAGCCAGAACAGCTTGGCCGGTCGCCTGCTGCACCTGCGCGATGACGCCTTCGCCAGCCTCGGCGAGAGCATGGACAAGCTGCCCGGCAGTCCGGATTACCAGATCGGCGCCGCCCCTACTTTCAGCATCGAGCAGATCACCGAAAACCCGCGTGAGGGCATTGCCCGGCGCATCGAAGGTCATATCGAGATTCCCAGTTACGTCATCCCGGTTGACCCTTCCCCGCTGGAGGCCCAGCGCAACAATCTGGCCAGCATTTTCCAGCTGCTGCCCGATGTGCTGTCGCCCCTGTACGACGTCTGCCGCGACATCCTGCCACTGAGCGAGCCCTGCCTGGTGTTTCGTCCGGCCGAAGCGATCCGTTTCGCCAGCACGGTCAGTCTGCCGCCTAACCGCTTCTTCTATCGCCCGGACGATGGCCCGCACCCGCTTTACGGCGACAGCTTGCCGGATCGTCTGAGCGCCAACGCGACAATGACCAAACCGTTCACCTGCAACCTGCCCAGCGCGGCCAGCGCCGCTCAACCAACCCGCCCGGCGGTTTACGGGCACGGGCTGCTGGGCTCACGCTCGGAGGTCAACTCCAGCCATGTCACCAACATGGGCGCGCTGCACAACATGATGTTCTGCGCCATGGACTGGTTTGGGTTTTCCGAAGGCGATCTGGCCAACGTGCTGACCATGCTGCTGGATGTGAGCCTGTTCCCAACACTCGCCGATGGCGCGCAGCAGGGCATGCTCAACAAAATGTTCCTGGCTCGCCTGCTGGTCCACCCGCAAGGTTTTGCCGCGCATCCCGCCTTTCAGGATGAGCAGGGCCGCAGCCTGATCGACACCCGTGAAGCGTTTTATGACGGCAACAGCCAGGGCGGCATCATGGGTGGCCCGGTGGTGGCCCTGTCGCGCGACATCCACCGCGGCGTGCTGGGCGTGCCCGGCATGAACTACTCCACCCTGCTGCGACGCAGCGTCGACTTTGATCTGTACTCGGTGCCGATGTACGTCGCCTACCCGGATGATCTGGACCGCACCCTGGTGCTGGCCTTGATCGAAATGATGTGGGAGCGCGCTGAGAACAATGGCTACGCCCATCACATGAACACCGCTGGCACCGACAACACTCCACTGCCCGGCAGCCCGGACAACCAGCTGTTGCTGCATGTGGGCTTTTCCGATCATCAGGTCACCATGTGGAGCGCCGACGTCATGGCGCGCACCCTGCACGCGCCGCTGGACCGGGCCGCGCTCGATCGCAATCCGCTGGAAAGCCAGCCCGAAGGCGAGGACCGTCATCCCGATTTCGAGGAATACTTCGCCCTGGATGATCTGGCCATTGATGACGGCGCCCGCTTTGAAAACGGCGCCTACAACGGCTCCGTGCTCAGCATCTGGGACGAACCCTGGGATGCTGTTGAACCGGAAACACGCTGCTTTGAAGACAGCACAGCGGCCGCACCCATCGGCAATATCCCGCCACGAGACAGCGGCGACGATCCACATGAATGCGTACGCCGCGAACCAGGGGCGCGCTGCCAGAAATCACACTTCCTGCAGCGCAACGGTCAGGTCCTGGATGTGCGTCTGATCCGCAGCGATGCGGCCTGCCCACCCCTGAGGGATTGAATCAGGGGCCAGGGTTGTCGGCGGCCGGCGATTCAGGCTGTGGCGCGGGCACGCGCGGCTCGTACAGCCCGCTGAAGATGCGCTCCCAGGTGGCGCCGTTGTCGCGTGAGATGTCCCACTGCTGAACCACGGTGCCGTCCTCGTACGGAGTCCAGGTGATGCGGTCAAGCAAGGGCTTGTCACGCTCATCACGGCGGTTGTTGCCAGTCAGTACCATCTGCCCCTCGGCGTTGAGCCCCCCGGACAGCTGCAGCACGGTGCCGCTCACATCCACCCAGGTCTGACGCCATTGCATCAATTCCGGGTCGTACCAGTTCAGGCTCTCACCGCTGTAGCCTGAGCTGGTGTGATAGCGCTCCTGCAGCGCGCAACCCTGCATGATCGGAGTGATCGAGTTGTAAGCCTCATCACCCGATTCATCCCCGGCACGCAGCACATTCCATTCCCCCAGCCAGAAATCGAACTGGTGATAGGCCGCTTCGCTGCACGGCGGAACGATCTTGGGCTGGAACAGCGCGCAACCGCTCAGGGCGATCAGTCCAGCGAGCAGCAACAGATAACGCAAGCGTGGGAACATCATGGCAATGGCTTGGGACATGGTGTTGGCGATGATACGAGGCGCGTGCTCAGGCGTCACGAAACTGCAGCTTGGCCAAGCGCGCATACAAACCGCCCTGAGCGAGCAGTTCCTGATGCGTGCCGCTGGCCACCACCTGCCCCTGATCCATGACCACGATGCGATCGGCGCTGCGCACCGTGGCGAGACGATGGGCGATAACCAGACTGGTGCGCTCGCGCGTCAGCTCATCCAGGGCCTGCTGGACGGCCTGCTCGGATTCGGCATCCAGCGCACTGGTGGCCTCATCCAGCAACACCACCGCTGCGTTCTTGAGCAGCGCCCGGGCGATGGCGATACGTTGCTTCTGCCCGCCTGACAAACGCACCCCGCGCTCGCCGAGAAAACAGGCATAACCGTCCGGCTGCGCACGAATGAATGCATCGGCGGCCGCGTGTTGTGCGGCATGCTCGACCTCTTCATCGCTTGCATCCAGACGCCCATAACGGATGTTACTCATGGCCGTGTCGGCAAACAGCACAGGCTCTTGCGGCACGATGGACAGGCGCTCGCGAACCTCGCCCGGCAGACACTGCGCAATGTCCTGGCCATCCAGGCGGATTTGACCGCCCTGGATATCGTAGAAGCGCTGGAGCAGTTGAAACACCGTGCTCTTGCCGGCACCCGAAGGCCCGACCAAGGCAACGGTTTCGCCAGGCCTGATGTGCAGGCTGAAGTCACGCAAAACCTGACGCTGCGGTTGCGAGGGGTAGGCAAAATGCACAGCTTCAAACTGAATGTCACCGCCACAACGCGCCGGCAAAGCTTGCGGCTTCGCCGGCACCTGCAGGGCTAACGGCGTATCAAGCAATTCAATCAAGCGTTCCGTGGCGCCGGCCGCGCGCTGAATTTCGCCCCAGCTCTCACTCAACGCGGCCAGCGCACCACCGGTAAACAGTGCATACAACAGGAACTGCCCGAGCTCGCCAGGACTCATGCGCCCATCCATAACCGCCTGTGCGCCAAACCACAGCACCAGCACGATGGCTCCGAACATCAGCAAAATGGCCAGAAACGTCAGTATGGCGCGGCTGCGTATCCGTCGAAGGGCCGTCGTAAATGCGCTCTCGACCGCACGTGCGTAGCGCGCCGATTCGAAACCCTCGCGGTGAAAAGACTGCACCGTGTTCATCGCGCTGAACACCTCTTGCGCAGTCGAGCTGGTATCGGCCACACGGTCCTGACTGGCCCGCGATAGCTCTCGAACTTTGCGCCCGTAGACCAGAATCGGCACCAGCACGATAGGAATCAGCAGCAGAATCATCATGGTCAGCGGGGGGCTCGTGACCATCAGCATGAGCAAACCGCCGAAAAACAGCAGCACATTGCGCAGCACAATCGAAACACTGGAGCCAATAACCGTTTGGATCAGCGTGGTATCGGTGGTTAAGCGGGACAACACCTCGCCGGTCCGCGTCGTCTCAAAAAACACCGGGCTCATGCTCAGCACATGGGTGTAAACATCCTGACGCAGATCAGCAATCAGGCGTTCACCTATCCAGGTCACCCAGTAGTAGCGCAACGCGGTGGCCACCGCCATCACTGCGGCAACACCGAACATGGCCAGGAACGCAGCGTCGATACGCGCGCTGTGCTGGGCTGAAAAGCCAGCATCAATGAGATAGCGCAAGGCAACCGGCAGGGACAACGTGGCCGCTGCCGCAAAGAGCAAAGCCACGCTTGCGGCCAGCAAAACCCGCTTGTAACGCCACAACCACGGCCATAGACGCAGCAAGGGTTTGAGCCGATTTGTGGACTTGGTCACTTTTTGTGGCGGTTTCGTCACGAATGTCTACCCAGCGGTGACCGACTATTAAACCATCTGACCGACCAGTCAGCGGTTTGTAGCGATGACAATTTTTTGACGCTCTCTGGAAAACCATGTCTCCAACAACTCAGGGAGAGAACGATGGGTTTCCGCAATTTGGCCCGTTCCAACACGATCACTCGCAAGGCTATCAGCGGCCTGATTCTAGGCAGCCTGCTGTTGGCCGGCAGCGCCCAGGCCAGCAATAGCGACGCTCAGGCCAGCTTTGTAAGCCACATGCAGCTGAAAATTCAGGCACTGCGCTCTGGCAGCAGCACCCGCACGGCTGGCATGACCCTGCGCAATCGCCACACCCTGGTGCGCACATATGACCGGACCGGTTATGCAGCCATCTGGACCAGCCCGCAAGGGTGGCAGACCAACGGCCAACGCATGTTCGACTATCTCGCAGCCCTGCCCCGTCATGGACTGGACCCGTCGAACTACCACTACAACACCCTGAAAAGTCTGCGCGACGACGATTCGCTGGCCGGCCGTATCCATGGCGACCTGCTGCTGAGCGATGCCTTTATCTCACTGGTTTCTGACCTGGCGCGTGGTGCCGCTCGATCCAACAGCCTGGGCAGCCGCGCTCAATCTTTGCTGCTGCGGCTGAAGCCTACCGATGACCCAGCGCGCGAGTTTGACGGGCTTTTGCCACAACACCCCGAATACTGGTCGCTCAGCCAGGCCTTGCATCAGCTGCTGAGTAATGATGAAGGTGCTGAACAAGCACCACTGCAGGCCAACCGGATGATCAAACCCGGTGATCATCACCCCATGATTGCCGAGTTGCGCGAACGTCTGACTCGCAGCGGTGACTATCAGCCCACCCATACGAGTGAAACCGGCACGCAGCTGGGGCCGCGCTTGGCCGCCGCCGTGGCTCAATTCCAGGCCCGCAATGGCCTCGACGATGACGGCATCGTAGGCCCGTCAACGCTGGCTGCGCTGAATCGCAGCCGGGCTGACGTGATCGATACATTGAGCCTTAATCTGGAACGCTGGCGTCAGGCCCCGGCTAGCTTTGGCGACAGCCACGTGCGGGTCAATATCGCCGGCCAGAGCCTGGAATATCACCACGCCAACAAGCCATCTCTGCGCATGAAGGTCATCGTGGGCCGTCGCGATCGGCAAACGCCCACGACCAGCAGCGAAATCAACGAAGTCGTTTTCAACCCGGATTGGACTGTGCCTCAGCGTATTGCGGTGGTCGACAAACTGCCGCTGATCAAGCGTGATCCCAACTACCTGCTGGAGCGTGGGTACACGCTGAGTGCGGGCTGGAGCAGCGACGCCGCCAAGGTTGACCCCCTGAGCGTGGACTGGAGCCAAATCAACCGCAACAATTTTCCTTTTGTCCTGCGCCAGCAACCCGGTCCGAACAACGCTCTGGGCCAGGTCAAATTCCTGTTCCCCAATGACTATGCGGTGTACCTGCATGACACGCCGACGCGCAATCTGTTCGACCGTGGTGAGCGCTTGTTCAGTTCAGGCTGTGTGCGCCTGGATCAACCCATGGCCCTGGCCCAGGCGCTGCTGCGCGACCATGCCGATGGCGCATGGGCGGACTACGCCAACAGTGATCAGACCCGCCATGTTCGGCTGAGCAATCGCGTGCCGGTACACCTGCAGTACTGGACCGCCTGGGTTGACCGCGACGGCAGTCTGCAGTTGCGCAACGATGTGTATCAGCGCGATCGAGAGGTGCTCAACGCTTTACGCGATCGTGGCGCCTACAACTCAGCCACCCAGTTGGCCACGCTGTACCAAGGCGAGCAAACAACCCAACTGGCCTCACTGGGTGACTAACCAGCAGATCAAATCAGGCGGCTTGATCGGGCATTGAAACGGGTGACTCCTCGGTCCAGCCGCCCGGCATGCGCGGATCGCAGAACACGCGCGGCGACTCCAAACGCACGTGTGTGCGGTTGCGCAGCGGACGCAACAGGCGACTGGGCCGAACCGCAGCAGATTCGGCGGCACTGCGGGAAAGCGGGCGCGTGAGCACAGCCATGGGAGGACGGGTATTGAAATTCATAATGTGATCCTTGTGAAGTGATTTACTACATTTTCAAGGCAAAAAAACACCGCATGGCCTACAAAGCCATGCCTTTGAAGATGACCACACCACACAGGCGGTCATCTTCTTGCAGCTCCAGAATCGGCTCAGGCCAATTCGGATTGAGCGGCTTGAGGTAACGCCGGGCAACCGGCGTTTCCCCTTCCTGAATCAGTTGCTTGAATGTGGCGGATTGATCGGCCTCGCGACGCACGACCACACAGGATTTGTTTTCCGGCTGGCGCTGAGGATCGACGAAGATCAGGTCACCATCGCTGAAGCTCAAGCGCCCCAGCGGGTTGTACATGGACTCACCCCGCACCCGCAGCACGAAAGTGCTTTCAGAGTGACGGACGGGGCAAGACAACCATTCGGCGGCATCGTTACCACTGCCATCCGGTGTCTCCATGCCATGCCAACTGCCAGCGGCAACCCAGGACAACATCGGGCACAGACCCTGATCACGCGGTGAGGCAGATGTTTCAGCGGTCTGCTCGTGCCGATCCAGCCATCCGCGTGGCTTACGGCATTGCTGCTCAATCTGCCGCGCCACCCGATCACCAAAGCTGCCGACTCCGCGAACCAACTGCCCGACGTAGGACGGCGACTTGCCCAAACGCGCCGCAAACTCGGCTTGATGCCCATCCGCCTGCTCGTCGATCAGGCGCATCAAGTTTTGGCGGCGGCGTTCCTTGTACATGGTTAACCCGAGGAGTGATGTGAAGTAAAATGTAGCAAAACACTTTTTTTGCTGCAAGAGTGCGTTGTGCGCCCCGTATACTCGAAGCATGAAACACCACCTCGTCTGCTGCCTGACCCTTTGTTCCCTGCTCTTGTGCGCTTGCGGACGCAGCGACACTGGCGCGCCACAGGCCACAACAGCCCCCGCGACCAGCGCGGGCATCGAATGGTTTGAAGGTGGTGTCAGCGAGGCTTTTGCGCTAGCCAAAGAACGCGATCAGCCCTTGTTCTTGTACTGGGGTGCGGTGTGGTGCCCGCCGTGCAATCAGTTGCGCTCGACGGTCTTTCGCGACCCCGCTTTTGTCGAAATGACTAGGGCCTTTGTAGCGGTTTACCTGGATGGCGACAGCGAAGGCGCGCAACGCTGGGGTGAACATTTCGGCGCTGCCGGATACCCCACGCTGATCGTTTTTGGCCCCCAAGGTGAGGAGCGTACACGGTTAACCAGCGGCATGGCCCTGGAGCGCTACCCGCAGGCGTTGCAAGCCGCATTGGAGCAAAACGAAAGTATCGCTGCCGTGCTCGCCAGAGGGCTGGAAGAACCGCAGTCGCTGACTGATGATCACTGGCAACTGCTTGCACGCACCGCCTGGGATGCCGACGACGGACGCCTGCTCGGGCAGGAAGACCGCGCCAACACACTGAGCACCCTGGCCCAGCATTGCCCAGCCACCTCACAACCCCACTGCAGGCGATTGAAACTGCTGTCCAGCATCGCCAGCCTTGATCAGGAAAGCCCCCCCACCACGATCGAGAATCTGCAGCAGATTCTCGCCGACCCGCAGCTCACACATGACAATCTCAGCGAGTTGCAGTACCACGCAGTGGAACTAAGCCGGTCCGCACCAGCCGATGTTCGAGCAATCCTTTATGCGCGTCTGCAGACCCTGGCAGAGCGCAGCTTTGCGGATACCCGCTTGCCACTCAAGGCGCGCATGCTGGGAACCCGTTTGCACATGGATTTACGCCGCGACGAAAACGGGCAGTTGCCGCAGGATGATGCCGATTTGCAAGCGCTGGTGCGTGCGCGCGCGGCTTGGGCCGATGAGGCTGCGACCACGCCGGCTGAGCGACAGTCGCTGATCTACAACGCCGCCTGGTATCTGCATGAAGTCGGCCTCAGCGACGCGGCGGTTGAACTACTGCAAGCGGAACTGGGCAATGCCGTGGCGCCGTATTACTACATGTCCTATCTGGCGAGCATCGAGAAGGCTCGCAACAACGCAACGCGCGCACTGGGCTGGTCTGCCCGGGCCTGGCAACTGGCCACTGGACCGGCAACCCGGACCCAATGGGGCACACAACATGTGCTCAACCTGATCGAACTGGCGCCCGATCAGATTGACACGATCGAGACTGTTGCCAACCAGTTGCTTGACGGCGTCGCACAATCACAGGACGGCTATTACCAACGTACCCGTACGCGGATGCAGCGATTGCACGATACGCTCGCACAATGGTCGCAGGACAAGCCCAAACGCGAGGCTGCAGCCTCACGCCTGCGTCAGCGAATCGCTGCACTGTGCGCACAAAGCGCCACCGATTGCAGCGCGCTGACCGGCGCTCAGTAGAACCTGCGCCGGCGACCGTTCATCAGTCTGCGGGCTGGAACGCCATATCGCCAGGGCCCCAGTAGGCTCGCATGCTGGTGAATTTGCCTGCCTCATTGAACGTCATAACGTCGATCACACGAATCAGGCAGGGGCCTTGTTCAAGGGTGACCTGAACATCAAAAGCCATCGCTGCAGAGTTGGCATGCGATGTCCGAATTGGAGCGACCAGAGACAGCTCGGCCCCCAGTCCTACGGAATAACGATAAAACTCCGCGATCGCTTCAATCCCGACCTTGGGCTCTGTGCCCACGGGGTCTTCAACGCTGGCATCATCGGCGTACAAGGCGATAACAGCCTCGGCATCTCGGCGGTTAAAGGCGTCAATGTATTCCTGCATTGCCGCGCGCATTTGTTGTTCTGTACTCATCCGGCTAGTTTCCGCCGATAAATCATGGGTAGAATCATCCGTCCGGATGACAAGAAATCACAACAACCGGACACCACCAAAACTTGGAACACGATGAGGATGACAGACCACAACCGCCAGCCATACGGCATCGCCCCTACACAGAGCGCGCAGCAGCGCGTCTGATCGCATGCAAACGCTGGCATCTGCGCAAGCGTTTCAGGCCCGGCGGTCGAGCTTCGACTCGCTGGAACTGGACGATGGCGAATACCCCATAGGCCAAGCACAGCTTGATCGCCTGCTGGGCGCTATTTATGACGGTCTGAATGAATCCCCGCCGTGGCAGGGAGCACTGGAAATGTTGCGGGAAACCCTCAACGCCGCACACGTCACCTTGATGCTGCGCCCGCCGTCGCAAGAATCCACCGGCGTCATGATCAACACCGGCGTGGTCGATGACAGTGCTACCGAATCCTACGAGCAACGTTTCTTCGCCGTGGATCCGTTTGTTGGCCTGCCGCCCGGTGAGGTCGTCAGCGCCGATGAATTGATGGGCAAAGACCAATGGCGCAAAAGCACCATGTACCAGGAATATCTCAAGCCCCTGGACATCGGCTACCTGCTGGGTGCGGACATCACCACCAAAGACGGTATTGAGTGCCGCCTGCGCGTGACCCGGGCCCAGGACCAGCAAGGCTTCAGCGAAAACGACAAGATGATCTGTCGGGTGCTGCTGCCGCATATGGAGCGCGCCATTCGTCTGCACGCCCGCCTGGACACGCTGGAGTGCGAACGCCAGCTGTACTCCGGGGCGGTCAACCGGCTTCTGCTCGGCATTGCCTACTTCAACCATGAAGGCAGCATCGTGCACCTCAACGATGAGGCCCAGCGCATCCTCGCAGACCGCGACGGCGTCAGCCGCAGCGGCAAAGGGCTGGCAGCGTCCAGTCGCAGCGAGAATCAGGAATTGCAGCGTCTGATTACCGAGTCGATCAGCGGCAGCGTGACAGAAACCGGCCCCGGACTGGCCGAAGCCATGTCAGTAACACGCCCCTCCGGACGGAGCCAGATCGGGATCGTGGTGCGCTCAATTCCGTTTGGCGAGTTTTCAGAGAGCAAACACCGCCCTGCGGCGGTGGTATACCTGCGTGATCCGGACACCTCGCCGGCCCAGCCGTCACAGGAAGTCGTACGCCGTGTCTTCGGCCTGACCCGCATGGAGGCCAATCTGGCCATCCTGCTAGCAGAAGGCAACACCCTGGATGAGGCCGCCGAAAAGCTCAACGTGCGGCGCAACACCGCGCGCACCCATCTACGCTCCATCTTCGGCAAGACCGGCGTCACGCGCCAGACCATGCTCGTGCGCATGCTGCTCAACAGCGTGGTATCCCTGGCCTGAGCTCACACGCGGCTGTCATCAAACAGCCACCTTGCGCGCGTGAACTAATTGACTTTCTGGTGTCTGAGCAAGTCTGACCCGATAATGTGCCCTGCAACGTGCGTGCCGCAATCGCCGCCGCTGCGGGCTCTCACGCGTCAACAAGAAACAAATTCAGGGATAGAAACATCATGACCTTCAAGCGAATGCTCATCATGCTGGGCGCGTGCCTCATCGTTTTTGGCGGGGTTTTTGGCATGAAATTCATGGGCTCCAAAGCCATGAATGACTACTTTGACAACATGCCCACGCCGGCGGTGACAATCCTTAGCGCCACAGTTGAGCGTATGCAATGGTCACGCGATGTGCCTTCGGTGGGCTCCCTGGTCGCGGTGAATGGCACCGATATCACCAGCCAGGCTGGCGGCATTGTTGACACGATCCACTTCACCGCCGGCAGCCAGGTTGAGACCGGCGACCTGCTGGTCAGCCTGGAAACCAGCACGGAAAAAGCCGAACTGGCCCAGCTCAAAGCGCAAGCCGACATCGCCGAGGTCAACCTGCGCCGGGCCCGGGATCTGATCAAACGCAAGGTCTTGTCGCAGTCTGAATTCGACCAGACCAAGGCAGAAGCTGCAGCCGCTCGCGCCGCTGCTGATGCCCAACAGGCCCGCCTGGACCAGAAGGAAGTCCGCGCACCGTTTGCGGGTGTGCTCGGCATCCGCCAGATCAGCGTCGGTGAGTATCTGGCCGCCGGTGCGCCGATGGTCAGCCTGCAGTCGCTCGACCCGATGGAAATCGAATTTGCACTGCCCGAAGCACGCCTGTCCATGGTCGATGTGGGTTTGCCGATTTCGGTCAGCGTGGATGCATGGCCGGGTGAGTCATTCAGTGGTCAGGTCAGCGTGATCGAACCGCGCATCGACAACGCCACACGTAACTTCCGCGCCCGTGGCAGCGTGTCCAACCCCGAAGGTAAATTGCGCGCTGGCATGTTCGGTCGCATCACCATTCAGCGCCCGGGTACCGACTCGGTCCTGGCCATCCCGCGCACCTCAATCAGCTACGACTCTTTCGGCACCTCGGTCTTCGTCATTCAGAAAGCCGAAGACGATGCGGAAAAACAGGTCGTCAACCAGCGTTTCATCCGTATCGGCAAGGCGCGCGGTGATTTTGTCGAAGTGTTGGAAGGCTTGGAAGAAGGTGAACAAATTGCCTCGGGCGGATTGCTCAAACTGCGCAATGGGGCCCCGGTCATCATCGACAACTCGGTACCCACTGAACCGTCGCTGAACCCAGACGTGGCCGACACCTGAGGCCTGCTCAATGAAACTCACTGACATCTTTATTGACCGGCCGGTTCTGGCCACTGTCATCAGTCTGGTCATTCTGCTGCTCGGCATTCGCGCCGGGCTGGAATTGACCGTGCGCGAGTTCCCCGAACTCCAGAATGCCCAGGTCTCGGTTTCCGTGGCCTACCCCGGCGCCGATGCGGCCTTGATGGAGGGCTTTGTCACCACACCGCTGGAGCGTGAAATCGCCACTGCGGACGGTATCGATTTCCTCACCTCCAGCACCGGGCAGGGCATTGCATCGATCACCGCCAATCTGCGCCTGGACAAGGATCCGAACGAGGCGCTGACCGAGATCTCGGCCAAAGTGGCGGCATTGCGCAACCAGATGCCGGAAGGTTCGGAAGATGCTGTGGTGGCGATCGCCGAGGGCGGCGGTACCGCGGCAATGTATATGTCGTTCTACTCTCAGGTGTTGAGCGAAGCCCAGATCACCGACTACCTGACCCGTGTGGTGGTGCCCCAGCTGGATGCCATCGGCGGCGTCGAACAGGCACAGATTCTCGGTGCGCGGACCTACGCGATGCGCTTGTGGCTGAAACCCGACCGTCTGGTCGCCCACAATCTGACCGCCTCCGAAGTCCTGGCCCGGGTACGCCAGCAGAACGTGCTGTCGGCTGTGGGTGAATCCAAAGGCCAGTACGTGCGTATTGGCATGCGTGCCGACACCGACTTACGCAGCGAGCAGGAATTCCGCGACATGGTGGTGTCCGGCGAAGGCGATTCGGTGGTCCGTCTGGGTGACATCGCACGTGTGGAACTGGGCTCGGAAAGCTACGACTACGGCGCCGGCTGGGACGGCGAACCGGCGACCTTCATCGGCGTCAACACGCGCCCAGAAGCCAACGTGCTGGAGGTGATCAATGAGGTCAACAAACTGTGGCCGAGCATTGTGTCGGCCCTGCCTGAAGGGCTGGAAGGCGAAATCGGCTACGACAGCACGATCTATATTCGCGACGCCATCGCCGAGGTACGTGCAACGCTGATTGAAGCGGTGGTCATCGTGGTTGTGGTGATCTTCCTGTTCCTGGGCTCTGTCCGCAGTTCTTTGATTCCGGCAGTGACCGTGCCGTTGTCACTGGTGGGCGCCATGTTCCTGATGCTGACCATGGGCTTTTCCATCAACCTGCTGACCCTGCTGGCGATGGTGCTGGCCATCGGCATGGTTGTGGATGACGCCATCATCGTGCTCGAGAACATCCATCGTCATATCGAAGAAGGTATGGCCCCCTACGACGCTTCGATCAAAGGCGCGCGCGAGCTGGTCGGGCCGGTCATCGCCATGACCATCACCCTGATGGCGGTGTTTGCCCCGATCGGCTTCCTCTCGGGCATCACCGGCAAGCTGTTTAGCGAATTCGCCTTCACCCTGGCCGGCGCGGTGCTGATCTCCGGTGTCGTGGCGCTGACTCTGACCCCCATGATGTGCGCGAAAATTCTGCGAGCCGAGCACAGCGGTGGGTCGGAAGGCGGTTTCGCCGCCTGGCTAGACAGCCGTTTCGAAAGCTGGCGCGAGGCCTACAAACGCCGTCTGCACGGCGCTCTGGACACCAAGATTGTGATCGCCGTGTTCGGCGCGATCGTGTTCGCGTCGTGCTACTTCCTGTTCATCTCGACACCGGGTGAACTAGCACCGGAAGAAGACATCGGCTTTGCCTTCTCGATCAACGAAACCGACGGTTATTCCTCGCGCGAATACCTCGATCAATATTTCGCTGAAGCACAGAAGACCGCCCTGGCGCAGGACAACATCGACCATATCTTCACCTTCGCCTCGAATGAGGGTGGCAGCACCAACACCGGTTTCATGGGCCTGATCCTGCCGCCTTGGGATGACCGGTCTGCCACCACGGGACAGGTTGTGAATCAACTGTTGCCGGAGCTGGAGAAAGTTGCCGGCATCCGCCCCGCGGTGATCGTACCGCCGGCTTTGCCGACCCCGGGTCAGGGTTATCCGGTAGAGTTCGTCCTCAAGTCCACGGCTGATCCGGAAACCCTATATCAGGTGGGCAACGAGATCGTCGGCCGCGCCATGGCGTCCAAGAAGTTCATCTTCCTGGCCCCGCGTCTGCGCATTGACCGCCCGGAAGCGGTGATCGAAGTCGACCGCGACAAGGCCGCCGCCATGGGTGTGGACATGGGCCAGTTGTCGGCCGACCTGTCGGCCTTACTGGCCTCGGGCGAGGTTGGACGATTCGCCTATGAAGGTCGTTCCTACAAGGTGATTCCGCAGCTGCAGCGCAACGCACGTCTCAACCCGGAGCAGCTGGACTACTACTACACCCGCACCAACGATGGTCGTCTGGTGCTGATGTCCTCGGTCATCAATGTGACCCAGCGGGCCACGCCGCGCACGATCGAGCATGCCCAGCAGCTCAACTCCAACACCCTGATCGGGGTGCCGCGCCCGGGTATCCCGCAGGGCGAAGCGCTGGCCATACTTGAGGAGATCGCGCAGGAAGTGATGCCGGATGGTTTCCAGATCGACTTCGCCGGTGCGTCACGTCAGTTCAAGCAGGAAGGATCCGCCCTGCTGGCCACCTTCGGGTTTGCCCTGGTGATTATCTACCTGGTGCTGGCCGCACAGTTCGAGTCGTTCCGCGATCCGTTGATCATGCTGGTGACCGTGCCCATGTCGATCTGCGGCGCCTTGCTGGTGCTGAATATCTTCAATATGACCAACGGCATGCAGCTGTCCAATTTCCCCGGTATGACGCTGAACATCTACACACAGGTGGGTCTGGTGACGCTGATCGGGGTGATTTCCAAGCACGGCATTCTGATCGTGGAATTCGCCAATCAGCTGCAGCAAAAAGGCATGCCCAAGCGCGAAGCGATCGAAGAAGCGGCCTCCATCCGCATGCGCCCGGTACTGATGACCACCGCGGCTCTGGTGGTGGCGATGTTCCCGCTGCTGATGGCGGATGGTCCCGGGGCGGCATCACGCTTCTCCATGGGCCTGATCATCGCGGCCGGCATGACCATTGGTACGCTGTTTACCCTCTACGTGGTCCCGGCGGCGTACATGTACATCGGGCGCGATTACAACCGTGATCGCGCGACCGCCGCCCACACTGCCCCGCCCACACCCGTGCAAACCTGATGCTCAAATCACTCGCTGCGCTGTATGACCGCCTGACCCTGGAGCGGCGCTGGATAACCGGCGCCCTGTTGCTGGCCCTGGCGGCTGGCGCCGTGTGGTTTGCCCAGGATTTCCGTCTTGATGCCTCGGCCGATTCTCTGATCCTGGAGAATGACGAGGATCTGCGTTACTACCGCGAAATCGCCAAGCGCTACGGTGCGCAGGAGTCGGTGGTGGTGGCTTACACGCCACAGGGTGATCTGTTCTCCGACGAGGTGCTTGCCCGCATCAAGGCCCTGCGCGACGAGCTGGAAGCGCTGGAACCGGTCAGCGCGGTCACCAGCCTGCTCGACGTGCCGCTGCTCGACAGCCCACGCATGACGCTGTCTGAAGTGCAGGACGGCACTCGCACCCTGCTGGACCCGCAAACCGACCGCGCGCTGGCACGCCAGGAATTCGCAAACAGCCCGCTGTACAAGAACCTGCTCACCGACCCGGCCGGCGAAACCACTGGCATGCTGGTGTTGCTGAAGACCGACGAGCAAGCCCGCGAGCTGCTGACCCGGCGCGAAGATCTGCGCGAGAAAGCCTACAGCGAGACGCTCAGCGCCCCGGAACAGGCTGAGCTTGAGCGCGTCAGCGCGGCCTACCGCGAGATCAGCGGCGCCCAGCAGGACCGCCAGCAACAGACCATTGCGCAGATTCGCGAGGTCATTCGTCGGCACGAGGACAAGGCCAGCATCGTGCTCGGCGGCCTACCCATGATCGCCTCCGACATGATCGACTTCGTGCGCGCCGACATTCGCCTGTTCAGCGTGCTGGTGGGCGGTTTTCTGATCCTGCTGCTGGCGCTGGCCTTCCGTCAGCTGCGCTGGGTGGCTCTGCCGGTGTCGATCTGCGTGGCGGTCAGCGTGGTCATGCTCGGACAGCTCGGACTGATGCACTGGCCGGTCACCGTGGTGTCGTCCAACTTCACCTCGCTGACCCTGATCATCACCCTGTCACTGGTCGTGCATCTGGTCGTGCGCTATCGCGAACTGCAAGGTGAAAAACCCCAGGCCTCATCCGCCGAATTGGTGCGCGAAACCATTCGCAGCAAGCTCGCCCCGTCGATCTTCACCGCGGCCACCACCATGGTCTCGTTCGGTTCGCTGATCATTGCCGACATCCGTCCGGTCATCGACTTCGGCCAGATGATGGTGTGGAGCGTGGTGTGGGCTTTCGTGCTGACCTTCGTGATGTTCCCGTGGCTTTTGGCCGGCAGCAAACCCAAGGACGGCGGCGCCGGCAACAGCGATGTCAGCGCCCGCATCACCCAGGGGTTTGCCCTGAGCATCCGCAAGGCTGGTGGCCCGGTGCTGGCGCTCTACGCCGTGCTGATTGTCGTCGCCGTGGCTGGCATCGCTCGCCTGGGCGTGGAAAACCGCTTCATCGACTACTTCAAGGACAGCACCGAGATTTATCAGGGCATGGTCCTGATCGACAAGAAACTTGGTGGCACCACCCCGCTGGAAGTGATTCTCGACGCGCCGCCCTCGTTTTTCGAGCAGGATGAGGACGAAGTGGACGAATTCGCCGCCGATTTTGCCGATGACTTCGCCGACGACTTTGCCGACGAATACGCCAGCGACAACACCGGAATTACCGCATCCAGCTACTGGTACAACAGTTTTGCCCTGCAGGACGCCAAGCAGATTCACGCCTATCTGGAAAGCCTGCCGGAAACCGGAAAAGTGCTGTCCATGGCCACAACCATGGAACTGATCACCCTGCTCAACCACGGTGATGCACCCGACGATTTCACCCTCTCAATCATGCACGGCCGCCTGCCTCCGACCATCAAGGAACAACTCTTCGACCCGTACATGTCGGAGGATGGCAATCAGCTGCGCTTTTCCATCCGGGTGATCGATTCCGACCAGAACCTGCGCCGTGATGCCTTGCTCAAGAAGATCCGCAAGGACCTGATCGAGCAATTTGACCTCAAGCCCGAGCAAATTCATCTGGCCGGTGCTCTGGTGCTCTACAACAACGTGCTGCAAAGCTTGTTCGAGTCTCAGATACTGACCCTCTCGGCGGTGTTCGGCGCGATCGTGCTGATGCTGTGGTTCCTGTTCCGCTCGCCACGCCTGGCCCTGATCGGCGTGCTGCCCACGGTGTTCGCCGCCAGCATGATCCTGGGCCTGATGGGCTGGCTGAATATCCCGCTCGACATCATGACCATCACCATCGCTGCGATCACGATCGGTATCGGGGTTGATAACACCATCCACTACACCCACCGCTTCCAGGATGAAATCCACACCGGGGTTGAGCGCTGGCAGGCCATGATCAACACCCACGGCAGCGTCGGGCGTGCGATCTACCTGACCTCTGTGATCGTGACGCTGGGCTTCTCGATTCTGGCCTTGTCCAACTTCGTACCCATCGTGCTGTTCGGGCTGTTCACCGGCCTGGCCATGCTGCTGGCCCTGATCGCTAATCTGACCCTGCTGCCGCTGCTGCTGGTCAAGCTTGGGCCCAAGGCTTAATCGCAGTGCTGAATCCAGCTTTCAGAGCGCATCAAAATAAGAACCACGCATGAATCTTTCGCCCACACTGTCCACCGCTATCAGCAACTTCCAGCTCCCCGACCCGCTCGGTTTTGGCCGCGTCACCGGCCCCGTGATGTTCGTGGCCGACTACATCAACGGCGCTTGGCAGGCCGGCGAACTGATGACCTACGAGCCCATCGCGCTGAACCCCGCTGCCACCTCCTTACAGTTCGCCCAGCAGTGCTTTGAAGGGCTCAAGGCGTTCTGGGTCGAGCAGGATGAACCGGCGCTATTCCGCCCGGACGAGAACGCCAAACGCATGGCACGTTCGGCCGAGCGCCTGTGCATGCCCGAGGTGCCACACACGCTGTTTCTGGACGGGGTCAAAGCCGTGACTCAGGCGATGAAACCGCTGATTCCACGGCGCAGCGGTGAGTCGCTGTATCTGCGCCCGATGCTTTACGGCATGGACACCCAGTACCCCCTGGCCGGATCGGACAACTTCCGCTTTGCCATCGTGTGCAGCCCGTCAGCCGCCTACTTCGCCAAGCCGATCAGCGTGCTGGTCGAGCGCGATGCCTGTCGCGCCGCCGTCGGCGGCACCGGCGATGTCAAAGCCGGGGGTAACTATGCCGGATCGATCCAGGCCACCCGTCGTTGCATCGAACGTGGTTATGACCAGCCGCTGTGGCTGGACCCGGTCGAGCGCCGCCTGATCGAAGAACTATCAGCCATGAACATCTGCGCCATCATTGACGGCGCACTGTGTTCACCGGCCCTGAACGGCACCATCCTGCCGGGCATCACCCGCGCCACCCTGCTGACCCTGGCCGATGATCTGGGCATGCCAGCGCTGGAGCAGCCCATAGACATCAACAGCCTGCTCGACGACATCGACAGTGGCCGTTGCAGCGAGCTGTTCGCCTGCGGAACGGCGGCGATCGTCAATCCCATCGCCGTGCTGGCCGATGGCCAGCGTATCACCCGCTTGCAGCAGGTGGATGCGGAGGCGGCCCGCTTCAAGGCCGCGCTACTGGGCATTCAGGAAGGGCGTAGCGCCGATAGCCGTGGCTGGATGTTCAACAGCGCCGAATAGCTGACGAATGGCATCTTTGCGAGCGCTCGCTTTAACGTTTCTTTGACACGCGCTACGCCAATCTCAGGGCGAATTCCGCAAAAAGGATGTCGCCATGCGATCAAATCGATTCTCAACATCATCCAGGCTGTGGCTTGCTGGTCTGATCGCAGCGGCATCCGGTTCAGCTTTTGCTGCTGATGAAACCACCACTTTCGATGTGACCGCCACCGTCACCGCTGCATGTTCAGTGTCCGCAGCCGATCTGGCCTTTGGTAATTATGACCGCGTATTGGGCACGCTAGGCACGACCACGATCACCAGTAACTGCACGCTGGCCACGCCGTACACCCTTTCGCTGGATTTTGGCGGGGCGGCTAACGTCAGTAGCCGCGTCATGGACGGCCCCAATAGCGAAACCTTGAGCTACCAGCTGACTCAGGATGTCGCCGGCTTGATTCCGTGGGGCACGGTGGCCGATGGCGACGAGGTGTCTTTGCTCGGCACTGGATTGGATATTCCGACCGTGGTTTATGGTCAGATTCCTTCCGGACAGAACGTCGAAGCCGGCAGCTACAGTGACACCATCACCGTCACCCTGACCTACTGATGATCCTGCGCGCCCCCCTCGCGGTTGGCGCGGCCCTGCTGTTCAGCCTGCTGCTGGCCCCGACCGGCGCGCTGGCGCTTGGCCTGCAGGTTTCGCCGATCAAGCTGCACTTCGCGCCTGGCGTGCGGGTGCAGGAGCTGCGCCTGAGCAATGCTGGCGATGCCCCCGTAGTGGTCGAAATCAAGGTATTGCGCTGGTCTCAACGCGACAACCAGGAATTGCTGGTGGCCAGCCGCGATGTGCTGGTGACCCCACCGATCAGTGAGATTGCAGCCGGCCAGCGGCGCTCCGTCCGAGTGGGCATCAGACAGCGCGACGACACTGCCTGCGAAACCAGCTACCGCGTGGAGATCATGGAAGTGCCTTCACAGCACCGGACACCCGCAGCGCCGGTGAACTTCCTGACCCGCATGCTGCTGCCGGCCTTTGTCGAAAGCCGCCATGGCTGTCAGGGCCAGCTACAAGTCCAGGGCAATACCAATGAGTTGGTGTTGCACAACAGCGGCGACGCGCACCTGCAGTTGCACCAGGCCACGCTGGTCGACGGCGAGCAGCGCTGGCCCATCAGCCTGCCCAAAGTGGGCTATCTACTCGGCGGCAGTCAGTACCGCTGGCCCCTGCCAGCCGGGGTCAATCCGGCGGCGGCCCGCCTGATCATCAAGGATCACGCTGGCGAACAGCGCCAGCCCCTTACGCTGGCGCCATGACAGTATGCGCTGGTGCCGCCTTGTCACGGTGTTGCTAGGCATCGCCCTAGCGGTCGGTGCTCACGCGGCATCACCCGAATATGCCTGGGCGCAAGCTCATCTCAACGGACAGCAACGCGGCAGCGTGCTTATCGTGCGTATGCCGGAACGCGACGTGATCTGGCTGGAACAACGCACCTTGCAGGACTGGGGCTTGCTGGATCTCGCCAGCCAGGTGGTACGCGAATTCGACGGAACCGCATTCATCGCATTGACCAGCATCCGTGGCCTGAGCGCCGAGTGGCACGATGCCGAAGCGCGCCTTGATATAAAGATCGACGCCTCCGCACTGCCCTACCAGCAACTGCAGGTGGGCTCACGCCCTATAACGCCCGCGGTGGCCGCACGCAGCCTTGGCGCCCACCTCAACTATGACCTGCTGGGTGCCCACCAGAGCGGCGGAAAGACCAGTGCCAGTGCATTTTTTCACCTCACCGCATTCGGTGCATTCGGCAGCATTTCCAATGGACTCAGCTGGCGCGATGATGCGCTCAACGGACCGAGCTGGTTGCGCCTGGAAACTAGCTGGAATCACGATGTACTGGACCGCGCCTGGCGCATCAAGCTCGGTGACCTGACCAGCGCCAGCGATGCATTCGGCACCCGTTACCGGGTGGCCGGTGTGCAATGGAAAAAAGAGTTCTCCATCCGCCCCAACGAACTGACCTTTGCCCCCCCGGTGATCACCGGTCTGGCCGATGTGCCATCGCAGGTCGAGCTGTTCATCAACGGGGTCCGCCGCTCGCGTCTGCAGGCCCAGCCCGGCCCCTTCGAAATCAATGACGCACCGGTACTGACCGGCGCGGGCAGCGCCGAATTACGCCTGACCAACGTGCTCGGCGAGCAGGTAGTGCAGCAGATCAATTACTACGTCGACCCCAGCCTGCTGCGCCGTGGGCTATGGGATTTTGATCTGTCAGCCGGCTGGCGTCGTGAATCCTTCGGCGTAGAAAGCTTCGACTACGGTGCGGCGCAAGCACAGGCGCTGATCCGCCACGGCGTCACCGACCGGGCCACACTGGAAGCGCGTGCCGTGCTGGCCGAGCGGCAACACCAGGCGGAGCTGCGCTACGTGTTTCAGTTCCTCGACTGGCCGCTGACCGTCACCACCGGCGCGGGCGCTGCCCAACTGCAGTCCGGGGCATACGCGCCATTCGGTCGGTTCGGCCTGTCATGGCGCTGGCAACGGCTGTTTGCCGGCATTCAGGCCCTATCGGCTGACACCAACGCTGACGACAGCAGTCCGCTGCCACTGCAGCGGCAAGTTCTCGCCCGGGCCGGTTTCAATGTGGGCCTTTGGAGTGTGGCTCTCGACACGTTGTACCGGCGACGCAACGCAAGCGACCGTTTCGAACGTCGCAACCTGCGCCTGAGTCGCGCCTTTCGCACCAAGGCCGGACACTTCAGCGTGTACGCAGGCGCCTTCCGCAACAGCGACAGCCAGGCCGAGGACGAATCCGGGCTGCATGCCGGTCTGAGCTGGTCCCCCCAGCACACCCAGCGTGTGGCCATATCCGCTCGTGGCGGCGCCCAGAGTCAGACCTATTCCAGTTACCAGTATCGTTCGCCGCATGATCTGGGACACCAGGCCGAAATCCACAATCTCAACGATGGTGGCAAGGCGACCTGGGTGGGCCAATACACCGGACGTTACAGCCAGGCCCAGGTGCGAGCCAGAGCGCAGACCGACCACTTTGGCGAATCGTTACAGGCCGGCGCGCAAGGCGCGATCGGCCTGATCGAGGGCCGCTGGTTCAGCGCGCGTCCGCTGGGCGCAAGCTACGCTTTGGTCAGCGTGCAGGATCATCCTGGGGTCCCGATCTACATGCACAATCGTATGGTGGCCCGCACCAATGCCCGCGGTCTGGCCATCATGCCGGAATTGCTCGCCTACCAAAGCAACGAGGTCCGCGTTGACCCACTCGACCTGCCGCTGCAGAGCCTGATCGACGACACCGGGGTGCGCTTTACACCCAGCGCCTTTGCTGGCGTGCTGGTGGACATCCCGGTATCCACCGACACCGGTGTGGAGTTGCGCCTGATGCGTGATCCATTCAGCCCGGTGCCGGCCGGCGCGGTGATCTACCGTGACGGCGATGATGCACGCTTTTTTGTCGGCTCCGGGGGCGCAAGCTATGTTGAAGTGCGCCACGCCGAAGAGCACTTCAAGGCCTACTGGGAGGGCGGCCAATGTCGTTTCCAGATCTCCCGCAGCCAGCTGCGCCAAGAGTTGCAGCCCGATCTGGGGGCGCTGCCATGTCGACCTTGATACGCGCCATCGGTTTGCTGTCGATCGTATTCGTCCCGGGGTTGGCCCAGGCCTTCGCCACCTGCGGGGTGAGCGCCCTAGCCTTGAACTTTGGCAACTATGATCACCTGAACCCCTTCGCCAACTTCAGCCAGACCACAATCACGGTGAGCTGCCAGGAGAACGCCCTGATCGGACTCGGTGACACCGTGATTTACACCATCGGCCTGGACGGCGGATCGTCCGGCGACACCAGCAACCGCGCCTTGAGTCAAGGCGGCGACAACTTGCACTACAACCTATACAGCGAACCCACCCACACCCTGGTTTGGGGCGACGATAGCGGTAATCAGGTCGGCGGTGTGCTGGCGGTTCCGCTGTGCGTTCTCGGACTCGGCTGCGCCGTTGTTTCAGCCCCGCACACTGCATATGGACGCATACCAGCAGGCCAATCCGTCAGCCCAGGTTCTTACAGCGACACCATCACCGTGACGGTCACCTATTGATTATTACCCAGATTTAATTGACGACCTATTTTAACCCGGGTAATATTTTGCCACCTTCTTTCGTATGGCATTTCCTCATGGATTCCCACAGCAGCTTTATCCACCACGATCTGCTCATCTCCGGCACCGCGCTGGACAACGCACTGGCGATTAAACGCGCGCTCGCCGCAGACTCAAAAGCGCAAATCCTGAGTTTTGATAACCGCAGCGGAACACAGGTTGATTTTGATCTGCGTGGTAGCGAACAAGACATCGCTGCGCGGCTCGCAGTGGGCGATGCAACCTGCGAGACGAGCGCCAACACACCGCAAAAACGCGGTCGTGGCCGCCCCAAACTGGGGGTGGTGGCACGTGAGGTCACCCTGCTCCCACGTCATTGGGACTGGCTATCTGCCCAACCCGGCGGCGCCTCGGTGACCCTGCGCAAGCTGGTTGAAGAGGCCCGTCGCGCGACCAGCGGAACAGCGCTTAAGCGACAGTGTCAGGAGCGTGTCTACAATTTCATCAGCGCTATTGCTGGCAATCTTCCGGGTTACGAAGATGCCACCCGCGCCTTGTTCCAGGACGACCTGACGGGTTTGCAGACACAAATCGCCAACTGGCCGGCCGCCTTGCGCACGCACACCTTGGCCTTGCTTGAACCCAACCAATGAGGCCGCAGCGTTTTGCTCAGGCCGCCGCCTCAAGTTGTTGCTCCATGCGCTGCATTAAACGAATCAGCTTCTGAAAACGAGACTGTCCGCTGGCCCGCGCGCTGAGTTTCGCCAGCATACTTTGGGTCTGTCGCAGCACACGCCAATTGGCGCCCTCACGCTGCATCAATTGCAGCAGCGCCTGCACCGCGTTGAGATTGATAACGATGTTGTCCGGCATGGCCTGAGCTGCCTGCAAAAGCATCGACACAGCTGCTTTGAGATCACCCTGGCGCGACAATGCGACGGCCTGATTGTTCAGACGAATCACCTCGGCCCGTTCACCGTCAATAAGACGTGCACCTTCTTCACCCATATCAGCCCGGTCAAACAGCTCGCGCGCGCGCGTCAACATGGCTTCATCTTCATGGTGGCCGCGCACCACCTGGCGAATAAGATCGGAAGCAACTTCGGTATGCCCACAGCTCATGCAGTGCTCAGCCAGCATCATGCGCTGCTCTGCACTTAAGACCTGTGCGTGGTCCGTCAACAACTGCTCAGCTCGGGCCACTGCCGCAGCTTGCGCCTTGGTGTTACCTCGCGCTTGCTCAACGTCAGCCTCAACCACCGCCATCTGCAGGCGCGTGGCCGGGTCCGCCTGGGCGTACTCGCGTTGCATGCGCGCCATGGTTTGCCCGGCCCGATCTGTATCACCAGCGCACAGATGCACTCGGGCCAGCCCAGCGAAATCCTCAGGCCCCGAAAACTGCGAGTGCCGGCCTTCGCGGATGGCCTGACGGTAAGCCTGCTCGGCAACCTCCAGATTCTCATTGCCCAATGCCGCCTCAGCCAGAGCACGTTGGCGTCTGGGACTTTTCGGTGACAGCGCCACCGCCTGAGCCAGGGTGACCTCGGCGGCATCGCTTTGCCCCATTTTCTGCTGCACGCGCGCCAACAGATCGAAGGCTGCCACAAAATGCTCGCGCCCTTGAATCGCGGTCCGCAGCAGTGCGTGCGCTTCATCCAGCTGATCCTGGTAGAACAAGGCCTGGGCCAAGCCCAACTGAGCCCATGGCATCACTGTTTCGTTGAGCACCTCGCGGCAAACCGCCGCAGCCGCGGCGTAGTCTCCCAGCCGCGCTAATGCATCTGCTTTAAAACGCAGGAAATCAAGACGGTATCGGGGCACCCGAATGATGGCTTCATCGCACAACCGACAGGCTCGCGAATAGGCCCGGCGCTCCACCGCCAGGCCGACTTCACGAAAATGAGCCTTCTTTTTCTGCAGGCGCCGCAAACGATCCTGCAACACCTCGCGTGTAAAGGGCTTTGCCAGATAGGTGTCGGGCTCGTGTTCGACCGCCCCCATAACCCGGCGCAAGGTGTTCTCCGCCGATATCAGGATGAAGATGGTGGAATACGGAACCAGATCCTGCTCGCGCGCCTGCTCCAGCACCTGCTGACCGTCCTTGCCCTCGCCCAGGTCGTAACCGCAAAGAATGATGTCCGGGCGCTCGGCGGCCATCCATTCGAGAGCGCGCTCTGCGTCGCTCAATGATTCAATCGTGTCCGCACCACAGCGCGTCAACAACTCGCGCAGCATGGTGCGGACTTGCGGTAGCTCATCAATGATCAGAATGGATTGGCCCTGCAAACTCCACAGGGCCGGATGGCGATCAGAGGACACAACAAAGACCAGGACAGGAACATGCTGGTCATGCAGGTTTCATTCCCTGGTCGGAGTAACGAATGCACTCACTGCGGCGCCGTGATATCCGCGTATGCCTGGAGTGCTTGCACCACCGGGGGCAGGGTTTGCGGACACACATCAGCAAGGAAACTGCGGATCGGCCAGGCTGGGTCGGCTGCCGGTGCGTTGCTGCCATCAAAATACCCGTGACTCCAACTGCCCCACAGACTCTGGCGACACGCCGAGTCGGCAATCAGCCAGTTACGCTGTTCTTCGCTGAGTTCGACCAGCAGTGCGCCGCGCACGATATCGATGATGCGCTGAACATCGGCCTCATAGGTTTCGTCACCCAGATAGCGGCCGTAGTAGCTGCCATGCCCTTCTGATACGAACTCCAGTTCCGCGCTGTTGGCTGAATCCGGAATATCAGGCCCACCGATCTGATAGAGCAATGTCGTGCCGCCGGCGCTGTACTGTGCCCCCAGGAACAGTGCCTGCTGCAACTCATGTACGGTCAATTGCCCATCGGCCATGGCACATGCCGGGTTGGCGGCAGCGCAAGCAGCGGCGCCGGTGGCGATCACACCCTCCGACTGGCTGCGGCTTGGGCCGTCAAACAAACGCCGCAAGCGGTACAACACTTCCGAATACAGCCCGGCAATGACCGGCGTGGCATTGGACGTGCCGCTGAAATCGCCCTCGGCGGTCACCGCGTCACCACCACCGGTTGCCGAGGGATAATCCGTGCCCAGACTGGAAATATCCACCGGACGATTGTGTCCGACACTGGAACCTTCAGGTTCTATGGCGCCGACGGTGACAATCCAGTCCGGGCCCTTCTGACTGCTGAGCAAGGTCGAACTCGGCACGGTGAAGGCATTGGCCAGACCATTGCCCGCTGACTGGAACCAGGATTGACCGCGTTCCACGGCCACACGCTGAACCTCGGTGTTGCTTCCGGCATAAACATTGTCACGTACCGGGCCGCCGGTCACCGACAGCCCCCAGGAATTGGTTTGAACATCAATCCAGTCCTGAGCTGCGACCCATTCGTTGGCCCGTTCGGACGGGCCATGCACGTAAACCAGCACGCAATTCGGGCAGGTGCCATGTATGTTGCCGGTGCTGACACTGGCACTGCCGATACCGTGGCTTTCCGCAGCAAAGGTATCAACCGGTCCTGTGCTCGGACCTATCAGGGTGTCCACCAGATTGGAGCTTGTCGGCTCAACCAAGCCGAACGCGCTGCCAAACGCCACATGGCCGATGACCTTGGTACCCGGAATCCAGTACATGTGCACCGCATCGTTACTTGATCCCTCGGAGTACTGGATCTTCGACCACTCCGCGATATCCTGGTCATGCAGCTCGCTGGGCACCGCTTGCGGATCAGCCGCAGCAGCCACCACATCAAGATTCAAGGCCTCATAACTGGCAAAAGCCTGGGCTCCCGGATGCCCCGCGATCCAGGTCGCCGGATCACGTTGCAACGGCAGGTCATCCTGTGACCCGGCATTGTTGTGCTGGGGCATTTTCTCAGCCAGAAAATCCCAGTGATAGGGATTCATGCCGCTGTCGATCACCGCCACCACGACAACATCGTCGATACCTCGGCCCACGCCAGCACTCTCTTGCGGCAAAGGATCAACAGCGTCCTGAGCCGGATCAGAATCAGCGACGACCGTGGCGGTAAAACGACCGCTAAACGCGGTTTGTGCGCTGGTGTAACCGTATACGCGGATCTTGAAATCACCATCGCTGATACCGGACTCAATACTCAGCGATTCCGTGCTTGTTGAGCCCGTTTCCGCGCTGCCACCGCCGCCAGCCGGGAGAAGCACCTGCAAATCCAGGTCCGCGGGCACGGTCCAGCTCACCTCGAAATGAGCCGCTGAATAGGTGCAACCCGGCGGCAAACTCAAGGTCGTGAGATGTTCAGCTTCCGAGACTGCCGTTCCCGCCACAGCAAGACCAACCGTGCCTTCCCAGGTCTGCGTGTACTCGCCCAGGCTCAAAGCACACTCGGCACGTGATCCAACGTTCAGCAAAGGCCCCGACGCATCCGTTGTACGTCCGCCTTGCTGGCACGCCAGCAACATGACAGGCAGCAGCAGCGCTGTGCCCAATCGCCCCCAATTCCCCATGAGTTAACCCCAAATCATTCGAAAAATGCCCGCAGGCTTGGGACTAACGACGTAAAAGTACGGATGAGGGTTCCAATGGGGTAAGCCCTAGGAGCTGCAGGACAACGCAGAGCAGCCCGCCTTGTCACGCGCCCAGTCCGGCCTCCGCTGGGCATAGGCTTCGCAGCCGGGCTGAGCCTCATAGGGCTTGCTGAGGACCTGTTGCAAACGCGCCAGCGGCTCGGCATCGCCCGCACTCATGGCCTCGATGGCCTGATGGGCCAAATAGTTGCGCGGTACATACAGCGGGTTCACCGCCTGCATGCGCGCCTGCCGCGCCACAGCGTCGCCCGCATCCTGCTCGACCCGCGCGCGGTAATCTTTGAACCATGCCTGCCAGGCATCGCGGCTCTCGCCCTGCTGAGCCTGCGTGGTGTAAAACGCCGGCGCCATGACATCCAGGTAGTGCTGCAGCGCCTCACCCTCCGGCGCTTGCGCCAGCGGCAGCTCGGCGAGCAGACGGAAGCTCAGGCAGTAATCGGTTTCGTGTCGGGCCATGCAACGGAACAGGTCGAGCAGCAGCGGATCATCGTGAGTCAGGCTGTGCAGCCCCAGCTTGTCGGCAAACACCCGCCCGTATTCAGCGTGGAACACCTCACCGTAGTGATTGAGGCTTTGCTGCAGCACGTCCACCGCAACGCCAGCGTGGGTCAGCGCCTGGCCCAGCGCCGCCAGATTCCACTGCGCGATCCCGGGCTGCCGGCCAAAGGCATAGCGGCGCCCCTGAGCGTCGGTGGTGTTGGGCGTGAAATCCAGATCGTACGGTTCCAGCCAGCCATACGGCCCGTAATCGATGGTCAGCCCGTGGATGGACATGTTGTCGGTGTTCATCACGCCGTGCACGAAGCCCACGCGCATCCACGCCACCATCAGGCGTGCGGTGCGCGCACAAACTTCGCGATACCAGCCGGCAATGTCGATCGCATCGGCACTGGCAAAGGCGGGGTCATGGGTGCGCACGGTGTACTCGATCAGCGCCTGCAGTAAGCCCGTGTCGCCGCGTGAGGCCGGCAGCTCGAAACTGCCGAAACGCAGAAATGAGGGCGCCGCGCGACACACGATGGCGCCGGGCTCGGCCTCGGGATGACCGTCGTAGAACATGTCACGCATCACCTCCTCACCGGTGGCGATCAGCGACAGCGCGCGAGTTGTCGGCACGCCCAGCGCATGCATGGCTTCGCTGCACAGATACTCGCGCAAGGATGAGCGCAGCACCGCACGGCCATCCGCGCCGCGCGAATACGGTGTCATCCCGGCACCCTTGAGTTGCATCTCCCAATACTGGCCATCCGGCGCCACCCACTCGCCCAGGCCCAGGGCACGGCCATCGCCGAGCTGCCCGGCCCAGTTGCCGAACTGGTGACCGCCGTAGCACATGGCATAGCTGTACATGCCCGGTAGCAGGCGATTGCCGGCCAGGGCCTGAACCCACGGATCATCATCGGATGACGGTCGCTCGAGCCCCAGCACCTCCGCCATGGCCGATGACCAGGCCAGCAGGCGCGGTGCGTGCACCGGCGTCGCCGCCACGCGTGAACAGGCCGCGCCGTAGACCTGGCGCGGCAATGCCGCCGTCTGGGTATCGACCGGCAGCTGGCGCAGGAAACGGTTGTCGAAATGTGGTGCCATCACTGCCCCACCGTGATCCGCATAAGCTGTGCACACATCCATGCGGCGTAGGTTCCCACCGCATAGCCCAGAACCGCCAGCAGCACCCCGACGGGTGCCAGAGACGGATGAAAGGCACTGGCCACCACCGGTGCGCTGGCCGCCCCGCCAACATTGGCCTGGCTGCCAACCGCCAGATAGAAGGTCGGCGCCTTGATCAGCTTGGCGGTGATCAGGATGAAGGCCGCATGCACCAGCATCCAGGTCATGCCCACCCCGAACAGACCGGGGTTGCTGAAGATGCTGCGCAAATCCATGTGCAAGCCGATCGACGCAACCAGCACGTAGAGCATCACCGAACCCAGCTTGGACGCACCCGCCCCTTCGAACTGGCGCAGCCGGGTGAACGACAAGCCGAGACCAATGGTGGTGGCCAGCACGATCAGCCAGAAAAACGAACTGGTCAGGGAAAAGCGCTGGGCCCAGGCAAACTGCTCGAACCAGCTGGCCATGGGCGCCGCCAGAGCGTGCGACAGCGCGGTCACCCCGAATGCGATGCCCATCATGTACATCAGATCATTGAAGCTGGTGATGCGGGCATGCTCGGCCTCAAAGGCCTCAACCCGGCGGCGCAATGCGACCAGACCGGAGACATCAGCCCCGCGCGCCGCATCCAGCCGGTCAGCGCGTGCGGCCATCCACAGCAATGCGGCCATCCACAGATTGGCCACGATCACATCCACGGCGACCATCATGCCGAACAGGTTGCCATCAACCTGAAAAATTTCCTTCATCGACGCCATGTTGGCGCCGCCGCCAATCCAGCTGCCGGCCAGCGCACTCATGCCGCGCCACACATCCCCGGCAACCACCTCCGGCGCAAACAGGGACCACAGGCCGATCGCCACCGGACCACCGATCACAATGCCGGCGGTGCCGGCAAAGAACATGATGACCGCCTTGGGCCCGAGGCGCCGCACGGCGGGCAAGTCGATCGACAATGTGAGCAGCACCAAAGTGGCCGGAAGCAAGTAGCGTGAAGCCACGTAGTACACCTGCGAGGCATTGCCGTCGACCAGCCCGAGCGTGTTGTACAGGCCGGGAATGAAGTAGCACAACAGCAGCGGTGGCACCCAGCTGTAGAAGCGTTTGAACGGCGCATACGAGCTGCTGGCGGTGTAGAAGATCAGTGCCAGGGTCGCAGCCAGCAGGCCGAAAACCACCGCGTCGTTTTGAATCAGTGCATGCATGAGCTTGAAGTCCGGATGACAGGTAGCACAAGTCCGCGTAGAATTTGGGCGGTTGTGCCCGACATCCTCCGGTGATGTCCTGACAGTGACGCCGCCCACGCGGCCCAGCGACCAGTATCGGCACGACATCCCTTTACCGCAATGCGGAATCACCAAGCCTGAACCGGAATCAGGGCGCAAGACGCTCTGGAAGGCTTCAGGAGTAAACATGAATTTCCAGTCCCTGGAGCTGAATTCTCAGCTTCAAGACGCGCTTGCGCGCGCCGCCTACACCCAACCCACCCCGATTCAGGCTCAGGCTATTCCGGCCGTGCTCAGCGGGCGCGACGTGCTCGCCGCGGCGCAGACCGGCACCGGCAAGACCGCCGCCTTCACCCTGCCGATTCTGGAGCGCCTGTCGCGCCGCCAAGACCGCGCCACACGAGCGCGTGTTCTGATCCTGGCGCCCACGCGTGAGCTTGCCGCCCAGATCGGCGCCTCAATTGAAACTTACGGCGCCAGCCTGCCGCATCGCGCGGTGGTGATTTTCGGCGGGGTCAGCGCCCATGCCCAGATCAAAAATCTGCGCAAGCGTCATGACATCATCGTGGCCACCCCGGGCCGCCTGCTCGATCTGGCCGGCAGTGGCGATCTGAGCCTCGCCGATATCGACACCCTGGTTCTGGACGAAGCCGACCGCATGCTCGACATGGGCTTCATCCACGACATCAAGCGGGTCCTGAAGCTGCTCCCGCCGCAGCGCCAGAACCTGATGTTCTCGGCCACCTTCTCGCCGGAAATCCGCCAGCTTGCACAACGCATCGTCAACGACCCGGTCGAGATCGATGTTGCCCCGCGCAACTCTGCCGCACAGACCGTCAAACAGCACAAGATCCGTGTTCCCAAGGACCAGAAGCGCGAGTTGCTGGCGTGGATGATCGAACGCAATGACTGGTATCAGGTGCTGGTTTTCGCCCGCACCAAACACGGTGCCAACCGCCTGTGCAAACAGCTTGAGGCCGAAGGCCTGAGCGCCGCCGCGATTCATGGCAACAAGAGTCAGAACGCACGCACCCAGGCACTGGCCGGTTTCAAGGCGCGCAAGATTCGCGTGCTCGTGGCAACCGACATCGCCGCCCGTGGCATCGACATCAGTGAACTGCCGCATGTCATCAACTACGAGCTGCCGATGGTGGCCGAGGATTACGTGCATCGCATCGGTCGCACCGGCCGCGCCGGCTGTGAAGGCGAAGCCCTGTCGCTGTACTGCGGCGAAGAACTCAAGCAGCTCAAGGCGATCGAGAAGCTACTGGGGCGCGACATCCCGGTCCTGCAGATCGACGACTACCTGATCCGCGAAGACCGCAGCACGCCCGCCGATGCGCCCAAACCGCAACGCGGGCGACAGGCCCCGGGCGGCGGTGGCGGGCGCAACAAGGGTCAGGGCGGGCAACCCGGCGCGCGCAAGAGCGCCGATGGCGCGGCACCCGCAGGCCAACGGCGACGTCGCCGGCGTGGCGGCGGCGGTGGTGGCGCAGGCAGCGGCCCGAACGCACAAAATCGCTCGAACGGCGCAAATAAACCGCGCCGGCCACGCTAGCCCGAGCTCAAGCGGCAACTTGTTGGTCCGCCTGCTGTCTGTATCCCCAACCCATAAGGAGAAACAGCATGCGGACGGCAATCACTGGTCTTTTTCTGGTCGGCCTGGCCGCCACGTCCACGCTCGCCGTGGCCGATGAACAGCCACGCCGACAGATCAATGTTCAGGGCCAGGCCAGCCAGTTGGTCAGCCCTGATCAGGCTACCCTAAGCATCAGCGTTGAAGGACGCGACAAGGATGCCGACGGCGCGATGAGCGCGGCCGGCAGCAACGCCCAGAGCGTGGTCATCACCCTGGCGCGCTACACCGACAAGAACAACATCCGTGCGCTGCAGACGCAGGTGCGCTCGGTGGTCAAAGGCACCGATCGTAGCTGGCGCAAGGACAGCGGTGAACCGATGGAAATGCTCGCCAGCCGACAGATTCAGGTCGAACGTCTGGCCATCGACAAGCTGCCGGATGTGATGCGGGCGCTGGCCAAACAACCGCTGACACGCATCGATCAGGTCAGCCCCAGCGTATCCAACGCGCGTGAGATCGAAGACGAGATCCTGCTTCTGGCCATCGACGACGCCAAAGCACGCGCCGGGCGTGTGGCCAAACGGTTGGGCGTGGAACTGGGTTTACCGATTTCGGTGCATGTCCAGCAGAACTATGCTGCACAGCCCAAGTACGCCATGCGCGCAGTGGCCATGGAAGCGGTTGCCGCCGATGCCGGCGGTGGTTATGCCGCCACGGGCGAAAATGAAATCCAGGCCCAGGTGAACATTTCTTTCGAGCTGGAAGCGCCCTGAGCGAAAGCCTAGATGCGCCCGCCGTACATCTGGTACTGGCGGGCCACGCGCTTCACATAGGCCAGGGTTTCTTTGTAGGGCGGTACGCCGCGATGGCGATCGACCGCGCCCGGCCCGGCGTTGTAAGCGGCCAAAGCCAGTTCCTGATTGTTGTTGAAACGCTTGAGCATGCGCGCCAGATAGGCGGTGCCGCCACGAATGTTTTCCGCCGGGTCAAAGATGTCGCGCACACCCAGCTCCAGCGCCGTGCCTGGCATCAATTGCATCAGCCCCTTGGCGCCGGCGCGTGACACCGCATTGCGATCCAGACAGGATTCGACCCGCATGACCGCAGCCACCAGCAGCGGATCAACCGCGAACTCGCGCGCGTACTGGTCAATGTACGGCTGATAACGGGCGCGGCGCTGCGACATGATGTCGCTGCGATATCCCGCACACGACACACGGTAAGGCGCCCGGCCATAGTGCCCCAGGTACTTGTAACCGGTGTTGGGCCGCTGCTTCTGATCGGTGTACAGGCGGGTGCCATCAGGCTGCTTGTACATCAGGATCGACTCGGCACCGGCCACAGGCGCGGCGCACACACACGCGGCAACCAAAAAACCTCGAATAACTCCCCTCATAGGCGCAGAAATTTAGACGCGGACCGGTCGTGCTGCAAGGTCCATGCCGAAATTTACGACGACTCAAGACCCAGGCACGGCTCCAGATACTCGCGCAGGCGCTTGCGCGTCTGCGACAGAAACTCGCGCGTTGCGCCCGCACTGCGCCCGATCAGCTCAGCAATCTGGGTCGATTTAAGCCCATCCACCGCGGCCCACACGATGGCCTGACCGGCCTCCGGATAAGCCTCGGAAAAGCGCGCCAACTGACCATGAACGCAGTCCTGATAGTTGCTGGTGACGGCGACATCCGCCACCGCTGCGGCCTGCTCATGCGCGCCCTGCAACGGCTCTGTTGCAAGCCGCGAGACTCTCAGATTGTCCAGCCAGGCGGAGCGCGCCACGCGCCAGATCCAGGCTCGCCCCTGCCCCTGGGGCTGAAAGCCTGAAGCCTTTTGCAGCAAACGCACAAAAGCATCCTGCACCGCGTCCTCAGCCGCGGCATGATCCAGCCCGCGTCGGCGCAGGTAATTCATGAAGCGCCGCGCATAGCGCCGATGCAAAATCACGCTGGCCTCACGCGCCCGCTCAGGATCAGCCAGCGCCACAATCAAGACATCATCATCGCTGTGCAGATTCATTCGCGGGCCTCTAGGCGCAGGACCAGTGGCTGGCCCGGCACCAGCGACTGCTCCGCTTCACCCACGCCCTGCAGCCAGTCTTTCAAGGCCTGACAGGCCTGGCGATGAGCGCAGCGCAAGCGCAGGCGTTTCTGCGCATCATCACGCGACAGCGCATCCAGGCCCTCGTGCTTGTCGACCAGGCTGAGCAGCTCCTGCCAGCGTGCAGCGGGATTGTTCAGCCGCAGCACCACATCGGGCTCTGCTCGCGGTGCAGCGAAGGCTTCACGTCGTTCGGTCTGCGCCATAGCGCCCGCCATCGGCGCTGCAACATCAGCCGACGCGGGTGGCGCCGCGGCTGATTTGCGGGCCGACTCCGGGCTGAACGCGCGCGCCTGTGGCGCTTCGGCTGCGGGCGCTGGCGCACTTTGCGCGACGAGCTCCGCGGCGCTGTCATGCGCCTGGGTCGCAACGGTCTCAGCATCCTGAGACCTTAGCGGCGCTGCATCCGGCAGCACACCGCTGATCTGCACCACCACACCAACACACAACACGATGACGGCGGCCTGGGCCAGGCGCGGTGCCCGCCAGCGCGGCGCGGGCCTTACCGGCGCGAGCAGACCTTCGCGCTCAAGCCGGGCCAGCAAGCGCCTTTCGGCCAGGGCATCCGCAGCGCTGTCCTCCAGCTGAACCGCGGCCCGGCGCACCGCCTGCTGCAGAGCCGCATCCGCTGCATCAGCCGGTTCGGCGTGCCCGGCCAGGGCGTCAAACCATGTCTCATCGTCGCTGTGCATCACTGCCCCGGTGAAAATTGTCCCGGCTGATTCAAACCCAGCTGCGATTGTGACGCCACCTTGGCCTGACGAACCAGCCCGACAAATTCGCGGCGCAATGCATCGTCCCCGGCCTGGGCCTCCACCCGGCGCAGCAGGTCATCGTAGTTGGCCTGCGCGCGGTGCTCCGATCCGCGCAGCAGCATACCCAGTTCAGCCACCGCCGCAGCCCAGGCCAGGTTATCGCCCGCCCGCGCAGTGCTGGCAATCACCTGAGTCATCTCCACGCTGCGCTCAGCCTTGGCCGGCTTGTAACGCAACTTGATAAGCCCCAGCTCGGTGGCGTGGGCCGGGCGTGGACGCTGCTCCTGATAGCGCAGCGGCGCGGCTGTGGCGTTTGCGCCGCTGGCCGGGACAACCTCGTACAGCACGGTGATGCTGTGTCCGGCGCCGACATCCCCGGCATCCTTGCGGTCATCGACAAATTCTTCGGCATTGAGCAGCCGGTTCTCATAGCCAATCAAACGATATTCGGCCACCTGCTGCGGGTTCCACTCGAGCTGAATCTTGGCGTCCTTAGCCACCGTATACAGCGTGCCCTGGAGCTTGTCGCGAAACACCCGATCCGCCTCGCGATCGCTGTCGATATAGTGGTGGGTGCCGTTACCGTGACTCGACAACTGCTGCATCTTGGCTTCCTGGTAATTGCCGCTGCCAAAGCCCAGCACGCTGAGAAAGACGCCCTGATCTCGGCGCGATTCGATCAGGCGAATCAGATCGCCCTCGCTGCGCTGGCCGACATTGAAATCGCCGTCCGTGGCCAGGATCACGCGGTTGTTGGCCGCCTCGACGAACTGCTTGGCGGCAACCTCATAGGCCAGCTCCAGGCCCTGCGCACCGGCCGTGCTGCCGCCCGCGCTGAGCCGGTTTAGGGCGGCATAGATGGCCTCCTTGTGTGCCCCGGAGGTGGGCGGCAAAACCAGGCCGGCGCTGCCGGCATAGGTCACGATGGCCACGCTGTCCTGGGCGCGCAACTGCTCGATCAGAATCTGGAAGGAACGCTTGAGCAATGGCAGCTTGTTGGCGTTGCTCATGGAACCGGAGGTGTCGAGCAGGAACACCAGACGGTTGGGCGGGCGCTCGGCGGCATTCAGGTCGCGGGCCTTGACCCCGACCATGACCAGGCGGTGAGCCGGATTCCACGGCGCCGCTGCCGATTCGGTGCTGATCGACAAGGGATGCTCCGAGGCCGTGGCACTCAGTGGGTAATCGAAATAATTGATCAGTTCCTCGATGCGCACCGCATCCACCGGCGGCAGCTGGCCCTGGCTGAGAAAACGCCGCACATTGCTGTAGCTGGCGGTATCCACATCCAGACCGAAGGTCGACAACGGCGACAGAGCAACCTGCTGAAACCTGTTCTCCGCAAGCGGCGCATAGCCTTCACCCGCCGCATTGGCCGCAGGCATGGGCGGCACCGCGAGGCCCACCATCTTACCCATGCTCACCGCTTGATCAGCGAAGCGAGCCTCAGGCATGGCTTGCGCTTGCGCCATTGCTGCCCGTTCTGCGCGCTGCGGCTTGGGCGCCGGCAACACGGCGGCGTCCTGGGTCAGTTCATGCGCCGACGCTGACGATGGCGGCGGCACCGGGGTGCTGGTGTTGTCGCTGCGGGCACATGCGCTCAAGGCGGCGATACCCAGGAAAAACAGGATGTTTGGCTTCATGTCATGCTCTCGGTTTGATGGGGCCTGATGACTGAAACGCAGCAAATTGCAAAGTGTCAGGACGGTCTGCAAAAAATTTTCGGAGTACCGCGTGAGCAAGGCTTCTTTCGACTGGCAGGACCCTTTTCTGCTTGAACAGCAACTCAGTGATGGCGAGCGGCAGATCCGCGATGCCACGCGCGAGTACTGCCAGGAGCGGCTGATGCCACGGATCCAGCAGGCGTTTCGCGAGGAGCACTTTGCAGCGGAGCTGTTCCCCGAAATGGGCGCGCTGGGCCTGCTTGGCAGCACCCTGCCGGTGGAGTACGGCGGCGCCGGAGTCAATCACGTCAGTTATGGCCTGATCGCACGTGAAGTCGAACGTATCGACTCCGGCTACCGCTCGTGCATGAGCGTACAATCGTCACTGGTGATGTACCCGATCTGGGCTTTCGGCAGCGAGGCACAGCGCCAGCGTTACCTGCCGGCATTGGCCCGCGGTGAGTCGATCGGTTGCTTCGGGCTGACCGAAGCAGAATCCGGCTCCGACCCGGCCAGCATGCGCACCCGGGCCGAGCGTATTGACGGTGGCTACCGCCTCAATGGCGCCAAGATGTGGATCACCAATGCACCGGTGGCCGACGTGATGGTGGTGTGGGCCAAACTCGACGATGACATCCGCGGCTTCATCCTGGAGCGCGGTGACGCCGGCCTTAGCACCCCCAAGATCGACGGTAAATTCTCCTTGCGGGCGTCGATTACCGGCGAGCTGGTCCTGCGCGACGTGGACATCGATGAAGATCGACTGCTGCCAGGGGTGCGCGGTATCAAGGGGCCGTTCAGCTGCCTCAACAAGGCCCGCTACGGCATCGCCTGGGGCGCGCTGGGTGCGGCCGAGTTCTGCTGGCATGCCGCGCGCGACTACACCCTGCAGCGCCGCCAGTTTGGTCGCCCGCTGGCAGCCAACCAGCTGGTCCAACTCAAGCTGGCCAATATGCAAAGCGACATCGCGCTGGGTTTGCAGGGCTGCCTGCAGGCCGGGCGCCTGATGGACAACGATCAATGTGCGCCGGAGCTGGTCTCGCTGATCAAGCGCAACAGTTGCGGCAAAGCCCTCGAGATCGCCCGTCAGGCGCGTGACATGCACGGCGGCAACGGCATCGTCGATGATTACCACGTGATCCGTCATGTGCTGAACCTGGAGACGGTCAACACCTACGAAGGCACCCATGACATCCACGCCCTGATTCTGGGGCGCGCACAGACCGGGATCGCCGCGTTCGCCAATTAACCGTTCGGTAAGGCACAATCGGCTCGCTGTATAACCATCACAACAAAACGGGAGCACACACATGGCACCTTCGATTGCTGTACTTCTGGCCTTTACCGCCCTGACCTTCGTGCTGGTCGCGGTTTACGTCAACTACCGCGTTGCCCTGGTTTTCACCGGCAAAGCGCCGGCCAATTCCTGGACCCGCGGCGCGTCAACCTGGAATAACCCGTCCTGGACCACGCGCTTTGAGCACGCACACCTGAACTGTCTGGAAAATCTGCCGGTTTATGCAGCGGTGGTACTGGCAGCCTCACTGCTGGGCCAGCTCACCCTGATCGACCAACTGGCCTGGACCTACTTTGGCTTCCGCCTGGCCCAGTCGCTGGTTCATATCATCAGCACCAGCGCCACTTTCGTCTTTTTGCGCGCCCTGATGCTGACCGGCCAATGGGTGATTCTGGCCTACTGGCTGCTCAAGCTGAGCGGCTTGATCTGAGCGTTACCCTAAGCAGCCTGGGTGGGCGACTTTCCGGCCACCCAGTCTTTAATCTGGACCACACGTGGTGACAACTTAGCGCCTTCGGCCAGGACGCAATCGCGCCCACTCGCCTTGGCCAGATAGAGCGCTTCATCGGCACGGCGCAGCACCGCTGTAGGTTCGGCAACCTCGCCACGCCGCAGGTTGGCCACGCCGATGCTCGCGGTAACTTCGACACGACAAGGCGTGTCAGCGCCGGCACGTGTGGTGACATGCTTCTTAATCGCCTCACGCAAACGCTCGGCCTGCTGGGTGGCCTGATCCAGGCTGGTTTCAGGGCTGATAATGGCCAGTTCTTCGCCACCAAATCGCGCAACAATATCGGCGCTGCGTGACAGGCGCTGAACCAATTCGGCAATTTCCACCAGGACTTGATCTCCGACCTGGTGACCATGCGTGTCATTGACCGCCTTGAAGCGATCAATATCCAGCAACATCAATGACAACGGTTTGTTGTTGCGCACTGCTCGAGCATGTTCAATCAACAGTTGATGATCGAAAAAGCGGCGGTTATAGATGCCGGTCAAACCATCGGTGATGCACTCCCGCTCCAGGCGTACCAGACGGCGGGCATCATGAATGCCGGCGGCAGACAGCTGACTCACCATCAAGATAAACCAGCTGCCAAACAGCAAGATGGTCGGAATGATCAGCTCGTCCGCCAGCTTCACGCTGGTTTTGTGACCCAGCGCATAAGCCGAGTAGCAGCCAATCATCACAACAACCAGGGCGGCGAGCCAGTGCCAACCCCGACGGCTGGCGCCTTTGGGCAGTTCCGTAACCAGCCGGCGCACCGGCAGCAGAGCGGTCAGCAGCAAGCCTGCCGCAGCAATGATCATGGCTGATTTGAGCAGTTCCATCACAGCTCCCCTGAAAGTTATGGGGCCAGTTTTCACCAGCGACCGTCAACTTTCCGTTAACAGGTTCGGGTTTGCTGTGCGTGTGCAAAGCGCGTGCCGCCAAGTCCTCGGCGAGGACTCTGGCGCCATCACGTAAGGCCGAGCCAGGTCGACCGTGCAAGTTTAGTTGCGGTAGCCGTTGACCTTGAGCTTGTAACTCATGGCCGGGCCGGGCGTCGGCGCGGTCTTGGTCTTCAGCTGATAGTCCGGCGACTCCAGGGACAGATCCAGGCGATAGAACAGTCGGGCCATGGTCAGGGCCAGCTGCACCTCAGCCAGGGATTTGCCCAGACAGGTGTGCGGCCCGCGACCGTACGGCGAATACGCGCCGGTCTGGCGATGCTCTGCACGCGGCTTTTCGTAACGATCCACGTCGAAGGTGTAAGGGTCCGGGTACAGCTCTTCCATGAAGTGCGGCACGCAGGTGGCGATGTAGATCATCTCGCCTTCATGGAACTGGTGACCTTCGAACACGAAGTCCTTGTTGGCACAGCGCATTTGCGCCACCGCGATGGGATACAGACGCATGGTTTCCATGATCGCCGCCTGCAGCACCGGTATTTTCTTCATTAGGCCTGCTTCATCGATGTCGCCATCGGCAAACAAAGCGTCGACCTCCGCATGAATTCTGGCCAGCACATCGGGGTTCTTGAGCACCGTGTAGGTGATCGCTGCCGTGGTGTTGGCCACCGTATCCAACCCGGCCACATAGGGTGCAACCAGCTGCAGGCGCAAATTGTGGTCGGGCATGATGTGCGAGCCATTGAGGTTGGCCTGCATGATGTCGTCGATCAGATTGCGGTTTTCTTCGCTGCGCGCATCGGGATTGGCCAGGTACTCGGCGCGCATCTTGTCGCCCAGCTCAAACACGCGTTGCTTGGCCTTGCGATAGGCCGGATTCAGCAACAAAAACCGCGGACGCTGACGCGTGACCAGCACATTCAGAATGTTGAGAATGGTGACGCGGATATCTTCCACGTACTCCAGTGGAGCGCTGCCGGTCAGAATGGTGCCGAGCTGGTCTGTAACCATGAATTGGAAGGCCTGCAGCACCGGCACCTTGGTGCCCGGTTTCCAATCGCGCTCAATCGAGCCATCAGTAATCTTCAGCAGCTGGTTGTAACGGCCTTTGATCGCATCCTTGGAATAACCGTGGCGCAAGATTTCACGCATTTCCTTGTGGTCATCACCGTCGGCACCAGGCAGAGCCAGATGCGCGTCGAACTCCTTGACCAGGCCCTGCCAGAACTCTTTTGAACGCAAGCACTCCTTGCCCTCGCGCGTGCCCATGAAGGTGGCCGCTTCGACCCCGCCCATCACCTTGTATGGCTTGCCCAGAATGTTGATCTTGAACACCGGCCCGTGTTTGCGATAGCAATCGACAAAAAACTTGGCGGGATCCTTGGCCATGTCCAGGGTGTTCCCGATCAAAGGCAGGCCGGCAACCTTAGGCGTGGTTTTGGTCGCGATGTTGTCAGAAATCTCTGCGGTGGCGCTCACAATCAGTCCTTGTCGTTCAAGACGGCACAATTTAAGGAATATACCTCAATTCGTGAGGTGATTCGATCTTACTGAGTTCCCAGCGCAGCCGATTCGGCCATTAGGACTAAGGCCCCAGAGATAAAAAAACCCGCGCCTTAAGCGCGGGTTTTTGGTCATACCGGAATCGAAGCTAGCGCCCGAAAATGCCGCCGCCACCGCTGCTGCAGGCATCGGCATTGGGGTAGGTTTCATCGACCACGTCATTGATCCAGCGCGTGATCAATTCGAAGGCTTCTTCGTCGACCACACTGCGCGCCAACGGCGGCATCTTTTCGGTCAACTTATCGGCCTCGAAGCCAAGGCGGAAGGGCACGATGGAATCCGCGGCGCTTCCGGGCACGATGTCGTACTCATGTCCGCCACGGCCATCACTGCCGGTCGCTGTCGGGCCTTTGCAGATACCGTAGGTGTCGTTCACCGGACGGAATACATCCATGTAGAAACCGGTGTTCTGGGCCATGCCGCGCGGGTTGTGGCAATGCGCACAATTGACCTCCAGATAAGAGCGTACGCGCGCCTCGATATCCTCATCCGAATTGGCCGGATGGCCCGAGTCACCAGGCACATTGAAGATCGGGTTGCGTTCAACACTGGTCACATAGCCCGTCACCGGATTGAGGACGAGCTCCGGACAGTTGCCCATCAAGCCATTCTGGCACCAGTACATCAACTGATTCTGGCCCGCGACCGGATGGGCATCAACGCCATGAGCCAACGGCGATTCACTGGAGAACGGCAGGTTCAGGTTACGCGGCTTGGGACCGATCGGTGCGGCGCCTGTCTCCGCGTCATCGTTGGCATGGCAGGTCAGACACTGATTGGCGTTGGGTAGCAGGTAGCTGTCCGTCGAGCCGGTGTGACGCACACCACTGTGCACATCGGTGTAATCCCAGCTCACCGCCACACTGCCACCGCCCTGGGCCAGATGAGCCACGCGCTGACCATTTTCCTCGCTCCAGATGTACTCAAGACCGTCCCAGTAAACCTGGCCTCCGGAGGTTTTGCGCTTGATCAGCAAACGCGTTTCCGCAGCCACTTCGGTTTGTGCATCCTCATCGGCGAAAGAGAAGGTCTTGGCCAGGATGGTGCCCACCGGGAACAAAATGGTCGCATTGATGTTGTCCTGACCATCGCGGTACAGCGCCTTCTGGCCCTCCGGAATGTAGGCAACGCGATACTTGGTCGAGAAGTCCGAGAACAACTTGGAGTTGAGCACAAACGGAACACCACGTCCGTTGGGCAGGCTCATCGGATCCTGCGGATCACTGAACAGATGGTACTGATCCAGGGTCGGGCAATTGACTTCATAGGCGGCTGCATTGATCTGCCCTGCTGCAACCGTGGCCTCGCACAACTGCTTGACCAACTCGTCGCCAGGTGCCGGGTCGATCGTGCCGGACGGCACGAACGGCGGGATCACGATCGGATCCAGCGGCGGCAGATTTTCACCGTACTCGGCAACACAATCATGCGGTGACATGTCGGTGTCGGATGGGAAATTGGGCAAACTGGCAACGTTATCAAGCACCGCTGCGATCAGATTTGCCGGGTTACCCAGATCCAGGCCAAGCAACACTTCCAGACCATCAAGGCCGTGGAAGTTGGCATAGGTCAGGCTGTCGTCGGCGAATTCATTGTCGCCATCGATGCACGAGGACCACCACTTCGGTTTGATGCGCTCGCCCTGATCATCAAACTTGTAAGCGTTGTAGCGACATTCCGGGTTGGGGTACTGATTGCCCTGGATCGGTTTGCCGTCTTCGTCCTGCGGGATCGGCTGACCCTGATCATCCGTGGGGTACGGGCAATCGCTCAGATCATCGAGATAACCGTCCCAGATAATGTGGCCGCCACGGTACCCAGCCCCGCCGGTCAGGTTCTTAAGACCCACGATCATGGGGAAGGCCGAGGTCACCTGCGAACCGCCGCTGGCCAGAATCGTGGCCAGATCGGGTTGCGGCAAGTCATTGCCGTTGTCGCGGAAGGTGTTGCCCCAGATGTGCACACCCTCGGTGTACAGATCCAGACGCCGATCACCCGGCACGCCCAGCACTTCGTAACTGGTGTGCACGATGCCCGCCGTACCGTGGTTTTCGAACACATTGTCGAACACGTCGATCTTGTCGTAGGCCAAGGTGATCATGCCCACACCGCGCGGCACGTTGGACACGATGCTGCCCGGTTCGGCGAAGTTGTAGGTGTTGTTGTTGCGCGCATGGTTGCGGTACATCCGCGTACGCTGACCGTAGCGGGTCAAACCATCCAGGTCGTACACCAGGAAACCGCCGGTATTACACTCGGCCAGGTTGTCGACGTATTCGCCACCGCGCACGTTTTCGATTTCAAAACCGAATACGTTGAAGGCTGCACGGCTGTTGCGAATGATCGCGTTGTCGGTTTGACCGACATAAATACCGGCGTCGGAAGCGCCCACAGACTCACTGTATTCGACCAGGATGTTCTGCGAGTTGACCGGGTAGATCCCGTAACGGCCTGAAGCCACGCTGACCGTGTAGTCCGGCGAGGTGGTATCGGTTTCCAGCGGATTCGGGTTGGCCGGATTATGCCGCGCCGGATCGGTACAAGCGATGTTCATCTTCTCGCTGTAGTTATCCGCCGTAATGGTGTCTTCTTCATCGGTGTTACGCCCGCTGGACCACAAGGCGCGCACGCGGCGCAAGGTGCCGTGATCAACGCCCTGCAACTTGAAAGCGTCCCCGGGGGTGTCCAGCACGGTCAGATCTTCGACCGTGATACCGCGCACCGTCGAGGCCAGAAAACCCTCTTGAGAACCGCTGTTCTTGAACGACAGTACGGTCTTGTCCATACCCTGGCCACGCACCAGGATGTTTTCCGTACTCGAAATCTGCAGCCCGGTGGCCAGCTCGAAATACCCTTCGGCAAATTCGATGACATCCTTGGGTTTGACCTGGACCATGGCCTCAACCATGTCCGCCGTGGCGTTCACACCCGGCTCGATGACAAACACACGACCTTCGCCGCCCCCAACCGTGCCACCACCTGGCTCATCGCGACCGGCGCCATTGCAGGCGACCAGCAGCACAGCCATCAGGGCGGCAAAAATTCCCCGATACATCATTGTGATATTCACTCAGCAGTTCCCGTTGTCATTAAAGCGAAACGTCCGCCTGGTCTCAATCGTAATTTCTTGCGAGCAACACGCTGCGCCCTACTCCACACCGTCTTCACGCAGGCCATTGACCACCAGCCTACGGGTAACACGGCCAGTGAAGTCTGCGGGTTCCAGCAGGCGCAAACGCTGCAGGTACGGCTTCATGGCGTCACTGATCTGCACCCGCGTGAGCCCCGCCAGCAGCAGCCTCCACTTCGGCAACCGCGCGGCCTGCGCTTTGGCCGCTAGCAAGACACGGGCCAGCACCTGTTCCTGATCGGTAAAGTCACAACCCAGCGGGTATTCCGGAAAGCCGCCTTCGTCTCGGTATGGCATGAGCAACTGCTCAAGTCGCTGCGGGGTGTTGTAGCGGTATGACTCCGGTATGACATAGTCACGCTCAATTTTTCCAGCCTGCTTGGCCTGCTCAAGCAGCCCGTCCTGAAAACGTGAATCGGCGATATTGATCAGCGCCTTGGCCACCTGGGCATCGCTGCGCGAACGCAGGTCGGCAACCCCGTACTCGGTGATCACGATATCGCGCAGATGGCGCGGTATGGTGCAGTGGGCATAGTTGAAAACGATATTCGAAGTCACCGCGCCGTCGGCGCTTTCACGTGTTGCCCGGACCATCAGAATCGAGCGCCCGGTCGGCAACTGATGGGCCATGGCCACAAAGTTGTATTGTCCGCCCACCCCGGACACCACCCGCCCGTCGGCCAGGCCATCCGAAGCCACCGCACCGCTCAAGGTCACCAGCATGCCGGTGTTGATAAAACGGGCCTCGATACGTTGCGCCTTGTAAAGCGCCGGGTTGCGATCCAGCTGATTGATCTTGTCGACACCGGTCATGAAAAACAGACGGCGCTCCGCTTCCGGCATGCGCCTGAGGGTGTCGTAGAAATCGCGCGGCCCGAGAAAGAACCCGCCGTGCAACACCACGCCATTGCGCAGATGCGTGCCCAGACACTTGGCGGCGAGTCGTGCGCGTGACTCGGGAATCGCCAGATTGGCCATGATGCGCTCGCCATCCGGTGCGATCACATGCCCAAGCTCGTAGCGACAGTCGTCACGAAAAACACCGTGGTACTGAAGGATCTCGAACTCATGGGTGCGGATCACGCGCTCGCCTTCCGCCTCCATCAGGTCCAGCACCTGTGGCGTCAGCTGCTCGCTGATCTGCCCCCGGTTAAGCAAAGCCTGCAGATGCTCATCGTCATACACGCGGCGCTTGAGGATGCCGGCCTGGTAGAGCGACATGAAACCGTCGACAAACATCTCGGTCGCCCCGTACAGCCCACGCTCGAAAGCGTCGCGTCCGCCGATTCGCTCGATCAGATGCGCATGATCGCGCTCTGCGCCGGTGTCCTTGAGCAAGGCGCGATAGCGCGTATTGTCCTGATGGCGCAAGCGCAGGGCATGAACAATCGCATCGCCCAGCGCGCCGATGCCGATCTGCAAGGTGCCGCCATCGCGAACCAGGCTGCTGGCATGCACACCAACCAGATAATCCGGCGTGGTCACGGCCAGCTTGGGCGTGGAGAACAGGGTGCGGGTTTGGGCCGGGTGATCCAGCACCAGATCGAATTCGGCTGCCGCCACCTCCGCGTCCTGATACATGTAAGGCAGGTTCTGATTGACCTCGCCAACCACCACATGGGGGCGTCCACTTTCGCGCAGCAAGCGCAGCAGCTCCGGTGAGGTATCGGGATTAGCCGACAGGCTGTAACGTGTCGCCCCATCAACCTCGCGCTTGCTGACCTGCTGGGCCGCCACATTGCAGCCCTGCTCGAACACATCGCGGGCGGCATGGGTGTAGTTGGAACTGATGTAGTGCTGCTGCGCATGAGCATTGCCCATGCGACTGCCAGGCTTGAAGAAGAATTCGTAGACCTCGACATTGGGCGGCAAGCGCCCGGCGCTGAGATCGGCGGCATAGACCAGATCAGGGCAATCGGCGTAAACCCGCGCCACAAACGGCTCGAGAAAGGCCTTCTCCACCGCGCTGCTGCCACGTGGTTTTTCCAGCGTCAGCGCGGTGAGTATGCGCAAGGTGATGCTGGGGTCTTCACAGGCCCGAGCATACAACGCATTGATCAGAGCCGCCGGCTTACCCAAGCCCAACGGCATACCGATCGAGATGGTTTTGCCCACCCGGGCAATGATGTCGCCAACACATGCGTTGACGTCCTTGTGTAGCGTCGGCAAGAGCGCTCTCCTGCAAGCCAGATCGACTGCGCATTGCAGCACGTTCCCGACCTTGTCGCCACGCATGCGAGCGTCACACCAGTGTCATGCGCACGCCCTAAGCTGCCGGGTTGATTCCACAGGTCGCCCAACATGTCCGCATCCACCTCACTGACCCGCCGTCAAATGCTTCGCCGCCTCGGTCTGGGAGCCGGTGCCGGGCTGCTGCTTCCGGGCTGCAATGGTGGCCGCGGATTCGCCCCGCAGCGCAGTATCTCGCCGTTTCAGCCCCGCGGCCTGCACGTCAGTCTGCCGGGTGATGCGCACAGCTCACGCGCGGTGACCTGGTTTACCGATGGCGTCGAAGCCCCACAGTCCGTTGTCGAATATGACGTAGTCACGCCCGGCATGAGCGCCCAGGAGATTCAAACCGCGCCGCTGCGCCATCAGGTTGAGGCCGAGTCTGAACCCACAACAGGCATTGACGCCTACACCCATCGGGCACGTTTCGAGATCGACCCGGAGCTGCCGCTGCGCTATCGGGTGGGCTCCGCCGCGGGTTTCTCGCCGGTCAAGGTCGTGCAGACCACCCCAAGCGACACCTGGCGCTTTGTTCATTTTGGCGATCAGGGCGTCAACCATCGCGCGGAACAGCTGACCCAGGCGCTCAGCCAGGAAGACTACGATCTGCTGCTGATTGCCGGCGATCTGTCCTATGCCAATGGCGACCAGCCGATCTGGGACGACTGGTTTGAGCTGATGTCGCCGATCATGAGCGAGCGCGTGACCATGACCGCGCCCGGTAACCATGAACAAAAGGATTTTGGTGGCGATGCGTTCAAGAATCGCTTTACCCACCCCGGCACCCTAACCAGCGATCTTTTCGGTGCCGAGCCGCCCAACAGCTTCTACAGCTTCGACTACAACCGTGTGCACTTCCTGGTCACCACGGCCGGCGCCCTGATCGGCGATGGCACCCTGCCTGTCGAACTGGCCAATATCGAACTGGATCTGGCCAATGCCGCGTTGCGCCGGGCTGCCGGGCAGATCGATTTCATCGTGGTGATGCAGCATTTCACCATCTGGACCGACCAGGAAGGACGCTCACCGGCCAACCCCACCCTGGTTGCCCTGGAAGAGAATATTTTCCTGCGTTACGGGGTCGATGTAGCTTTGGTGGGCCACGACCACGTCTACCAGCGCTCCGTACCCATGATGCTGGGCCTGCCCAATCTGCTGGGTTACGTGCAGATGATGGTCGGCACAGGCGGCGCCTCGATCCGCCTGTTCGATGACAACGGCCCGCAGAGCTGGTCGGCCAAGGAGTTTGTCGGCATCGGCTATGCCAGCTACGAAGTCGACGGGGACACCATCCGCGGTGTTTTCAAAGGCGCCCCGCCGCTGGACATGAGCGAGGAAGGGCGCCAGTTTGCCGAGGAAGGCTTCCGCGTCATCGACGAATTCGAAATCAAGGCACGCGGTCGCATCCTGGCCCAGCGCTTCGTTCATAAGCCACGCCCGGCCGAGGTCTTACTCGCTGATTTCGATGCCATCGAGCGTCACACCCTGGAGCGCAACGCGCATGCGCTGAAGCACTGCGGCTAGCGCAGCTTGCTGCAAAAACCGTTCTGCCGGGCAGCGCCGGCTTAGCGCCCCAGCACCGAACGGGCGATCACTTCGAGCATGATTTCCGAAGTACCGCCGTAGATGCGCTGGATGCGCGCGTCAACAAAATCACGCGAGATCGGGTATTCGCTCATGTAGCCGTAGCCGCCGAACAGCTGCAGGCACTGGTCGACCACACGCCCTTCCAGTTCGGTGGTGGCGTACTTGATCATGGCCGCGGTCGGCACATCCATCTCGCCACGCTGGTACTTGCCGGAGCATTCGTTGACGTAGGCCTGATGGACCTCGATATCGGATTTCAGACGCGCCAGGGTAAAGCGCGTGTTCTGGAAGCTGGCGATGCTCTGCCCGAATGCCTTGCGCTCCTGCACATAGGCCACTGTGCGTTCCAATGCTCCGCGCGCGTGCGCCACGGCCATGGCGGCCAGCACCAGGCGCTCGCGCGGCAGTTCATCGATCAGATGACCGAAGCCGCCGCCGAGCCGACCCAGTACCTTGTCGGCGCCGACTTTCATGTCCTTGAAGAACAGTTCGGAGGTGTCAGCGGCATGCTGACCGATTTTTTCCAGGTTGCGCCCGCGTGAGAATCCGTCCTGATCGGTGTCGAGCAGAAACAGCGTGGTGCCCTTGGCACCGGCCGCCGGGTCGGTCTTGATCGCGGCAACCACCACACCGGCATTCTGCCCGTTGGTGATGAAGGTCTTGCCGCCATTGACCACATAACCGCCCTGACCATCAGCATCAGCGCGCGAGCGAATGCCCTGCAAATCCGAGCCCGCACCGGGTTCGGTCATGCCGATGGCGCCGATGCATTCGCCGCTGGCCATGCGCGGCAGGTAAAACTGCTTCTGCTCTTCGCTGCCCAGATGCAGGATGTACGGGGCGGCGATATCCGAATGCACGCTGAGATTGCTGGCCAGCGCCATAAACCCCATGCGCGCAGCTTCTTCCAGCACCACCACGGAGAACTCGAACGGCGCGCCGATGCCGCCATATTCTTCTGGTTGATCCACGCACAGCAAGCCGTTCTCACCCATCTTGCGGTAGAACGATTTGGGCACGATGCCGTCTTTCTCCCACTGTTCGTAGTGCGGCTGTGCCTCTTCTTCAAGAAAGCGGCGAACGTTGTCGCGGAAAAGTTCGAGTTCGGCTTGGTCAACCATGATCAGCGGGTTTCCAGTTGATGTTGCGGCAGTATGTTTCTTTCAGGGTGAGGCTGACCAGCAGCCCCATCAAGGCCAGCCCGGCGGAAAGATACAGCCCACGGCGGTAATCGATCCACTCGTACACACGCAGCTGATTGACCAGCTCACCCTGCCACAGCACGTCCATAGCCCACCCAAACAGCGGCTGGGCCACCGCCGCGCCGGCGAAAAGGCCGGTGTTGGCCACGGCGATCGACATGCCCGCAAACAGCGGGGGCGCGACTTCCTTGGCCACCGCGTAAGAGACCGTGCTGCCACCGGCACACAGACCCAGCAGGCCCAGCAACAGCCAGGCCGACCAGCCTGGCGTCCAGGGCAGAAACAGCAAGCCCAGCCAGCTGGCCAGCACGCCCAGCGCGCACACCACCACCATGGGGCGGCGACGCCCCAGCGCATCGGAGACCGTGCCGCCAAAGAACGAACCCACTGCGGTGGCAATCAGCATGACCGTGGCGCAATTGGCCGCGGCCGTGCGCGAGGCGCCGTGCACGTCCTGCATCATGGGCACGCACCACAGACCGACAAACGCCAGGGCGGTGCCGACCAGGCCGAACATGACCAGGAACACCGGCCACACGTGGCGATTGCTCAGCGCCCCGTACAGCTCGCGACTCCAGTGCCGGTGTGCCGGCGGATGCGGGGGCAAACCCTGCAGCGTCTGGATGTCGGGATAGCCGGCATCGCGCGGGTGGTTGCGCAGCAGCAGCAAGGTCGAGGCCGCCAGCAGTGCACCGACCACACCCACCCCAACGAACACCTCGCGCCAGGTTGCGACATTCAGCACCAGGGCCAGCGGCGTTGCGGCCAGCACCGCTCCGGCATTGCCGATCAGCAGCGTCAGTCCGGACACCACCCCGTAGCGATTCTCGGGAAACCACAGGGTGTTGAACTTCATCAGACCAACAAAGGTGAAGGAGACCCCCAAGCCCACCAGCATGCGCCCGATCGAGGCGGTGGTGAAATCCTCGGCCAGCCCGAACATCACGGTCCCCATGGCCGCAATCAGCCCGGCCAGGCCCACGGTGTAACGCGGCCCCAGGGTATCCGACAGGATGCCGGCAGGAATCTGCAGCAAGGTGTAGATGTAGTAATACACCGCCGCCAGAGTGCCCAGCGCAGCGGCTGAAATACTGAAGCTGGCCATCAGGTCGGGCGCCACCACACCCGGTGCGATGCGATGGAAAAAGCCAAGCACAAAGGTGACCGCCAGCAGCGTGAAGCCGGTCCAGCGATGACGGGCAAAACCAGGGGGAAGTGGGCGCATGAACGAAGCCGTTGAAAAAACGTGGGCCACCTTGGACGGTGGCCCACGCTCAGTTTACCGCGACAGTGGGGTCAACTGCCGGCGGTAACGGGCTGGGTCGTGGGGTTTCGACGGCCAGCCCAGCGGGTCACCAGGAGGTAGAACAGCGGGATGAAGAAAATGGCCAGAAAGGTTGCGGCCAACATCCCGCCAAACACCGCGGAGCCTATCGCCACACGGGCCGCGGCACCCGCGCCGGAGCTCAGCGCGAGCGGGGTTACCCCCAAGGTGAACGCCATCGAGGTCATCAGGATGGGGCGCAAGCGTATGCGTGCCGCCTCCAACACTGCTGACAACATATCTCTGCCCTGCTCCTGCAAATCGCGGGCGAATTCAACAATCAGAATGGCGTTCTTGGCCGCCAGACCGATCGTGGTCAGAATTCCGACCTGGAAAAACACGTCGTTGGTCAGATCGCGACTCAATGCCGCCAGCACCGCGCCCAACACACCCAGCGGCACCACCAGAATCACCGCGAACGGGATGCTCCAGCTTTCATACAGGGCGGCCAGCGACAGAAACACCACGATGATCGAGATCATGTACAGGTACGGCGCCATGGAACCTGATTGCTGCTGCTGCAACGACACCCCGGTCCACTCGAAACCGATGCCCGGCCCCAGCGAAGCCACCAGTGCTTCCATCTCCTGCATGGCCTGACCGGAGCTGTAGCCCTCAGCCGGCTCTCCCAGGATCTGCATCGCCGGCACCCCGTTGTAGCGCTCCAGTCGCGGCGAGCCGTAATCCCAGTGCCCGCTGGCAATGCTGCTGAACGGCACCATGTCGCCATGGCTGTTGCGCAGATACCAGTGACTGAAATCCTCGGGCAACATGCGGTACGGGGCATCACCCTGCAAATACACGCGTTTGACGCGGCCATTGTCGAGAAAATCATTGACGTAGCGTGATCCCCAGGCCACCGACAGCATCTGTCCGATCTCGGCCAGCGGGATGCTCAGCGCGCGTGCTTTTTGGTAGTCGATATCGATGCGGTATTGCGGTGTGTCTTCCTGACCGTTGGCCCGCACTTTGGACAATATGGGACTGTCATTGGCCTTTTTGATCAGGGTGTCGCGCGCCTCACTGAGCGCTTCATGCCCAATGCCACCGCGGTCCTGAAGCTGCAAATCAAAACCGGTGGCGTTGCCCAGGCCTCGCACCAGCGGCAGGTTGAACGCGAAGGCCATGCCGTCCTTGATCTTGGAAAATGGCTCATTGGTGCTATCCAGAATGGCCATGGCGCTTTCCGTCTGCGGATCTCGCTCTTCCCAGGGCTTCAGATTGACGAAGGCCAGGCCGACATTCTGGCCACGCCCGGCAAAGCCGAACCCGGCGATGGTGAAGGCGCCCTCGACACTGTCCAGCGCGGCGTAGTAATCACCCACCTCTCCGACGGTTTTCAGCGTGCGTTCCTGTGTTGCACCCTGTGGCAAAACCACCTGGGTCAGCAGCAGCCCCTGGTCTTCCTCGGGCAGGAACGCCGTCGGCAAGCGCATGAACAGAACCCCCAGTACCGCGATAATCGCGACATAAATCAGGGTGTAGCGGCCGGTGCGCTTTGCGATATGGCTGACCGACGCCTGATAGCCACGCGTGCCTTTGTCCATGCCACGATTGAACCAACCCAACCAGCGTTTCAACGGGCCGTGATCTTCCTCCTGCGGCGGCTTCAGCAAGGTTGCGCAAAGGGCCGGCGTGAACACCAGCGCCACCAGCACCGACAAGGACATGGCGGTGACAATGGTGAGGGAGAACTGACGATAGATCGCGCCGGTGGAACCTGGAAAGAAGGCCATTGGCACGAACACGGCCGAAAGGACCACGCCAATACCAATCAGGGCGCCGGTGATCTGGCCCATGGAACGGCGGGTCGCCTCCAGCGGCGGCAGGCCTTCCTCATGCATGACGCGCTCAACATTCTCAACCACCACAATGGCGTCATCGACCAGCAGACCAATGGCCAGCACCATGCCAAACATGGTCAGCATGTTGATCGAAAACCCGGCCACCGCCATGACGCCGAAGGTGCCGAGCAACACCACCGGCACGGCCAGCGTCGGAATCAGGGTTGCGCGCAGGTTCTGCAGGAACAGCAACATGACCAAAAAGACCAGCAGCACAGCCTCGAACAGAGTCTTGTAGACCTCATGGATGGCGGTGCTGACAAACGGCGTGGTGTCGTAGGGAAAACGCACCTCAACCCCTTCGGGGAAGTAGGCTTCCAGCTCGGCGATGCGCTCGCGCACACGCAGGGCGGTGTCCAGTGCATTGGCCCCCGGCGCCAGATTGATCCCCATGCCGGACGAAGGCTGGCCGGCATAGTAGGACTCGATGCTGTAGTCCTCGGCACCCAGCTCCACCCGGGCAATGTCGCCGAGAGTTACACGCGCGCCATCGCTGTCGGTCTTGATCAGAATGCGGCGGAACTGGTCTGCGGATTCCAGGCGGGTTTGCGCCGTGATGGTGGCATTGAGCTGCTGCCCTTGAATCGCCGGCAGACCACCCAGCTGGCCGACCGTGACCTGAGCGTTCTGCACTTCAATGGCCGAGATCACATCGCCCACGGTGAGCTCGTACTGGGTCAGCCGGGTGGGATTAAGCCAGATGCGCATGGCGTACTGAGCACCGAACAGCTGGGTGGTGCCAACGCCGGTCACACGTCCGATCGGGTCCTGCAGATCGGTGGCGATGAAATCAGCTAGGTCGGTGCGGTCGAGGCGACCGTCGGTTGAAATCAGCGCCAACACCATGAGGAAGTTGGAGTTGGCCTTGACCACCTGCACACCCTGGTCCTGCACGGCCTGCGGCAGACGTGGCTCGGCCAGCTGCAGCTTGTTCTGGACCTGGACCTGCGCGATGTCGGGGTCGGTGCCTGGCTCAAAGGTCAGCGTGATGCGGGCATTGCCGGTGGAATCACTGCTTGAGCCCATGTACAGCAGCCCGTCGACACCGGTCATTTGCTGCTCGATGACCTGGGTCACCGAATTGGTCAGGGTCTGCGCTGACGCCCCGGGGTACTGGGCCCGGACCTCCACCGATGGCGGCGCCACCGTGGGAAAACGCTCGACCGGCAACGAGCGCAAGGCCAGGGCCCCAGCGAGCATGATCACAATGGCGATAACCCAGGCAAAGATGGGCCTATCGATGAAAAAATTAACCATTGCTTGCCTCGGTGGCCGCGCTCAGGCGTGCGCCCTGCTCGCCGGCAGCGGCATACGGCTGAATGCCGGCATCCTCGGTAGTGACTTGATCGCCGGGGCTGACGCGCTGCAGCTGATTGACGATGACCTGATCGCCGGCGGACAGACCCTCGCTGATCAGCCAGAACTGGCCGATGGCTTTGTCGGCCTGCAGCACCCGCTTTTCCACCGAGCCGTCGGCGTTGACCCGCAAGGCCGTCGCCTGGCCCTGCCGATCACGGGTTACGCCCTGTTGCGGCACCAGCAAAGCCTGGGTTTGCACCCCTTCGGTGACACGAGCCTGCACGTACATGCCCGGCAGCAACTGATGATCCGGATTGGGGAAAATCGCACGCAGGGTCACGCTGCCGGTGTCGCGATCCACCGTGACATCAGAGAACTGCAGCTCACCGCTGTGGCTGTATTCCGAACCATCCTCCAGCATCAGTCGCACCTGGGTTCGCCCGGATTCGGCCTGCTGCAAACGCCCTTCGGCCAGCGCCTGACGCAACGCCAGCACCTCGGCCGAAGAGCGCGGAATGTCGACATAAATCGGGTCCAGCTGGGTAATCTGAGCCAGCTCGGCCGATTGATTGGCGGTGACCAGCGCACCTTCGGTGACGAAGGAACGCCCAATCCGGCCATCGATGGAGGCCGCAATGCGGGTGTATTCCAGATCTATGCGCGCCGTTTCCAGACGCGCCCTGGCCAGCTCCACGTCGGCCTTGGCTTCGGCCAGCCGCGCGCGTGCGTCGTCAAATTCCTGCTGACTGACGGCGCCGCTGCCAACCACCTCGCGAATGCGCCGGGTATTGGCTTCAACCGACTGTACCGTGGCCTGCGCCTTGTCCAGCTCCGCCTTGGCCTGCTCGACCTGAGCGCGATACACCTTGTCGTCCAGTTGATACAGCAGCTCACCGGCCTCAACCCGCGCACCCTCTTCAAAGCGCCGCTGCTGGATAACGCCGCCAACCTGCGGGCGCACCTGAGCCACCCGGTAAGGCGTGGTGCGCCCCGGCAGATCGGTGGTGACCTCAACCGCCTGGTTGCGCAGGGTGAACACCCCCACCTGCAACTCCGCCGACTCATCACTCGGCGGCGCTGACGAATCGCTGCAAGCGGTCACGCCGGCGACTGCCAGCAGCAGCAGTGCCGCAGGATGGATATGCGACCGAACGCGGCCACGCGCAATCGGAGAACAGGACATGGGCAAGCATCGGGGGGATCGGACGTGTTACTTTATATACATTCATGAATGTATACAAGCAAATTGACCTGCCCCCGAAGACACGCAACCATGTGGCGCCCGGCACGGTTCTCCCGGTCGGCCCCGGCCGCATGACAAAACACCAAAAATGGCCCGAAAAACCAAAGCCGAAGCGCTGGAAACCCGCAATCTGATTCTTGATACCGCCGAACAGGTGTTTCGCAAGCAAGGGGTGTCGCACACCTCCTTGAACGACATCGCGGCGGCCGCCGGCGTGACACGCGGGGCCATCTATGGCCATTTCCGCAACAAGGTGGATTTGTTCAATCAGATGCACGAACGCATCCACACGCCGATTCAGGCGCTGGCGGATGAGTCGGCCAATCCGGATGAACCGGATCCGCTAGGCCAGCTGCGCAATCTGCTAGTGACGGTGTTGCAGCACACCGTGAGCGATCCGCATCAACAGCGCGTGCTCGACGTGCTGTTCCTGCGTTGCGAACAGATCGAGTGCATGGGCCCGATCATCGAGCTGCACAATCAGTACTACCGGGATGGCGTTGCGCGCACCCAGAGAACTTTGGAAAACGCGATACGGCGCGGGCAATTGCCGAGTCAGCTCGACACTCGCACCGCATCACTGGCCGTGCATGCGTGGATACGCGGCCTGCTCACCAACTGGCTGTTCGCTCCCGACCTGTTCGACCTGGAAGCCCAGGCCGAACAGTTGGTTGACGGGTTTCTGGACAGCCTCAAGCTGAGCACTGCATTTCTCAAGCGCGACGACGGCGTCCCAGCAGTACAAAACCAGCCAGGCTGAACAGCCACAGGCCCAAAGCGCCACCACCGCGCACGCCAGCATCACCACGCGCACCACCGGACTGCGGCGGCTCATCGCTGTTGCCGTCGCCCGAGGCCTCATCCAGCATGCCCGGCGCCGCCAGCACCGCGGCCAGCGCATCAATACGACCGCTGCCGAAGACATTGCTCTTTTCGCCCTCGGCCGTGCCGCCACAGTTTTCTTCGGTCTGCAGCGGAATAGCAGTGCTTTCGATGATCTGACGGATCAGCGCAACCTGGCCGCGCAGCGACGGCTCGGCCGAAATCAGCAATGCCACCAGGCCTGCAACATGCGGCCCGGCCATGCTGGTTCCGGAATACGCGGCATATTCTCCATCGATGGTGGATGACAGCACCCCAACCCCGGGCGCCGTCACATCCGGCTTGGTGCGCATGGACAGATCCGACAGCACCGGACCGCGACTGGAAAAGCTCGCCATCTGGTCTTCGAAATCGCTCGCCCCGACGGTGAAGCTGCTCTCGTAGATGGCCAGCGGGAACAACAAGGTGTAGCAGCTCAGGTCTTCGCCCTGGCCATCGTTACCGGCGGAAACAACCTGCACGATGCCGGCCGCCTCGGTGGCTTCATTGGCAGCCTTGAGAATGTCAGGCGGGCAGGCCTCGACACAGCCCCAGGAATTGTTGATCACATCAGGCGCTTGGCTCGGGTCGGCCATGTCCGGCTCACCTGCCGGGTACGGCGCTACAAACCACTGCATGCAATCCAGATAGGTCGGCAACGTGCCCACCCCGACCACCGGATCAAGCAGCGAACGACAGGCCATCCATTGCGCTTCGGGCGCCATGCCGATGCGCATGCCGGCTCCATCATCCCCAACCATGGTGCCGGTGGTGTGGGTGCCATGGCCATGCGAATCGCAGGGCACCGCCGGATCACTGCAGAACGGATCCAGCGCACCGAACGCGTTGTGCCAGTTGTAGCTGTGGTCGGCATTCAGACCATCCCAACCACGGTACTGCCGGATCAGCGCCGGGTGCTCCCATTCCACGCCGATGTCGTGATCACCCACCACCACGCCCTGGCCACGAATACCCAGATCCCAGACCGCCGGAGCGCCAACCAGTTGAATCCCTGGTTCGATGCTCATCTCAAGCTCGTCTTCGTCCTTGGGCGTCATCGGCGCCGGCGCCTGACTGAAATCCGGCTTGGCCACGGCATGGATGGCAGCCACACCCGGCAATGCGGCGAGCTGACGCAGCACAGGCGCAGCCGCGTCCAAATGCACCACATTGGCCAGCCAGTACGACTGGTATGACACACCCGCGGCCTCGAGCACACTGCGAACCGGCGCCTGCGTGCTCTGCGCATGCGTCTTCAGGCGCGAGACCACGAACGCCCCCTTGGCCGCCTTATCGCGGATTGCGGCGGCGCCGGACAGATCGGCCTGATCACGCATTTCCACCACCACGCTGACCGCACCAGTGCTGGCGCGCTCAAGCAATTGCGGCGTCATTTTGTTGTCGTCTGCGGATGCTGCCCCTGCCCACACCAGAGCGCCGGCCAGCAGGGCTGCTCCCCACGGCATTGTTTTCGTCACGGTTTTCCCCAAAGTCTTGTCGTGATGCGCCGGTCATGGCGCGTGCTGACTACACGCAGCAATCCGCTGAAACGTTCCCTGCGCGGCGGTTGCAGATGGGGAGACCGCAGCGCACTCAGGCGCGCTGTATGCGATAGCAGTAGTGGATGCGCGGTCGCCGTTTGAAGTCCTCGGGCAAGGTGGCCGCCGTGATGTCACGGATGACCAGATCGCTCAGCGCCGCCTCGTCCAGCTTGAAACGGCGGAAATTGTTGGAGAAGAACAGCTCGCCTCCAGGCCGCAACAAGGTCACCGCCTGGCGGATCAGGCTCACATGATCGCGCTGGATATCGAGCGTATCCTGCATGCGCTTGGAGCGCGAAAAGGTCGGCGGATCCATGAAGATCAAACCATAGCGTTTGCTCGCCGGGTCCTTGGCCTGTTCGGCCAGCCAGTGCAGACAATCGGCCTGCACGAACTGGTGCTGATTGCCGTGCAGGCCGTTGAGCAGCAGATTGCGCTTGGCCCACGACAGATAGGTGCGCGACATGTCCACCGTGGTGCTCGACTTGGCCCCACCTGCAACCATGTGCAGCGTGGCAACACCGGTGTAGGCGAACAGGTTCAGCACGTGCCGGTCCGGGGCTTGGCGTCCGAGCTCCGCACGCACGCTGCGATGATCAAGAAACAGGCCGGTGTCGAGGTAATCGGTGAAGTTGACCAGCAACTTCAACCCGCCTTCCTGGACCACGTGGAAATCACCATCGCGCCCCAGCTTTTCATATTGCGCCTGACCACGCTGGCGTTGGCGCGTCTTCACCACCACACGCTGCGGCGGCAGGTCCAGCACCCGCCGCACACCATCAACGACCTGCTGCAAACGCTCGGCAGCAACCGCGTCAGGCAGCTTGGCCGGCGCCGCATATTCCTGGATGACGGCCCACAACGCATCGCCGTGATACAGATCGACTGCGGCCGCATATTCGGGCAAATCAGCATCGTAGAGGCGATAGCAATCGACCCCTTCGCGCAATGCCCAGCGACGCAGATGCTTGTGATTCTTGCCCAAGCGATTGATCAGATCGGGGGCCGGCTCGACGGTCGGCTCAGCAAGCGTTTCCGCCACGGGCTGGCGCGGCGCCGGCGACGCCGCGAGGGGTCGCGTATGCGTGCTCAGGTCGAACAGCTGAACCTGCATATAGCGTTTGCCGCGACTGACTTTCAGCACCTGCTGCGCCTTGCCACGCCAGGCCCGCCCCTGGGTTTCGCCGGACTCGCTGCGGTGTACCACCTGCCAACCCTCAAAACGGCTGCGCGCAGCATGCTCGACCGCGGCCTGCTGGGCACTGTCATCACGCGACGGGCAGACCAGCAAAACACCGCTGGCGGCTGGCGGCTTCATCTTCCAGGCGCCCTGATCATGCCACTGCACCCAGGCTTCAAGACCGAGGGCTTTGGCGTGTCGACGCGCCCGCCCCAAACGCTTGAGATCGGGCTCGTAGACATGGATGCGCGGATGCTGCTCATCCGGTGCGGCGTGCTGGGCCTGACGCGCCTCGTCGCACAGGCGCTGCCATCGCGCCGGTACATGGCCGAGCCAGCCAGCAAAACCGAAATCATGTTTGAGCAAGCCGGGCGCGGCCGCCGAGGCGCGCATTGCCGCCTGGGCGATGACATCCACATGGGCGGCTCCGGCGATCACCACGTCGGCCGGCCACTGCTTGAGCACGCCCAGCACCAGCGCCGCATCAATGCCATCGCCCACGGCGCCGGAAGGTGTTTCGGCCTTCCACACGCCGGTAAGGTCAGTGGCCAGCTGGACCGACTGACGGTGCACGAACAGATCAATGCGCAGATCCGGGCTGCGCATCCGAATCGACGGGCGCTGATCAAAGCGCGCGCGAAACTGATCAACAATGGCATCCTTGGCCCGCAAGGCCGCGAAATGCGGCTTGCCCAGCTCGGTGTCACGCAACTTGGCATCAATGCGCAGGGTACCGTCCACCGCCAGGTGCTCCGACCAGTCGACCTGCTGCACCCCGGCATACAGCTCATCCGGGGTGCGCGCCTGAAAACGCCCGAGTATCAGCAGCAAACGCTGATGCAACGCCGAATACAGGCACACCCGGTAAGCCACATCCGCCGCCGTACTGCTGAACGCCACACCACCACGGGTGGGCTGCGGATCATCCACACCCAGGCGCGCCAGCTCAGCCGCGAGCAGCTGCTCAGCACCACGTGGACAGGTTGCGAAATATTCAGACATGGCGCGCACAAAGCGGGGAACAGCGCCTAGTGTAGTCAACGGCACAGGCTATGGCTGAACGTCAGAGGTTGATTGCCACGTTGATAATAGAAATCCTGGCACCGGCACGCGGCCTGGCCACGCGCGTCAACCTCGCAATCGCTGGGGCAACGCATGAACTTCTCGCCACCCACACAGACAATTCTCAGCGGTGCAGGCGTTGGCCCGACAGGGGTGGCTGCGCCAGGCCGCCAGCGCCCGTCCGGCCACAGCAAGACCACCAGCACAAGTGCCGCAATGGCCATCCAGCGCAGCCCCCAGCGTATCTTCACGGTCTACAATACAAGGCCAGCACACAGCCCTCCGGTTATGGACGAACGCGTCAAACGCGCCCTGCAGCAATGGCCTAACGTACCCGATGTCTACGGCTGGCTCAGCCTGACCCGACGCGGCCAGTGGCTGCTGCGCAATGAATCTGTGACCAACCCCAACCTGATTGCGTTCATCAACCGCAATTACGGCCCGCTCGATGACGGTGGCTACGCCTTCCAGAATGGTCCGCAACGGGTGCATGTGGCTCTCGAAGCCACACCGTGGATTGCGCGCATCGCCCAGCCCGAGGCGGACAGACTAGCGTTGGAAGACCATACCGGGCAGCCGCTGGATGTCATTGAGCGCTTCTGGATCAGCGCAGATGGCGATGTCATCGCGCAAACTGCGCGCGGCCCTGCACTGGTTCACGATCAGGACCTGATGGCGCTGACCCGCTGGTTGCGCGACAAGGACGGCCACAGCCTCTCCGACGAAGCCCTGCCTGAGGTGCTGGACAAGCCTGAAAACGCAGGTCTGACGGTGCTTTTGGGCAAAGACCCTATTGCGGTGAAGCATCTGGGCAACACCACGTTGACCGCCCACTTCGGCTTTGAAGCGCAGCCACAAAAACCGGCCTGACCAACTTAGCCCCACGTACGTCAAGTGCAGTATTGCCAAGGTCACAGGACTGCCGCATAGTCAGCGGACCATTTCTCCTCCCAACCACAAACGGATTTGACCATGTTCAAACACACTGTGGCCGCCGCTGCATTGCTGGCGAGCGGCAGCGCACTGGCCGCCGATGACGCGATTCTGTTCAACAGCCTCAACGCCCGTTACATCGACTCCGAGCTGGGCAATTTGAGCGGTGACGGATACGGCATCGACCTCAACGTTGCTTTGACCGAATACCTGTTCGCAACGGTGGATTACTCCACCCGCACCTTTGACGACTCCACCGGCGATGCCGACCTGGAATTCTTCTCAGGCGGTCTGGGCATGAACTTTGCCCTTAACGAAGCGCGCACCGTGCAGCTCTACGCTGCTGCAACCTGGGAACAGATTGACCTCGACGTGGCCACCTCCGCCGGTGGCGGCGATGGCGGCGACGGTGGCGGTAACGCACTGTGCGACAGCCCGCTGGGCGGTTTGCTCGGTTTGCTGGGCATTTGCGACGCCATGGCCGGACAAACCACCTCCAAGGCCCTGGTCCTGCCGTCCAATGGCCGCACCGACGGCTACGGTCTGACCGGCGGCATCCGTGCCCTGGTCTTCGACAATCTCGAAGTCAACGCGCAATACAAGTACCGCGAATACGACAGCGACGAAGAGACCCTGTACGGCGCTGGCGTGGGCTACAACTTCGGTAACTGGGTCGTGTTGGCCCGCTACGAAAGCTACGAAGAACTGGATCTCGACGAGTGGAGCGTGGGTGTGGGCTACACCTTCGGCAAAACCGCCGGCGATTCCGGCAGCATCTGGTAAACCCCAAGACGTAAAAAAACCCCAGCCGGTTCAGCCCGCTGGGGTTTTTTCTTACCAGCGATCGCTGTCTTCGTCGTCATCATCCCAGCGTCGCAGTTTGGCCGGGTCAATGTCACGCTCACGCCGCGACAGTATCTGCAGCAGGCGGTAAGCGGTCACGAAGGTGCCGGCCAGGAACAGGCCGATCAGCAGCAAGACCAGCAAAAACGTGCTCACTGGCTTGCTTCGAAACGGCCCTCGGCCCGATTTTTGACGCTTTTGCGCGGGTCAAAAACCTGGCCGTTCATGGCCACATAAACGCCGGCCGGGTGGCTCATCGCCACGCCCAGCGCAAATCCGACATTGAAAACCGCATCGGTGATGCGAAAACGCGCCGGCTGCATGGCGCCGGTCAGCACCACGGTTTTATCCGCGCAATCGCCCAGAGCCAGAGCGGTATCGATCATGGTGTCGGTGCCGTGGGTAATCAGTATGCGCTGATGGCTATCCTGCTGGACTGCCTCACGAACTCGTGCACGGTCCTCGTCGGTCATTTCCAGACTGTCTTTGCGCAGCAGGGACTGGACCTCAAAACTCAAGGTCACACCGGCTTCCTGCAGTATCGGTTCGATCTGCGGATCGCCGATCTGAAAATCACTTTTGGCGTCGTAGTACACCTTGTCGATGGTGCCACCGGTGGTAAAAATCTTGATGTCGCTCATGCCTGGGCTCAATACGGGTTCACAAGGCGGGCAAAAGCCAGGTCTGGACCGGCTCTACAAAACCTTTCAGGCGCATCAGCTCGCCGCTGACAAAACGCCCCTGGTCCTCAACCTGGGCCAGTGTGTCGTCATCACACAGAATCTCGCCCGGCGCGGCATTCTGGCACAGCCGTGCCGCTAGATTGACCGCGCGACCTACCGCCACGTATTCCAGTCGCTGCTGTCCGATCACCCCGACGCTGACCTGCCCGCTGGCCACGCCGACGCCCAGCCCCAGGGCAATCCCGCGCTGTGCAAAAAGCTGTTCACAACGCCGACGGATACACGCCGCCATATGCAACGCCTGACGCGCATGCCCATCCACCGGCAGCGGGGCGCCGAGCAGCAACAACACGCCATCGCCTGCGTAATCCTTGATGGTAGCGCCGTGGGCCGCCGCTTCGATACCGACCTGATCATAGAAATCCTGCAGCACGGCGATCACTTCGGCGGAATCCCGATTGGACGCGAAATCGGTGTAACCACGCAGATCGCAGGCCACCGCGGCCACCGGCAGCTTCTGCTGCTGCATGGCCCGGACCAGCCCGTCACGACGCACCAGTTCGGCCACCGATGGCGACAGGAAGCGACGCAGAAACTGGCCACGCTGACCCTGCAGCACGTGGTACTGCACCGCCGCGATCAGAAACACCATCAAACCCAGCGCCGAACTGAACGACGCCAGCGGCGGCGGCAGCAACAAGCCGGCCGCGATCAGGGGAGCAGCCATGGCGATGCCGCCCAGCCGCACCACCTCAGCATGATCGGGCTTGCGATTGAGGGTGATCAGTGTGCCGTCAATCACGCACAGCACGGCCAGCACAAAGGGTGTGGCAAACAGCCAGAACTCGGGTTGGGCAACCCATCCCGGCCGGCCCAGAGCACCCAGAAAATACTCCGCACGCAAATCGTTAAACCACATACCCAACAGGGCATAGATCACGGCAAAAACCTGGGCCATACGGAATTGCAAGTCACCAAAGCGGGTACGCAAGGCACCGGCCGGCACGGTGCGTCGAATGCGCAATATCCATTCCGCACCAAAAATCATGCTCAAGGCGCTGGCGCAGGGCGCCAGATAAGACATCCAGGGCAAGTCTTGCGGCGCGTAAGGACGCACGAACGTCACATTCAGAAAGATCGCTGCGCCGATGCTGAGCAGAAACGCCGACAGCATGCGCGTGGTCAACGAGCGCGCATCGGCGACCAAAAAGGCCACCCCCATACCCAGTGCAATGATCACGCAGACCAGCGCGGAGCTGTCCACATTGACCAGCACGCCGCTCACGTCGCGGTGTCGCCCTGCCCGGCCGGCAGGGTGAAGCTGAAACAGGCGCCCTGCCCGGCACTGGACTGCACATCGATGGTCCCGCCATGCCGTTCGATAATGCGCTGGCAGGTGGCGAGACCAATACCGGTGCCCTCAATCTCATCACGCGCATGTAAACGACTGAACATCTGGAAGATGCGCTGCTGATGTTCCGGCGCAATCCCCATACCGTTGTCCTCGACACGGATACGCCACAGGCCAGCTTCACGCTGGGCGCTGATTTTCACCAGGGGCCGCTGATCCGAGCGGTATTTCAGTGCATTGGCGATAAGGTTCTGGAATACCCGGGCCATTTGCATCGCGTCAATCTGCGCCTGCGGCAGCGGCCCGACCTCGATTTCGGCATCGTTGTCGGCGATGAGTTGGGCCAGATTCTGCAGCGCCCGATCCACAGCCGGACGCAAACTCTGGACTTCGGCATCCAGCGCCTGCGCGCGTGAAAATTCCAGCAGGTTGTCGATCAACTGACGCATCCGCACAGTCGCATCCAGCGCCGTACTGAGGTAATCATGCGCCGCATCGTCGAGTTGCGCGCCATACCGGCGACGCAGCAACCCCAGGTAATTGGCCACGATGCGCAGCGGTTCCTTGAGATCATGCGAGGCTACGAAAGCGAACTGCTCCATCTCCTGGCGCTGACTTTCAGCCGCCAGCTTTTCGGCCGCCAACTGATCACGCAGCGCCTGAATTTGCGCCAGCAATTCGGTCTCGCGCGCGTCGTCGCCCAATCCTCGCTCCTGCACCTTTATCCCGTCAGCAACATTAGCAGAACCGGTGCGTGGACAGTTGTTACAATTCGCCATTCCGGCAGGCCCAGACTATGAGCGACAAACCCAAGCAGCTCGACATCTCCAAGATTCATACCCTGGTTGATCTGTTCCAGGCCCGGGTGGCGGCCTCACCAGGTCAACCCGCGTATCGGCAATATCTGCCGGGTTTGAATCGTTGGCACAGCTACACCTGGAATGATCTGGCCAGTCGGGTGAATGCCTGGTCGGCTTCGCTCGCCAACGAGCAGCTGGAACCCGGCGAGCGCATCGCCATCATGGCCAGCAACCGGCCGGATTGGATCGCCGCCGACATCGCCGCGCAAAGCTTGGGGCTGGTGGTGGTGGCGCTGTTCAGTGAAGACACCGCCGGCAGCGCCGGCTCCACGCTGGAGCATGCCGGGGCAAGCCTGCTGGTGGTCGAAGATCCGCAGTGGTGGCAGGCCATCAGCGCCAATCATGCGCTGCCTCAGATCAGGCGCGTGGTCGCGCTCAAACCGGCCTCCGGATACAACGACGATGAGCGCGTCATCGCGCTGTCCAACTGGCTGGACCAGACCGGCGCAGCACCGCGCAGCCGCCACCCGATCCAGGCCGACGATCTGGCCGTGATCTGCTACACCTCGGGGACCTCAGGCCAGCCCAAAGGCGTGATGCTCAGCCATCGCAACATACTCAGCAATGTCAAAGCCTGTCACCAGGTGATTCCCATGGTGGCCGGCGATATCGCGCTGTCTTTTCTGCCGCTGGCGCATATGTTTGAGCGCACAGCCGGCTACTACCATGCGATCCTGGCCGGCGCCGAGGTCGCCTTCAACCGCGATATCAAGCATCTGACCGACGATCTGCGCGAAGTGCGCCCGACCGTGCTGGTCTCGGTGCCACGCGTGTTCGAACGCTTCTACACCATGATCCAGCGTCGCGTGAAAAAACGCCCATGGTTGCTGCGCGTGATGTTCGATCTGGCCCGCGATGCGGGCTGGCGCCACTTTCTGTACGAACAGAAGCGCGGCCCGCGCCCGCCGCTGGATCACCTGGGGCAAATGCTGGCCCGTCAATTCGGAAAAAGCGTGCTCGATGCCCTGGGTGGCCGCGTGCGCCTGGCCGTATCCGGCGGCGCACCGCTGTCGCCGGAGATCGCCAAAACCTTTATCGGACTCGGCCTGCCTATCGTTCAGGGCTACGGTCTGACCGAAGCTTCACCGGTGGTCAGCACCAACCATCCCGACGACAACGATCCGGAAAGCGTGGGCCTACCGCTGCCCGGGGTGGAAACGCGGCGCGGCAGCAACGGCGAACTGCAGGTGCGCGGCCCCAACGTGATGCTTGGCTACTGGCACGATGACGAAGCCACGGCCGCCGTGCTCAGCGCCGACGGCTGGCTGAGTACCGGCGACAAAATCAGCCGCTTGCACAGCGACCGCCTTTATGTGGTCGGGCGTATCAAGGAGCTGATCGTCATGTCGAATGGCGAGAAAGCCGCACCGGCCCTGCTGGAGCAGGAACTGATGCTCGACGAACTGGTCGAGCAGGTGATTGTGATCGGCGAAGCGCGACCGTTCCTGACCGCCCTGATCGTGCCCAATCAGGTGGCCCTGGACGAGTTCTGTCAGACCCAGGGCATGCACCAGAATGATCCGGATCTTCTGCCCGCCCTGCTCGCCCGGCTCAAGCAGGATCTCGACAACCACCCGCGTTTTGCCCAGATTCATCGGGTGGCGCTGCTCGACGAGCCGTGGACCACCGACAACCACATGCTCACCCCAACCCACAAACCACGTCGGCGGCACATTCTGCAACGCTACGCCGAGCGCATCGATGCGCTGTATCGCGGCCACTTCTCGCCCGACGATACGGCGCTCAACTATCACGTGGATATCGGATGAGCGTGCTCGCACTGCTGCTCGCCGCCCTGCTCGGCAGCCTGCTCGGCGGGCAGATTGTCGGCCACCTGCGCGGCCTCGACCTACGCCGCAGCGGTAGCGGCAATCTGGGCGCCACCAACGCCCTGCGCAGCGGCGGCATCAAGATGGGGCTGATCGTGCTGCTCATAGACGCCGGCAAGGCCTGGCTGGCCGCGGCCGGCTTGCCGCAACTGGTCGAGCAGGCGCCGATCTGGCTGCCCTGGGCCTGCGGCAGCCTTGCCGTGCTCGGCCATATCTACTCACCGTGGGCCGGATTCAAAGGCGGCAAAGGCGTGGCCTGCGGCCTGGGTGCGTGCGCAGCCTTGCTCCCGATCGCCCTGCTATGGGGACTGGGCGGTTTTGTCATCGTGCTGGTGCTGAGCGGCTACGTCAGTCTCAGCGTGCTCACGGCGACGGTACTGATAACCCTCAAGGTAGCCTGTTTTTCTGCAGCAGGCCTATGGTCATTGCCGGGCGCATTTGCGCTGGGCATGCTGCTGCTGCTGAGCTGGACCCACCGCGAAAACCTGCAGCGCCTGCTGCGCGGCAACGAAAACCGCTTTGAAAAGGTCATGCTGATCAAACCCCGCTCATGACGCCAGATGATCCGCAACTGATCCTGCTGCACCAACTGGCCGATGGCGAGTGGGTCTCTGGCGCCGATCTGGCACAGACCCTGGGCATCAGCCGCGAAGCCGTCTCCAAACGCGTTCGGCGCCTGTCCGAGTGGCAGCTCGAGGTGGCCTCGCAAAGCGGGCGTGGCTACCAACTGGGCCCCGCCATTGAACTGCTCGACGGGGCAAACATACTTGCAGGCCTGAGAGCCGCCGGCCATGGGGCGTGCGACGTCCGTATTCTGACGAGTGTGGACTCCAGCAACCGCTGGCTGGCCGAGCACGGCGACAATCACATGCTGTGCCTGACCGAACATCAGAGCGCAGGCCGTGGCCGACGGGGCCGCCATTGGCACTCGCCCTTTGGGCAGAACCTGTATTTGTCGCTGCGTGTTGATTTCAATCAATGGCCTGAAAAATTGCCGGCCCTGGGTCTGGTGCTCGGTGTAGCGATCTGCGAGCGGCTGGCGCGATTCAACATCCCCATGCAGTTGAAGTGGCCCAACGACCTGTATCTGAGCGGCAAGAAATGTGGCGGCCTGCTGATCGAACAACGCGGCGAGCTGCACGGTACAGGCACCTTGATCATCGGGCTGGGCTTGAATGTCGCCATGCGCGACGAGCAGGCCATAGACCAGCATTGGACCAGCTTGGCACTGCAGGGCCATGCCATCAGTCGCAATGCTTTGGCGGTGGCCGTTGCCGATACGTTGCTGCACGAGTGCCGAGAACTCGACAACCAACGCATCAGCATGCGCCTGAGTCAATTTTCCGCGCACGACGTTTACCGCGATGCTGCAGTACAAATCGAAAGCGCCCAGGGCATCATTCCGGGTCAGACGCTGGGCATTGATGAATGGGGCCGACTCAGATTGCTCACCGATCGCGGCGAGCAGCTTTTCAGCGTCGGTGATGTCAGCCTGAGAGCTTCGCATGTTGCTGATTGATCTTGGTAATTCGCGCTTGAAGTGGCGCCAATGGGACGGCCAGACCCTGAGCCCAGTGGAGACCGTTCCCCATCAGGACGGCCAACTTGGCAGCGCCTTTGCAGTTCACCTGAGTGCGCTCTCCAATAGCCACAAAGCCAGCGTATCCTGCGTGGCCCGACCTCAATTGCGCGATGCACTCGAACGCGCACTTGACCATGCTGATATTGAATCCGAGTGGCCTGCTTCACCGGCTCACGGCCTGGGCCTGAGCAACAGCTACAGCCAACCCGAACGCCTCGGCGTCGACCGCTTTCTCGCACTGGCCGCGGCTTACTCGGTCGCGGGCAGCGCATGCTGCGTTATTGATGTGGGCACGGCAACCACGGTGGACTTATGCGACGATCAAGGCATCCACCAAGGCGGCCTGATTGCACCGGGCCCCGTGCCGCTCAGCCAGGCACTCAGCCAGCAAACCGCCCTGCCCAGAGCTGCCGATCAAATGCCCTCGCAACTCGGTTGGGCCACCAACACCGAGCAGGCCTTGCAACTCGGAGCTTTGCATACAGCCTGTGGTTTGATCGAACGCTCCTTCAAACTCGCGCAGATTCAATTGGGCTGTGAATATGCGTGGTTGACTGGTGGAGGCGCCGCTTGGTTGGCACCCTACCTCGACATCCCATTGAAACGCGATGATGATCTGGTTTTTCGAGGTCTCATCCTGCACCAGCAAGAGACACACGGCCTTGATCCGTTATAATGCCGCCCCGCGAGAACAGCGGGCCTGATTGAACATACGCCGGCATAGCACAATTGGTAGTGCAACTGTTTTGTAAACAGTAGGTTGGGGGTTCGAGTCCCTCTGCCGGCACCAGTTTCTGGTGCCGCCCGACCAGTCAGCTGTGAAAGTCGCCGGCAACCATGTGCCAGATTTCGTGCCCGACCACGACGGATTCCAGTTCGTCGTAGCTGACTGTCAGCCCCACCAGCCCAAGCAGGCGATCGGGCAAAACGACAGCGAGATTTGCCCATTCCTGGTAGCAACCACCGACAAACTGCTGACCGCAGTCGTCTACGTCTGCATCGTAATCAATCCGAACCAGCTCATCGAGAAAGATGCCATAGTGGCTTGGCAGGCTGAGCAATGTAGGCGCCCGGCCTGACAGGCATTGCGCCACTGCGTCGCCAATATGCTGAAAAACAGGTGCTTGGTCCGGCCAGATAGTGCCCGCCAACTCCGCCGCACCAGGCGGATAAATACCGATCACACAGGCACCGTCAAAGATTCCCGCATTCGCCAGATATCCGACATTCAGGATTTTGACTGAAAGCGCGCTCCAGCCTCTGTCCTGAGCAATATCCGCGATGGCGTCCGCGCTATTACCGCTGCCGCCGCATGCACACAGGCCGCAAACAAGCGCCACTGTTGCAAGCCATTGTCGTGAAATACCCATACCCGCGCGGTGCAAGCCACGGGCCGCAACATCTCAGCCAAAAATGAAAAGGCCCGCTCGTGCGGGCCTTGGATGCGTGTTCGCCTGTTTAGAACTGGTAGCGCACGTAGAACTGCGCCTGGTCCCTGTCGCGCATCAGGTTCTGCGAACCACCCCCTGTCCACCACGTGTAACCGGGGAAAAAGGCCCAATTATTCTTGTAGCGAATCTCGAAGTTGATCGAGAAGTTCTTGCGCCCCTCGACAAAATTCTCACCCGGACCGGGTGAAATCCCCTCAACATCGTGCGCCAGGATAATGAACGGCTGCAGACTGATACCCGGGGCAATCGATTCGTAACGCAGCAAACTGATGATGCGGTAACCCCAGGAGAAGTCGGATGCGTACTTGTTGGTTTCCTGCTGGGGATTAAAACGCAGACCATCGGTGCCCGCCACGCAAATGCCGGTCAAACAGCCCGGATGATCCTGACGGATCTGTTGCGGTGACAAACTGGTATCTGCCGGGTCCACCGTGTCGGTATCCACCACGCCGGCACTGGCATGGCGATGCGTGCCAGGTGCATCAATCTGATACAACCAGCGCTCGGGCGGGTTGAGAATCTGATTGGCCCCGACTTCAAAGAACAAAATAACCTGATCCGCACCGATCGGGTTGGCCGTTTTCCCCAGAATATAGGTCGCGCCCAGGTTGTACTGCAGGGACTTCACGTGTTCCCAACCGCGGATGTAGCCCCCAGGATCATTCTCCCCGACCGTGACACCACGATAACTGGTGATATACGACGGGAAAGACCGTTGTACCGAAGGCGCATCGCCCCCGTTGCCCGTTGTGGAGCCCGTCGCGGGAATTAGATTGAACGTATTCGGACCAGACTGAGACAACAGCCCGGTCGGGTCTGCACATGTCGCACCGGCATAATCCGGGTGCACGGCACGGTGACAACTCGTCAGCGTCGGGCCCAGTGCAGCAAATGTCAGATCTTCCAGATCCACCTGCACTGGCATATTGGGCCGATAGGCAATCTCACCCTGGAAGGACAAGTCACCCGCTGTGGTGTTGAAACTCATCCCGTAGACCTTGAGGTTCTCAGGATACTCCAGACCAAACTCTACCTCGTCCAGCGGAACGGCATCGGTGACAGGTCCGGTCCCAATCAGCTGCAACCCGTTGGATAAATCCACCGGCAAACCGAGCTGCTGTGTGACGTTGGTGATCGGCCCGAGCACACTGCCGGTCAGGTTCTGAATGACCCCGCCAACCGGATCGAGCAAAAGATTATCCAACCCCAGGGCATCCAACGGAATCAGAGCGCCCTGCCCGGCCAGAATTTGTTCCGCCAAAGGCAGATTCGGGCAGGCCAAAAGCAAGGTCGGCAAGTTGACCGCATCCACGCCAAGATTGGCGCCGGTGGGCTCGCCATTCGCCCCATCGTTGGGATGCGTCCGCGCACAGGACAAATCTGAACCCCAGAAGCTCGCATACGGCAGCTTCGAATGGTAGTTCATGAAATAGAAGCCGAAATCGGTACCGTTGTTGAAGTCCGACGCGTAGTACTTGAACGCGACACCAAACTGGCCGCTGTCCGACGGCGTATTGTCGGGCCGGCGCAAAATCGTGGTGCTGGAATCCGTCAGCGCAGACAGCGGGTTATTCAGCGGAGAACCGACCCGTGTTGGGTCCTCTGCCGGACCACCAAAACTGATGCTCGCGGTGTTGCCACCGGCATTCTCGGTGCCCGAATCCACCGTCGAATAAAAACCGCCCGGTGCCTGAGCAACCACCGTTTCCCACTCATACTGATAGTAGGCCTCAATCGACAGATTGTCGGTCAAGCCGGTACTCGCGTAGATCATGCCCACCGGGGTGAACACCTCCTCGGGTACGAAACCGGTGCGGAACAAATTGTTCGCGTTGACCGGGTTGGCCTGGTTGAGCGAATTGATAACCAAAATCGTGGATTCGCCCCAGGATATGCTCTGCCGCCCAACTTTGACGCTTAATTCGCGGTCCCCAATAAAGGGGAAATAGCCGTAGAAATACGCATCCATCAGTTGGAAATCGCTGCCGATCTGTTCAAGAACAGCCGAATCGGAGCGCTTTGAATAATGCGGCCCTGGTGCGCCACCGTAGGTATTGGAGGAAATCGGCAAGCCGGCAATCGCCGGCGGCTCCAGCCCAGGATCGCCCGGACGCAGTCGATTGGGATGGTACTCGTCAAAGTCGTTATTGACGAAATCATAGAAATACAGCCAACGACCAAAGAAACCATAGTCGTTGTAGGTCAAACTCAAATCCTGAGTGACCTTGAACGGCGCCTGAACCATATCGTATCGATCATAGTTCCAGTTGCCATCGTCGAAATTGGGCGAGAACTGGCCTATCCCACCAATGCCATCCAGCGGGCCCTGGCCAATATCGTCGGCAATACCGGACAAGGCCTGTGCCGGAAGAATATCGTTCTGATTGATACCCTGACAGGAATGAAAGTTGACCTCCTCGCCACGGGCAGCGACAAACCGGGTACCACACAAGCTTGGAAGTTGATTGGCTTTGCCGAGCAGATCGCTGGCCCGGTTCTGCATACGCCAGGCGGCACCAAGCGTAGCAGAGGTGTTCAACACGCCGCTCAGGCCATCGCCAATGTCGACTTCAAACTGCACCGCGTGCGCAGCGCCCAGCGGCCCCACCGCGAGCACTGCAAAAAGCGCAGCACGTCCCCATTGCCGCATCGCCAACGGCGCATTCGACATCTGCATATTGTCTCTCCCCAAATATTTTTACTGACCCGCTTACACGGTTATCAGGCGCACACCTCATTGTAATGAAAATTTTCAGCGTGCCAATCTACTTAATATTGCGCCAACTCTTTGAATTATTTAGCCCCCACCACCAGAGCGCTGGCGACGGACAAAAAAAAGCCCCGATCTAATCGGGGCTTTTCGTATTTATTAGCGAGCGCGAAGCTTACTCCGCTGCGGCCTCACCGCCTTCTACCGGGCGATCAACCAGCTCGACGTAAGCCATCGGAGCATTGTCACCACGACGGAAGCCAGCTTTAAGAATGCGCAGGTAACCGCCATTGCGATCCTTGTAGCGCGGGCCAAGTTCATTGAACAACTTACCCACCACTTCCTTGTTACGCAGACGCGAGAACACCAGGCGACGATTGGCCACGGAGTCTTCGCGGGCGCGGGTGATCAGCGGCTCGGCTACACGGCGCAACTCTTTTGCGCGCGGCAGAGTGGTTTTGATCAGTTCGTGCTCGACCAGCGAATTGGTCAGATTCTGCAGCATCGCTTTGCGATGCGATGATTCACGCCCGAGCTGACGGCCGGAATTACGATGACGCATGACGTTTAGTCCTCAAGCCTTGGCTTCGCTGCTCGGCGAAGTCCAGCTGTCCAGTTCCATGCCCAGGCTCAGACCTTGCTGCTCCAGGACATCCTTGATTTCATTGAGCGACTTCTTACCGAGGTTCGGCGTCTTCATCAACTCAACTTCAGTACGCTGGACCAAATCGCCCACGTAGTAGATGTTTTCCGCTTTCAGGCAGTTGGCCGAACGCACGGTCAACTCCAGCTCATCAATCGGCCGCATCAGCGCCGGATTGACTTCTTCACTGGGACCAGCTTCCGGCTGCGGTGCTGCAGCTTCTTCATCGAGATCAACGAATACGGTCAACTGATCGCGCAGAATGCCAGCGGCAACACGAACAGCCTCGCCCGGTGCGATGCCACCATTGGTGTGCACGTCGAGAATCAGCTTGTCCAGATTGGTCCGCTGTTCAACACGCGCTGCATCCACACTGTAGCTGACGCGACGAACCGGACTGTAGGAAGCGTCCAGACGCAGCCCACTGACCAAATCCGTTTCTTCTTCGCTCATGCTGGCACGGCTCGCCGCAGGAACATAACCACGACCACGTGTAACGGTCAGCGTCATGTCCAGGCTTCCACCGGTCAGATTGGCCAGATGCAGATCCGGATTGACGATCTCCACATCATGATCAAGCTGAATGTCGCCAGCCGTCACCGCACCATCGCCGGACTTCTTCAGCGTCAGCTTGGCTTCTTCACGCGCATTCATGCGCACAGCGACGTTCTTCAGGTTCAGCAGAATGTCGAGGACATCTTCCTGAACACCTTCAATGGTGGAGTACTCATGCACAACACCGTCAATTTCCACCTGGGTGATTGCCGCACCGGGGATCGACGACAGCATGATCCGGCGCAGGGCGTTGCCCAGGGTGTGACCGAAACCGCGTTCCAGCGGTTCCAGCACGATTTTCGCGCGGTTGGGGCCGAGTTCTTCGACTTCAACCAGGCGGGGTTTCAAAAGTTCGGAAACGCCACTCATGCGTTCACCTCTTGCTCTGCATCCAGGGAATTGTCAGCGTTTACTTGGAGTAAAGCTCGACAACAAGATTTTCGTTGATGTCTTCAAGGAACTGGTCACGATCCGGTATCGACTTGAACGTGCCTTCCAGTTTCTTTTCGTCGACTTCAACCCAATCCTTCAGACCAACCTGCGTGGCCACATCCAGCGCATCTTTAATGCGAATCTGGTTCTTAGCACGCTCACGCACGGACACGATGTCACCAGCGCTGACCTGATAGGACGGAATATTCACGGTCTGACCATTTACGCTGATGGCTTTGTGATTCACCAGCTGACGCGCCTCGGCACGCGTGGCGGCAAAGCCCATACGGTAAACGACGTTGTCAAGACGACGCTCAAGCATCTGCAGCAGCAACGCGCCGGTGGCGCCCTTCTGCTGGGCTGCTTTCTTGTAGTAGTTACGGAACTGACGCTCCAGCACGCCATACATCTGGCGCAGCTTCTGCTTCTCACGCAACTGCAAGCCGTAGTCAGACAGCCGGGCGCCACGACGCGCACCATGCTGACCCGGAGGAGCGTCAATGCGGCACTTGCCTTCCAGGCTACGACCGCGGCTCTTCAGAAACAGGTCGGTGCCAGCGCGACGCGCTTGCTTACACTTAGGACCGGTGTACTTCGCCATGATATTTCCTTAGACCCGACGACGCTTGGGCGGACGGCAACCGTTATGCGGAATCGGCGTCACGTCCGTGATGTTGGTGATACGAAAACCGTTGGCATTGAGCGAACGAATCGCGGATTCACGCCCCGGGCCAGGGCCCTTTACGCGAACTTCCAGATTTTTCACCCCATGTTCAGCGGCTACGGTGCCAGCCTTCTCGGCGGCGACCTGGGCAGCGAACGGCGTGCTCTTGCGCGAACCCTTGAACCCACTGCCACCACTGGTCGCCCAAGCCAAAGCATTGCCCTGACGATCGGTGATCATAATGATGGTGTTGTTGAAGGTTGCGTGAATATGCGCAATCCCTTCAGGGATGTTTTTCTTGACGCGTTTTTTAGTGCGCGCAGATTTTGGCTGAGCCATTCCTTATACCCTGTGAATCACTTACGAATCGGACGACGCGGACCCTTGCGGGTACGAGCATTCGTCTGAGTCTGCTGGCCGCGAACGGGCAGCCCACGACGATGACGCAGGCCGCGATAGCAACCCAGGTCCATCAATCGTTTGATGTTCATTGACACTTCCCGACGCAGATCACCTTCGACGTCGTACTGGCCTACGCCAGCGCGCAGCGCTTCCAGTTCTGCATCGGTCAGATCCTTGATCTTGGCCGACGGTGCAATGTTGCTGTCTGCACAGATCTTGGCAGCACGGGTCGCCCCAATACCGTAGATCGACTGCAGTGCAATCACCGTATGTTTGTTAGCCGGTACGTTTACACCCGCGATACGCGCCATCTTAAACCCTCCGAGCCGCGAAAACGCGAGAAATCAAACCAGACATTTTAACGTGAGTCATACTCTCAACTCAACCTTGACGTTGCTTGTGACGGGGGTCGGTGCTGCAGATCACGCGCACCGTGCCCTGGCGCCGAACTACTTTGCAGTTGCGGCACATCTTTTTGACTGAAGCACGAACTTTCATGTGTATTCTCCTGCAGGCCGCGACTAGCGCGGAACCCCTGCCTTGCCAGATCCTTTCAGATTGGCCTTTTTCAACAAGCCGTCATACTGGTGCGACATCATGTGCGCTTGCAGCTGCGCCATGAAATCCATCACCACCACGACGATGATCAGCAGCGACGTGCCGCCGAAATAAAACGGTACGTTCCACTCCAGAATCAGGAATTCCGGCAGCAGACATACAGCTGTGATGTACGCAGCACCGCTCACCGTCAAACGTGTCAACACCTTATCGATGTAGGACGCGGTCTGGCGACCGGGGCGTACGCCCGGTACAAATGCACCGGAACGCTTCAGGTTATCCGCGGTTTCCTTCGAATCGAAAACAATCGCGGTGTAAAAGAAGCAGAAAAACACGATCAGTAGCGCGTACAACAGCACGTACAACGGCTGACCAGGCGACAGCGTATTGGCCACGGTTTGAACCAGGCCGCCACCCTCTTCACCGAAGAAGCGAACCATCGAAGCCGGGAACAGAATCAGGCTCGAGGCAAAAATTGGAGGAATCACACCCGACATATTCAGCTTCAGAGGCAAATGCTGCGTCTGAGCCGAGTAGCCGCGGCGCCCCATCTGCCGGCGCGCATGGTGAATCGGGATACGCCGCTGGGCACGTTCTACATAAACCACGAACGCGGTCACCAGCAATGCGAGCACCAGAATCGCCAGAACCTGCCAGCCTTGAATCGAACCGTCACTCACCAGCTGGGCTGTACCGCCCAAGGCTGACGGCAGGCCGGCCACAATGCTGGCGAAGATGATGATCGAAATACCGTTGCCGATACCACGCTCAGAAATCTGCTCACCCAGCCACATCAGGAACATCGTGCCGGTGACCAGCGAAATCGTCGCGGTGAAGACGAAACCCGGCCCCGGGTTAATCGCAATGCCGTTCGACTGCAACGCAATCGTCGCCCCGATCGCCTGGAAGGTTGCCAAAGCAAGCGTGCCGTAGCGCGTGTACTTGGTGATGCGTCGACGACCCGCTTCACCCTCTTTACGCATTTCCTTGAGCTGAGGAATTACCGCGGTCATCAACTGCATAATGATCGATGCAGAGATGTACGGCATGATCCCCAGCGCAAACAGGGACAAACGCTCAAGCGCACCACCGGTGAACATGACACCGAGATCCAAAATGGTCCCGCGCTGCTGTTCAAACAGGGCTTCCAGCTGGACAGGGTCGATCCCCGGCACCGGAATAAACGTTCCGATCCGATAGACCAGCAGAGCACCAAGCACGAACAGAATGCGATTACGCAGTTCTTGCAGGCGTCCGAAATCTGGGAGTGGGCCCTGATTTGCCATGTGTCGTCCTAGTTGACCGAACCGCCAGCAGCTTCAATCGCCGCACGTGCGCCTGCCGTGGCGGGCACACCGTCGACCTTGACAGCCACGCTGATCTCACCGGCCTTGATGATCTTCACCAGGCTGGCTTTGTTACGAATCAAGCCGGCTTTCTTGAGGCTTTCCAGCGTTACCGCTTCATCACCGAAGCGAGCCAGGGCGTCAAGACGCACTTCATCACGCAGCTCGCGCGAAGCGGAGTTGAAACCGCGTTTCGGCAAGCGGCGCTGCAGCGGCATCTGGCCGCCTTCGAAACCGACTTTGTGGTAACCACCGGAGCGGGACTTCTGGCCCTTCACGCCACGACCACAGGTTTTACCCATGTCGGAGCCCGGACCACGACCTACACGCTTGGCGGTTTTTCTGGCCCCTTTGGAGGACCGCAGATCATTCAATCGCATCGTTTCTCGCATGCCGGCTTACGCCGACACTTCCTCTACGTTCAGCAGGTAACGAACCTTGTTCACCATGCCCATGTTTTCGGGCGTGGCTGCACGTTCAACACTGTGATGCATGCGGCGCAGACCGAGGCCACGTACGCAGTCTTTGTGAGACTGCAGACGACCGTTCAGGCTTTTGACCAGGGTGATACGCAGGGTTTTGGTTTCGCTCATGACACCAGTCCTCAGGCAGCGGAGGAGTCGCCAAGCAACTCAGCCACTTTCTTGCCGCGCTTGGCAGCGATGTACTCGGGGTCGTAGATCGAGGTCAGACCGTTGACCGTGGCACGCACCACGTTGATCGGGTTACGCGAACCGTAGGACTTGGCCAAGACGTTCTGAACGCCTGCCACTTCCATAACAGCACGCATCGCGCCGCCAGCAATAACACCGGTACCTTCAGACGCCGGGCGGATAACCACCTGAGTCGCGCCGTGACGGCCGATAACTTTGTGCTGGACCGTGTCGCCCTTCAGACGCACATCCACCATGTTGCGACGAGCTTTCTCCATCGCTTTCTGGATCGCCACCGGTACTTCGCGAGCTTTGCCGTAACCGTAACCAACACGGCCAGCGCCATCACCAACCACGGTCAGCGCGGTGAAACTGAAGATTCGGCCACCCTTGACCACTTTGGCCACACGGTTAACCGCAACCAGCTTTTCCTGCAGATCGCTTTGAGCTTCGTTGTCTGTCTTCGCCATAACTGTGATTCCTTAGAACTGAAGCCCGCCTTCGCGAGCGGCGTCAGCCAGTGCCTGAACACGGCCGTGGTAACGGAAACCGGAACGGTCAAAAGCGACCGATTCAACACCCAGTTCCTTGGCCTTAGCCGCAATCAACGCGCCCACTTTGCGTGCAGCTTCAACATTGCCGGTGTTCTTCAGGCCATCACGCACATCGTTCTGAAGCGTGGAGGCTGAAGCCAGCGTGCGACCGCTTTCCGGCTCAATCAGCTGGGCATAAATGTGACGCGGCGTGCGATGGATGCACAGGCGATGCATTTCCAACTCGTGAATCTTCGCACGTGCCTTGCGAGCACGGCGCTGACGAGCAATTTTCTTGTCCATGTCGACTCAATCCTTCCCGGACTATTTCTTCTTGGCTTCTTTACGGCGCACATACTCATCGGCGTAGCGCACACCCTTGCCCTTGTAAGGCTCCGGCGGACGGTAAGCACGAATTTCTGCAGCAGCCTGGCCAAGCACCTGCTTGTCCGAACCCTTGAGAATGATTTCGGTCTGGCTCGGCGTTTCGGCAGTGATGCCTTCCGGCAGTTCATAAACCACCGGATGCGAGAAACCCAGCGTCAGATTCAGGTTCTTGCCCTGAGCCTGCGCACGGTAGCCCACACCAACCAGCTCCAGCTTACGTTCAAAACCGGCACTGACGCCCTGCGTCATGTTAGCCAGTAGCGCGCGGGTCGTACCCGACATTGCGGCGTTGCGTTCGATGCTCGAATCCGCAATGCGCACCACGTTACCTTCAACTGCCAGTTCGATACCGTCATTCAGCGTCAGAGCCATCTGACCCTTGCTGCCTTTGACGGTGACTTCCTGACCATCGACTTTAATTTCGACGCCCTTGGGAAGTTCAATCGGATATTTTGCAATACGTGACATGTCGACTCCTTACGCCACGATGCACAGGACTTCACCGCCCTGGCCATTGGCGCGTGCCTGGCGATCCGCCATCACACCGGTGGAGGTGGAGACAATCGCCACACCGAGACCGCCCAGAACCTGGGGCAGCTCGTCACGGCTCTTGTAGATCCGCAGCGACGGCTTGCTCACACGTTGCAACAAATCGATGACCGGCTTGCCCTGGAAGTACTTGAGCTCAATGTTCAAAGTTTCCTTGGCGCCGTCCTTCTGACTATTGAAGGCACTGATATAGCCTTCGTCCAGAAGCACCTGTGCAATCGCTTTCTTAACTTTCGAGCTCGGCATGGAGACCGTGGTCAACCGCGCGGCCTGGCCGTTGCGGATGCGGGTCAGCATGTCCGAGATGGGATCAGTCATACTCATAATTTAGTTACCGATATCCCCGGTTGTTACCAACTGGATTTCTTCAGACCGGGGACTTCGCCCCGCATGGTGTGTTCACGCAGCTTGTTGCGCGCCAGGCCGAAGCGACGGTAATAACCGTGCGGACGACCGGTCAGCTCACAACGATTCTGGCCGCGTACCGGAGCGGAGTCGCGAGGCAGAGCCTGCAGCTCCTGAACCGCCTGATAACGGTCTTCAAAACTTGCATTCGGGTCTTTGATCCGTGCTTTGATCTCAGCCCGCTTCGCCGCGTACTTAGCGGCCAGCTTTGCGCGTTTGGTTTCGCGCGCCACCATGCTTTTCTTAGCCATATCTACGCCTTACTTGCGGAACGGGAACTTGAACGCATCAAGCAAAGCCCGCCCTTCTTCGTCGTTGCGTGCCGACGTGGTGATCGTGATGTCCATACCGCGCAGGCGGTCAACCTTGTCGTAATCGATCTCAGGAAAGATGATCTGCTCGGTCACGCCCAGGCTGTAGTTGCCATTGCCGTCAAATGACTTCGGATTCAAACCACGGAAGTCACGGATACGCGGCAGTGCGATCACAATCAGACGCTCGAGAAACTCGTACATCCGCTCGCGACGCAACGTGACACGTGCACCAACAGGCCAGCCGTCACGGATCTTGAAACCAGCGACCGACTTACGAGCCAGACGCACCTGCGGTTTCTGACCGGTAATCTTGGTCAGATCGGCCACGGCGTGCTCGATGATTTTCTTGTCGGCTACCGCTTCGCCCAGGCCCATGTTCACCGTGATTTTGGTGATGCGCGGGGTCGCCATGACCGGGCAGTCCAGCTTCTGCTGGATTTCCGTAGCGAGCTTGTCGCGATAAAGAGTCTGCAAATTCGACATATCTTAGCCCCCGACCACGTCGCCGGTGGAGCGATAAACACGCTGCTTCACCCCGTCAACAACCTTGTAGCTAACGCGGTCAGCTTTTTCGGTCTTGGGGTTGTACAGCATCACATTGGACACATGAATCGGAGCTTCCTGCTGGACGATACCGCCCTGCACACCCTGATTCGGATTCGGTTTGACATGCTTCTTGACGATATTCACGCCTTCAACCAGAAGACGCTCGTCGTCACGCACGCCGATCACCGTACCGCGACGACCTTTGTCACGACCGGCTGTGATGACAACGTCATCACCTTTACGGATACGGTTCATTACAAAACCTCCGGGGCCAGCGAGATGATGCGCATATACTTCTCGCGAAGCTCGCGGGTCACTGGGCCAAAAATACGCGTGCCAATCGGCTCCAGCTTGGAGCTCAACAGCACCGCTGCGTTGGTGTCGAAGCGGATCAACGAGCCATCCGGGCGACGTACACCATGACGGGTACGCACCACGACTGCGTTATGCACTTCACCTTTCTTGACCTTGCCACGCGGGATCGCGTCTTTGACGCTGACCTTGATGACATCGCCAACGTTGGCATAGCGCCGATGCGAACCGCCCAGCACCTTGATGCACTGAACTTTGCGCGCGCCGCTGTTATCCGCAGCCAGCAATACAGTTTCTGTCTGAATCATTTTCCGTTACTCCAGACCAGCACGCTCGACAATCTCGACCAGCTTCCAGGTCTTGGACTTGGACAGCGGGCGGCATTGCACGACCGTAACGCGATCGCCGATCTGGCAGTCATTGCTCTCATCATGCGCGTGCACTTTGTGCGAACGCGAGATGTACTTGCCATACAGCGCATGTTTTTCACGATGCTCAACCAGAACGGTGATGGTTTTATCCATCTTGTTGCTGGTGACCGTGCCCATCAAACGCGGGGCGCCTTTTTCACTCTGGCTCATGCCTGACGTCCTTTCTCATTCAGGATGGTTTTAACCCGCGCGATCTCGCGGCGGACTTCACGCACCCGATGGCTTTTCATGGACTGGCCAGTGGCCAGCTGCAGGCGCAGATTGAACTGCTCGCGGCGCAGAGCTACCAGCTCAGCGGCGAGATCTTCAGCGCCCTTGTCACGAAGTTCACTGGCCTTCATCACAGGATCGTCCGATTAACAAATACAGTCTTGATCGGCAGTTTGGCTGCTGCCAGGCGGAACGCCTCGCGTGCAACGTCTTCACCGACACCTTCCATTTCGTAAAGCATCTTGCCGGGCTGAATCTGGGCGACCCAGTACTCGACATTACCCTTACCTTTACCCATACGAACCTCGATCGGCTTTTTGCTGATCGGCTTGTCCGGGAAAATACGAATCCAGATCTTGCCGCCACGTTTGATGTGACGGGTCATGGCACGACGTGCGGCCTCGATCTGACGTGCGGTCACACGACCACGACCGACTGCCTTGAGTCCGTACTCGCCAAATGACACGGCGTTGCCATTCTGGGCCAGGCCACGGTTACGGCCTTTCTGCTGTTTGCGGAATTTCGTCCGCTTTGGCTGCATCATGACTTATGACTCCTTAGGCGGCCGCTTCGCGGGTGGTGTTTTCGCCCTGGCCTTCAAAGACCTCACCACGGAACACCCACACCTTGATTCCGATGATGCCGTAGGTGGTCTTGGCCTCAGCCAGACCATAATCGACATCGGCGCGCAGGGTATGCAGCGGCACACGGCCTTCGCGATACCATTCAGTACGCGCAATTTCAGCGCCGTTCAGGCGACCCGACACTTCGATCTTGATACCGCCGGCACCGAGACGCATCGCATTGGACACGGCGCGCTTCATGGCCCGACGGAACATGATGCGACGCTCGAGCTGCTGCGCGACCGATTCAGCCACCAGATAAGCATCAAGCTCGGGCTTGCGGATTTCCTCGACCGACAGCTTGACCGGCATACCGACCATGCCCTGCACAGCCTGGCGCAGCTTCTCAATGTCCTCGCCCTTCTTGCCGATCACGATCCCCGGGCGCGCGGTGTGCACGGTCACGGAAACCTTACCAGCCAGACGGTCGATCTGAACTCGGCTGACCGAAGCATTCTTGAGCTTGGCGCGAATAAAATCACGCAGCTTCAGATCTTCGTTCAGATTCTTGCGGTACTCACCCTTCTCGGCATACCAAACGGAGGACCATTCCGAGGTCACTCCCAGGCGAAAGCCTACGGGTTGGATTTTCTGACCCATTTGTCTTCCTTACTCCGCGACCCGGATGGTGATGTGGCTGGATCGCTTCATGATGCGGTCGGCGCGGCCCTTGGCTCGCGTTTTGATCCGTTTCAGAGGCGTCGCGCCGTCAACGAAGATCTCGGAGACCTTCAGCTCGTCAACATCCGCGCCGTCATTGTTTTCCGCATTAGCAATTGCCGAGTCCAACACCTTTTTGATGATGTCGGCGCCTTTCTTGCTGCTGAAGGTCAGCAGCTGCAGTGCTTTCTCAACCGGCATACCACGAATCTGATCAGCAACCAGACGCGCTTTCTGCGGCGAAATGCGGGCGTGTTTCAATTTAGCCTGTGTAGCCATCGCTTATTCCTTCTTAGGACTTGCGATCACCCGAGTGACCTTTAAAGGTCCTCGTCGGTGCAAATTCACCCAGCTTGTGACCGACCATCTGTTCGGACACATACACCGGCGTGTGCTGGCGACCGTTGTGCACGGAAATAGTCAGACCGACCATATCCGGCGTCACCATGGAACGGCGCGACCAAGTTTTGATCGGGCGCTTAACCCGGGCATCAGCGGCTTCCGCCACTTTCTTTGCCAGGTGCAGGTCAACAAACGGACCCTTACGAATCGAACGGGGCATGCTGACTCCTTACTTACGACGACGATCGCGAACGATCATGTTGTCGGTGCGCTTGTTCTTACGGGTGCGATAGCCTTTGGTCGGCATCGCCCACGGGCTGACCGGATGACGGCCACCGGAGGTACGACCCTCACCACCACCATGCGGATGGTCAACCGGGTTCATCGCCACACCGCGAACGGTCGGGCGAACACCACGCCAACGCTTGGCACCCGCTTTACCCAACGACTGCAAACTGTGCTCGCCGTTGCTGCACTCACCGATCACCGCACGGCACTCAACCGGCACCTTGCGCATTTCACCGGAGCGCAAACGCAGGGTGGCATGACCACCGTCGCGCGCAACCAACTGAACCGCGGCACCAGCGCTACGCGCCAACTGCGCACCCTTGCCCGGGCGCAGCTCGATGCAATGCACCACGCTACCCAGCGGGATGTTGGCCAGCGGCATGCAGTTGCCGGGCTTAATCGGCGCGCTGGAACCGGAACGAATCGCGTCACCAGCCTTCACGCCCTTGGGCGCGATGATGTAACGACGCTCACCGTCGGCATACTTCAGCAGTGCGATGTGGGCAGTACGGTTCGGATCGTATTCAATACGCTCGACAACGGCCGCAACCGCGTCCTTGTTACGCTTGAAATCGATCACACGATAACGCTGCTTGTGACCACCACCACGATGCCGGGTGGTGATACGGCCAGCGTTGTTACGACCGCCAGTTTTCGACTTTTTCTCGACCAATGCCTGGTGCGGCCGGCCCTTGTACAGGTCCTGGCCAACCACGCGAACGACGTGACGCCGCCCTGCTGAAGTCGGTTTGGCTTTTTGAGTGGCCATTATAGAGATTCCCTTTACGATCCGGGGCTTACTTGACGCCAGACGTGAAGTCGATTTCCTGGCCCTCGGCCAGCTTCACGTAAGCTTTTTTCCAGTCCGAGCGACGACCGAAGCTACGCCCGAAACGCTTGCTTTTGCCCTTGACATTAACCGTGGTCACGGCAGCGACCTTAACGTCAAAGAGACCTTCAACCGCGCGGCGAATTTCCGGCTTGCTCGCATCACGAGCAACCTCGAACACCACAACATTGCCCTCTTCAGCAACGCGCGAGGACTTTTCAGTCACCAGCGGCGCGAGGAGAACCTGGAAGGCACGTTCTTGTGCAGACTGCGCAGCATTCATGACAACGTCTCCGACAGAGCTTCAGCCGCACGCGCCGTCAGCACCACGTAATCGGCGCCAACCAACGCGGCCGGATTCAAACGCGCCGCTTCGCACAGTTCAACATTCCACAGATTGGACGCACCGCGCTGAAGCTCGGCACCCATCTCGGTATCCACAACCAGCACGCGACCTTCGGCAACACCAGACAGCCAGGCCAGCACGCTCTTGGTCCGATGGTCAGGCAGATTGATCTCCTTGACCACACGCAGACGCTCCTGACGGTTCAATTCAGACAGAATTGAACGCAAGCCGGCGCGCCACTGCTTCTTGTTGATTTTCTGAGAAAAATCACGCGGATGCAGAGCAAAGGCTTGACCACCGCCAACCCAGATGGGCGAGCGGATGGTACCTGCACGGGCACGGCCGGTACCTTTCTGACGCCACGGCTTACGACCGCCACCACTTACTGCAGCGCGGTTTTTGCCAGCCTTGGTTCCAGCGCGACCACCAGCCTGATAGGCCGTGACCAGCTGATGAATGAGATCCTGGTTGAAATCCGCGCCAAACACTTTGTCGCCGACCTCGACCGATCCGTCACCGATATGAAGATTCAACTGCATGATGATTTCGCCTACGCCGCGCCTTTGACCGCCGGACGAATGACCAGATCGCCACCCTTGGCACCCGGCACACCCCCCTTGATCAAAAGCAGGTTTTTCTCTGCATCGACACGCACAACTTCAAGGTTCTGCACCGTGCGACGCGCGTTACCCAGGTGGCCAGCCATCTTCTTGCCCGGGAACACGCGGCCCGGAGTCTGGTTCTGACCAATGGAACCCGGCGCGCGATGCGACAGCGAGTTACCATGAGACATACGCTGGCTGGAGAAGTTATGACGCTTGATGGCGCCCGCGAAACCTTTACCAATGCTGGTGCCGACGACGTCGACCAACTTGGCCTCCGCCAGCGCATCAACGGTAATTTCGCTACCCGCAGCCAGGTCATCGCCTTCGTTCTCGTCGAGGCGGAACTCCCAGAAACCACGACCCGCTTCGACACCGGCTTTGCGGAATTCACCCGCAAGCGGTTTGGTCAAGCGATTTGCCTTGATGTTTCCAGTGGTGACCTGAACAGCGCGGTAACCGTCAGTCTCAGCGGTCTTAACGCGCGTTACGCGGTTCGGCAGCACTTCGATCACGGTTACTGGCACAGATTCGCCAGCTTCCGTAAACACGCGCGTCATCCCGCACTTACGGCCTATCAATCCGATTGGCATGAGTACAACCTCTTGCTTGCCGCCACGTCAGGGCGGTAGTCCAAATGGTTTTTCCGGTCTGCGAATCCACAGACAACGGAAGTAATTTTAAATGGCCGACTTTACGGCCGCCTGTTTGTCTTACTGCAGTTTGATCTGCACATCGACACCCGCTGCCAGGTCCAGCTTGGACAGCGCGTCCACGGTCTTATCCGTGGGCTCAACGATGTCCAGCAGGCGCTTGTGCGTGCGGATTTCGTACTGGTCACGCGCGTCTTTGTTGACGTGCGGCGAAATCAGCACGGTATAGCGCTCCCTCCGGGTTGGCAGGGGAATCGGGCCGCGCACAATCGCGCCGGTGCGCTTGGCGGTATCAACGATCTCACGGACGGATTTGTCGATGAGACGATGATCAAACGCTTTGAGGCGAATGCGAATGGTCTGATTAGCTGTTGTCATTTTCTTTACCGAAAAAAACGAGGGTGCGGAAAACCGCACCCTCGCGTAGAGCCCGCTAGTATAACTTTAATCGAAGATCTTGGCAACAACGCCGGCGCCGACAGTACGGCCACCTTCGCGAATTGCGAAACGAAGACCTTCATCCATCGCGATCGGCGCGATCAACTCAACCTTCATGTTCACATTGTCACCAGGCATCACCATCTCGGTGCCTTCCGGCAATTCCACTGCGCCCGTCACGTCGGTCGTGCGGAAGTAGAACTGCGGACGGTAACCCTTGAAGAACGGCGTGTGACGACCACCCTCTTCCTTCTTCAGGATGTACACCTCAGATTCGAACTTGGTGTGCGGCTGGATGCTGCCCGGCTTGGCCAGAACCTGGCCGCGCTCGATTTCTTCGCGCTTGGTGCCGCGCAGCAGAATGCCAACGTTGTCACCCGCGCGACCTTCGTCGAGCAGCTTGCGGAACATCTCAACACCGGTCACCGTCGTCTTCGCGGTATCTTTGATACCCACGATTTCGATTTCTTCGCCAACCTTGATGATGCCGCGCTCAACACGACCCGTGGCCACAGTACCGCGACCCGAAATCGAGAACACGTCCTCAACCGGCATCAGGAAGGCACCGTCAATGGCGCGCTCCGGCTCCGGAATGTATTCGTCCAGCGCAGCAATCAGTTTGTCGATCGCCTGCGAGCCAATTTCCGACTCGTCGCCTTCCAGTGCTTTCAGCGCACTGCCGATGATCACCGGGGTGTCATCACCCGGGAAATCATAGGTGTCCAGCAGTTCGCGCACTTCCATTTCCACCAGCTCGAGCAGCTCGGCGTCATCGACCATGTCAGCCTTGTTCAGGAACACGACGATGTAAGGCACGCCAACCTGGCGGGCCAGCAGAATGTGCTCACGCGTCTGCGGCATCGGGCCATCAGCGGCCGAGCACACCAGAATCGCGCCGTCCATCTGCGCCGCACCGGTGATCATGTTCTTCACATAGTCAGCGTGTCCCGGGCAGTCCACGTGCGCGTAGTGACGCACGTCCGACTCGTATTCCACGTGAGCGGTCGAAATGGTAATACCGCGGGCTTTTTCTTCCGGGGCATTGTCAATCTGGTCGTAAGCTTTCGACTCACCACCGAACTTCTTACCCTGCACCACCGTCAGCGCTGCTGTCAGCGTCGTCTTACCGTGATCCACGTGTCCAATCGTACCCACGTTGACGTGGGGTTTCGTACGCTCAAATTTTTCCTTGGCCATGACTCTTAACCTTTTTCAAAAAACGGGCGCTCAGGACGCCTTCATCACTGCTTCAGCGACGCTCGAAGGCGCCTCGTTGTACTTACCAAACTGCATTGTGTAAGTCGCACGTCCCTGGCTCATTGAGCGCAGGTCTGTCGCGTAGCCGAACATTTCGGCCAGCGGAACTTCTGCACGGATGGTTTTACCCGTCGGGGTATCTTCCATGCCTTGGACAACGCCACGGCGGCGATTCAAATCGCCCATCACGTCGCCCATGTAATCTTCCGGCGTCACCACTTCAACATCCATGATCGGCTCAAGCAAAACCGCTTTGGCTTTGCGTGCGCCTTCCTTGAAACCCATCGAGCCGGCAATTTTGAAGGCCATCTCGTTGGAATCCACATCATGGTATGAACCGTCATACAGCGTGACCTTGACGTCAACCACCGGATAACCGCAAATCACACCGTTTTGCATCTGTTCCTGGATGCCCTTATCGACAGCCGGGATATATTCCTTGGGCACCACGCCACCCACGATGGCGTTAACAAATTCGTAGCCCTCACCAACCGGCATCGGCTCGATCTTCAGCCACACGTGACCGTATTGCCCACGCCCACCCGACTGACGAACAAACTTGCCTTCCTGCTCCACCGTCGCGCGAATGGTTTCACGGTAGGCCACCTGCGGCTTACCGACATTGGCCTCGACTTTGAACTCACGCTTCATGCGATCAACAATGATCTCAAGATGCAGCTCGCCCATACCGGAAATGATGGTCTGCCCGGACTCTTCGTCGGTATGCACGCGGAACGAAGGATCTTCCTGCGCCAGCTTCTGCAGCGCCAAACCCATCTTTTCCTGATCCGACTTGGTCTTCGGCTCAACCGCAACCGAAATAACCGGCTCCGGAAATTCCATGCGCTCCAGGATAACCGGCGCATCCGGTGAACACAGCGTGGTCCCGGTGGTGATGTTCTTCAGGCCGACACATGCGGCGATGTCGCCTGCGCGAACCTCTTTGATTTCTTCGCGCGTATTGGAATGCATCTGCAGAATGCGGCCGATGCGCTCTTTCTTGCCATCCGTAGAGTTGTAAACCGAATCACCCGCGGACAGCACGCCAGAGTAAACGCGCACGAAGGTCAGCGTACCAACGTAAGGGTCGGTAGCAATCTTGAATGCCAGCGCCGCAAAAGGCTCGTCATCCGACGATTTGCGCAGCATGGCTTTTTCAGGATCATCAGGATCCGTGCCCTTGATGGCCTTGACTTCCAAAGGTGACGGCATGAACTCGACAACTGCATCGAGCAGGGCTTGAACACCTTTGTTCTTGAAGGCCGTACCACACAGGGTGAGCACAACTTCGTTAGCCAGCACACGGGCACGCAGCCCCTGCTTGATCTCATCGACGGAAAGCTCGCCCTCTTCGAGGTACTTTTCCATCAACCCTTCATTGGCTTCAGCCGCCGCCTCGATCATCGCTTCGCGATATTCTTCAGCTTTGGCCTGCAGATCGGCCGGGATATCACGCTCTTCGAACGTCATACCCATGTCATCCTGGTTCCAGTGAATGGCCTTCATCCGGAACAGGTCGACCACACCCTCGAAATCTTCTTCCGCGCCGATCGACAGCTGTATCGGCACCGCATTGGCACCGAGGCGCTTGCGGATCATGTCGATACAGCGGTAATAGTCCGCACCCATTTTGTCCATCTTGTTGATGAACACCATGCGCGGCACTTCGTACTTGTCTGCCTGACGCCAGACCGTTTCAGTCTGCGGCTCTACACCTGCGTTGGCATCAAGCACACAGACAGCGCCATCAAGCACACGCAGGGACCGCTCAACTTCAATGGTGAAGTCGACGTGCCCCGGCGTGTCGATGATGTTGATGCGATATCGCTCCGGGAACTGCTGCTCCATCCCCTGCCAGAAGCAGGTTGTCGCAGCCGAGGTGATGGTGATCCCTCGTTCTTGCTCCTGCTCCATCCAGTCCATCGTGGCAGCGCCATCATGGACTTCACCCATCTTGTGCGACACACCGGTGTAATAAAGGATACGCTCGGTGGTTGTCGTCTTACCGGCATCAATATGGGCCATGATGCCAATATTGCGGTAATGCTCAATCGGGGTGGTACGGGCCACAGCAAGTTTCCTAGCAGCTCGCGCGCTTTACCAGCGGAAGTGGGAGAAAGCTTTGTTGGCTTCTGCCATACGGTGCGTATCTTCGCGCTTCTTGATCGCGCTACCACGCTGCTCGGACGCATCCATCACTTCACCAGCCAGACGCTCCGCCATGGTCTTTTCACCACGTGCACGAGCAGCGTCAATCAACCAACGCATGGCCAGCGTGGTGCGACGCACAGCGCGCACTTCAACCGGAACCTGGTAGGTGGCACCACCAACACGACGAGACTTCACCTCGACGACCGGACGGATGTTGTCCAGCGCTTCTTCCAGAATCGCCAACGGCTCTTCGGTGCTCTTGCGCTCAGCAATACGGTCCAGGGCACCGTAGACGATGCCTTCGGCGGTGGATTTCTTGCCAGAGTGCATGATCATGTTAATGAACTTAGCAAGCTGGACAGATTTGAATTTTGGATCGGGCAGCGGCTGACGCGGCTGTATCTCACGACGACGGGGCATTGTTTACTCTTCTCTTAACTGAAGGGCGCAAGACGAAGGGCGTTAGCCCTTGGGCCGCTTGGCACCGTATTTGGAACGGCCCTGACGGCGCTTCTCGACACCACTGGTATCCAGCGAGCCGCGCACGGTGTGGTAGCGCACACCCGGCAAATCCTTGACACGACCACCGCGGATCAGAACCACGGAGTGTTCCTGCAGGTTATGACCTTCACCACCGATGTAGCTGGTGACCTCAAAGCCATTGGTCAGACGCACACGGGCGACTTTACGCAACGCCGAGTTCGGTTTCTTCGGAGTGGTGGTGTACACGCGGGTGCAAACACCGCGTTTTTGAGGGCAGGCTTCCAGGGCAGGAACTTTGTTCTTGACCGGCTTGTCTTTGCGCCCTTTCCGTACGAGTTGATTGATCGTCGGCACGAAGCGAATCCTTGGATTTTCCGTAAAAAAATGACACGTCGGGCGGGCCGACGTGTCATGAAAGGCCGCGAATAGTAGCGATTTGACCTTAGAGTGTCAAGGTAAAATCGCTGCCTTATTCGCTCTCATTTTCTGGCCCGGCGGACGCGGTCTCTTCAACCACCTCCGGGACCATCGGGATATCCGCCAGCAACGCATTGCGACGGTTCTCACGACGTTGGTTGTGGAACGCCAGACCAGTACCGGCAGGTATCAGTCGGCCCACAATGACGTTCTCTTTCAGACCACGCAGATCGTCACGGGCGCCACGCACCGATGCTTCAGTCAGCACTCGGGTGGTTTCCTGGAACGATGCCGCGGAGATGAACGATTCAGTCGACAGCGACGCCTTGGTGATACCCAGCAGCAGGCGGTCAAACTTGGCCGGCACGCGGTTGTCCGCGACCAGGCGGTCGTTCTCAGCCTTTACGGTGGTGTACTCAAGCTGCTCACCACGCAGGAAGCTGGAATCACCGGTGTCAGTGATCTCGACCTTGCGCAGCATCTGACGGATGATCGTCTCAATGTGCTTGTCGTTGATCTTCACACCCTGCAGGCGGTAGACGTCCTGAATTTCCTTGACCAGATACGCAGCCAGCTCCGACACCCCTTTCAGACGCAGGATGTCATGTGCACTGGGCTCGCCCTCGGAAATGACTTCACCGCGCTCGACGTGCTCACCCTCGAACACACCGACCTGACGCCATTTCGGAATCAGCAATTCGGTTTCTTCGCCGCTGGACTCGACAATCTTGATGCGCTGCTTGCCCTTGGTCGCCTGGCCAAAGCCGATGGTGCCGCTGGCCTCAGCCAGAATAGCCGGCTCTTTCGGCTTACGCGCCTCGAACAGGTCAGCAACACGCGGCAGACCACCGGTGATGTCACGGGTCTTGGACGACTCGGTCGGAATACGTGCGAGCACGTCACCGACGACAATTTCACCGCCATCCTGCACGGTTACAACCGCCTTGCCCGGCAGCTGGTAGGCCGCAGGCATTTCGGTACCCGGGAACATCAGTTCCTTGCCGTTCTCATCAACCAGTTTCACGGTCGGGCGCAGGTCTTTACCGGCACCGGTACGCGCCTTGATGTCGAGCACCGCCAGCGTCGAAACGCCAGTGATTTCGTCGACTTCCTTGGCCACGGACACGCCTTCTTCGAAGTCCACCAGCTTCACGCGACCCGCCACCTCAGTGACGATCGGGTGGGTGTGCGGATCCCAGCGGGCGACCTGCTGGCCAGCTTCCACTTCTGCGCCGTCTTCCAGCGTGATCAGCGCACCATAAGGCAGCTTGTAGCGTTCCTTCTCCTGACCATGCGCATTGATCAAGCCGATTTCACCGGAACGCGAGACCGCGACCAGGTGACCATCCGGATGCTTCACAGTTTTGACATTGTGCAGCTTGATGGTACCGGCCGCCTTGACCGAAATACCGTCAGCAGCAGCAGAACGCGATGCCGCACCACCCACGTGGAAGGTACGCATGGTCAGCTGGGTACCCGGCTCACCAATCGACTGGGCCGCGATAACGCCCACAGCCTCACCGATGTTGACGCGGATACCACGCGCCAGATCACGGCCGTAACATGCCGCGCACACACCGTGCAGCACATCACAGGTGATCGGCGAACGCACCACCACTTCGTCTACGGAATGCGATTCCAGCAGATCGGCCGCAGCTTCATCAATCAGGCTGCCAGCCGGAAGCACCACTTCGTCGCTGCTGCCCGGCTTGAACACGTCCTGTGCGGCAACACGGCCAAGCACACGCTCACGCAGCGGCTCGACAACATCGCCACCTTCGACGATCGGGGCCATCAGCAGGCCCGCCTCGGTGCCGCAATCCACCTCGGTCACCACCACGTCCTGCGCCACGTCGACCAGACGGCGCGTCAGGTAACCCGAGTTTGCGGTCTTGAGTGCGGTATCGGCCAGACCCTTACGGGCACCGTGAGTGGAGATAAAGTACTGGTTTACGTCCAGCCCTTCGCGGAAGTTCGCAGTGATCGGCGTTTCAATGATCGAGCCGTCCGGCTTGGCCATCAGACCACGCATCCCGGCCAGCTGACGGATCTGTGCGGCGCTACCACGCGCCCCGGAATCCGCCATCATGAAGATCGAGTTGAACGAGGCTTGCTTGACCGTGTCGCCCTTGGCGTCGACCACATCTTCGGTGCTCAGGCGTTCCATCATCGCGCGTGCAATGCGGTCGTTGGCACGAGACCAGATATCGACAACCTTGTTGTAGCGCTCACCCTGGGTCACCAGGCCCGAGGTGTACTGATCTTCGATTTCCTTAACCTCGGCTTCGGCCGCATCAAGGATTTCGGCTTTCTCTTCCGGAATCACCATATCGTTGATGCCGATGGAGATACCCGCACGCGTCGAGTGGCGGAAACCGGTGTACATCAGCTGGTCAGCGAAGACCACGGTTTCTTTTGTACCCACGCGGCGGTAAGCCGCGTTGATCACGCCCGACACGGCCTTCTTGGTCAGCTCGCGGTTGATCAGCGAGAACGGCAGGCGATCCGGCAGGATTTCCGACAGGATGGCGCGCCCCACGGTGGTCTCAACCACATGCGTGTACGGCGTGCTGTCAGCAGCATCTTCGGTGTCGACCCAATCCTGGATACGCACCTTGATCTTGGCATGCAGATGCACCTGGCGGCTTTCATAGGCGCGGTGCACCTCTTCCACGTCGGTGAACACAGCCCCCTCACCCGGCGCGTTGACGCGCTCGCGCGACAGCCAGTACAGCCCCAGCACCACGTCCTGGGTCGGCACGATGATCGGATCACCATTGGCCGGCGACAGGATGTTGTTCGAGGACATCATCAGTACGCGCGCTTCAAGCTGAGCTTCCAGCGACAGCGGCACGTGCACGGCCATTTGGTCACCGTCAAAGTCAGCGTTGAACGCGGTGCACACCAGCGGATGCAGCTGGATGGCCTTACCTTCAATCAGCTGCGGCTCAAACGCCTGGATACCCAGACGATGCAGGGTCGGCGCACGGTTGAGCATGACCGGATGCTCGCGGATGCACTCTTCCAGCACATCCCAAACTTCCGGTTCTTCACGCTCGACCATCTTCTTGGCCGCCTTGATGGTGGAGGCCAGATTGAGGCGCTGCAGACGCGAGAACACGAACGGCTTGAACAGTTCCAGCGCCATCTTCTTGGGCAGACCGCACTGATGCAGGCGCAGCGTCGGCCCAACCACGATCACCGAACGACCGGAATAGTCGACGCGCTTACCCAGCAGGTTCTGACGGAAACGCCCCTGCTTGCCCTTGATCATGTCAGCCAGCGACTTGAGCGGCCGCTTGTTTGAACCGGTGATGGCACGGCCGCGACGACCGTTATCGATCAACGCATCCACCGACTCCTGCAACATGCGCTTTTCATTGCGCACGATGATTTCCGGTGCCGACAGCTCAAGCAACCGACGCAGACGGTTGTTACGGTTGATCACACGACGGTACAGATCATTCAGATCAGACGTCGCGAAACGGCCACCATCCAGCGGCACCAACGGACGCAGATCCGGCGGCAACACCGGCAGCACGGTCAGGATCATCCACTCCGGCTTGTTGCCCGAGCTGAGGAAATACTCAACCAGCTTGAGGCGTTTACCCAGACGCTTGATCTTGGTTTCCGAGCCGGTGTTGGCCATGTCTTCGCGCAACTGCACGGTTTCGCGCTGCATATCAATCGAGCGCAGCAGCTCGTAGATGGCTTCGGCGCCCATGCGCGCATCAAACTCATCGCCGTGCTGCTCGACCGCATCGAGGTAGTCCTCTTCGGTCAGCAACTGGCCACGCTCGAGCGGGGTCATGCCCGGCTCGATGACCACGTAACCTTCGAAGTACAGCACGCGCTCGATGGCACGCAACGGCATATCCAGCAGCAAGCCGATGCGTGACGGCAGCGATTTCATGAACCAGATATGCGCGGTCGGCGACGCCAGATCAATGTGGCCCATGCGCTCACGACGCACCTTGGCCAGGGTCACTTCTACGCCACATTTCTCACACACCACACCGCGGTGCTTGAGACGTTTGTACTTGCCGCACAGGCACTCGTAGTCCTTGACCGGGCCAAAAATCTTGGCGCAGAAAAGGCCGTCGCGCTCCGGCTTGAACGTGCGGTAGTTGATGGTTTCCGGCTTCTTGACCTCGCCATAAGACCAGGACCGGATGGTTTCAGGCGACGACAGGCCGATCTTGATGGCGTCAAAATCTTCCTGCGTGTCGCCTGCCTTAAGCAGATTGAGTAAATCTTTCATGTCAGCTCCGCCGACCTATTTAATTCGTAATACCAAGCAAACCCGTCAACAGCCGGATCAGTCGTCCGTATCCAGCTCAATGTTCAGGGCCAGGGAGCGAATTTCCTTGACCAGAACGTTGAAGGATTCCGGCATGCCCGCATCCATGTAGTGATCGCCATCGACAATCGACTTGTACATGCGGGTACGACCAGCGGTGTCATCAGACTTGACGGTGAGCATTTCCTGCAACGTGTAGGCGGCGCCATAAGCTTCCAGAGCCCAGACCTCCATCTCCCCGAAGCGCTGACCACCGTTCTGCGCCTTACCGCCCAGCGGCTGCTGGGTGACCAGCGAGTACGGCCCGGTGGAACGTGCATGCATCTTGTCATCCACAAGGTGGTTGAGCTTGAGCATGTACATGTAACCCACGGTGACATCGCGTTCAAACGGCTCGCCGGTGCGACCGTCAAACAGCGTGACCTGACCGGTTTCGCTCAATCCGGCTTCGCGGAACAAGTTGATGATGTCCTCTTCGCCAGCGCCATCAAAGACCGGTGTCGCCACGGGCAAACCGCCCTGCAGGTTCTTGGCCAGCTCGATGACTTCGTCATCCTGCATGGCTTCGATGCCGGCATCCGGCTTACCGTCACGTGCATAAACGGTCTCGGCCAGGTACTTGCGCAGCTTGCCGGCCTCAACCACGCGCTGCTCTTCCATCATGCGCTGCAGTTTCAGGCCGATGCCCTTGGCCGCATAGCCAAGATGGGTCTCAAGAACCTGCCCGATGTTCATACGCGAGGGTACGCCCAGCGGGTTGAGGACGATATCCACGGTGGTGCCATCGGCACTGTGCGGCATGTCTTCAACCGGAACGATCTGCGAAATCACGCCCTTGTTACCGTGGCGACCAGCCATCTTGTCACCCGGCTGGATGCGACGCTTGACCGCGAGGTACACCTTGACCATCTTGAGCACGCCCGGGGCCAGTTCGTCGCCCTGGGTGATTTTCTCTTTCTTGGTCTTGAAGCGCTGATCGAACTCTTCCCGTTGCTCTTTCAGCTGCTTGGCCATCGCTTCGAGCTGGGTCTGCGCCTCTTCTTCACGCAGGCGGATATCGAACCACTTGTCCTGGTCCAGATCATCCAGGTAGGCCTCTTCGATGGCCGCACCTGACTTCAGCTTCTTGGGACCACCATCAGCCACCGCGCCAATCAGCATGGTGCGGGTACGCGCGAAAATGTCATCTTCGAAGATACGCAGCTCGTCCTGCAGGTCCTTGCGAACCTGGGCCAGCTCCGATTCTTCGATAGCCAGGGCACGCGCATCCTTCTCTACCCCTTCACGGGTGAACACGCGCACATCAATGACCGTGCCTTCGATGGATGACGGCACGCGCAGCGACGTGTCCTTCACATCCGATGCTTTCTCACCGAAGATCGCCCGCAGCAGTTTTTCTTCCGGCGTCAGCTGGGTCTCGCCCTTGGGCGTGACTTTACCGACCAGAATATCGCCAGCCTTGACCTCGGCACCGATGTACACAACACCGGCGTCATCCAGCTTGCGCAGCGCGGATTCGTTGACATTGGGGATATCGTCGGAAATTTCTTCCGGCCCCAGCTTGGTTTCACGCGCGACGCAGGTCAGCTCTTCGATATGGATGGTGGTGAAGCGATCTTCTTCCACAACCCGCTCGGACACCAAAATGGAGTCCTCGAAGTTGTAACCGTTCCAGGGCATGAACGCGACCAGCATGTTCTGGCCCAGCGCAAGCTCACCCATGTCGGTGGACGGACCGTCCGCGATCACATCACCGGCGGCAATCACATCACCGGGTTTCACCAGCGGACGCTGGTTGATGCAGGTGTTCTGGTTGGAACGGGTGTACTTGATGAAGTTGTAGATATCCACGCCCGGCTCGCCCGGCACGGTTTCGTCATCATTCACACGAATCACGATACGCGCAGCGTCAACCTTGTCGACGCGGCCGCCGCGCTTGGCGGTCATGGCCACACCGGAGTCCACCGCCACACGGCGCTCCATGCCGGTACCGACCAGCGGCTTCTCGGCACGCAGACACGGCACAGCCTGGCGCTGCATGTTCGAGCCCATGAGCGCACGGTTGGCGTCATCATGCTCGAGGAACGGGATAATCGAAGCCGCAACCGACACGATCTGTTTCGGCGAAACATCCATGTACTGGATTTTTTCCGGCGACATGATCGTGAATTCGTTCATGTGGCGCACGGCGACCAGATCGTCGGTGAAGTTGCCGGCGTCATCCAGCTGGGCGTTAGCCTGCGCAATGACGTAACGACCTTCTTCAATAGCCGACAGATACTCAATGTCGCTGGTCACCTGGCCGTTCTCAACGCGGCGATACGGTGTTTCCAGGAAGCCGTATTCGTTGGTCCGCGCGTACACCGACAACGAGTTGATCAGGCCGATGTTCGGACCTTCAGGCGTCTCAATCGGGCAGATACGACCATAGTGAGTCGGATGCACGTCGCGCACTTCGAAGCCTGCGCGCTCGCGGGTCAGACCACCTGGGCCCAAAGCGGAGACGCGACGCTTATGCGTCACTTCCGACAGCGGGTTGTTCTGGTCCATGAACTGCGACAGCTGCGATGAACCGAAGAACTCCTTAACCGCAGCTGCAACCGGCTTGGCGTTGATCAGATCCTGCGGCATCAGGCCTTCGGATTCAGCCAGAGCCAGACGCTCGCGCACAGCACGCTCAACACGCACCAGACCGGTGCGGAAGGTGTTTTCGGCCATCTCGCCGACGCTGCGAACGCGGCGATTGCCCAGATGATCGATGTCATCAGTCTGGCCAATACCATTACGGATATTGATCAACTCCTGAATCACATCAAGGATGTCATCATGGGTCAGCACGCCCGGCCCGGTGACATCGTCACGGCCCAGACGGCGGTTGAACTTCATCCGGCCAACAGCCGACAGATCGTAACGTTCTTCGGCGAAGAACAGATTGTCGAACAGACCTTCGGCGGCTTCCTTGGTCGGCGGCTCACCCGGACGCATCATGCGGTAGATCTCAACCAACGCTTCCAGGCGGGTGCGCGTCGGATCAATACGCAGGGTCTCGGAGACGTACGGCCCCTTGTCCAGGTCATTGACGTAAAGCGTATCGATCTTTTCGATGCTGGCCTTACGCAGCTCAACAATGAGCTCTTCGGTCAACTGTGCGTTGGCCTCGGCAATCACCTCACCGGTATCGCCGTCAATGATCGACTTGGCCAGGCTCTTGCCCAGCAGGTAGCTGTCCGGCACTTCCAGGCTATCAAGACCGGCATCAGCCATCTTCTTGATATGACGCTGGGTGATACGACGACCTTCTTCAACCAGGATCTCGTCACCGGCTTTGATGTCGAACGCCGCCAGCTCGCCACGCAGACGCTCCGGAATCAATTCCAGACGTGCGCCCTCAGCGGAGAGGAAGAACGTGTTGGTTTCATGGAAGCGGGCGAGGATTTGCTCGTCGTCCATTTCCAACGCACGCAGCAGGATCGAAACCGGCAGCTTGCGCCGACGGTCGATACGCACGTACACCAGATCCTTGGGGTCGAACTCGAAGTCCAGCCACGAGCCGCGGTACGGAATGATGCGTGCGGAGTACAACAATTTACCCGACGAGTGGCTCTTGCCCTTGTCATGGTCAAAGAACACACCAGGGCTGCGATGCAGCTGCGACACCACGACACGCTCGGTGCCGTTGATGATGAAGGTGCCGTTGTCCGTCATCAGGGGCAGTTCGCCCATGTAGACTTCCTGCTCGCGCACGTCCTTGACGCGTTTCTCTTTGCTTTCCTTGTCATAAATGACCAGGCGCACTTTGACACGCAGGGGCGCAGAGTAGGTCATGCCACGTACGCGGCACTCTTTTTCATCAAACGTCGGCTCACCCAAACGGTAGCTGACGTATTCCAGCGCGGCGCTGCCAGAGTAGCTTTCCATCGGGAAAACCGAACTCAGGGCACCGTGCAGGCCGATGGCCTCGCGGGAGCGGGGTTTGGTATCCCGCTGCAGAAAATTCTTGTAGGACTCGATCTGAGTCGCCAGCAAAAACGGCACGTCGAGCGGCGCAATGCGCTTGCCAAAATCCTTGCGGACGCGCTTTTTCTCGGTGAACGAGTAGGCCATCTGTAACCTCAGTCTTCAGACTAGAATCGCGCGAACGCGCGAATAAACAGCAAAAGGCCGGTGGCTTTCGCCACCAGCCTTGTTACCGGTTTTAATGAAGAGAACCGGATTCAAGTCGGGCTTATTTCAGCTCGACTTTAGCGCCAGCTTCTTCCAGCTGCTTCTTGATGTCTTCGGCTTCGGCCTTAGCAACACCTTCCTTCAGAGTGGAGGGTGCACCTTCAACCGCTTCCTTAGCTTCCTTCAGACCCAGACCGGTAACACCACGGACGGCCTTAATGACCGCAACCTTGTTGTCGCCGAAGCTGGCCAGAACGACATCGAATTCGTCTTTTTCTTCTGCAGCGGCAGCATCACCACCAGCAGCAGCGCCACCAGCGGCAGCAACAGCCACCGGAGCAGCGGCAGAAACGCCGAATTTTTCTTCCATCATGGACACGAGTTCCACCACGTCCATCACGGACATTTCGGCGATCGCGTCGAGTACTTCTTCTTTAGACAGTGCCATTTTCAATAACTCCTAATATCGGTATCCAAACGAGGGTCACGCCGCCTGCTTCTGGTCGCGTACCGCAGCCACAACACGTGCGGTCTGTGCCACCGGCTCTTTGAGGGTACGGACGAACTTGCTGACCGGTGCCTGAATAACACCCATCAGTATCGCCAGTGCCTGCTCGCGAGTCGGCAGATCAGCCAGACGTGCAATGTCGGACGCCGGAAGCAGTTGGCCGCTGACGGATACCGCCGTGACCTTCAGTGCCTCGTTTTCCTTGCTGAAATCTTTGATGACGCGTGCTGCTGCGCCCGGATCTTCCATCGAAAACCCGAGAATCACCGGACCAACGAATGCATCGTTCATGCACTCGAATTCGGTACCGGCCACAGCACGTTTCGCCAACGAGTTCTTGACCACTTTCAAGAATGCACCACCGTCGCGTGCCTTGGCACGCAATGCAGTCATCTTTTCTGCGGACAGACCTCGATACTCCGCAACCACAGCTGAATGCGCTTCAGCCGCGACCGCGTTGATTTCGGCAACGAGGGCTTTCTTGTCTTCAAGCCTGAGAGCCATAATTCCCTCGGTGTGACAGTTGCAACAAAAATGTCAGTGACCGACCATGTGATCTGTCACCAACCCCTACGGCGTCCCGCTAGCGGGAGCACCATCTGCGCAGGCCGGGTATCACCCCATTTGTTCCCTTGCGGGTACCTGCGGTCTTTGACGGCGCAGCAGCAACTGCCACGTCGCAAAGTCCTTGAAACGCCATCCTGCTCGCGCAAGATGACGCTTTATCTATTACGCCTTAACCCAGCGCGCTGACATCAACAGCAACGCCCGGACCCATGGTCGTGGACAGCGTCACTTTCTGCATGTAGATGCCTTTGCTGGAACTCGGCTTGGCCTTCTTGAGATCAGCAATCACGGCGTTCAGGTTCTCGCTCAAAGCCTGGGGCTCGAAGCCGATCGAACCGATCGCGCAATGAATGATGCCGTTCTTGTCGGTGCGGTAGCGCGCCTGACCGGCCTTGAAGTTCTTGACCGCCGTTTCAACATCCGGCGTCACCGTGCCAACTTTCGGGTTCGGCATCAGGCCACGCGGCCCCAGCACTTTGCCCAGCTGACCGACGATGCGCATGGCATCCGGCGAAGCAATCACAACGTTGTAATCGAAATTGCCCGATTTGAACTCTTCCGCCAGTTCGTCCATGCCCACGGCATCGGCACCAGCAGCCTTGGCCTTTTCTGCGTTCTCACCCTGGGTGAACACAGCCACTTTCACGGCCTTACCGGTGCCATGCGGCAGCACGGTGGAACCACGCACAGCCTGATCCGATTTACGCGGATCCACGCCGAGGTTGACCGCCACGTCCACCGATTCGGTGAACTTGGCATTAGCGCATTCCTTGAGCAGGCTGATGGCCTCATCCAGGCTGCGCGGCTGATTGTTGTTGCCGACCTTTTCGCGGATCAGCTTCTGACGCTTGGTAAGCTTGGCCATGAATTAACCCTCCACCTCAAGACCCATTGCGCGGGCGCTGCCGGCAATGATGTTGACAGCTGCATCAAGCGAACCGGCATTGAGATCCGGCATCTTGACGTTGGCGATTTCTTCCAGCTGCGCACGCGTGACCTTGCCCACCTTCTTGGTGTTGGGGGTCGGGCTGCCGGACTTGATACCTGCGGCCTTCTTGAGCAGGATCGCCGCGGGCGGCGTCTTGGTGATGAAGGTGAAGCTGCGGTCGGCATACACGGTGATGACGACGGGCACCGGAAGCCCCGGCTCCATCGACTGGGTCTGCGCGTTGAACGCTTTGCAGAACTCCATGATGTTGACGCCGTGCTGACCCAGCGCCGGACCAACCGGCGGACTCGGGTTGGCCTGACCGGCCTTGACCTGCAGCTTGATATAAGCCTGTACTTTCTTTGCCATGCTAACTCCTTGGCGGGTAATAGCGGCCCTGGCCAGGCCTTCCCTTAATCAAAACGCAGCCGGACTCCTGTCCCGCTACCACGTTGTTGACGATCAATTCGCCAACCACCTGCGCCAAAGGCCCAGGCCAATGCATTGCTGCATTAAATTTATGTCAGGATTTTTCGACCTGCGAAAAATCCAGCTCAACCGGCGTCGAACGACCAAAAATCAGCACCGAGACGCGCAACTTGCTCTTCTCGTAATTGACCTCTTCGACCACACCGGAGAAGTCGGCAAACGGCCCGTCGAGCACACGCACAGACTCACCCGGCTCAAACAATGTTTTCGGCTTGGGCGCCTCAACACTCTCTTCGACCTGATTCAGAATCTTGTCCGCTTCAGCCTTGGTGATCGGCGCCGGGCGATCCGTCGTCCCACCAATGAATCCCATCACCTTGGGCACAGACTTAACCAGGTGCCAGGTGTCTTCGTTCATATCCATTTCCACCAGCACATAGCCGGGGAAAAACTTACGCTCGGTGGTCCGCTTACTGCCGTCCCGAATCTCGACGACCTCTTCTGTCGGAACCAGAATCTGACCGAACTGATCCTCCAGACCGGCGCGCACAATGCGCTCTTCCAGAGACTTCTTGACCTTTTTCTCGTACTGAGAATAGGCGTGGACCACGTACCAGCGCATGGCCATGATCAGCCCCCACGCCCGGTCAGTGCTTCCAGCGCAAGCAGCAGCAGGGAATCAATCCCCCACAACAACATGCCCAGAATCAACACCACGATCAAAATGATCGCCGTTGTCTGAATCGTCTCTGGGCGCGTCGGCCATACGACCTTGCGCAGCTCCGTGCGCGACTCGCGCACCACCAGCCACGCGGCCTTGCCAGGCACGGACTGCAATGCCACAACCACTGCCAACGCACCGCCCACGAGCATGCCCGCCACGCGCACCAGCGCATTGAACTGGGGCTCGAAGTAGTAAAAACCGAAAATGCTGGCGGCCAGGATTGCTACGGCTGCCCATAGCAAAACGGTGTCCAGCGCCGATCCGGTTGTTTCCGTCTGCGCACTCATTGCGTTGCGATAACTCCCCGCGGAACCGCGGCAGTTTCAGTAAGTTATGGCAGGCCAGGAGGGTCTCGAACCCCCAACCTGCGGTTTTGGAGACCGCCGCTCTACCAATTGAGCTACTGGCCTGTTGGGGCAAAAGGGCGCGTATTTTACAGCAGCGCCCCGAGAAATCAAGCGGATAAAACGAAGCCGGCGACCATCAGGTCGCCGGCATCCGCTGATTTTTAGTCGAAGATCTTGGCAACAACGCCGGCGCCGACAGTGCGGCCACCTTCGCGAATTGCGAAACGAAGACCTTCATCCATCGCGATCGGCGCGATCAACTCAACCTTCATGTTCACATTGTCACCAGGCATCACCATCTCGGTGCCTTCCGGCAATTCCACTGCGCCCGTCACGTCGGTCGTGCGGAAGTAGAACTGCGGACGGTAACCCTTGAAGAACGGGGTGTGACGACCACCTTCTTCTTTCTTCAGGATGTACACCTCAGATTCGAACTTGGTGTGCGGCTGGATGCTGCCCGGCTTGGCCAGAACCTGGCCGCGCTCGATTTCTTCGCGCTTGGTGCCGCGCAGCAGAATGCCAACGTTGTCACCCGCGCGACCTTCGTCGAGCAGCTTGCGGAACATCTCAACACCGGTCACCGTCGTCTTCGCGGTATCTTTGATACCCACGATTTCGATTTCTTCGCCAACCTTGATGATGCCGCGCTCAACACGACCCGTGGCCACAGTACCGCGACCCGAAATCGAGAACACGTCCTCAACCGGCATCAGGAAGGCACCGTCAATGGCGCGCTCCGGCTCCGGAATGTATTCGTCCAGCGCAGCAATCAGTTTGTCGATCGCCTGCGAGCCAATTTCCGACTCGTCGCCTTCCAGTGCTTTCAGCGCACTGCCGATGATCACCGGGGTGTCATCACCCGGGAAATCATAGGTGTCCAGCAGTTCGCGCACTTCCATTTCCACCAGCTCGAGCAGCTCGGCGTCATCGACCATGTCAGCCTTGTTCAGGAACACGACGATGTAAGGCACGCCAACCTGGCGGGCCAGAAGAATGTGCTCACGCGTCTGCGGCATCGGGCCGTCTGCGGCCGAGCACACCAGAATCGCGCCGTCCATCTGCGCCGCACCGGTGATCATGTTCTTCACATAGTCAGCGTGTCCCGGGCAGTCCACGTGCGCGTAGTGACGCACGTCCGACTCGTATTCCACGTGAGCGGTCGAAATGGTAATACCGCGGGCTTTTTCTTCCGGGGCATTGTCAATCTGGTCGTAAGCTTTCGACTCACCACCGAACTTCTTGCCCTGCACCACCGTCAGCGCTGCTGTCAGCGTCGTCTTGCCGTGGTCCACGTGTCCGATCGTGCCCACGTTTACGTGGGGTTTCGTACGCTCAAATTTCTCTTTAGCCATTTGTCGCGGTTTCCCTTATCAAGGCGAATTGCAAAGCATGAAAATGGTGCCCAAAGCCGGAATCGAACCGGCGACCTCTTCCTTACCAAGAAAGTGCTCTACCGACTGAGCTATTTGGGCGCTGACTTCTTTCTCGATCCAGCGTCAGCTCGCACTGCCGCCACATCGTCTTTACTAAATTGTGACCCGCCGATGCTGCTGGCGAGCTGGTTCCGGATTTCAGCTGGAGCGGGTGATGGGAATCGAACCCACATCATCAGCTTGGAAGGCTGAGGTTCTACCATTGAACTACACCCGCCTGCCGAAACCAGTAGAATTTGGTGGAGGGAGTAGGATTTGAACCTACGTAGGCATAGCCGGCAGATTTACAGTCTGCTCCCTTTGACCGCTCGGGCATCCCTCCGAAGAGCCGCGTATTGTTGGGATGGGCTAGGCGCTTGTCAACCAATACGGAACAATCCATCGATCTCGCGTTCATATAACGCTGTTTAGTTCAGGGAGAAGAACACTGTGAAGCACCCCCACCGACTCGGCCTGGTGCTGGCATTTGCCGCATTTTCCAGCTCGGCAAACATGCTGGAAGACCTCTACCAACAAGCGCTGGACTATGACGCTCAATACCAGAGCTCGCGCGCAGAATACCAAGCAAATCTGCAAAGTAAGGGCGCTTTGCGCGCTGCCATTCTCCCGCAGTTGACGGCTAGCGGCACTGCACAACGCCAGCGTGATGAAATTACTGCCAGCACAATTCCGCAGTACGTGGGGGAGTCCTACGCAACGTCCTATTCAGCTGCATTACGCCTGAGCCAACCGATCTTCAACTGGGCCGCGTTTGCGCAATACAAGCAGATCGGCGACCGCCTCGGCCAGGCCGAAACCGGGCTGGCAGCGGCCGACCAGGAACTGATTTTGCGCGTCACCAGCGCTTACTTTGACTGGCTGGCCGCAGAAGACAGCCTGCGCTTCGCCAAGGCTGAGAAAGAGGCCATTGGTCAGCAGCTGCAGCAGGCCAAGAGTCGCTACGAAGTTGGCTTGTCAGCGATCACCGACGTACAGGAAGCTCAGGCGCGCTTTGACGCGAGTCGCGCGCAGGAAATTGTGGCAGCTTCCAGGCTACGCTCCGCTCGCGAGGCCCTGCAGGTCATCACCGGGACCCGCCCTGACAGCCCGCAGCCGCTCAGAACGCCGCTAGAAGTTGCCCCGCCCGAGCCCGCCGCTCCAGAAGCCTGGGTTGACCAGGCCATGCAAAACAACCTCAACCTCAAGCAGTTCGAATTCAGCTCACGCATTGCGTATCAGCAAATCCGTGAGAAACAGTCTTCTCAGCTGCCTCAGTTGAATCTTTTCGCCGAACACCAAATCAACGATCAATCGGACACGCCACAAGGGCTGGAATCGGAAACCAGTGTTGTCGGTCTGCAACTGGAGATTCCGCTGTTCCGTGGCGGTGGCGCACTTGCCGCCGTGCGTGAATCACGCTTCCGTTACGAACAGTCCGAAGCCGACCTGCTGCGTGCCCGCCGCGAGACTGTGCAACTGGCCCGCGACGCCTACGATGGCGTGGTCACCGGCGAGGTTCAGGTGTCCGCACTGCGCCAGGCCGTGACATCGGCCGAGACTGCACTGGAAGCCATTGAAGCAGGCTTCAAGGTTGGTTCGCGCACCTCGGTCGATGTGCTCAACGCGCAGCGTGAGCTGTTCGGCGCGCAACGCGATCTGTCCCGTGCGCGCTACGATTACCTGCTCAGCGTACTGCGCCTGAAGCAGGCCGTTGGCGCCCTGGCTTACGCCGACCTGCAGCAGGTCGACGCGATGCTGATCAACTAGGCCCATCCACCAGCGGCGCCAGCAATTCCAGGCTGCGCGCCAAGGCCCCTCGGTTACGCCGGGCAAATGCCTGCCCGGCGTGGCCCATGCGCTGAAGCGCAGGCTCATCATCCAGACACTGCAGCACACGCGCCGCCAGAGTTTGCTCTGCATTCACACGCAGCAGCGCACCCTCCTGCTCCAGCGCTGCGGCGACATCGGCGCAACTGTCCACATAAGCCCCCGTGATCACCGGCGCACCCAGCGCGGCCGGCTCAAGCAGGTTGTGGCCACCAACAGGCACCAGACTGCCACCGACAAAAGCCACATCGCAGGCGGCATAGAACAGCATCAACTCGCCCAGCGTATCGACCAGATACACCGACGCAGCCTCGGGCGTGGCACTTTCACTGCGCAGGCGCCAGTCCTGCCCGGCACCCTGAAGCACAGCCTCCACCTCGGCGCGGCGGCGCGGATGACGCGGCGCCAGTACCAGTAATGCATCGGGATACACCGCACGCACCGCCTGATGCGCCTCCACCACCAGCTCTTCCTCACCCGCATGGGTGCTTGCAGCAAGCCACAGCGGGCGCTCACCGGCACAGTCGCGCCATTGTCGCGCGCGCTCGGTCAGGTCGGACGCAATGTTCAGATCAAATTTGAGTGAGCCGGTCACCTGCACGCGCTCGTCCGGCGCACCCAGGGCTTTGAAACGTTCGGCATCATCCGCGCTCTGCACACCCCACGCCTGGATGCCGGCAAAGGCACGATGCAATAGCGTCTGACCAAATAATTTGTGCATGCCGCTCACCGAGCTGGCGCGCAGACGCCCACTCAGCCAGATCACAGGAACATTGCGTCGGGCACAGGCCTCAAGCATATGCGGCCAGCATTCGGTCTCGAGCACGACCAGTGCGCGCGGCTTGAGCGTGTTCACGAAACGCGCCATGGCGCCCGGCAAGTCCAGCGGCAACAGGCTGACCCGCGCCGCCGGCACCAGCGTGCGCAAACGCGCCACACCGGTCGGGGTGAAGGCCGTGAGATACAGCGGACAGTGTGGCCAGCGTTGCTGCACCTCGGCCAGCAAGGAGGCTGCAGAATTGACCTCCCCCACCGACGCCGCGTGGATCCACAGCGGCGCCTGCTGCGCATCGGCTTGCGGCAGATTGCGCCCCCAGCGTTGCGCCCAGCCCTCACGCCAGGCCGGCTCCTTGCGCCCGCGCCACCACATGAACGCAAGTGCCAGCGGGGTCAGGAGATAGATCAGCAGGCGGTAACGCATCAGCCCGGCCCGCACAGCCCCACGTGCCAGGCCTCCACGAAATCACGCCATTGTTGGCGTGAATAGCGCAGTTCGCCAGCCGCACTCAGCTTGTCCAGCGAGCGCTTGAGCCGACGGATATTCTCGTAGCCCCAGGTCCCCGCCGTGCGCTTGCGCGCGCGGTCGAAATCGATCAACCACCACTGCCCGTCACGGCACAGCAGATTGCGTGCGTTGAGGTCCGCATGCCAGTAACCGGCCTGATGACAACGGGCAATCGCCATGGCCATGGCATCCCACAGCGCCGGCGTCATGCTGCCATCAGCCAGCTTGTCGGCCAGCGAATGCGCCCCGACGATGCGCTGCATGAGAATGTCACCGCTGTAGTTGAGCAGGCTGTGGCGATGAAGCCGCGCCGCCACCGGGCGCGGTACATTGACGCCATCGGCGTGCGCCTGAACCAACACCCGCCATTCACGGAAGGGGCGCGCACGCTCGCGGCCGGGATAGAAATATTTGTCCTTGAACAGCTTACCGGGCAAGCCACCGCGCCAGTAGTGGCGCAGCACCCAGGCTTGCTCCTCGTGCTCAATGAACCAGGCGCTGGAGCGCCCCTCGGCACTGCCCACCACCGCACGACCCCATGCCGCCGGATCGAACGACGCCGGGGTTGGCTCGACAATCAGACCGGGATCAAAAATGATCCAGTCATCGTCGACGGCGACGACACGCTCTTCAATCACGCGTCGTGCCGCCAGCCGAGCCGGTTCAATCGACGTAGGTCAGCCATTCCGGATGATCATCACGCTTGCCGCTGACGTGATCGAAGTACAGGGACTGCAACTTTTCGGTCAGCGGGCCGCGGCTGCCGCAGCCGATGGTGCGACCGTCAAGCTCACGAATCGGGGTCACTTCCGCAGCCGTGCCGGTAAAGAAGGCTTCATCGGCGACGTATAGCTCATCTCGGGTCATACGCCGCTCGACCACCTTGATGCCCAGCTCATCGGCCAGGGTGAAGATGGTCTTGCGGGTGATGCCATCCAGCGCCGACAACAGGGTCGGGGTATGCAGCTCACCATCAAACACCGCAAAGATGTTTTCACCTGACCCTTCGGCCACGTAGCCCTCGGTGTCCAGCAGCAGGGCTTCGTCGTAACCGTCACGCACCGCTTCCTGCAGGGCCAGCATGGAATTGATGTAGTTGCCGTTGGCCTTGGCCCGGCACATGGTCACGTTCACATGGTGGCGCGTGTAGGAGCTGGTGCGGATACGAATGCCGCGCTCCATGTTGTCCGCGCCCAGATAAGCGCCCCAGGTCCAGGCCGCCACGATCACGTGGGTCTTGAGGTTGTCGGCACGCAGCCCCATGCCCTCGGATCCGTAGAACACCATCGGCCGCATGTAAGCGGAAGCCAGTTTGTTCTCGCGCACCGCAGCGATCTGCGCCTGATTGATCTCCTCCACCGAGAACGGAATCGTCATGTTGAGGATACGGGCGGAGTTGAACAGCCGCTTGGTGTGTTCCTGCAGGCGAAAAATGGCCGTGCCACGGGGGGTTTCGTACGCGCGTACACCTTCGAAGACACCCATGCCGTAATGCAATGTATGCGTCAGTACGTGGGTGGTGGCGTCACGCCACGGCACCAACTCACCGTCATACCAGATCAGACCATCACGGTCGGCCATAGATGTCATAGATCGATCCTGCTGTTTTTGCCCAATTCGAGATGGGCGTTTATGGGTAACTGCGTATTGTATCCGCAGTTCCGGCGACGCGGTTAGTCGCGTCAGCCGCGCCCGCTCACGCGCTCGCGCCATTGCCGAAGACCACCGCGGATATGGGCTTGGGCACCGGCTTTGTAGCGTCCTTTTTCAGCGTGCCGGATACGGCATACGCCGGCCAGTTCGATTGGCACGCCCTGGGTCTGCAACAGCCAGCGGAAAATACGATCTTCGTGGCACTTGGCAAAGCTGTCTTCGGGACGCTGGAAGAACGGCGTATCGCGGCAGTAGCCGACCGCCCGGGCGACATCGCCATGGGTGATCTGCAACGGGCCGGTCGCGCGCGAGATATCGCGGCTGTAGAACTGGCTGGTGTCGACATCGCGCAGCGTCCACTGCGCATCTGCGCTGAGCAAAGGATCATCCGCGCGCAGCAGCGTGGTGACCTGCTCCTGACAGGGGAACACCAGAGCATCCCGCCGCCCCTGCAGCTCCTCAGCCAGTTGATCCAGACACCCCGGCGCAAAGACCAGGTCGCAGTCGGTGAACCAGACCCAGTCGGCCTGCGAAGCGAGGGCTGCCCTGTTGCGCCCGATCGAGCGTCGGAACAGTTCCTGCGGCGCCAGCGGCTGCCAGTTCCAGCTGACATTGGGCACGTCATGCTGCTGAATAAACGCCAGCAGCGCCGCCGTGTGCGCATCCTCCGGCGCGTAGAACACGGTCATCACGATGCGTGTGTCCTGCGGCGGGTGCAGGATCAGGGAACTGAGCTGGTAGACCAGCAAATGACTGTACTGCCAGCAATGGCTGACTATTTCGATTTGCAGGTGCCCGGTCATGGCAACCCGCTCGTCTTCGCTGGGCAGGCCGGGCGCAAACCAACGCGCAGGCACCAAGCCACTGGCGGCCAGTTTGTAGAACAGCAGAACGGCTTTATCCAGCAGCTTTTTCATGGGCAGAGAAACGGCGAAAACGTCAGCGCAAATTGGGCATCGCCGCGGATACGGCGTTTTGCAATGATACACTTTGCCCCACACGCAGGCGCCGCCGAGCCCGATGGGCCGGATGCCAATTGGTCATGTTCTGGATGCGCTTTTGAGCACAGCTTCTCGCCCATGCAAACCGCCCGCCAATGCTCCGAAACTGGAGTTGGTTACGGCCACCTGGCGGGGTGACCTGGCACCCTTCCAACTCATGCGCCAGGCATTGTCGTACTCCGCATTGCGTGACATTCCCCACCGCATCGGGGTGCACAGCGAAGATATCGAGCTGTTCGAGCATGCCTCCGGCAACGTGGTGCAAATCCTGCCAACCCGTACCATCCTTGCGGACGATCTCGACCAACAGCGTCAAATGGCCATTGTGCTCCAGCACCGCTACGGTCGAACGCTGACCAAATGGATGACCAGCACCACACGCTATGGCTGGCCGCAATGGGTCCGTGCCATGGGCTGGCAGATGCAGCAGATCACCAAACTCACCCTGGTCGCACAATCTCAGGCCGACCTGGTCGTGGTCATCGATTCAGACGTAATCACGACGCGTCACGCACGCGCTGAGGACTTCATCACGCCTGGCCAGGCCCTGACTTATCATCACCAAGTCAGCGCCGAAAGGCTGCGTGGCAAGACAGCGAAGTGGAATCGCACGGCCCATCGCCTGTTTTCCGAGAGCGGGGCCACCACGCCTTGCGACGATTACTTTGACACCCCGTTTCCGATGTCACCGCAACTGACCCGGGATATGTTCGCCTATCTCGAGTCTCGCTATCGTCAACCCTGGTGGCAGGTGCTGATGAATCAGCCGCCGCGGCGCTGGTCAGAATTCGCTTGCTATCGCGCGTTCGTGCACCACCACGTCACCGCAACACAGGTGTGCTGGCAAGCCCCGCAGCGGGTGCGCTACCTCTACCCCAAGAGCGAAGATCACGCAGCGCTGCAGGCCGGCGTGGCCGGTCACCTCAATGACCCGGGCTGTGCCTTCCTGACCGTGCATTCGCAAAGTACGGGGCGCCGTTTCATTTCACCAACGGATGCAGCCGATCTGATTCGGCCGCTGATCCAGGATCACTACCAGCCGACCTCAGCCGCCTAGGCGAGCCCGCCAGAAGCGCTCCAGCCTGTCCAGATGGCGCAGCCAATTCCGCCCTTGAAACGGATCGTAACGCCAGGGCTCAGGCAATCCGGGCTGACGCAAGCTCAGCCAAGCTTCGGCCTCCGGCAAGCAGGCCGGCTCGCGCGCCTTGAGCCGCACTGCATCCTCCTCGGACAGCGCATTGAACGGATGAAAACCGCATGCGCTCAAATGTTCAGCCCACTGCAGCGCCCGGGTACGCTGCCGCCCGCGATACACCGGCACTGACGGTAACCACATCGCAAAAGGCGCGAAAAGAAATTCCATCGGTGGGAACAGGGCGCGCGCCTGGGCTTCGTTGCCCGACTCGCGCGTCTGGAAGCGCCACCCCTTTTGCTCCAGGCGTCCGCCAAGGGACACCATCACATCCGCGTAGTAAACCCCCGCGCCACGCACTTCGGCTTTGCGAACGTAATACCCGGTGGTCGGATCAAAATGTGTCCTGGCCGCGTCACGCTGGCGATTGCTGCCCTTGAGAAAGCAAGGGTGCAAAAACGCAACATCTGGCCGCTGTACAAGATGCTCGCGCCACTGGGCGAGTTCATCCGGCTGAATCGTTCGGACAATCTGCATGTCATCCTGGATACAGCAGAACAATGCGCTATCAGGCACGGCGTCCACCGCTGCCTGCATATTCGCGTAGAGCCCACCATGGCGGCCGCTGTTGCCCCCCAGATCGCGTGCGCGCACCACCTCATGCTGCGCCTCCAGGCGCTCCAGCACATCACAGGTAGCCGGATCATCACTGTCGTCGTCGTAAATGCGAATACGTGCACCGGGCACATGCTCAGCAATAGAACGCACGCAGTTGTCGAGGAAACGGCCGCGGTTAAACGAAAAAACCAGAAAGTAAAAATTCTGCGACATGGATGCATTCATCAGCGGCGGAACTGCACACCGCGGCGCTGGAACTCAGCCCAGGCCCGCGAAGCGTCAGGTCATGCTATCGCGAACAGGAATATGAAGCGCGAATTGATCGTCGTTACTATATTTTCAAACATCTGCTGTTATTGCCTTGCGTTCACGATATTTCAAAACCACCGATTCGGTATGCAACGTCGCACTCATAAACTGATTTACAACAATTTGCTGGTCCCGCACCGGCCGTTCTATCGAAGCTTTCCCTATCGTGGCGGTGTTTCGGCCGCATCTGCGGATTCCCGTGGATGTGTCGATCTGGACCTGGGATTTTTCTTCAACCGCATTCCCAAAGCCGGCAACTCCACCGTGACGACCACGCTGGCGCGCCTGAAACTGGGTCACGATGTCCCCTCAAAACGCGCGAAAAAGGTTTTCAGCACCCCGGCCCAACTCAATCGGGCGCAACTCGGTGAACTCGATCAACTGTTTGCTTTTACTTTTGTCCGCAATCCTTACACACGGGTGCTCTCCGCCTATCTCGACAAGTTGGGCCGAGGGCAATCACGTGCCGACCAAGTGCGCGGCTTCAGCCACTTTATAAGGCGGCTCGAGACGGGCGCGCTGCACAAAAATGCGCACTGGGCTCCGCAAACCGACCTGCTGCTGTTGCCGCGCGAACGCTTCGATTTCATCGGCAAAACCGAATCGCTAAACCAGGACGTCAACAGCGTACTTAACCGCCTTGGCCGACAAAGCGACCAGGGCATCCAGCAGGTGCTGAGCAACGCAACCGGCGCCAGCAAAAAGCTTGAGCAGTTTTACCAAGGCAATTTGGCCCAGCGCGTTTTGCACCTGTATCGCGACGATTTCGCCAACTTCAATTACTCTCCCGCCTTTCCGCCGACTTAGCCCACCACGCGCATGCAACTGTCCGTCATTGCAACCACATACAATGCGACCGAATGGTTGCAAAAGCTTCTATGGGGCTATGCCGCGCAGACCTTTCGCGACTTTGAACTGATCATCGCAGACGATGGCTCAAAGCCCGAAACCGCCGCGCTCGTCCAGGAGCAAAGCCAGGCACTGGGCTTGAACGTGCAACACGTATGGCAAGAGGATGACGGTTTCCAGAAGTGCCGCATCCTGAACAAAGCCATCCTGCACGCGCGGCACGACTACCTGGTGTTCACCGACGGCGACTGCATACCGCGCGCTGACTTTCTTGAAGTTCATGCGCGCCGTGCGGCGCCGCGTACCTATCTCTCGGGGAGCTACTACAAGCTCCCGATGAGCACCAGCAAGCTGATCAACCGAGAGGACATCGATGCGGGCCGTTGTTTCGACTGGCACTGGCTACGCGATAACGGACTCCCCCGCTCGGCCAAACGTTCGAAGATCGATGCCGGCCCCACCATGGCACGCTGGCTCAATCGTCTGACACCGACCAAATGCAACCTCAAGGGCTCGAACGCTTCAGCCTGGCTTGAAGACGTGATCCGCGTTAATGGCTACGACGAGCGCATGCGCTACGGCGGCCTGGACCGAGAATTTGGCGTGCGCCTGGTCAATGCCGGTGTGCGCCCCGTCCACGTCCGCTACGACGCCATTGTGGTCCACCTTGACCACGCGCGCGGCTACCGCAACCCGGACGAAGTCGCCGCAAACAAAGCAATGCGCGTCGCCGTTGATCGTCAGGGGATCGTTCAAACACCGCACGGACTGAGCCAGCTGGTGCAGGATGGTTACCCCATTCCCTCTCACGCCGCCGCGCTCAAGTACCTGAATCAGACGCCCAGCACTTCATGAAAACCACCGAGCTCTCGCCTGATCTGGCCTTTGGACACTTTGCACCTCGCGGTTTCGCGGCCTGGATTCTGCGCGCCTGCCACAGACTGCCTCGCGACTGGCCAGGGGCACGCACACTCAACAAACTGTTGCGTGGACTGATCAAAAGACCCACCCGCCAGTTCGACATTGAGGTTGACCAGCTCAAGCTGCGCTTGCGCAGCAGCGGCAACTACTGCGAAAAACGCCAGCTCTTTGAACCGCAGTTTTTCGATGTGGATGAAATTCGCTGGCTGCGCGAGGCCCTCGCCGGTGGCGGCGTATTTCTGGATATCGGTGGCAATATTGGGCTGTACAGCCTGCACATCGGGCGCGCCTGCCCTGATGTGCGCATCATCACCGTGGAACCGGACGCCTCGCTGTCGCAGCGCATGCTGTTTAATGCGGCCAATAACAATATCCAGATTGATCTGGCGCCAGTGGCTCTGAGCGATTACAGCGGCACCGGTTATCTCGCCGTATCAGCCGAGCAGCGTGGTGAGAATGCACTGGCTTCAGAGCCCCAGCAAGGCGAGGAAGTCACGGTTTCAACCCTGCTTGATCTGTGCACAGCCAAACAGATCGAACGCATCTGCGCGATGAAAATCGACATCGAAGGTCACGAGCATCTCGTGCTCTCACATTTTTTCGCCAACGCGCCGCAATCCATGTGGCCGCGCTATATCGTGATCGAACATGTTCACGACGAGACCCACATCGTGTCGCGCCTGCAGGCGGAATACGGCTACACCATTGAGGCGCAGACCTCGCGCAACATACTGCTCTCCGCATGAAAGTTCTCGTCACCGGCGTAGCCGGATTCATCGGCGCCTTCGTGGCCAAGGCACTGCTTGAACGCGGCGACGAAGTGGTCGGCATCGACAACCTCAACGACTACTACGACCCTTCGCTCAAACGTGCGCGCCTGGACTGGCTCACGCCCTACCCCGGCTTTCGCTTTGCCGAGGTCGACATTCGTGATACCCAGGCTCTGCACAATGCAGCCGATGGTTGTCAGCGCATTTGCCACCTGGCTGCCCAGGCCGGGGTGCGCTACTCCTTCGCCAACCCACGCGCCTATGTGGAAAGCAATCTGGACGGTTTCTTCAACATTCTTGAGGTCACCGAAAAGCAGCGCATCGAGCATCTGGTGTTCGCCTCGACCAGTTCCGTGTACGGCGCCAACACGGCCGTGCCGTTTCGGGAAAGCGGACCCGCCGACCACCCGATGAGTTTCTACGCGGCAACCAAGAAAGCCAACGAGCTGATGGCCCATGCGTTTGCCCATCTGCATGGCCTGCCGATGACCGGGCTGCGCTTCTTTACCGTCTACGGCCCCTGGGGACGCCCGGACATGGCCCTGTTTCGCTTCACCCGCATGATGCTCGCTGGCGAATCCATCCCGGTTTACGGGCATGGTCGTCAATCGCGTGATTTCACCTACATCGATGACATCGTGGCGGGCGTCATCCGCACCATCGATCAGCCGGCCAGCACCAATCCACAGTGGAGCGGTGATGCGCCCGAACCCTCGAGTTCATCTGCGCCGTGGCGAATCTACAACATCGGCAACCAGGCGCCGGTGCCCTTGATGCGCTTCATAGAGGTGCTGCAAGAGTGCCTGGGCGTGACAGCCGCGCTCGACATGCAACCGATGGTGCCAGGTGATGTCCCAAACACATGGGCAGACACCAGCGCGCTGGATCACGCGGTCGGCTACCAGCCCGACACGCCGATTGAAACCGGCGTAGCACGCTTCGTCGAGTGGTATAGAAACTACTATCAAATCTGATCGCACCCGTTCGCTGACGCCTCAAAGCAAAACCACAGCGCAGCGAGCCGGTGTTTTACAACTGGGGGAGACATGTTCGATTTCTACATCGCGCACGAGTATTGGTTCGCAGCGGTTCAGCTGGCCCTGGCCATGCTGGGCATGGGCGCCACGCTGGCCTTGAGCGATTTCACCCGGGTTGCCACTGACCCGCGCGGCTTCAGTATCGGCATTGCGCTGCAACTGCTGCTGGTGCCGCTGATCGCCTGGGCGCTGATCAGCGTGTCGGATGCCAGCCCCGGCCTGGCCGTCGGTCTGGCCATCTGTGCGGCCATCCCCGGTGGTAGCGTATCCAACATTTTCACCTTCTTCGCCCGCGGCCACATCGCCCTGTCGATTGCCCTGACCTCGATCGCAACCCTGGCCTGTCTGGTTACCACACCGCTGATCCTGGACCTGCTGATCGCCCATCACCTGCCAGAGGGTTTCACCATGCCGGCCGGTCGCATCGCGATGGAAATCGGCCTGTGTCTGCTGCTGCCGCTGGTGCTGGGCATGCTCTACCTGCGCCTGTTTCCGAAAAGCGCGCCGGTGTTGTCGCGCTGGTGTATCCGCGGCTCGCTGTTTGTGATCGGCTTGATTGTGGTGGGCGCACTCGGCGCCGGTCGCCTCGACCTGGAAAGCTTTGGCGGCGACAACATCATCTGGGTTGTGGCCTTCATCGTGATTCTCAGCGCGGTGTCGTTCGTGCTGCCGCGGGTGCTCGGCGCCAACCGCGCCGATGTGGCCGCCATCAACATCGAGGTCACCGTGCGCAATACCAATCTTGGCCTGCTGATCAAGGCATCGCTGTTTCCGGCCGCGGTCGGGGTGAGCGATCCGATCGGCGACAACACCCTGTTCGCCATCCTGCTGTACGGCGCATTGATGCTGCTGGTCAGCAGCTTGATGATCCCGGCGCACCGGCGCGGTAACCCCGCATCGCCCGCCTGATCTGACGTCATGCAAACGTCACGCTGAATTCAAACCGCTGCAATACGTCGGGTTTTCAATCGCGCCCGCTCTCGCCCATCCGAACCCGCGATGACCCGACGTATTCTGTTGCTTCACAACACCCCCAAGGCCCGTCGCTACTTTCATACGCTGGCCAATCACATCGATGCTGTGGATATCCGCACCGATACCATCGGTTTGCGCGGCGGCCCCAGGCTGGCCGATCAACGCTACGCCGAAATGGCGCGCTACAGTATGGAGCGCAAGTGGCAGCGCCACCGCATTCCCGACTGGCGTCTGCGCCGCCTGCAGGGCCTGCACCAGCGCTTCGCCCATTGGCACTACCACGCGGCAGGCGCGGCCATCCGCCGCCATCAGCCGGATGCCATCGGCGTATGGGGTGGCCAATCGGTGGATACCCGCGCCGCACTGGCCGCCGCGCGCGACCATGCCCTGCCCAGCTACGTGTTCGAATGCGGTCTGCTGCCCGACACCACAACCTGCGATCCCCAGGGCGTCAATTTCGACAATGCCATACCGCGTTATCCGCGCTTTTACGCCGACTACGCGCGCAAGGCCGACACGGTTCTGCCGCAGAGCCTGATTGCGCGGCCCAGCCGCCACAGCGATGACGAGATCAGCCTGCCGGAGGACTATCTGTTCATTCCGTTCCAGGTTCGTCTGGACAGCCAAGTGCTGCTCTACTCACCGTGGATACGCGACATGACCCATTTGTTCGATGTGGTCGTTGAAGCGGCACGCCATGCACTGGGGGCCTGCCAGACCCAGCTGGTGTTCAAGCTGCATCCCAGCTGCCGGCAGCGCTACCGCACCCTGCAGGACATTGCCGCACGCGAGCCGCGTATCCATTTCGCCAACGGCAACAGCACCGATGAGCTGGTCCGCAAGGCGCGCGGCGTGATCACCATCAATTCCACGGTGGGCATCGAGGCACTGCTGCTCAACCGCCCGGTGCTGACCGTGGGTCAGGCCTGCTACGCGATACCCGGGGTGTGTGAATCAGCCAGCAGCGTGGCCATGATCAGCCGCTGGATGCAGCAGATCGACACTCAGCGTCCACCCAGCACGCCGCACCGCGAAGCGTTTCTGCACTACCTGGCCAGCGAATATTGCATCCCGCAATCGCACAAGCACCCCGGCGCGGCGCATTTTGCGGCGATGGCTGCGCGCCTGTCCGTGCACCCGCGCCAGAGCCGGGTCAATCCGGCACGCCGCGCAGAGGGCATCACGCTCAGCTCAGACGCGCTTGCAGCCGCTCAACCAGCGCCACCGTTTTCTCCGGTTCGAACGCCTGCAACAGCGTGGTCTGTGTCTGACCGGTAAGGAACTGCTGGTGGGTAATGCTGCGCAATTGACGGTAAGCCTCGGCCAGATGCTCTGCATCGGCGGTATCGATCAGTTCCAGTTGCGCCAGCTGCTCAAGAATCCGGATCACATCGGTGTACCAGCGCACCTGTGGCAGGCTGGAGGCGTGAGCCAGCACCGCGAACTGGCTCAGGAACTCGATGTCGACCATGCCCCCCGGGGATTGCTTGGGATGGAAACTGCCATCACGCGGGGCCAGTGATTCGCGCATCTTTTCGCGCATGTCGCGCACATCACCAAGTAGCTTGAGACGCTCACGCCGTGTGGCCAGAACCTCTCGACGCAAATCCTCGAACTGTTGACGCAGGGCCTCGCTGCCGACCACGGCGCGGGCCCGGATCAGGGCCTGATGCTCCCAGGTCCAGGCTTTTTCGCGTTGATAGCTGGCCAGGCCCTGAATGCTGGTGACCAGCAGTCCCGACTGCCCGGAGGGGCGCAGCCGCGTATCGATCTCGTAGGCGGTACCAGCCCCGGTCGGGGTGGCCAGGAAGTGGATCAGCTTCTGCGCCAGGCGGGTGTAGAACACCTGCGGGTCCAGCGGCAGATCGTCGCTGCCGCCATCGTAGACGAACACCACATCCAAATCCGAGGTGTAGCTGAGTTCCAGCCCGCCCAACTTGCCGTAGGCAATCACCGCAAAATTGGGTTCACCCAAATCGGGATAACGCTGACGCATCTGCGCCACCGCCTCACCCATCGCGGCATCGAGTATTTCTTCGGCCAGCTCCGACAGGCGATCACTGACCCGCATGATCGGCAACGCCGCAGCCACATCTGCAGCCGCAATACGCAGCATGGTGGCGTGACGGGTGCGCCGGATCACGTCCATGCGCGCTTCGATGTCGTCAGCCGGCAGGCTGTCCAGATTGTCACGCAATCGCTGACGCAGCACCGCACGCTCGTCGGGTGCGTAGAGCCGGATCGGATCAAGCAGCTCGGCCAGCACGGCAGGGTAAAGTCGCATCTCCTGGGCCAGCCACGGGCTGCGCTGGCACAGCTGGATCAGCTCGCGCCGGGCCACCGCGTTGTCGACCAGCAAGGTGACGTAGTTGGCGCGCCCGATCAGCGCCTCGAGAATGGCCAGCACCCGTTCGGTGGTTTCGGCCTCCTCCAGGTGCGGCACGATGAGGCCGAGCAGCTCGCCAAAGGCGTCGCGGTCTTCGTCGCGCTTGAACCAGCGTTCCGCCTTGTCGCGCATCTCACCCAGCTGACGCACACCGAATTCGGCCGGCGCGGTGTCGAAATCGCCGCGCCACCAGGCACGCCAGGATTCCCCCACCGACTCATCATCATTGTGATGCGCAAACAGCGCGGCAAACTGCGCATGAACCACGGCGCGGTCGCGCTGCAAACGCGCATCCAGCGCCTGCCAGCTGTCGTATCCCAGGGCGCAGGCCAGCGCCAGGCGCGGTTCTTCGTTGTCCGGCAGCACATGGCTTTGCTGGTCACGCTGGGCCTGCCAGCAATTTTCAACCCGGCGCAGGAACCAGTAAGCCTCGCGCAGGGCATCAACATCCTCAGCCGGGTGCAGCCCCAGCTTTTTCACCGCGGCCATGGCCTGCATCAGGCTGTTGCTGCGCAGCCCGGGTTCGGCCCCGCCGCGCACCAGCTGAAAGACCTGGACCACGAACTCCACCTCGCGGATGCCGCCCCAGCCGAGCTTGATGTCCTGTTCATGCCCGCGCTTGCGCACCTGCTCGTCGATCTGCGCCTTCATGTCGCGCAGCGCCGCAATCGAACCGAAATCCAGATAGCGGCGATAGACAAACGGTTGCAGGGTCTTGATCAGCTGCTCGGCGGTGTCACGATGACCGGCCACCGCACGTGCCTTGACCCAGGCGTAGCGTTCCCACTCGCGCCCGTGTGCTTCGTAGTATTCCTCCAGGCTGGCCAGCGAATGGGCCACCGGGCTTTGCTCGCCGAACGGGCGCAAGCGTAGATCCACCCGAAACACGAACCCGTGCTCGCTGCGGTCGTTGAGGCACGACACCACGCGCTGCCCCAAGCGCACGAAGTACTGCTCGTTGGCCAGCGGCTTTTCGCCATCCGACTCACCCAGACCGGTATAGGCGAAGATCACATCGACGTCTGAGGAATAGTTGAGCTCGCGCCCGCCCAGCTTACCCAGGGCGATCACCGCGAAGTGCGCACTCGAGCCGTCGCGCAAACGCGGCTGGCCGTGACGCCGCTGCATGGCCTTTTCGTGCCAGCTGACCGCCTGCTGCAGACACTCGTCGGCCAGATCACTGAGCGCACCTACGGTGTCCTGAGGCGTAACCAGATCGGCAATCTCCTGCCAGGCGATCCGCACCATGACCTGATTGCGGTAACGCCGCAATGCACGCTCGAAATCCGCCTGCTCGGCCTGTGGGTCAATCTCAGGGCGCCGGTCGGCGAGCATCGCCGCGATGTCCTGGGGGTGGCGCACGCACCACTCCCGCACGAAGGCGCTGGCGGCAAACACCCTCGGCCACTGCACGCGTGCATCGTCATCCAGCGCGTCCAACGCAGCCTGGATATCTGTGGCGGCGCGCTCGACCGCCGGGCGCAGCAAATCGGGCAACTGATCAAGTGTGGGAAACGCCATGAGAGTCAAACGGCTCCGGCGCTGATGTGATCCAGTATCAGTGCGGCCAGACGCGGATTCAGCGTCGGCGGAAAATCGTGGCCCCAACCCTTGATCACTTCCAGCCGGGCCAGCGGAATGGCGCGGGCCAGCGCGCGGCCACCGGACACATTGACCAGCGGGTCATCGCTGCCGTGTATGACCAGGGTCGGCAGGTTCAGCTTCTTCAGGCGCGGTTCGCGATTGGACGCATTCATCACCGCCTGGGACTGGCGCAAAAATCCGGGACCGTTGAGTCCCCGATCCACGCAGGCCTCGACCTGCCGGGTCAGTTCGGCCTCATCGGTGGGATAACCTGCCCCCTGCAAAAGGCTCCACTGTTTGACCAGATGCTTGACCAAAGAAGCACGATCCCGCCCGGCAGGCGGCTTGAACAGCGACTTCAGCACCGAGGCGCGGGCCTGGCCGACCGAACGTCGTCCCGAGGTGGTCATGATTAAGGTCTGGCTGGCGATGCGCTGCGGGTAATGCATGGCCAGTTCCTGGGTGATCATGCCGCCCATCGAGGCCCCCACCACATGGGCGCGCTCGATCTGCAGATGATCCAGCAAGGCCACCGCATCGGCCGCCATATCAACCAGCGTGTACGCCGAAGGCAGGCTTTTTCCCAGACGCCAACGCAGCAAATCCAGTGCGCCGTACTTGTACGGGCGTGGCGCATCATGCAAGCGCGACAGCCCCACATCTCGGTTGTCAAAACGCACCACCTGATAGCCACCGGCAGCGAGCATGTCGACCAGCGCATCAGGCCACTGGATGAACTGGCAACCCAGACCATGAATCAGCAAGACATCGCCACGTTTTTCGCCACGCGGTGGCGTCACGTGGTATTCCAGATCAACTTCAGTGGTGTGCAACTGCGGCATAGTTTTGCTCAAGATAGCGCGGCTCAACGCCCTAGCTTATCGCATGCCGAAAAGCATCCACAGAGCCTGTGGATAAACTTGTGAACGACGCGCTAACAGCGCAGCTAAGTGCTTGCCAGCACACACAAAAGAGCACCCTGATCAGAAAATGACCAAATGGAAATAACCCTTTGTTTTCATTCGCTTACAGAACACCCCCTGACACATGGAAGACGCTTGACAGACCTCACATCAGGCGGGTCCGAAAGCCGCCACTCAGTGAATAACCAAAAGCCCGTCTTTTGGCGATTTTTCAGACCAGAGTCCGGCTCGAACCCCATCGCGCACGCGCAGACACTAAGATAGCGGCTTCGCCATGGGGCTGTTATGACCAATTTTCCTCGCCAAGCGCTCAAAAGCTCGCTCAACAGCGGACTCTCCAGACGCCGCAAATTGCTCTCGCGCATCAGCTGGTTGAGCATCATGGTCTGGCCGGTACTGAGCTACATGGCCTACAAGACCCGGCCACTGGAGATTTACACCATCGCCGGGCTCGGGCTGATCAGTGCCTTTTCGGTGGTCGTTGTGGTGCTTCTGGCCTTCGGCAACGACAAGCACTTCTACCGCGACGCCCGTCTGTTTACCGGCGTCTACATGATCGCCACCGTGGCACAAACCGCCAATGTGCTGTTCGGCTCCACCGAACCGCTTTATCTGAACGGACAGCCACCCTTAATCATCGCCGGCTATCAGATCATCGCGGTGCTGGCCTATGTCACGCTCGACCGCACGTCGGCGATGCGCATGACCCGCGCCTTCACCCTGGCGCTTGCTGGCCTGATCATCGGGCATGCAATCGCACACTGGTCTCAGTTCACCAGCTACTACGCCTTGGCCCTGACCTTCTCCATGGGCTGCCTGCTTCTGCCCGGCACCCAGTTGCTGCTGCGCATTTACCTGGATCTTCACCTCGAGGCATTGAACGAAGCCCAGCAACGCGAAGCCGAACACCGCTCCGAGCTGGAGGCCAGCCATCGCCGCCAGCTTACCGATGGCACAACCGGCTTGCTCAATGAACAGGGCCTACAGGAACGCCTGCACGAATGGATGAACCACACCGAAGAGTTTGGTGTAATCGCGTTCAGGCTGGATGATGAACACACCGTTCGCGAGTTGCTCGGCGAGGCTGCCTACAACGAACTTCAGCGTGAAGCGGCAGCTGCACTGACCCACTGGATTGGACAGCCAGACCAGGTGGCACAGCGCGCTGCAGGCGAACTGCTGATGTGGACCACCAAGGCCGACAGCACAGACAATCTGGAACAGATAGCCCGCCAGTTGATCGAACAGCTGCACGCATTACCCTGCGTGAGCCGCCAGCACAAAGTCACGGTGCGTTTCCATGCTGCCGGCAGCCTCAGTCAGGGGCACCTGGATGTGAGTTTTCTACTCGAGGAAGTCAGCTTTCGACTGTTTATGGCTCGCCTTCGCGACAGCCGCACCTGCTTCGACGCCTAGTAACGCGCCCACAACCCGAGCCCGCCCGAGAAAGCCAGGCGCAGCGCCAGCACGATCAGCACCAGTTTGAACAACAGCGCAAACTGCTTGCGCGAAACCAGCCGCATCAGGCGGCGCCCAAAAAGCGTGCCCACGGCAACCGCGACCATCAACGGCACAGCCAGCGTCCATTGCGCCAGCAAGCCAAACCCGAGCATGCCGAAAGCTGCAATCTTGAGCATATGCCCCACGGTTTGGCACAGCGCCAGCGTGCCCACCGTGGTTTCCTTGCTCCAATTGCGATCAAGAAAGAACGGGCCGATGATCAGCCCGGTGGCGCCGATCACCATACCCACTGCGCCATTCAGTGCCCCCGCAACCAACATTTTGCGCCGGGTTGGCCATTGCGTATGCAGCGCGGAGGACACACCCGGCATTAAAGACAGCGCAATCGCCAGCGCCAGAATCAGCCGGATCACGTCGGCATCGGCACGTGCAATCAAGGGTGCCGTTAAGAACGGCAAAGGCAGGCAAGTGAGCGTGAACCAGGCCGCACTGGGCCAATCGATGTCGTGCCGATAGGCCAGTGCTCTGCTGGCGTTGGACACCGCTTGCACGGCCGCATGCAGGGGCACCGCAACGACCGGAGCCAGCCCGACTGCAAACATCACACCGATGAGCAAGGTGCCACCGCCCAGCCCTGCAATGGCCGACAACGTTGCCCCCACAAAGGCTGCAATCGAGAGTATCCAAACCATGGGCTTATCCCGCGCGCACCACCGCGATCAGATCAGGCTCCTGCAACAATGACCTGCCTCACAAACCGCAGCAGCTCACGCTGCGCCGGCGAGGGTTTGGTTGGGTCAGCTGTCTTGCTCGCCTTACGCAACATCTGCCGCAGCGGCTGAATCTCGACCTGCGGATACTGGTCCACAAATGCCGTCACCGCAGCATTGCCCTCGGCGATCAGCCGATCACACCAACGCTGCGCCGAATGTGTGGCCTGCATCGACAAGCTGCTGCTCGGATCGACTTTGTCCATGGCCAGAGCAACTGCATCCGCGTCGTGTTCGCGCAACAATTTGCCGATGCGTTTCACATGCCGCCGGCGCGCTTCATGTGAGGTGATGCGTTTGTACTCAATCAACGCATCTCGCAAATTTTCCTGCACCGGAAATGCCGCGATCTGAGCTTTGCTGAGGCCGGTCAAGCGCAGTCCAAGCGCCTGCAGCTCGGCATCTTCGCGCTTGAGTTGGCTTTTGCTAGGGCCGTCGTAGGAGGCCTGGTCTTCGGAGTCGGACACGCGTTAAGGCTTGGCAAAGGGGCTGTATTGTAAGGCCACCGGACCGCTTGGCATGGGATAAGCGTTTGCGCTGACCATGGAGAGTGAATAGACAGAAGCTAACGCGTCGTTTTGAACATTCAATTTCATTTTATTAGATCAATCTAATATTATTGATACATGGCATAAGCACACCGCTTCCACATTCCCTGAACAGGAGGACGTCATGATCTTTCGCCAGTTCTTCGAACCCGAATCAAGCACCTACACCTACCTGCTGGCATCCGGCAACGGCCGTGAAGCGCTGATCATCGATCCCGTCAAAGAGATGACCGCGCACTACCTGCAAGCCATCCACGAACTGGATCTCAAACTGGTCCGCGCGATCGACACGCACACCCATGCCGACCATGTCACAGCCCTGGGTGATCTGCGCGACCAAACCGGCTGCGTCACCATCATGGGCGAGTTCACCAACGCCCAGTGCGTGTCGGAGCACGTGCGCGAGGGTGACATCGTGGATATCGACGGCGCCCGCCTGCAGGCCATCTACACACCGGGCCACACCGACGAATCGTTCAGTTTTGTGCTCAACCCCACCGCCCCCGAGGCGGTGTTCACTGGCGACGTGTTGCTCATCCGCGGCACCGGGCGCACCGACTTCCAGAATGGTGATGCTGAAAAATCCTGGGATTCCATCACCAACAAACTGTTCGTGCTGCCCGACACCACCCTGGTCTACCCGGCACATGACTACAAGGGCTGGACAGCCTCGTCCATCGGCGAAGAGCGCCGTTACAACCCGCGCCTTGCTGGCAAGAGCCGCGAGGAATATATCGACATCATGCACAACCTGAACCTGCCGGATCCCAAACAGATGGATGTGGCGGTGCCCGCCAATCTGGCCTGCGGCCAGCCGGGCTGAGGAGACCCACAGCCGACACAAGTCCGTCACTTCATACTATGCCGCCGGGCGGCTCCGACCGTAACGTGTTGCGCCGATCACACAACAACACGAAATCCTCGGAGGAGACGCCCTGTGGTTTTCAAATTCTGCGTGCTGGCCCTGGCCAGCGCAGCGGCCGGCTTTGCCTGCAACGCCTCGGCGCAAAGCGTTCCTGACACCCCGCAAACTGCCGTGCCCCAGGTGCAGACCAGCAACTGGCAGGGTCTGGAACCCGGCGTGCTGGTGGAAACGCATCCTGCCGGGGCCACCAGCCAGGTCGACGGCGCAGCGCAAGCGCTGTTCGTGCGCTACACGACCCGCAATGTGCAAGGTGAGCCGGCGCTGGCCTCCGGCCTGGTGCTGTTGCCACAAAACCAGGCATACCCCGACGGCCAGTGGCCGCTGGTGGTTTACGGCCACATGACCACCGGTGTCGCCGACGCCTGCGCGCCGACTCATGGCAGCGAAGACTCCAGCGAGCTGCGCCGCATGCAGCAGGGCGACAGTCTGGCCAGCGAGCTGCTCGCGCGCGGCGTGGTGGTGGCCCGCCCTGACTACGAAGGTCTTGGCGAAGCCGGCCCACACCCCTACCTGCGAGGCGACTCGCTGGCTCGCGCTATGCGCGACATGGCGTCAGCCGTAGCCGCTCAGTGGCCGCAGATCGGCCCCAACTGGGCAGCCGCCGGACATTCCGAAGGCGGCGTGGCCGCACTGAACAGTGGCAACCGGCTGCACCCGCCGGCCCGCGGCCTGCATCTTGCGGCGGTGGCCGCGATCACGCCGGTGACCCAGCTGGAGAACCTCATCACTGCAGCTGAACCACTGCCGCTGACCGGTCCGGCCATCGACGTGGCGGTCGCTCTGGCTGCACTGGTGCTCAAAGGCATTGCCAGCGTGGACCCGGATTTCGAGCGTTTCCTGCTGCTCGAAGGTGGTCTGTCGGAGCAGGCCATCGCCCTGTGGCCCGACCTCGAACGCCTGTGCCTGCAGGATCTGGCCAGCGCTGAATCCTGGGGCGGCCTGTCGCCACATGCCCTGCAAGGGCCCAATGGCGATCAGGGCGTGGCCGAGATGCGCAGCGCTCTGCGCAAGGATGATGTGCGCCTGCTGCCCATGCGCCGCGATCTGCCGATCCGCATTGATGCAGGCCTGCTCGACAGCGTGGCCTTGATCCCGTTTACCGAACAGCTGGTGATGGAATACCGCCAGCGCGGCTATGACGTGACCTACGCGCGCTGGCCGGCCGAGCACTCGCCGACCGCCGACATGGCCGCCCCGGCGATCGCCCAGTGGCTGATGGAGCAGGCTTTCGACCCGGCCCGCATGGCCACGCCAGCTCACACCGACGCCCTCGCCTCGCGCGGTGGCGTCAGCAGCCCCTTGACCCTGTTCCTGCTCACGCTGACGGCCCTCGCCTCACGTCGCCGTCTGATCACGATTCGGAGGACCGGCGCATGACCCGGCACGCCAGCAAGACCTCACCCACCGCCCTTTCGCGCCGCCAACTGCTTGGCCGCCTATTCGCCGCCGGCGGCAGCCTGGCACTGCCCGGCCTGATCAGCGCCTGCCAGAGTCAGGGCGGACGCGAAGCCGCCATAAACGCACTGAGCGAAATCGACCCCATGTCACCGCAGCGCCTGCATCGCTGGGTCGAAGAGCTGTGCGGCTTTCAGCCCCGCTGGGCCGGCTATCCGGCCGAACGCCTGGCCGCCAACTGGCTGGCCGAGCGCCTGATGGCGGCCGGACTGGACACCCACATTGACGCCTACGCCTTTCGCAAATGGCAGCTTGATGAGTGGTCGGTCAGTCTGCTCGAGGACGCGCAAACGGTGGCGATGAAAAGTTTTCCGCTATGGTCCAGCCGCGCTGGCAGCGGCACCGCCGAACTGGTCGACGTGGGCTTTGGTTCCGAGCTGGAACTGCTGGCCCAGGATCTCACCGGCAAGGCCGTGGTGGTCACCGGCAAAGCCCTGCTCAACGTGTTCGCCACCTATCCCGACACCTACCATCGAGCCGCCGAACTCGGTGCCGTGGCCATGTTCGTGACCTCGGATGCACCGGACAATCTGATCCGTCCGACCAGCACCAGCCAGAACTACCTCGATGACAACCCGATCCCGGCCTTTCAGATGGGCGCCCGGGACCTCGCACGGCTGCGCCAGGCGGCGCGCAACGGCGGGCAGATTCAGTGGAACCTGCAGGCCCGGCACGAAGACGGCCTGACCCACGATGTGATCGGCCACCTGCCCGGCTCCGGCGCACAGGATGGCCACATCCTGATCTGCGCGCACTACGACGCCTGGTTTGCCGGGGCGCTGGACAACGCCACCGGTGTCTCCGGGCTGATCGGCCTGGCCGAACACTTCGCCGCGCTGCCGCAGAGCGAACGACCGCGCGACATGACCTTCCTGGGGGTCACCGGGCACGACGCCGGCTACCCACATGGCGGCATCACGCACTGGCTCAGCACCCACCAAACCCTGATCCCCGAACTTGATCTGTTCGTGAACCTCGATCATCTGGCCGCGCACGGCGAGGAGCACATTTCGCTGGGCGGCATCGTCGACATGCTGGGCCTGAGCCTGGAACGCCCCGGGGATGAAGAACGTGCGCTGTTCACCACGCAGCACCCGGCCTTGCTGCGCACCTTCAGCCCGTATCTGCTGCGCTACGGCCTGCTGGCCGTGCCCCTGCCCACCGTGCCGCAGGTCAATGCCAATGGCGACCTTGAAGGTGCCGTCGGGCTGCTTGATGTGCCCAGCGTGAACCTGACCATGGCCACACCGCACTATCACACCGAGCGCGACACGCCGGACCGCATACCGCCGGAACAGCTCTCACGCGCGGTCCAGGCGCACCGTGATTTCATCAGCGACATCATGCAGATGTCGCGTGCGCAAATCCGTTCGCCGCTTTAGCCAGGCGGGCCGCAGTTCACCAGCGTCACATACTTGGGGTCGACCACGGCCGAGGGGTTCATGCCGAAAAGCTCGTGGAATGCACGATCGGCATGAGCCAGATCATGGAAACCGGCACGGTGCGCCACTTCCGTCATGGTCAGACCACGCTTCCAGAAAAATGAGGCGCGCCAGACGGCGCGCCAACGCGCGTAGTCCGGGATGGTAAAGCCGGTCTGCTGACGGAAAATCTCGCGCAGCCGTGACGCTGACAAATGCACCTGCGCCGCCACCGCAGCCAGGCTGACCTCGTTCAACGGCATCTCGTCCAGCACCTCGAAGGCCTTGATCACGCGCGGGTCCGGTGTGGCCGGCTCGAAAGGCTGCTCGGTCAGCAATTCCATAACCTGGCGCACCAGCGCGTGGATACGCTCGGCCGGCAACACCTCGCGCATGGCCATACGCAGCTCGGGAATGACCGGTGCAAACCGCTCAACCGGCAGTTCCAGCAGTTCCTGATCAGCCAGCATGGCCCGCACCGCGGCGTACTCCGGGCGATCCAGCGGCAAATAGAACAGGGCTATTTCGCTGTCGATCGCGGCAATTCGTTTGCGCGGCGCTTTCGGCGCCACCAGCGACACCCGGGTGGTGATGCGGCGCCCTCCCACCTCAATCATGTAGGGCTTGGCACAACCGATGCGCAGGGTCGCGGCCAGCGGCCCGGTGGGACGATCCAGCAGCAGGGAGCGGGCCAGCAGCAACAGGCTGCAGGGCCAGTAATACAGGGTCATCCCGTGGGGTGCGGGGTGGGCCTGAAAGTTGTCCGGTCCAGGCGTCGTCATCGCCACCATGGCCGGGCACGCCACAGCGTGCGGGAGTCTCCGTGCATACGGAGATTCTAGCTCAGCGTGGGCGCTCCAGCGTGGCCAGATAGCGTTGCCGTCCGCGTTCGCCCAGTCTTTCCATCAGCGGCAGGATCAGCGGAATCAGCCACGGGAAACTGCCAACCAGACGACCCGACAGGCTGTCGCCCCAGGACGGATAGATCTCAACCTTGCGGCTGCGCAGCGCCTTGTCGAAAGCCTGGCCGATCTGCTGGACGGTTTGCGGGGTGCTGACGAAGTTCAGCGGACTGCCATTGTTGCGCGCTTCAAAGCGCAGCATCGGCGTATCCACTCCACTGGGATAAATGCCCGACACGTGCACGCCGTGGCTACGCAGCTCGTTGTGCAGGCTCATCAGAAAACCGCGCAAACCGAATTTGCTGGCCGCGTAACTGGCACTGCCTTTGAGCGCGATGATCCCGCCCATCGAGACCGTGGCGATGATGTGGCCACGCCGACGTGGCTGCATGTGACGGGCAAAAGCACGCAGCAGATGAATGGCGGCGCGCAGATTGACCTCCAGTTCCATGTCCAGCTGCGCCGGATCGGCGTCGACCAGCATGTTGGGAAAAACGATCCCGGCGTTGAACACCGCCACATCGTATGCTTGCGTATCCTGCTCGATGTCCTGGCACAGCTGGCCAAGCGCCGCGCGATCGCTCAGATCGAGCGCACGCAAGCTCGGCGCAGGCAGGAAATCCAGCGCTGCTGCGACGGCATCGACATCGCGATCCACCAGCTCCAGGGCGTAACCCTGGTCATGCAGGCGGCGCGCGATTTCCGGCCCGATCCCGCCACTGGCGCCGACCACGATGGCGCGGCGCATGGCCGTCATGCCGCAGCCCCGATCTCACGCTTCACCTGCCCCAGGACCTTGAGGTAAGCATCAACATCGACATAGTTGGCATGCCGCGGCGTGGCGATGTAGCGATGACCGCCGGTGAGATCAGGCTGATGGCTGCGCTTCTTTTCGCTCAGCTTGCTTGCCAGCGGGGCATCGCGCCCGGCCACCGCGTCGGCAACGATCAGCTCGGCCATGTGGTCGAAGTTGGTGTAGGCCGCCGAGGCGAACTCCAGAAAACCCAGCACCGCCAGATTGTCGTAGCGCTTGGAGAACATGCGCAGATACAGATCCGGACGACCATTCTTGTCGGCCCAGGCGTCGCCCGGCAGGAACGGGCTGGCGTGCTGGTAGCCGGTGGCGGTGATAACCAGATCGATACGCTCGCGCGAACCATCTGCAAACACCACCTCGTCGCCATCGAAGCGCTCCACCGCAGGTTTGGCGATGCAGTCGCCGTGGGTGATGTAATGCAGGATCTGGGTGTTGACCAACGGATGGGATTCGAACACCCGGTGGTCGGGCTCCGGCAGGCCGTATTTTTCCGGCTTGCCGTTGAGCAGGCGCAGGAGCAGACCGAACACCCATTGCTGCAGACGAAACGGCAATTTCGGGCCTTTGGTGGCAATCACGTCGGCGGGGATGCCCATCAGATGTTTGGGCACGAAGTGATAGCCACGCCGGGTGCTCAGAAAAGCCTGGTCGCTGGCAAAGGCCGCATCGCAGGCGATGTCCACGCCGGAGTTGCCACACCCGATCACGAGCACGCGTTTGCCGCGAAATTCCTGGGCCGAACGGTAGCTCACCGCGTGGCGAATCTCGCCGTTGAATTGCCCCGGCCAATTGACCAGATTGGGCTCCCAGGTCACTCCGTTGGCGCAGATCAGATAGCGCGCAGCGAGGCGACGACCGTCGCTCAGCTGCAGGGTCCACACACCGTTGTCATCGCAGCTGGCGCTGGACACCTCGGCATTGAATTGGATGTGCTGGCGCAGATCATGATGATCGGCATAGCTGCGGATATAGCGCAGCAACAGGCGATGACCGGGGTAGTCGGGGTAATCCTCCGGCATCGGAAAATCCGGGAAGCCCGAACAGGTGCGCGAGGAGATGAAATGAGCCGACTCGTACATCGGCGAGCCGGGCGCATCAATATCCCAGATACCCCCCACATCTTGGTGGCGCTCGAGTGTGACGAAGCGCACGCCAGCCTGCGCCAACCGCCGGGTCAGCAACAGGCCACCTGGTCCCGCGCCCACCACGATCACATCCAGCACGTCATCACTCATCGCTCACCCCAATACGTGACCAATAGTCACTTTCATAAAACGTGAGTGTTGGTCACGTTTGCGTTACTGTCAAGCCATGTCCAACGCCCCTCGCCAGACGCTGCGCCGCCAACCTGAACAGGCACGCGCGCGAAAAAACCTCAGCGCCATGCTGGATGCGGCCGCACAACTGATTAACGAATGTGGCACCGATGGTTTTTCCATGGCCGAACTGGCGCGCCGTGCCGGGGTTTCCAAACCGGCGCTGTACCGCTATTTCCCCAACAAACAAGCCGTGCTGCTGGCCCTGGCCCAGGCCAGCTTCGAACAGAATCACGCCCTGGTGCGCGACAGCCTCGAACGCAACCCGGGCGATCTCAACGCGGCCATGCGCGAAGCCATGCACCGCTATTGCGCGCTGCACCGCTCGGAACCTTTTCGTATCCATCTGCGCGCCGCCATGCATGCCGACCCGGAGCTTATGGCCCTGGACTTTGCCGATTCACGGCACAACGCCGGCCTGGTCGAAGAGGCGCTGCGCAGCCAATTCCCGAGCCTCGACGCCGTCGCGCTGCGCCACCATCTGATGCTGATCATGGGCTGCTCCGACGCCGTCGCCCTGATGACCATCCAGGTCGACGACGACGAAGCCGAGCAACTCATCGAGCGCTTTGTGCACATGAGCACCGCCAGCCTGCCGCTAGGCCAGCAGCTTTGAACCCATCCACACGGCCATCGCGATCATCATCAGATTCTCGGTCAGCGATACAAAGCCCAGCGGTACATTGCTGGAGCCGCCGACACAGGCGCATTTGAGGGCCCGCCGGTCGAGGTAAACCGCCTTGAACACCGACACCGCACCAATCGAACCAATACCCAGTGCCAGCGGCACGGACAGCCACATCAGCGCACCAGACAACATCAGCACACCGGCCAGACCTTCGGCAAAGGGATAGATGTAGGAGTAGCGCACCCAACGCTGAGCCAGCAGGTCGTAGTTGAGAAACATGGTTGCGAAGCGCTCCACGTTCTGCAGCTTGAGCAGCGCCAGCACCACCATGCTGAGGGAAACAAACCACTCCGCCGCGCGCACGGTCAGCGCGTTGCCGTACACCGCGAAGCTCAGGGCCAGGGCACTCAGCGCGGTCATGCTGAACAAGGCCACCACCGGGGTGTAGCTGGTCGCATCAGGATCGGCCGGTGCTCGTCCGAGAAAACGACGCAGATCCTCGTAGCCGCCGATGCGCTGCCCGTTGATGAAAACCTGCGGGGTGGTCTTGACCGCATGCTCGGCCTTGAACGCCTCAACCGCCTCGCGCGAACGCAAGGCACGATCATCGACCGTGTAACCGGCGCGCTTGAGCAGATCTCTGGATTTCAGGCCATACGGGCACAGATGCTGATCCATGACCATGCGATAGAGCACCGCATGGCGCGATTGCGACGACTCTGTTTTGCGTAACGACATAAGCACCTCCTGTGTGTGCGAGTGTTGTCCGCCATGCTAAGTTCCGTACCACAGTACGGAGTCAAGCCCAGCATGCTCTCAATCGGAAAATTCGCCACGGCAGGCGGCGTTGGCGTGGAAACGGTGCGCTACTACCAGCGCAAGGGCCTGCTCGCGGTGCCCGACGCGCGCGACGGCATACGCCGCTACGACGCCAACGCTCTGCGCCGCCTGCGGTTCATCCGCAAGGCCCAGGCGGCGGGCTTCACCCTGGCGGAGATCAGCGAACTGCTGGCTCTGGACGCCAGCCGCGATCGCAGCCGGGCGCGCCAGCTCGCCAGCACGCGGATCCGTGCACTGGATGACAAGATCGATGAGTTGCAACGCGCGCGTCGGGCCCTGACCCGCCTGGCCACAGAATGCGCCCAGGGCGATCACGGTCCCTGCCCGATCCTCGAAGCGTTTGAGGTCTAGGCGGTCTGCGCAAGCGCGTGCGCCAGCAGCTGACCGGCACGGTCCTGCGCCGCCGGCTGCCACACGACCTCATCACAGGCGTTGAAGCGCGCCACCTGCCACAGCTTGTCAGCCAGCTTGGCGATAAAGTCATCCAGCGTCTTGAGCGGCTGCTCCAGATGAAAGCTGCGCAGGATCAACTGCCGCTTTTGTCGATCAGCTTTGGGATCCAGCCGCCCCACAAGCTGCGTGCCATACACGATGGGCAGGCAGTAATAACCAAACTCACGCTTGCTGGCGGGCACAAAACACTCGATCTGGTAACGGCTGTCGAACAACTGCTGGATGCGCTTGCGCTGGATCACCGCATTGTCGAAAGGCGACAGCAAATGCACACCGCGGGCCACCCGGGCAGCCGCCAAACGTTCCAGCTGCGCTGGCAGCGCGTACCACACGCCCGGCCGCCCGGCGATGCTCAGGGCAAGCACTTCGCCGGCCTCACACATGCCCGCCAGCATCTGCGCAATCCCCTGCCGGGTGCCTTTGCGCAGGTAACCGAATTCCGGCTCCATGGCCACACCATGGGCGCGCAGCGCGCGTTCGATGAGATAGCGGTAGAAGGCATCGTCGCTGGGCAATGTGGTGTCCAGCCCGCTCGGCAGCAGGCGCTCGGGCAGATCGTAAACCTTGTTGAAGCCCTCACGGTGGCTGACCATCAGCTCGCCCTGGATGAACAGCTGTTCCAGGGCGATCTTGGCCGGCTTCCAGTTCCAGCCCCAGGCATCATTGGCGCGCTGTGCAGGGTGTTCAAAATCCTTGGCCTTGAGCGCGCCCTCGGCGCGTACCCGCGCAAGCACCGCATCCATGGCTTTGCGATCCGGACTGCGCCAGTGGCGCTGACCGCAGGCGATGGCATGCATGTAGCGCCGACAGTAGCGGTAATCCTGCATGGGCAGATAGGCCGCCGCATGGGCCCAGTACTCGAACACCCGGCGCTCGTGCTGAAGCTGATCCAGATGCGCGGACCGGTAGCTCGGCACGCGCGTCCACAAGCAGTGATGATGCGAGCGCTGAATCACCGAGATGGTGTCGATCTGTACGTAACTCAGCTGCTCGATGCAGCGATACACCGCCTCCTTGCCGCGCCCGAACGGCGCCCGCGCATGCAAGCCCTGGCTGACCAGCGCCAGACGCCGCGCATCATGTAACGACAGATTCAACATGGACCGCCCGCAAGCCGTGCATCAAGGCCATACGATACGTGTATCAGCCTGCCGATTGTTGCTAGTCTGAGGCTCGGCCAGGCTGGCCTGTGGCCACAACAAGGAGGGCGGATGCACTGCCCCGACTGCAAGCACGACAATCCCGCAGCATCCCGGTTTTGCAACAACTGCGGCAGCGCATTGCCACTTGCCTGCGCGCAGTGCGCACACCACAACCCGGCCACGGCGCGCTTCTGCAACCAGTGCGGGCATGATCTGTCAGCGCCGAAACAAGCGGACGCGCGCGCGCCCGGCAGCTACACCCCACGCCACCTGAGCGAGCGCATTCTGACCAGTCGCAGCGCCCTGCAAGGTGAGCGCAAACGCGTCACTGTGCTGTTCGCCGACGTCAAAGGTTCGACCGAGATCGCCGAAGCGGTGGGCGACGAGGAATGGCACGAAATTCTCGACCGCTTTTTCGCCATACTGAGCCACGGCGTGCACCGCTATGAAGGCACCGTCAATCAGTACACGGGCGACGGCATCATGGCGCTGTTCGGCGCCCCGATTGCGCACGAAGATCACGCCCTGCGCGCCTGCAAGGCTGCCCTCGACATGCAGGCCGAGCTGCGTCGCTACGCCGACGAGCTGCGCATCAGCAAGGGCCTGAACCTGTCGGTACGCACCGGCATCAACTCCGGTGAAGTGGTGGTCGGCAAGATCGGCGACGACCTGCGCATGGATTACACCGCCAAAGGCCAGACCGTGAATCTGGCCGCCCGCATGGAGCAGATCGCCGAGCCTGGGCGCATCTACCTGACCAGCTACACCGCCAGCCAGATCGCCGGTTATGTGCGCCTGCGTGATCTCGGCAGCCTGCCCATCAAGGGCCTGAGCGAACCCGTCAAGGTGTTCGAACTGGAAGGCCACGGCGCGGCCAAAACCCGCCTGGATGTCTCCCGTGCCCGCGGCCTGTCGCATCTGGTCGGGCGTACACGTGAACTCGAGCAGCTTGAACAGGCCCTGCAACAGGCGCTGGCTGGCCAGGGCCGCAGCATCGCCGTGGTGGGTGACGGCGGCATCGGCAAAAGTCGTCTGTGCTACGAACTGCTGGAACGGGCGCGCACACGCAATATTGCGGTCTACAGCGCCACCGGCGTGCCCTATGCCAACGCCGTGCCCCTGTATCCGGTGCTGGGTCTGCTGCGCAGCTTCTTCGCCATCGAGGAGCAGGACAGCGCCATTGAGCAGCGTCGCAAGATTGCCGGCACCCTGGCCCTGATGGGGCACGACTGTCGCGAAAGCCTGCAGTTGCTGTTCGAGTATCTGGACGTGGCCGAGGCCGACGCGACACCGTCTGCCGTGCCTGCCGAACAACGCCAGCAACACCTGTTCGAGATGATCTGTGAAACCCTGCCGGGGCAGACCAGCATCATCCTGATTGAAGACCTGCACTGGGCCGATGCCGCCAGCGAGGCTTTTGTGCAGGCGCTCAGCCAGGCCATCAGCAACAGCCGCAGTTTGCTGGTGCTGAACTACCGCCCCGACTACCAGGACGCCTGGCTGGCCGGCCAGGCGCATCAGCGCATCGCCCTGCAAGCCCTGGGAACGGCCGAAGTGGCCCAGCTGATCGACCAGTTGCTGGGCCCCGAAGCCGCCCTTGGTCCGGCCCGTGCACGGCTGTGCAAACAGGCGGCAGGCAACCCGTTCTTTGTCGAGGAAGCGGTTCGCAGCCTGGCCGAGCAAGGCTACCTGAGCGGCAGCAGCGGCGCTTACCAGCCCGGCCGCACGCTCGACAGCGTGGTCATCCCCGACAGCGTGCAAGGCCTGCTTGCTGCACGCATAGACCGGCTGGAAGACGCTGACAAAGACGTGCTGGCGCACGCCGCAGTGATCGGAAAATCCTTCAGCGCCACGCGCCTGCAACAGCTCATGTCGATCCCGGAAGAAGCACTGACCCGGAGCCTGCAGACCCTGCAATACGGCGACTTCATCCAGCCCGCCGAATGCCCCCAGGATTATGATTTCTACCATCCGCTGACTCAGGAAGTGGCCTACCGCAGCCAGCTGCGCGAGCGCCGCGCCGATATCCACGCACGTCTGGCCCAGGCCATCGAAGCCGAGCTCGACGGACGTGAGCATGATGAGCGCAGCGTGCTGCTGGCCCATCATTGGGAACGCGCCGGCGACCACGCCAAAGCCACCCAGTGGCAGTTGCAGGCGGCCTTGTTCGAGGGTGTGATGCGCGAGTCACGCGCCGCAGCGCAGCGCTACCGACACGCCATCCGCCTGGCCGACGGCATCGAGGACCCACAACAGCGCCTGCGCCTGTCGGTGCAGGCCCGCGCCGGCATCCTGCGCACGGCCGCCGTGTTCGACGTGCCCGAAGACGAAAGCCAGAGCGCCTACACCGAGGCGCGCGACATGCTGGCTGAACTTAACGATCCCCTGCTCGAGGCCGAGCTGCTGATCGCCCATGGCGGCCTGCAGCTGCAACAGGGCGATGCCGACGCGGCCGTGGCTCAGACCAGCAAGGCCATGGGTATTGCACGAAAGCTCAAACATGCCGGGCTGATCGCACGCTTTCGCATTCCCATTCTGCTCGCCTACTTCTCCGCCGGACGTCTGTCGGAGGGGCTGGAGGTTCTCAACGAGCCCGGCCAGACAGCCTGGTACGAAGGGCCCATCACCGAAAGCAATTTCCTCTCCCGGGCCTTTCGCGCCCTGATGCTGAACTACATGGGCCAACCTCAGGAAGCGCGCCGCCAGTTGCTTCAGGCCATCGCGGTTGAAGGCACCGCCGGACGCACGGTGAGCTGGATGCACGCCAATCTGGTTGATGTGGCGCGCGTGGGCGGCCGCTACGACATGGCCATGCGCGAGGCCCGCCACGCGGTCGAGCGCGTGGAACAGTTCGGCAGCCCGTTCTTCCGCGCAGTGGCCTACCGCGCCCTGGCGGTGGCGCATGGTCTGAATGGCAACTGGCAGGACAGCCGCAAGCTGCTTGAAACCTACCTGCCGGAGGTGCAACGCGGCGGCTCCGCACACCAGTTTGAGGCCGTGCACCTGGCCCACCTGGCTGAGGCCCATCTGCATCTGGGCGAGATCGACAAAGCCCGCGAGCGCGCCGAACAGGCCCTGCGCTCGGCCCTCAACTCGCACAGCCGCATCTGGGAATGTCAGGCCCGCTGGATACTGGCGCGCATCCTGCGCAGCAGCGGCGAACCCGAGCAGGCTCTGCAACATCTGGATGCACTGGATGCCCTGATCCAGACCACCGGCGCCATCAGCTTCCAGCCGTTCGCCCTGCGCGAGCGGGCCGCACTAAGCCACGACCCGGCCCAAAAGCGTGCACTGCTGACGCAAGCCGAGCAGCTGTTTCAGGCCATGGACGCGGATGTTTCGGTGCTGTGCTCACAAAGCAACGCACAGATGGCCGACGACACCGCCATATCTTGAACCGCGCCAAACCAGTGCTTACGCACTTGGCCGCGCCGATCAATCAGGATCAAACTTGGTGTGCCACGCAGCGCATACGCCTGCATGGTTAACGGAATCGGTCCGTGCGCAGCAGCCTGGTCGATTGCAACCGGAAAACTCACCGCATATTCGTGCAGGAACACGCGCAGCGCCTCGGGCGTCATCACCGCATGGTGCTCAAACACACTGTGCAGGCCGATCACCGCGACCTGAGCCGGGTCGAAATGATCAGCGATACGTTGCGCTTGCGGCAGGCCATGCCCGACGCAGCCTGGGCACAACATCTGGAACGCGTGCAGCACCACAACCTTGCCACGTAATGCCGGCAAACATGGTTCTGGCTGCCCAGGCGCAAGACCCAGCCATTGCGAGACTCGCCACACCGGCGCGTTGACGCCTTGCTCAGTCACGCCAACTGCTGAATACGAAATCATCCTGCTCACGCGCAGTGTGGCAGGCATAGCAGGCTTGCGCCGCCTTATCGCCCACCAGCGGCTTCTTCGGGTCTCCACCGGCATAAGCTTCAAACCCCCAGCCGCCGGTCTCGACAAAACGCTTGGAATCTTTCTTCATCAACCCCAGAACCTTGCGCTCACCCTCGATCACGCTGTGGCCGCCAGATTGCGCGGCAAGTAGATCAAAGGCGATGACTGAGCCTTCAGGAAATGTCCCACCACGGCGATAACCCTGCATGGCCGTCGCGTTGGCGTACAGGTGGTGCAAACCGCCAAAGGCTTCGTACAACGCATGGCCGGGTTCAATCAGCATGCTCTTCACATGCGTCCATTGACGGTAATCCGGCGGAAACGCCACATTCGTCTCGGCCTGGGCCGAACTCATCAGAAACAGACTCAGACATACCAAGATGCGCATGACGTACTCTCCAAGAGGTGTGTTCGGCGTACACTAGATCTTGGCCAAGACACTGAAAATACCGAACTTTTCAGTCAGCTACCTGACATTTTGGTAAGGATTGCGAGATGCCGGAGAAAAAACCCTGCCCCAATGCACACGCCATGGTCGAGTCGATCGTCGGCTGCAAGTGGTCGCTGCAGATTCTTGCGCAAATCCAGCACGGCACCCATCGCCCGGGCATGATCGAGAAATCGATAGCCGGGCTGTCCACCAAAGTCATGAATGAGCGCTTGGTCAAGCTTGCTCGTTTCGGCATCCTGCAGCGCCAGGTCTTCGCTGAGGTACCACCGCGGGTGGAGTACCGCTTCACCGATTTTGGCCAGCAGTTCCTTACGGTCCTGCGAGCCATAGACCAACTCGAGGCCCAACGCTCTGATGAATCAGGCGAATAGTTGATATTATCAACCAGTTCATTTAGGTTGACAATATCAACCAAATGCCCGCCGTCGCGCCATGCCCCAAACTCATCTGGACGATGCTTTGCATCAGCTCCTGCACGCCTACAAAAACCAGCTAAAAAAAGGTATCCGTGACCACGGGATTGACCTGCCTGTTACCCACATTCGTGTGCTTAAAGGCGTAGGGCGGCTGGATCACTGCACAGCGGGTCTGATTGCTCAGCGCATGGACCGGGACAAAGCACAGATCACGCGCATAGTGCATAGCCTGCTCGCTGCCGGGCTGATCGAGAAGCGTGACAACCCAGCCGACCAACGCAGTCAGTTATTGGCCCCCACTACCACGGGCCAAAAAATTCTCCACAGCCTGGAGCTCATCGAGGCCAATGCGGTGGCTCAGCTAACCTACAATCTGAGCGACCGCGACCTCGCGGCGTTTCGCCGCATCAGCACCATCATGATCAACAATGCCCCCACAGCGGCGAAGAGATAAGTGCCGATGTCACGCCAAGCCCCCAGAACATTGCAAGTGCTGCGCAGCCAGCTCATAACCCCGCACATGCGACGCATCACTCTCGGTGGCCACGCGATGGCGGAATTCCCCGCCCAACAGCAAAGCGCTTACGTCAAACTGATGTTTCCGCAGACGTCTGAGCAACGCCCCGTGTTGCGGACCTACACCATCCGGGCCCAACGCGAGGGTGAGATCGATATCGACTTTGCGCTGCACGAACGCTCTGGTCCAGCCACCCGCTGGGCTCGCCAGGCGCAAGCAGGTGATCGGATTCTGCTCGGCGGCCCTGGCCCCCGGAAACTGATCAACCCGGACGCTGACGCATTCCTGTTGATTGGCGATATGACCGCGCTTCCGGCAATCGCTGTGAATCTCGAACGTCTTGGAAACGACACCCGTGGTCACGCCATCATCGAGATTCCCAGTGATGCTGACATGCAACCCCTGCAGCATCCGCCGGGCCTGCAGCTGCATTGGGTTGTCAATCCAACCGCCGACCCCAGCGGAACAACCTTGGCCGCCCAACTCTCGCGCATTCCCTGGCCAACAGGGCGGGTTTCCGTTTGGGCTGCCTGCGAATTCAACAGCATGCTGCGCCTGCGCCAGGCACTCCGCCAATCTCATCAGATTCCACGAAGTCATCTGTACATTTCCAGCTACTGGCAGATCGGCCAATCAGAGGACGGGCACAAGTTGATCAAAGCCCAGGACAATGAAAAGCACGTCGCATAAAGGCGTCCAGCATCGACGGGAACGACCATGATCTTCGCGGCATCCAAGGTGTTAAGACTTGCTCGCCGCGCCAACGAATCATGCCCAATGGAACATCAGTAAATCGGGAGGTCAACGCCGATTGCGTGCTGGCCCAACGCATCGCGAACCAAGACCTGGCAGCGCTGGAATGCCTAATGCGTCACTACAACCAGCGCTTATTCCGCAGCGCCCGCAGCATTCTTAAGAACGATCAGGATGCGGAAGAAGCTGTGCAAGACGCCTATTTGAGCGCTTGGCTCAACATCAGCAGTTATCGCGCGGAATCACAGCTGTCGACCTGGTTGACGCGCATCGTGATCAATCAAGCACTGATGCGCAGACGCAAGCAGCAACGCCGTGCTGCAATCGTCCCCATCGTGCCCCAAACCGAGGCCGAGGAGGTGGAGCTCATGCCATACGACACCACCGACACACCCGAGCATCGGGTGGAGCGGGATGATGTTCGACACCTGATTGAACGCAATATTGACGATCTCCCAGATGGTTTTCGCCATGTTTTTGTCTTACGCGCACTTGAAGATCTGAGCGTGGAAGAAACCGCCCAGTGCCTGAATATTCCTGAGGCGACTGTGCGCTCGCGGTTCTTTCGCGCACGCGCACAACTGCGCGAAGCGCTTGCACGCGAGATGGACATGAATGTCTGCAACGCCTTCAGGTTTGATGGACAACGTTGCGACCGGATCGTAGTCAACGTGCTCGCGCGCATCCACAACCAGCTGCGGGAACGCGCGCAGATCTTGTGACATCCGATGTGTTGTGAGGCCTTGCACTCACGCCCTCTTCACAACCCTTCGGACTCATACCATGTTGATCTATGCGATTGGACTTTTCGCCGTTGCCGCCGCCGGCGGTGTGTTGCTGGCCACTAGTGTTCTGCGCAAGCGACTCGCGCCCTGGGCACTGTCGTTGCTTCATGCGCTGCTTGGTGCTGCCGGGCTGATCCTGCTGATCGCCCTGATCGTGCGCGGTGGCGCATCTTCTGCCCTGATCAGCGGCTTCGCTCTGCTGCTGGTGGCCGCGCTGGGAGGCTTCGTGCTAGCCGCCTTTCATGTGCGTCAGAAAGTCGCCCCTAAAGCTTTGGTGCTGACCCATGCCGGGGCTGCCATCATCGGGTTTTTCATACTTCTCAGCCTGACGTTTTGAAACGTGCGCCACCCCACGCATCCTGCCCTGGTGCATCTGCCAATAGCGTGCTGGGTTTTGGTACTGCCGTGTGATCTGGCCACATTCTGGTTCGGCTCAATCGCTTCAACCCTGGCCAGTCTGCTGCTCGCTATCGGCTGCAGCTTTGCACCGTTGGCGATGATCGCCGGGCTGCTCGACCTGGCCCGTATCGTCGAACGCCAAGCTCTACGCATCGCCTACCTCCACATGCTGTTAATGCTCATAACGAGCCTGATTTTCACGCTGCGTCTGGTTGTGGGCCTGGAGCAATGGCAGCCGCGCCCACCTGATCCACAGAGTCTGAGCCTCGACATCTTTGGACTGATCTGCCTGCTGCTAGGGGCATGGCTGGGCGGTGAACTGGTCTACCAACACGGTATCGGCACTGCGCAGCAACGCGACAAACAGGAAACCCACGCATGAACGCGAATGTTCAAATTCCAACACTCAACAAAGAGCACGAGCAACCGGACAGTACAGCTGCGCGCATTCGCGCGCGCTTGCTGGCTGCCGGTCAGCGTTTTCACGCCAATGACAACATTTCTGCTTTCCTGGAACCTGGTGAACGTGAGGCCATATGCAAAGAGGTCGAACACCATGTCCGCAAGACGCTGTGCGCACTGGTGATCGACGTTGATCACGATCACAACAGCCAAGACACTGCACGGCGCATCGCCAGCATGTATATCAACGAACTGTTCTCAGGGCGCTATGAAGCCCCGCCTGCGATGACACGCTTTCCCAACGCCAACGCCCTGGGCGAATTACAGATCATAGGCCCCATCGCAGTCCGCAGCACATGTTCTCACCATCTTTGCCCAATCATCGGTCAAGTTTGGATCGGACTCCTTCCTCAGCCAGACAGCACGCTGATTGGCTTGTCAAAGTACGCAAGGCTGACCCGTTGGATCATGCGGCGTCCGCAAATTCAGGAAGAAGCCGTGGTTCACCTGGCCGATGAACTCGAACAACAACTCAATCCAACCGGGCTGGCTGTCTTGATGCGCGCGCAGCACTACTGCATGCACTGGCGCGGCGTAAGAGATGAAAATGCCATGATGACAAACACGGTCATGCGTGGCGCACTGTTTGAAGACGCCACATTGCGCCACGAGTTTCTCACTCTGATTGGGTCTTGAGGCCCGCTTGCACAGCGCAGCGATCCGTAATCCGCTGGGCCGGCACAGCAAGCTGCTCACGCAAATAGGCGCGCAGTTCATCCGAATACGGTTGCTCGGCCAAAGCCTCGGCCATGCAGTTCAGCCACATGTCGCGCTCGGCGTTGGTAACCGGCAGATGGCCATGCACCTGCGGGATATTGATCGGGCCGTACTTCTCGCGGTAGCGCCGCGGCCCACCCATCCAGCCGCATAGAAACCGGGCCAGCTTGTCACGCGCCTCCGGCACGTTGCGGTGCCAGTGATAGATCCTCGCGTAGGCCGGGTTCTGCCCCATGATGGCGTAAAAGCTGTCGACCAGACGACGGATGCCGGCTTCGCCGCCGGCCGCCTGATAGGTGGCGTCCAAGGTTCCAAAAGCGGCTGCAGGGGGCTTTTGTTCAGACATTTAGTTGCTCCTACGCAATGTTCAGATGCGCTGAAACGCGCACCCTAACGCGCTTCAGCGCCACGCGCGAACGGCCTTAGCCTGAGATCACGGCAAATCAATCGGTGTTGGGCATGCGTAGCCAGGCAACTTTTGCAGCGCGGCGATCACATCGGCGGTCAGATTTCCCAATGCCAACGCACCGGTATCGGCCTCAAGCAAGGCTTCAATGGTGTTGCGAAAACCGAGTACGGCATCGTCCAGATACTCAACTGACAGACGCGTTTCGTCATCGCGCGGTGAATGGTGAAACCATCCGCCACCCGTCATACCAACCACTGGAATATGCATAGCGTAAGGGGCCTGGGATTCGCTGCCATTGAAAATACCTGCGCGCACGGTGCCAATCCCCTGATTGCTCATCAAGCGCTCAAATGCGTCGATCGCAAGGTTCTTCAGATAACGATTTTCCGACACCACTATCCAGCGCCGCATGGAGGGTTCGCCGGTATCAACGGCAACCCCGTTGTCCTCATGGTAACCACGACTGGCTAAGCCGGTGCCCAGATGCACGTAGGCGGTCACACGCTGCGCATCCAGACAGCGCAGCGCCCGCTCCAGACCAAAGCCCATGGTTTCGTGAGCGCCGGTTGCGACGAAGGCCAGAGTGACTGGCGGCGGCCCGAACCGGCGGGCTTGCTCGGCAAAGTAGCGCGCCAGATAAATCAATGCCCCGACACCGGGGCCGCGCTCGGAAGCGGCCTGAAACCACGCGTTCATAGGCGTGCCGATCACAATCATGCGTGAGTTGTCACGCCCGGGGATAAACGCGTAGGTGTTGTAGGAACGACTGGCCTGCACGCTGCCATCAACAATGAGGGTGGCCTGCTGACCTTCCATCGCCATCAGCTGCTCACGGTCCTGCCGCCCGACGATCAGGGTGGGTAACGCCTGCATTCCCAGCGCAGCGTCATAGTTCTGCGCGATGATGTCGTTGTCCGGTCCGGGCAAGGCATAGACCGCCCCCACAGCCCCGGCCCGCTGCAAGGCCGCAAGCTTTTGCTCCGCATTCTCTTCGCTGGCATGGATATGGCGCAGGGAACCGAGAATCGCAATTTTGCCGTCCAGCGAGCCAGCCAACGCGCGCTGCAGCAAAGAGCCATCGACCAGATTGACCAGACGGCCGCGAACACCTTGCGCGCCGGTCACGCCCTGGAAATGCCAGGGATAGGTCGCCGGCGCGAACACGCCACCCTGCCCGTCCTCTACGCTCAGTGCGTAATGCGCAGGTGCAAAGCGTGGCCAGTCAAAACTCTGCTGCTGAACATATTGCACACCCTCAATCTGCTGCAGTTGCCCCAGCATCCAGGCATGCACCGCTTCACCACTTCGGCTACCGGTACGTGCGCCGCTCAGGCACAAGTGAGGTTGGCGTCCAGGGTCAGACGTCAAACATTCGTCAAACCGCTGCGGGTCACGCACCACCGCCATATAGTCCTGCAAATGCGCGTATGCGGTTTTTCCCGGTTCATCCATCGGGTGACTGTAGGGCGGAGGATCCGAAAACCCGTGCTGCGGGTCGCCGCTGCGTCCGCCCTCTTGCTGGCAGGCCACGACTACGACGGCTGAAAACACCACCGCCACATGAAGCCGCCACGCGCCCATCCTTGGCACACAAGTGGTCATGAACAATTCATCAAAGTTATTAGTAGGTGGATTTTCTCACATGCTCATGACAGTTCGGATAGAGCAAAAACGCTGTACCTGACATCCGCCATACTGGCCCAGCCACCTGCAACCACCCACCGCCGCCATGAAACGTAGCTTTGCTGTATTTGCCACCGTGTCCGCGATCGCACTTGCGTTTGCTGTCGGCTGGCTTGGCCTGCAGTGGATATCACCCAAAGATCAGGACATGGCGCGCTCACATGCGATCGATATTGGCTTCGCGCAATTCATGAGCCGGCACCATCAACAGGCTATCGCCATGGCCCAGCTGATGCTGGATGGTCGCCCAAGCCCTTTGCGTCAGATGGCTCAGAACATTGCCTACACGCAACTGCTCGAGCTGGGTGAAATGCAAGCTTGGCTGAAGCTGTGGGGACAGCCTCTGCAACCCACGGGCACGAGCATGACCTGGATGCTGGCCGGCACAAATCCGCCAAGCCCTGAACTCAAGCGCTACCTGATTGAATGCGAACGCGCCCCCAGCGGTATGCCCGGCCTGGCCACGCTGGCGGAGCTGGAGCTGCTTCGTCATCTGGATGGGCTCGAGCGTGACGCACACTTTCTCGAACTGATGCTGGCCCATCATGAAGGTGGCTTGCCGATGGCGCGCTTCGCCGCGCAGTACGCAACCGAAAAAGTCGTCAGAGACCGGGCCAAAACGATCGCGCTCGAGCAGGCACAAGAGATGTATTTGATGCGTCGAACACTGGCCGCGATGCCAGCGCGTGCATCTCGCTCTTAGTCCTCGCGCAAATACGCCAGCGTATGATGACCCGGTGGAACTGGAGAGACAAAACAATGAACAACCACACTTGGACATGCTCACTCATCGCATGCGGCTGCATCCTGATTTCGGCCTGCAACGGCAACGGTGGTCGCGATAACAATGCAAGCATCGCCGATGGTCAGGCCACCCCCAAAGCGATCTGCGGCCCGGGCTCCAACCCGGAAACCGGCATGCAGGGCCGAGTCAGCCGCGAAGATCATGACAGTGGACGTGCCGCCCAAGGTTATACCTGCAACACCGAAGTCATCGGCAGCTACACCACTCCCAATGCCATAGGCACCGTGGGTGGCTTTAAGGTTGAGCGCTACGTCGACACGCAAGGTCGCGAGTGCGCCTACTACGACACCACATTGCTCTACCCAAGCAATGCGCTGGACGCCAATGCCGGCGTCAATGTGCTGGATATGAGCGACCCGACCAATCCGGTACTGACCGCGCGGCTGGTCACCCCGGCCATGCTCTCGCCGCATGAATCGCTGGTCGTTTCTCAGCAAGGTGGCGTGCTCGCCGCCGTTCTGGGTAATCCGGCCTTCTACCCGGGCATCGTCGACGTTTACGACCTGGCCGAAGACTGTCGCAATCCGGTTTTACGATCATCCGCACTGGTCGGCTTTCTCGGCCACGAAAGCGGCATGTCGCCGGATGGAAAAACCTTCTTCTCGGCCTCGCCCAGCACCCCGACGCTGACCGCTGTCGACATATCCCAACCCTTGTTGCCAAGGGTGTTGTGGTCGAGCAATTACACCTCTCACGGCCTATCGATCAGCGCCGACGGCAATCGCGCTTACCTCGCGTCCGGCAATGATCATGGCGTGCTGATACTGGACATCTCGGAGATTCAGGCGCGCCAAGCGAACCCGCAAGTGCGTGAAGTGTCATCGATATCCTGGGACAACCAGACCATTCCACAAAATGCCATACCGTTCACCCGTGACGGCAAACCCTTTCTGCTGGAAATCGATGAGTACTCCACCAATGGCGCAGGTGGCAGCGTGGCCTTCCACGGCACTACGGTAGGCGCCGGGCGGATCATCGACATCAGTGACGAAACCCAGCCCGTGGTGATTTCAGATTTGCGCCTGGAGGTCCACCAACCCGAAAACCGCGACGAAATCGCCAACGATCCCGGCGCACAACTGCCCATCCAGGGCTACGCGGGCCACTACTGCAACGTGCCCAGGCGGGTGGATCCGGATATTGCGGCCTGCAGCATGATCGTTTCAGGCCTACGCATTTTCGACATCCGAGATCCCTACAACCCACGCGAGGTGGCCTACTTCAACGCCCCGGTGAGCCCGCGCATCACGCCCATTTTTGAAGCCAGCAACTGGGCCATGTCCAGCCCCTCATTCGTTCCCGAGCGTAAGGAAATCTGGTACTCCGACGGCTACAGCGGGCTGTACGTGCTGCGCGTAACCAATGACGCCTGGTAACGCACAGCGCTATTTTTTAGCCGAGACCCACATGGCGATTTCCATACGCGCCACCGATACACCGTGAAGATCCTGAATATCGACATGCGCCACAAACTCGCCAGATTCAGGCCAGACCTCCGGCAGTTGGCCTGATGCCTTGGCGCTCAGATCGGTGGTGGCTTTTTTGAGGTATTCAACCTTCATCCCCTTGGGAATCCATCGGTGAGTCGTGGGTATGCTGACATCGGTCATCATGCCCCCGGCAAGCTCCGCCATATTGCACATGGCGATGGCATGCACGGTACCCAGGTGATTGAGCACAGCCCGATGTTTTTTGACCTGGACTTCAGCGGCCCCGGGCCGCAAGTCTGCCATCAGCGGCTTGATTGAACTGAAATAGGGCGCCTTGAAACACAGGGCCTTGCTGAACAGCTGCCGCCCCATAGGCAATGCACTCATTTTCTGGAACAGCGCGAGATTTGCTTGGATGTTATTGCTCATACTCATCAGTGAGGATTGCGAAACTTGCAATAGAATTTAGTTCTAGAACATTATTCTGTCAATGCTGAGGAGAGAATCAGGTGGAGCCAGCCTTTGAACGCGCATACCCCGGAGCCCGAAAAGCCACCAAACGCCAAGTACTGAGTTGTGCGCTGGAGTGCTTTGATGAGGCGGGGTTCGACGCGGTCACCATTGACGACATCCGGCAAAGGTCCGGCAGCAGCACGGGCACCATCTACCACCATTTTGGCAACAAGGAAGGTTTGGCGGCGGCCATTTATCTCGCCGCACTGGACGACCAGCAAGCCGGCTTCGAGAGTGCATTTGAAGCCGCAAACAGCGCACAGGAGGCCATCGCCGCGTGGATCCGGGTTTACATAAGCTGGATCGTGGACAACCCCCGCTTGGCACGTTTTATGTTCCAGTCGCGAAAGAACGTCGCGCAAGGCGGCTCAAAAAGCCACCTGAAAGACCGAAACGACAAGCGCTATGCGGCGCTGCAGGATTTCCTGCGCAGCGGTGTTGAATCCGGACTGATCCGCGCTCTACCGGCCGAAACCTACGCCTCGCTACTCATCGGGCAATCGGAGAACTACTGCCGCGCCTGGCTGTCCGGGCGGGTCAAAACATCACCCAACGAGCACGCAGGTATTTTTGCGGATGCCGCGTGGCGCTCCATCGCGGCTGGCCCGAACTGACTTCAGCCAGGGCCCTCAAACGTGCCGGCTGACGTGATAAACGGAGCCATACCAGGCGACCCAAGACGCCGGAACCGAAATCAGCCCGTATTGCCAGGAGACGCTGTTCAGGCTGCTTTCGAACAAATACATCTCCAAGCCCACGGCGACCAGCTGAACCAGCACAAAAAACAGCAGGAACGATGAAACCAGCCCCAGCTTCAGGAGCGCAACAACAGCCAGCATCAGCGCTCCGCCAGGCAGAGCCACCAGTGCGGCCACAATAAAACTCAGGCTCGCGATCAAAACCAGCTCAAACCCGATTGAACGGGCCGCAATCGCGACCAGCGCCGCGTGAGCTAATGCCGTAAATAAGGACGTCGCCAATGCCGCTGGAACCAGACGCTGGAAAAGGGATGATCTGTCTCGCATGCCATGCGCACTCATCGGTTCACTTTTAGGGTTGTGATCAAGCCAGCCCAAAATACCTCATTGCCCCCTCGTCCTGGTTCAATAGCTGCGCTTCGACCAAGCTGATTGGGCGACCAATGTGACCCGCTCCGCCGAATCCGCGGGCGATTGTCTCAGCCTTCAGGACCGTCGGCGCCATCTGCAGCACGGGCATCGGCAGGTGGCGATGCCAGGTGATTGAAACTGGCGCGATCAACATACATACTAGTCGGTATGGAATCATCGCAAAGCAGCAAACGTCAGCCCGATCAGACCCGCCAGCGCCTGCTGGAATCGGCCTTTGAAGAAATACACCGCAATGGTTTTCGTGGTGCCAGCCTGGAAACCATTCTCAAGGAAACCGGGGTCACCAAAGGCGCGCTTTACCATCACTTCGGCAGCAAATCCAAACTCGGACTGGCGGTGATTGATGAACTGATTCGCCCGTTCGTGGAAGAAAACTGGAAGCCGGTACTGGAAGCGGAAAATGTCATCGATGGCGCCATCGCGCTGACCCGCCGCCTGACCCACGAACGCAACGATCTGGCTCTGCAATTGGGCTGTCCGTTCAACAATCTGATCCAGGAAATGTCACCGATCGACGAGGACTTTCGTGCCTTGCTGAACGGCATTCTTCAGACCTGGCGCAAAGGTGTGGTCGACGCTATGACCCTGGGACAACAGCGTGGTCAGGTTCGCGATGATATCGACCCGGTCGCCACGGCCGATTTCCTGATCAGCGCTATAGAGGGTTGTGTGGGCCTGACCAAAGCCTCGCACAGCGACGCGTTTTACAAGAACGGCATGCAAGGGCTGGAGCAGTTTCTGGAACAGCTTCGCCCGGATCGCCCGCACAACGAGCACGACTGATGAGCAAAGCCCTGGATGCCTGGACCCAACGCTACGCGCAGACCGTACTTAAGCACCGCTATCTGGTGTTGATACTGTCACTTGCAGCCTGTGCGGCGATGATCGCCGGCGCGACCAAACTGACGTTCTCGGCCGACTATCGGGTGTATTTCGGCGCCGACAACCCGCAGCTGAACGCCTTCGAGGAAGTACAGAACGTCTATTCCAAGATCGACACCACGCTGTTTGTGATCCAGCCGCCGGGGGATGACGCTTTCAACCCCGACACGCTACAAATGGTGCGCGAGATGACCGAGCGCGCCTGGCAGATCCCCTATGTGATCCGGGTCGATTCGCTGAGCAATTTCCAGCACACCGAAGCGGTGGGCGATGATCTTCAGGTTGCCGATCTTGTCCCTGAATTCGACACCTTCTCGCCCGACGAACTGGCTCGCATCAAGCATATTGCCACCAGCGAGCCGTTGCTGCGCAATCGCCTGACCTCGCCCAGCGGCCATGTTCTGGCCCTGGCAGTCAATCATCAATTCTCCGACGATGCGGTCAGCGAAGTGACCGAGGCCGTGGCCGCCGAGCGTGCGCTGCGCGACGACATGCAGGCCAAATATCCCGGCCACAAAATCGGCATGAGCGGCTCCAACATGATGAGCAATGCCTTTGCCGAGGCCTCGCAGGATGATGCCGCCACGCTGTACCCGGCGATGTACGCGGTGTTGCTGCTGATCCTGTTCCTGCTGCTGCGCTCCGTCACCGCCACCCTGGTCACCCTGGGCGTGATCCTGCTTTCGGCCGGTGCCGCCATGGGCATGGCCGGCCATCTGGGTTTTGTACTGACCTCACCCTCGGTGATTGCACCGGTGGTCATCACCACCCTGGCCGTGGCCGGCTCGGTGCATATTCTGGTCTCGATGTTTGCCGAGATGCGCGAGGGCAAAGGCAAGAACGAAGCGATGACCGAAGCCCTGCGCCTGAACTTCATGCCGGTGCTGCTGACCTCGGTCACCACCGCATTGGGTCTGCTCTCGATCAACTTTGCCGACTCCCCGCCGCTGGCTGATCTGGGCAACATCTCAGCCATGGGCGCCATCATCGCCTGGCTGTTGTCGATCACCACGCTGCCCGCCCTGATCGCGATGTTTCCGGTCAAGGTGCCGCCGCAGCGCCGCGCCTGGCTGTCGGGCCGCATGCAACGCTTTGGCGAGCTGATGTGCAAACGCCCGATGACCCTGCTGGTGGTGTCATCGGTGGTTGCCCTGGGCATCACGGCCCTGGCCCCGCTCAACGTGGCTAACGACAAGTTCGTGCACTACTTCGACACCAGCGTGGATTTCCGCAACGATTCGGATTTCATGGCCGAGAACATCACCGGACTATATTCCATGGAGTTCTCGCTCAAAGCCCCCGACGGCGTGGCCGACCCGGACTATCTGGCCAAGCTGGATGCGTTCAAGCAGTGGTGGCTGACCCATGACGAAGTCATGCAGGTCTCCAGTGTGTCGGACATTTTCAAACGTCTGAACAAGAACATGCATGGCGATGATCCAAACTGGTATCGCCTGCCGGAAAATCGTGAGCTGGCCGCCCAGTATTTGCTGCTTTATGAATTCTCGCTGCCCTTCGGGCTGGACCTGACCAACACCATCAATCTGGACAAGACCGCCTCGCGTTTCATCGTGGTGTTCGAGCACCTGAAATCGGCTGAAACCCGTGCCCTGGTCGACGAGTCGCTGGCCTGGCTGGAGGCCAACGCGCCAGAAATGGACGGCCACCCGGTCTCACCGGCGGTGATGTTCGCATTCATTGCCGACCGCAATTTCAGCTCCATGGCGATCGGTATTCCGCTGGCCCTGCTGGGCATCTCCATATTGCTGATCTGGGCCCTGGGTAGCGTCAAGTTTGGCCTGATCAGCGTCATCCCCAATTTGCTGCCGATGGGCATGGCCTTCGGGTTGTGGGCGCTTTACAACGGCGAGATCAACTTCGCCATGTCCTTTTCCATGGGCGTGGTGCTGGGTGTGATCGTCGATGACACCATCCACTTCCTGAGCAAGTACCTGCGCGCCCGGCGCGAACTGGGCCTGTCCACCGAGCAGGCCATCGTGTATTCCTTCCGCACCGTCGGCACCGCCTTGCTGGTCACCTCGATCGTGCTGGCCGCCGGTTTCCTGGTTCTGACCACATCGGCCTTCTACCCCACGGTGTCGATGTCCATGATCACAGTCATGGCCATCGTCTGCGCCCTGGTCGCCGATTTCTTCCTGCTGCCGGCCGTGCTTATGCTGCTGGACCGCGACCCCCAACCGAAAAACACCCAAACCGAGGAGCCCTCCGATGACGCTGCTTACGCCTAAGACGCTGCTGGTCACCGCACTGACCGCCCTGCCCCTGCTGGCGCAGGCCCAGACACCGGAAGAACAAGGCCTGGCCATTGCGGTGGAAGCCGACCAGCGCGATGAAGGCTGGGGCGATTCCGAATCGACCATGACCATGGTTCTGCGCAACAAGCACGGCCAGGAAAGCGTGCGTGAAATGCGCAACCGTTCACTGGAAGTTGATGGTGATGGCGACAAGAGCCTGATCATTTTCGACCAGCCCAAAGACGTGCGCGGCACCGCGCTGCTGACCTTCAGCCACAAGGATGGCAATGATGATCAGTGGCTGTACCTGCCGGCCCTCAAGCGGGTCAAGCGCATCGCCTCGAACAACAAATCCGGGCCGTTCATGGGCTCGGAATTCGCCTACGAGGACATCTCCTCGCAGGAAGTCGAGAAGTACACCTACAAGTTCCTGCGTGAAGAGCCCTGCGGCGAGCTCAGCTGCTTCGTCATCGAACGCTATCCGGTGGACGAAAAATCCGGCTACACCAAGCAGATCTCATGGATCGACAGCAGCGAATACCGGGCCCAGAAGATCGACTTTTATGACCGCAAGAAAAGTCACCTCAAAACCCTGACCTTCCACGACTACAGCCAGTATCTGGACAAGCACTGGCGCCCAGCGCGCATGGAAATGGTCAATCTGCAGACCGGTAAATCGACCACCCTGACCTTCTCCGACTACGCTTTCCAGAACGGCCTCTCGGACAAGGACTTCGATCAGGCCAGTCTGGCCCGCGCACGCTGAGTCTTTATGCATCGCATCGCACACATTCTCGCCACCGGCTTGCTGGTGGCGAGCCACAGCGCCGCCGCTGAGTTCTACCAGCAGCTGGATACCGAATGGAGTCTGGAAGCGCGCGCCTTCCCCGACAATGCGGCTTTCGCCAGCCAGAGCGACGGCCAGCTTTCGGTATCCCTGCTGAGCGAGTGGTACGCCGAATGGAACCGCGATTTCAGCGTCACCATTGCCCCGTTCGCACGTTTCGATGCGCAGGACGACGAACGCAGCCATATCGACTTGCGTGAGTTCTACTGGCAAGGCGTGTTCGACCGTGTGGAGCTGCGCCTGGGCATCTCCAAGGTGTTCTGGGGCAAAACCGAACTGCTGCATCTGGTCGACATCATCAATCAGACCGATGCGGTCGAAAACATTGACGGTGAAGACAAACTCGGCCAGCCGATGGTGCGCCTGAACTGGGCGCTGGGCGGCGTCAGCCTGCAGGCCTATGCCCTGCCCTATTTCCGTGAGCGTCCGTTTGCCGGTGAAGACGGCCGCCTGCGCGCACCGCTGCCGGTGCTGCAGGACGATGCGCTGTACCAGTCCTCGGATGAGCAATCGCATCTCGATTATGCCGTGCGCGTGCAGGGCTACGCCGGTGCACTGGATTATGGCCTGGCCTGGTTCAGCGGCACCGCGCGCAATCCGCAACTGCTCGCCGCCAATATCGTAAACACCCCCAATGGTCCGCAACCCACGGCCTTGCAACCGTTCTATGGCTTGCTCGATCAGCTCAGCGTGGATGCCCAGTACACGGTCGGTTCGTGGTTGCTGAAACTGGAAGCCGTGTGGCGCGAACAAGGCCTGCTGGCGCAGCTGCCGGGACAAGCCCCGCAGTTGATTGAGGTCGACTACGGCGCAGCCACCGGCGGCTTTGAGTACACCCGCTATGGCGTGTTCGAAAGCGCCTGGGACATCGGCTATCTGGCCGAATATCTGTGGGACGAACGCAATGATGCGGCGGACAACGGCTTCCAGAACGATCTGTTCCTGGCCACCCGCCTGGCCGCCAATGACGTGCTCGACACCACCCTGCTGGCCGGCGTGGTCATGGACCTGGATCGTGGCAGTCGTTTCATCAGCGTGGAAGCCAGCCGGCGCCTGGACGGCAGCACCAAGTTGAGCCTGGAACTGCGCCTGTTTAGCAACATCGACGCGCGCGACACGCTGTTCTACCCTTTGCGCCAGGATGACTACATCCAGCTTGAGCTGACCCGCTACCTCTAGGGCCGAGGCAGTGAACGACCAGACACTGCGCATCGAGTCGCTGCGCGGCCAGGATATCGCGCGTCACCTTGATGCGCTGGCCGCCATGCGCTGCAGCGTGTTTCGTGAATGGCCGTATCTGTACGCAGGCAGTGCCGCGTACGAAGCCGACTACCTCAAGGTCTATGTGGACTGCCCGCGTGCCTTGTGCGTGCTGGTCTGGGACGGCCCGCACTGCGTGGGCGCCTCCACCGCCATCCCGCTGAGCGAGGCCCCGCGCGACATGCAGCAGCCGTTCATCGACGCCGGCATGGCGATAGCGCAGATCGATTACTTCGGCGAATCGGTGCTGCTGCCCGCATATCGCGGGCGCGGCCTGGGCGTGCGCTTCTTCGAGCTGCGCGAAGCCCACGCCCGCGAGCTGGGTTTGACCGAGTGCGCCTTTTGCGCGGTCGAACGCCCGCCAGCGCATCCACTCAAACCTGCAAACCATGTGCCCAACGACGCCTTCTGGCAGCGTCGTGGCTACCAACGCCAAGCCCGCTTGCGCACCAGCCTGTCATGGCCGGACATTGGCGAGAGCGCCTCCAGCGCCAAGCCGATGACGTTCTGGATGCGGACGCTGGCTTAGGGCGGGGGCATAACCCCCAAGCGCTGCCACAACGGCAGCGTCTGGCCCAGGAACTTCTCGCTGAGCGTCTGAGCGTGCTCAAAGGCCTCATCCGGCACGCTTAAAACCTTGCCGCTCTTGACCAAGTTGCGCCCAGAGGCTCGCAAGCTATCGACCAATGCTGCCGCCAATTGCTTGCTATTCTGCAGCGGTGCCTGGCGTACGATGCGATAGAACGCCATGTCAGTGTCGCTCGCACCCAGGGCTGTAGGGGTATGGGCGCCAACCAAGCAGGTGTATGGCACAAACTCATCAATAACCTGTTGGCTGACCACATCATTCAACGCCTCTACACGTGCTGCCGCCGAATGAGCCAAGGCCAGATAGCCTGCATGCAGCAACATCGTCACCACCTGAATCAGCTCATGCACAGGTTTTTCTGTCATCGGGGCCAGGCTGGCCACATGATCGAGGGTGCGCGGCTGATCTAGCACCGCGGCGTAAATAGCCTGGGCCAGTGTGAAGTCGATTGTCAGATGCCCAAAACTGGTACTGATGCGGCAGACCTCGGTCTCATCCAGAGGCCGCCCAGCCACCACAGAAAAAGCCCCGAGCTGCGCCATGGATCGACGCTGAAGACGTGGGCCACGGCAGTACAAATCACGCCTAAAAGATTGATTCAGCATCAGGTCAATGAGTTCCTGGCGCATCACGTATCCCTCAGCACCATTGACAACCTCAGCCTGTTCCTTGGCCAGCAAGCCCGGCAAGTAGTTCTCCGGCAGAGTCGCGCTGCCGACATAACTCAGCTTGGCGGCCGCCAACTCATCGTGGACCTGAGAAAACCACAACGGATGCCAGTTCTCGTGCAAGTATTCCTGCACCAGATAGGCGCTGCTCTGGGTTTTCAGACTGTCCAGCCTGGCCTTCAAAGGCGGCATGGCTTGAGCAACGCCAGCCCCGGCCTGCACCAGGTTGTCAAACAAAGCGGCTCCCTGCTGAATAATCTGCTCGCCGCTGACTGAGGAAGCCACCTGCAGGCGCCGCAGCATATGTTGCAGAGGGATCGCCGACGTCCAACCCGGCAGCGTGTTGTAAGACACGTAGACCAAGCCACCAGGCTGCAGGGCACGATTCAGCAGCGCCACCAATGCCGCACGGATCGGCTCTGGCACCCAAGAATAAATGCCATGCATCACGGCGTAGTCAAACGCACCGAAATCGGCAGGCCAGTCCTCAGCCAGGACCGAAAAATCGGCTTCCTCGAAACGGATATTGGTCAGACCCGCCGCCTCAGCCAGCCCGCGCGCATGGGCAATATGTTCCGGGTTGAAGTCCACTCCGATGAACTCGCCCTGCGGATAAACGGCGGCCAATGCACACAATCCAAAACCCTGACCTGTGCCCAATTCCAGATAGCGAAAACCGCCAGTCAGTTCCGGCACCCGATAGCCATGAAGTAAGGCACCGAAATTGAGCCAATGAGGCGCTAATTCGCGATAGAAACCATGTGTGTATCCGCTTGATACGTTGTATCCGTGTGACCAGGCCACTGCGCCTTCCTTGCTTGGCAATCTTAAGGCCTTGAATCTAGTTCACACCGCACAAGCCCTTTGTAACGTCAGTAGACATTTCCTCCGCTTGGGTGCGGCCGTTACACAAAAAGAACGCCCCACGGTGGGGTCGCGGGGCGTAAGAGAGCGGTACCATTGATTTCTTTGTGGCGGGAAGCTGGCACCGCCGAGGTTTGCGTTCAGCTAGAGGTTGCGAAAGAACTCAAACAGATGTCCTCCCCAGCTAAAATCACTCAGGACCCAGACCGACTTGCGGCGGTAGAAGTAGAACGTCCAGGGGATCGGCTGTCGCTCGCTGCGCTCTATGTAAGAGAGCCGCATCAACGACTCACTCGGCTGGGTGCTGGTGACGAACTCGAAACCAAGAGTTTGGCCATAACGTTGCACAAAAGCCTCACTCGCACGTTGTTTGGTTGCGTCCTGAAACAATCTGTTTAACTCGGCGGACGACAGCACGGTATGCGGCAACATGGCGCTGTAGGCGGCATGTACATCTGTCTGGCCAATAGCACGCATGACATGGTTGGCCAGCAAACGCACATGCTCATCTGTGTGCAGCACGGCGGGCGGTGCAGACGGCACATCGCGCTGTGGCCATGCCTGCGCAAGTTGAGCAGGCAAACCCAAAGCCCACAGCAACGCGATTGCAAGCGCCCCACACAGCACCCACAAAGCGATCCAGCGCACACGGTCCCTGGTCACGCGGTGCACCGTTTGCGGCAACAAGCCGCCCCCATCACCACCAGAGGCTGGCGATGGGGATGGCGTCATACGATCGTCGCTCACACGCGTCACCAACCAATCGTGAAACCGGCCCCCACCATGGACTCGCCACCCGGGGCATAGGCACCACCAATGCGTACAGCACTGCGCTCGTTAATCAGATGGCTGAAAGACGCACCAACCGCCTGTGTATCACGGTAATGCCCTACCCCCATGCTGAACTGTGTCGTACCACGGACATCATGGGTTGGCGTCGCCAGGTTAAGCGCTGCGCTCATCGCGCCCAAAGCGTTGATTCGTCGCCCCTGCTGATAGAACGCATAATCCAGATCTGCTGTAGCTTCCTTGAGCTGTCCCAGGTTGACGGCATCCGTATCATCAACACCTGGAGCAACATTGGTGATGCGCCGGCGGTTATCCACGCTGCCGACAGAAACTGTATTCGCCTGATCAGCAACCGATCCATTGCCCAACGCAACACTGTTGTTAGCCGTGGCGACAGCATTGTTACCCAGCGCCGTTGAATGGGTGGCGCTTGCCGTTGCGTCATTACCCAAAGCGACGCTCTTATTGCCACTGGCCTCTGCACGGTTACCCAAGGCAACTGCGAAATTGCCACTGGCAACAGCGTTGTCGCCCACTGCCGTCGTATTGGTCCCGGTAGCTTGCGCACCGGTCCCTACAGCAACCGATGATTGGGCCAGTGCGCCGGCTCCAATAGCGACTGAATTGGATTCAACCGCTGTCGCACTGTGCCCCAGCGCAATGCCGCCATCTGACATCGCTCTTGCGTCCGTGCCAATACCAATACCGTTGTCGGCGGTTACGTCATCCTGCGTGTTGTTACCGCAACGCACCGAGTTCTCGCCGGCCCCTTGGCTACAGAACGCGCGGCCGTCAGTCCCGCTAGCCAACGCCAGGGCTTCATCTGCAACCTCATTGAGCTGGCCCATATTGACGGCATCGCCGTCGTCGATACCGGCAGCGACATTGGAAATAACCTGGCCACCAGCATTGTTTCCAACACCACCTCCCGTACCCGGCTCACCCTGCGGCCCCGCGGGTCCCTGAGGACCGGTTGGACCGGCGGGGCCCTGCGGCCCACTCGGCCCTTGAGGGCCTGCAGGTCCTGCGGGCCCTTGCGGACCGGGTGTTAGCGAAATGTTGTCAATCTGATTCTGCAAGTTGTTCAAATCGAGATCGACGGCCGCCAGCGCGCTGCCCACATTGCCATAGGTCGCGCCTTGGATACTGTAGACCGGTGCTACGATGCCACCGCTGCCGTCAATACTCGCCCTACCACCAAATAGATCCACAGCCGCGCGAAGCTGAGATACGTTCACCGCGTCTGTAAGCCCTATCCCCGCTGCAACATTCACAATGCGACGCTCGCTACCCGAGCGACCGACCGAAATCGTGTCCGCTACGTCGGCAAGCGAGTTCGACCCCAGCGCCACCGAGTTGGCTGCCGTGACTGACGCTTTGGTCCCGATCACAACACTATCGGCCTCGGTGGCTCGGGTGCGGGCACCCAGTGCAATCGCCCGATCACCGCTGACCAGCGTATCGACCCCCACGCTGATCGCCTCCTCGCCGCTGGTACGTGCGCCTACAATGTCGCCGTCAGTGGAATCGGCTCCAATCGCAATGCTGTACTTGCCTTCCGCGAATGCGTGGTCGCCCAGAGCTATTGAACGCCCGCCGGAAGCCACTGCAGCATTACCAACCGCGGTGGAACGCGCGCCGGTCACGATTACATCGTTGCCAACCCCCACGGAACCTGCCCCCAGGACAGCAGCACCGCTACCCACTGCGGTTGCCGTGGCCGTTGTGTTGGTATCACCGGTGATGGCATCACCGGTCATAAGCAAGGTAACGCCGGCCGATGTTGTGGTGCCATTTTTTACATCTACGGGCGCCGCACCGGCCCCCATTGCCAACGCGTCATTACCCAAGGCCATGTCCCGCTGGCCATTGCCAATCGCCTGTGCGCCATTTCCAACTGCGACAGCCGAGTTACCGTTTTTGGCACTGGCCATACTGCCAACCGCAACACCACCATTGTTGGCTGAAGCGGATGCGTCTGCGCTACAGGTCAAATCGGCACCGCTGCCAGTGCACAAACCAGCCCCACCAGGTGCAGCATCCAGCGCTGCAAGCGCAGCACCAACAGAGGTGTAGTTCTTGCCGTCCACCGTAAAACTGGTGCCACTCAGTGAGCCCGTTGCATCGACACTGGTACCGCCGCCCAGGACGTTCGCCACACTGCTCATGCTGCCGAACAACTGTGCGCCGTTGATCGCTTCACTGCTGGTCGCGCTCACCATTCCCTGATGGAGATTGCTCAACAAGGTCCCACCGGTCACCCCACCGTCGGTGGTCACTGGCCCGGTGAAGGTCACCTGATCTTTGATCTTGCTGTCGTACAGCACACCGAGCGAGCTGCCGCTGCCGGCCAAGGCTTCAACCGCATCCAGTGCCGAACCCACATCGTTATAAATGTTGCCGTCGATGTCGTAGTTGGGTGCGATGATGTTGCCCGTGCCATCTATGCTGGCACCACCACCGAATACATTGACCGTATCTTTGAGCTGCGAAACGTTAACCGCATCAGTGGCATTGACCCCGCGCGCAACATAGATAATCTGCCGCTGTGCGCTCGCATTGCCAACCGCGACGCTGTCAGCGCGATCGGCCGTCGACCCGGCCCCCAAAGCCACAGCGCTGGTTGCACTGGCTGCAACAACAGCCGATTGGCCAATCGCTACACCCGCACCAGCACCTTCCTTGACATCACTGCTGTAACCCAAAGCCAGCGCGTTGATGTCACGCGCATCGGCGCCGGCACCAACGGCCACCGCGCCATCCTTGTACGCGCGTGCGTTAAAACCATAGGCTGCCGCGTTCTCACCCAAGGCCGCCGCATCACGACCAACTGCCACGGCACTGACTGCAGTGGCCGCAGCGCGCGCGCCCACGGCAACAGCGTTTTCAGCTGAGGCTTCTGTATTGGTACCCAAAGCCATGGAATAGCGCCCAGACGCCCGGGCTGAACTGGCTTTGGTCTGGCCATTGCCGATAGCGATCGCCTCATAGTCTGTCGCCGCCGCATTGGCCCCAATGGCAATCGCACGCTCGCCATCAATGTAGTTTCCCGAACCTACAGCAACGGAATCTTCACTACCGTCGCCAATGCCAGAGACCGCATTGGACACCGCGTTGCCATAGCCCACAACAGTACTGCGCACACCTTCCGTCTTGTTGCCATAACCTGCGGCCAAACTGTGTTCAGATGACACCTCATTCACGGCACCGACAGCCGAGCTATTGCCGGCAGAGACAGTGTTTTGAAAGCCCGCAGCCAAACTCTGGCTCGCCAGCGCCTTGTTTCGGGCACCAACCGCAACCGCTCGATCGCCGGTTACGTGGGTATCAACCCCCATGGCAATGGATTCCTGACCCACAGCATGTGCCCCGACGACACCGGTATCGGTGGAATCCGCACCGATAGCAATGCTGTACTTGCCCTGTGAGAAAGCATGATCGCCCAAAGCGATAGAACGCCCTCCCGAAGCGACTGCTGCGTTACCAACTGCAGTGGCCCGCGCACCGGTCACGGCCACGTCATTACCAATACCAACCGAGCCCGCACCGACCACCGTGGCGCGACCGCCGATAGCCGTCGCGGTAGCTGTGGTCGAGGTATCCGAGGTCACCGGATCACCCGCATTGAGTAGCGTAACACCGGCAGATTTGCTGGTGTCGTTGGACACTTCGGCAGCCACAGTGCCGCCGCCCATGGCCAGCGCTTGAGCACCGACGGCCACCGAGCTTTGACCGCTGCCAACCGCTTGCGCATTGCTACCGTAGGCGGTGGAGCTGAAGTTCCCCTCGTCAGCAACCGCATTGCTACCACAGGCGGTATTGATCTTTGCTCCGCCATCGCTGGCCGCCGCCGCATCATTAGTCTGAGTACAAACAGCTGCTTCAGCTGGCAGCCCCACCATTCCCCCCACAGAAATAGCAGTGACCAACGCTTTTGAGGGCCAAGACATGGCATCTGCATGATGCGGTCGGATCAAGGTTTTAACCGCACAGCGCAGCGGACTCATTGTTGGTGCACTTTGCACCTGCTCAGCACGCAGATGTTTATCCCGCATTTAGCTTCTCCCTGGTTCAGCTAAAGTCAGCCAGCCACAGGCGCCCGCCAGCGGCTAGCTGAATAGAAAGTGATTTTTAACCATCACTCTATGGGGGATCAGCTGGGTTTCTTGTAATGCGGCTTAGAGTTTTGAGCGCTTGTGTAATGCTTTATTAGCCGCTACCAACGCGCACGAACAGACACGCGGTAACGGCGGGGCTCGCCATACAGGTTGGAACCAAAATCGAACTCACGCGCAACGAAGTAATGGCGGTCCAATATATTTTCGACATTCATGCTCACCGACCACCCTCGTGACACCGCCCAATGAAGTCGACCGTCCACGCGTGCATAACCCGGCTGAGACATGGCCGTGCGGATAAGCTGACCTTCGGCTGACATTTGAAAAATATGAAATTGGTTCGATCGACTTTGAGCATGCAGCCCGACGCCGAGCTCCAGGGGCCAGCGCCTGGAAGACCAATTCAGCCAACTCTTAAAGAGATGTTTCGGCACGGACTTATTCGCCGTTGCTCCGTGTTCGTACACATCCGCACCGGCAAACCAATTGCGATTGAACTGATAGTTCGTGGCAATACGCCAACGTGACCCGAGGCGCCCAGCAAACTCAAAGTCCAGACCCTGACTTAAAATGCGGTAGTCAGCGCCGCTGTCGTAACAGCAACTGGGATCGTCCTGTGAACTGCCAATGTATCGGTGTGGGTGGTTCAATTCGACGCGGTACCAAGACAGCATGGCTTGAGCCCGATCATCCAAGGCGGCGAATTTCAGCCCGACATCGAAACTACGCCCGGTCGAGGGTTTGGGTATGTTGCCACTCTCCGTGTGCATGCCCATGTTCGAGCTGTAGACATCAGCAGTGGAGGCAAACGCGCTCCACTTTTGCGTCAATTCGGCATTCAACGCGACGTAAGACAATGCATCGTGGTGATCCTCATCGCGCTCGAAGCTCTGTTGCCCTAAGCCCCGAGCCGACGAGATCTTGTTCCAGCGCCACGCACTTGTCAGCTCAAACCGCGGCCATAGCTTGAGGCTCAGCGCCAGCGTGACGTTTTCACGGTTCAAGGTACTGGTGTACCGATCGACCAGCTGATCCACGCTTGGGCGTGGGATCTCGGACGGCTGGAATTCGAAAAGGTTGAAGGGCTCGCTGTATTCCCCATTGTCGGCGTACACCACATCTTCAAGCTGCTCACGACTGCGTCCTGAACTCAGCACCAGCGCATGCTCCAGCCCCCACAATTCAAACAGGCGTTTGACCTGAATTCGAACCAAGTTTTGTCGACGATCACCGATAATCTGCATGGGGTAGGCAAACTCGAGTCCGTCGCCGGATTCGCCATCCAAATAGCCCACCAGCGAGGCGCTAAGTTCGTCAGTGTCTGTGACAACCTGATCCGCTCTCAACTCGATAAACCACACATCGAGCAGATGCGCATCCAGCGCCGCGAACAAGGTCCTTGAATTCCGATCATCGAATTGCCAAGGAAGCGTGAGCGATTGCGCGCGCGATAACTCGGCCTGATCGAGCTCCTGCCCGCCAAACCCCTCATCGGGCCATGGCGTTGCCCTTTGTCGCAGCCATTGCACGCCGCTGCGCGCCAAGACACCTTGCGCAACATCGGCCTCGGCCACCAGATAGAGACTTTGACGGCTCAGATCGCTGGTCGCATAAAAATAGTCCTTGCTGGTCATAGACAGCACCGAACGACCACGCAAGCGCCGGCTTCGCGTCAAAGGTCCGGTGACGTCGATCGTGACATCTCGAAATGACCATGAGCCCATGCCAGCCTGTATCCCAAGCTGCGGGCTATCGAGGGGACGCTTACGAACCAGATTCAGAAGCCCTCCCGGACCCGCATATCCAATTCCAACGCCATCGGAACCTCGCAAAAGCTCGACCCGATCATAGGCACTAAGGTCGCCCTCCAGCAGGTTATCGAAGCTGTGCAGCAAACCTCCGCCGTCCAGTTGAATGTCTTCCAACGGAAACGCGCGACCATGAGCTATGGTGCGATCAAGCGTGCGCTCATCCAGACTCAAACCGGGCAAGCGGTCCAGCGCGTCAGCCACATCAACGATGTGCTGGTCGCGCATGCGTTGCTGAGTCATGACGCTTACGGCACGTGGAATATCCCGCAAGCGGGTGGCCCCGAAGCCACCCAGTGAAGCGCCAGGCGCGGCGTAATTCACCAACTGCTCTGTTGCGAGAATATCGCTGCTTGCACCAACGCCATCCAACACGCCGGCAACAATTTCCACGGTTCCAATCGCCGCTAGCGGTTCTGGCCCAGGCCCGATCCGCACAGTGTGATCGGCAATTTCAAACATCAAATCCGTGCCACTGAGCAGCTCAGTCAAGGCTTGCGACAAGGAATAGCGACCGGACAGCGCCAATACATCGTGGTTAGCCAACAGCCCAACATCCACGATCAATTGAACATCGGTCTGCGTGGCCAGCTCAATCAACGCGCTGTCCAATGCGCCGGCATCAATCCTCAAATCAAAGACTTGGGCAAAAGCGGCCGAACAAAGCAGCAGCATAAGCGTGGCCAAAGGTCCACGCAGCGCGTTAATCATGATGTGCAACCGCTTGCCAGAATTACCAGCATGGCATTCTTGCACGCCCGCAAGCACAAACGCGCAGGACGTTACCGAAGCGCACAAAACGACATCTAACAAGCGTTTAGGGTTTAAACCACCACGACCCGCCCTGTGAATACATAACCGATGCCCCGCGCCGCCATAACCGGCAAACTCACTGCGCCAGCTCTCGCGGCTTTACGGCGAAGACGCGAGATCACCATATCCAGGTTACGACTGAAAACACGGACATCCTGGCGATCCAGCACGCGCAACAACTCATCACGACGCACCGGCTCACCAGGCTGATCAAGCAGGCGCCCGAGCACAATGTATTCGGCCAGCGACAGCTGAATGCTCTCCCCGGCAGGCGGACATAATGTCCATTGGGCGGGGTCAAACACCCAATGTGCCGGCCGCTGCGGACCCTGATCACTGGCGCGATCAGAAGACGCGTCGCCAAGCATCTGTAAGCGACGCTGAAGATTATCGATCAGCATATCCAGCTCGCGCAGGTCCACTGGCCGGCTGATCACGTGGTCAGCGCCTACCGTGAGCGCGAGAAGCCGATCATCGCGATTGCTATCGGCGGCGATCAAAATGACACCTGCATGACTGTTCATGCGCACCCGAGCCGTAACCGAAAAGCCGTTGTCTTGCGGCAAATCCAACGCGCAAACGACCAGATCAAAGCGCTGCCCGGCCAACAGTGTGTCCAGATCCTCAGCCCCGGGCTGGGCTGACACGGCAGCACCACGCGAGAGCAAATGCTGACGCGTTTTTTCGCGACTCTCTGTGTCGCCATCGATAAGCAAAATCTGGCGCATACCCATAGCCGAGCACCATCCTGGTGATATCTGCTGTCCCTTCGTACCCAACCATAGTCGATGAGCAGGAGGAGCCGGGTAACAAATTTTGCGCTTTTGAGCGTTACAGCACGCCTTGTTTGTGCGTTTTATCGTCCATTTGTGGATTTCACTGCGCTGATTCGTTCTATCTGGGGAACGCCGCACAAAAAGATACGCGGCGGCATCTATCTTGAGGGGAAGAACAATGAATGTGTTGCTGGTTATGGACGACTCGGCACGCGAATCAACAATGCGGCAAATCTTTGGCAAAAGTGCCAATCTCATCATCCGTGTCGCGAGTGCACGCGCGCTCAACGTGGCGCTGGCCGACCACAAGTTTCATGTCGCCATCTGCGATGCACGCCTGAGCAGTGACAACGTCTACACACTCGCAACCCGCCTACGTTTGGCGCAAATCCCCGGCACCATCATGCTCAGCGCACACGCAAGCCGGGAGGAACGGTTGCTGTGCTTATCCATCGGTATTGATCATTGCCTGTGTGAGCCACTCGACACCGTGGAATTGGGCGCGTTAGTTCGCAATCTTTACGATCGCGCGTGCCGCGCACTGCCGCCGGCCTTGTCGTCGACCATCGGCACGCCATCAAGCCGCGAGCTCGCACACAATTCATGGACGCTGGATGTGCGAGGGTGGGTTCTGCGGGCTCCAAACAATCAGACCGCGCAGCTTTCCATGGCAGAGAATCTCGTACTCGGGCAACTCTTTGAGCATGCTGGCGAGGTGGTCTCACGTGAGCACTTAACCGGCCTTCTATCCAAGCACCAGGTTCGTGTCTACAGCCGCAACCTTGATGCCATGATCTCGCGCTTACGCCGCAAAGCGCGTCAGCTTGATGAACAACATCCCTTGATGATTCGCTCGGCCCGCAACGTGGGCTACGTATTCACAGGCAATGGCGCTATCCTCAACCACGACATGGACACGACTTCACCTGGAATGAAACAACGTGCGGGGGCACGCTGAGAGGCGCAGCGCGCGTTCCAAACGGTTAGCGCTGTGGGCACTCAGCGGCACGCTGCTGCTTCACTTGGCAGCGGGCTTATTGCTGCATACGCTGCGCTTTGGAAACACGCCTCAGAGCGCCATGCAAGCGCCGCGCGTGCAGTTTCATATTCGGCCTGCAGGTGGCGCACACGCGCCCAAGAGTGTTGACCACACCGAAGAAGTGTCAGCAGCCTCACCCGCAACGCAAAAAGCACAAACCCAGGTCAGCGAGCGCATAAAAAAAACCACCCGGCGAAGCTCAGGCTTCGTGCTCCCACCTGATATTTCGGCATTGAACGAAATTGATACAGAAGAACCATCAAGCACCATCGACGCCGATGCTGAGGCGATCTGGGAGTCGGCGGTGCTGGCCCATCTTCAACGCCACAAACACTATCCAACAAGTGCCCGGCTGGCCCGCATGGAAGATCGAATTCAAGTGGATTTGAGCGTAGATAGAAGCGGCCGCATTTTGAGTCATCGCATCCGTGCCTCGCAGGGATTCGCAGTGCTCAATCAAGCCGTCAATGATCTCCTGCTGCGTGCCTCGCCCGTGCCTGCACCACCACCCAGCGTCTCACACCAGCGCTTGCAGTTCAGTGTTGTCGTGGAATTCACAACACGGCGCACGCAACCACCCTCGCCCGCTCAATGAACGCGCCAGCCAAAGGCCTGGATCTTGTCGATGTTTTTTTGCGGCTACGCCCTCAGCTGCGTGCCGTTCTAATCGCCCGCCTTGGAGATGCTCAGGCGGCAGATGACCTCCTGCAGGATCTTTTTCTGCGACTTCCGCGTGTCAGTGAAAACTTGCGCAATGCCGAGCAGGCACAACGCTACATGATGCGTATGGCCCGCAACGCGTCGATCGACCTTGCGCGCGGAGAAAGCCGGCGGGCCGAGCTATTACTTGATGCCATTGAATTGTTTGATCATCGCGTCCCCACCCCCGAAGACTACGCGCTGAGCACTGAACAATTAGAAACATTGGATGAAGCCTTGCATGAGCTGCCTGGAAAAACCCGAGACATGCTGATCTTGAGTCGCCTTGATGGCCTGACACACGGGCAGATCGCCGAGCGCCTTGGTGTCTCGCGGAGCTTGGTCGAAAAGCGCCTCGTGCAAGCCGTTCTGCATTGCCGCGCCCGTATCCGTGAGGACGATTGATGAGCATGGCCACCGCAAACGTTTATCCACTATGAGCGCCAAAGCACCTGCATCCGACAACACCGGCCAGGACACTGTCATGAGCCAGGCTGCGACATGGTTGGTTCGCATGACCTCAGGCGAAACCAGTGCAGCTCAACGTCGTGAGTTCGCGCGTTGGCGGGCTGCAGCGCCCGAACATGAGGAGGCGCTGGGCGAACTCAAAGCGCTGTGGGGTGAGTTCGGCCCAGTACTGCAGGAGCAAGCGCCAGCACGCCCCAGACGCATCTGGGCCACATGGGCGATTGCGGCGTCCGTGCTCATCGGCTTAAGCCTGTCATTGGTAAGCTGGTGGCACCCCCCTTACGACGCCGTCACTTCTATCGGACAGCAATACGCTCTCCAGCTTGCTGACGGCAGCTCCGTTACCCTCAATAGCAACAGCGCAATTCGCACACGCTTCAGCGCCGACTCACGCGAGATTGAGCTGGACCGCGGAGAAGTCTACGTTCAGGTCACACCAGACACTTCTCGTCTGTTTCGCGTGCTCAGCGGCGAGAGCACCATTGAAGTGCTCGGCACACGGTTTTCGGTTCAACGCATTGAGGGCGGCTCGCACATAGTGGTCGACAGCGGCAACGTCCGAGTTCGCCACCAGGACGATACGGTCACCCTGCATGCAGGCCAAAGTGTGTTCGCGCACCGCAATGGGTTGGATGCCGTGATCGAAACGGACACAGCGCGCGCGCTGGCGTGGCGCCAAGGCCGACTGATTTTTAAGGACACCCCAGTACCCGAACTCATTGCCGAACTCGATCGATACACTTCAGATCGGCTTGTGGTGTGGGGGGATCATGCGCAAAGCGTGAGGCTCAGTGCAGTCGTGCACATCGAAGATTCCGCGCAGTGGCTGGACAGTCTTGATGGGACTCGAGATCTGCACGTTTCACGCATCGGGCCGCTTGTGATCATTCGTTAATTAACGCAAGCCGAAGCAGCGCCAGCACACCTAGCAGCGCAAAAATCACAGCCGCCAGCGCGTGCACCACGCGTGTGGGGATCTTGCCAGCAACCCGTTCACCGAAATACACCACCGGCGCATTGGCCAGCATCATGCCCAGGGTGGTGCCGGCCACAACCATAAGCGTAGCGTCGTACTGCGCCGCCAGCGCCACCGTGGCAACCTGGGTTTTGTCGCCGATTTCAGCCAGGAAGAAGGCCACCAGCGTGGTGCCAAAAACACCGAAACGGGTGTGGTGGGTGTCGCCGTCGTCGAGCTTGTCCGGGATCAACATCCAGCCGGCCATCAATATGAAGGACAGCCCCAGCAACACATGCAAAGCTTGCGGGCCGAGCAGGCTGGTCAGCCACACACCAAACGCTGCTGCAATGCCGTGATTGAGCAAGGTGGCGAGCAATATTCCAAGAACGATCGGCACCGGCTGACGAAAGCGGGCGGCCAGCAGCAGGGCCAACAACTGGGTCTTGTCACCAATTTCCGCCAGCGCAACCAGGCCGGTCGAGATGAGAAAGGCTTCCATGATCAAACTCCCTGGCCGAACGCACACCTTGACCACACCCTCCTCGGCCAGTCCGAAGTGGTGTAGTCAAAGGTCTTGCTAGGCCCGAGGGCTGCCTGCACCATGGCCTGTGGGCCAAGTCTGTTGACGCAGGCCCCGTCGCGATACGACGGGAAGCTACTCCCCAATGACGCGCGCAACCATAGTCAATCGCCTCAGACAGAGCAAGCCTGCAAGCGCTGATTGCCTACAATGGTCGACATGACCAGGACCACCGCACCCGGCATAGGCGAACTCCGCCCTGGCCGGCTGAAACCCCGACGACAGCTGCCGCCAGCGCCTGCCCGGCCACGAGGCAAACCCGGCCCGCTGCGCTGGGTGGTCTATGCCCTGCTGTTGCTGTGTCTGCCAGCCCTGGTGCTGCTGCCGATGCGCTGGCTGAACCCACCGATCACCAGCTACATGCTGCAGTCACAGGCGCCGCTGCAAAACCGTGACTGGCTGACCTATGCATCGCTTGGCCCCTATCTGCCACTGGCCGCGGTGGCTGCTGAGGACCAGAAATTCCCCCATCATTTCGGCTTTGATCTGCAGGCTCTGGCCGAGGTGATGAATGCGCCCGGTGCGCCGTCACGCGGGGCTAGCACCATCAGCCAGCAAACCAGCAAAAACCTGTTTCTGTGGCCTGGCGGCTACGTGCGCAAAGCGCTCGAAGCCTGGATTACGCTCTGGCTGGAAGCCCTTTGGCCGAAAACCCGCATTCTCGAGGTCTATCTCAATGTGGCCGAATTCGCACCCGGCGTTTATGGCGCCGAGGCTGGCGCCCGGCACCACTTCGGCGTTGCGCCGACACAACTCACACCAGACCAGGCCGGACGTCTTGTTGCGTTGCTACCCAGCCCGCGTCGTTACACCATCCACGACGCCCACGTTCAGGAGCGCAGCCGTTGGATAGTGCAACAAATGGAGCAGCTGGGTAACGCCCACCTGCCCCACTGAAGCTCGGCAGCTCAGCGCGCCACCAGCTTCTGCCAGGGGATCTTGGCCGCGCGCTGCAAGCCGCTATGAAACGCGGCAAAACTCATCTCGTCCGCGGCCTGCTCAATACGCATGTGCGTCGGCATGCCGGCGCCATGGCCGGCACGGGTCTGAATGCGGATGAGTTTCGGTGCGCTGCCCGGATCGGCGTGCTGAAGTGCCGCGGCGAACTTGAACGAATGGCCCGGCACGACGCGGTCGTCGTGATCTGCGGTGGTCACCATGGTGGCCGGGTAATCGTCACCACCGGGCACGTTGTGGTACGGCGAATAGTCGCGCAGCACCTTGAACATGTCCGCATCATCAGACGAGCCGTAGTCGCCGGTCCAGGCCCAGCCTATGGTGAATTTGTGAAAGCGCAGCATGTCCATCACACCCACGCCGGGCAGGGCTGCGGCGAACAGTTCAGGGCGCTGATTGCTGACTGCACCGACCAGCAAACCACCGTTGGAGCGACCTTCGATGGTCAACTGCTCGGGGCTGGTGATGCCAGTCTCGATGAGGCTTTCAGCCGCCGCGATGAAATCGTCGAATACGTTCTGTTTGTTATGCAAGGTGCCGGCCTTGTGCCAGGCCGCACCGTACTCGCCGCCACCTCGCAGGTTGGCCACCACGAAAACCCCACCCTGCTCCAGCCAGGCCAGGCGCTCCGGCTTGAACCACGGCGTCAGTGAAATCGAGAATCCGCCGTAGCCATACAGCCAGGTCGGGCGGGGACCGCCGGGATGGCCGCGCTTGCGCAGGATGAACATCGGCACCCGGGTGCCATCGCGCGAGCTGAAAAACACCTGCTCGGTCACGAAGTCCGACGTGTCGACGGGCAGGCGTGCCTGGTTGAGGGTGGTCACACGCAGGTCGCTCAAGTCGACCTCAAGCTGGCGTGCCGGACTGACGAAACTGGCATGGGTAAAGCTCACGCTGCGCCCATCCGGCGCAGCACGCAGCCCCGAAATACTGCCCAGTTCAGGCAGCACCACCGGGGTGGCCGATGAGCCATCCAGCGGGTAAACCAGCAGTTTGTTCACCGCATCACGCATGACCACGACAGCCAGATGCTGACCGGCCAGGCGCGCATCTTCGATCGGCCATTGGCCAGCCTCGACCACGGTCTTCTGGCGACCGGGGTGGCGCACATCCAGGCGCACGATACGCCCGTTCGGCGCCGCATCGGTGGTCAGTGCGTAGACGTAGGGGCCGTCCACGCCAATGACCTGATATTTGGCCGAAAAGTCATCCACCAGCTTGATCAACCGCCCGCGCACGAACGGGCGCTCGGCCTGATTGAGGTCCCTGACATACAGCGCGTTCTCCTCACGCGCGCCTTCGCGCAAACTGATCAGCAGATAACGGCCGTCGTCGCTGACCCGCGCGTACATATTGCGACGCGGATGTTCGGGATCCGACAGCACCAGCACATCCTGGGCCTGCGCCGAACCCAGCTTGTGGTAGTAGATCGCCTGGTTCTCCAGATCGCTGAACACACCATCAGAACCGGGGTAGCGCGAATAGAAGAAACCTGCGCTGTCGTGACTCCAGCTGATGTTGGAGAACTTGATGTGTTCGAGCACCTCGGCGCGATCCTGACCGGTGCGCAGATCACGCACGTGATAGCGATTCCAGTCGCTGCCGGCTTCGGCCACACCGTAGGCCAGATAACGTCCGTCCGGCGAAACTGCCCAGTCGGTCAGGGCCAGGGTGCCGTCCGCACTCAGGGTATTGGGATCGAGCACCACCTTGCGCTGACCCGCCTGCTCGCGCACCAGCACGCTCTGATCAAGCAGTCCATCGTTGTAGCGGTAGAACAGGGCGCCCGCGACACGCTTGGGCGCGCCGTATTTTTCGTAGTTCCACAGCTGCGCCAGCCGCGCTCGCCAGGCGGCTCGGTCGGGCAGTTGATCGAGGTGCGTACGGGTCAGCGCATTCTGTGCCGCAATCCACTTTTTGACCTGGGGCGCATCCACATCCTCAAGCCAGCGATAGGGATCGGCCACCTGTTCGCCGTGGTAGGTATCCACCACCGTGCCACGCGGTGTTTCGGGATAGTCCAACGCGTGGACAGCGGTGGCGCTCAGCAGCGCGCCAAGAGCGAGCAAAACTCTCATCGGTTCGGATCTCCCTGTGGTGTCTTCAAAGCGGCACCCGAGCCCCAAAACTCAGCACCACCGCCAGGTTTATGACCGACGCTGGTCCAAGACGTTCAGCGCCGCAGGCGCCGGTGCTTCCCAAGGGCGCTCCGGCCATTCATGTTTGGGATAACGCCCGCGCATCTGCTTGCGCACCTCGGGCCAGGCGTTGCGCCAGAAGCTGGCCAGATCGCGGGTCACGGCCAACGGCCGACGGGCCGGCGACAGCAGATGCAGCAGCACCGGTCGCCCCGCCACCTGCGGCGATGCATCCTGCCCGTACATGTCCTGCATGCGCACGGCCAGCACCGGGCCATCCTCGGCCGCATAATCCAGCTTGACCTGACGCCCGCTGGGCAGGCTCACCGCATCCGGCGCCTGCTCACGCACCCGCCGTTGCTGCTCCGCGCTGAGCCAGGCCCACAGCGCGTCGGCCAGCTTGGCCGGGGTAATCTCGGCCACACTGCGCAGACCAAACAACCACGGCCCCAGCCATTGATCGAGCGTGGCGCGCAGGCTGGCATCGTCCATGGTGGGCCAGCCCTCGCCCTGCAGACAGGCGATGCGGGCGCGCATGCGCGCAGCCGGGCCTGACCAGTCAAGCTGGCCAAAGCCTTTGTCCATGAGCCCCGCGACCAGCGCCTCGCAGACCACGCTGACATCCGGCTTGGGTAACGGCTGGCGACTCAGCACCAAACGCTGGAAAACCCGCTCGCGCTGACACTCGACCTGCCCGCTCGCAGGGTTGAAATGCACGCTGTCACGCCAGCTGATGTGCGCAGCAAACGCCGTTTCAAACGCCTCATCATCCAGCGCCGCCGCAAGCCGGATACGCGCCTCACGCTGACCGTCCAGATCGGCCACCACGAGCATGCGCTGAGCCCTCAACGGATCGTTGTCCGGCAGGCGTGCGCCACGCCCGTTGGCCAGCTGGTACTGCGCGCTACCCGGCTGACGCTGCAGCGCGATGCGATCAACAAAACCGTGCGCCAGCAGCAGGCCGGCATCGCGCTCCGCAATAGCATTGCCCACGCCCACACGTTTGCGCCAACGTCGGCTGTCGCGATCCAGAGCCTTGATCTGGCTTGCGCCAGCCCCGCCACGCCGCCAGGCCAGCCAGCGCTGATGGATGTCGACCAGCGTGCCGGCGCGCTCATCCGATTCAAGCAGCGCCGCCAGATCACAGGCCATGGCGCGCTCGGCATCATCACGCGCAGCCAGCAGCATGGCGCCGATACGCGGGTGGGCATGCCAGCCCGCCAGCTTGCGTCCGCGCGCATTGATGCGCCCTCGCGCATCGCTCAGATCCAGTGCCTGCAACACTTCCATAGCCTGGGCCCAGGGCCCCTCAGGCGGCGCTTCCAGCCACTGTGGTTCGCTGCCCCAGGCCGCCACATTGAGAGCCAGCGAAGACAGATCTTCGTGGCGTATGGCCGGTTCGCGGTGCGCAACCAGAACCTCTTCCGATGACCACAGGCGCACGCACACGCCGGGTGCCGTGCGTCCAGCGCGCCCGGCGCGTTGATCAGCGGCATCCCGGCTGACCCGGCGGGTGACCAGATGGGAAAACCCGGCATTGGGGTCGTACACCGGCACCCGCATCAGACCGGCATCCACGACCACGCGCACCCCGGCGATGGTGATGCTGGATTCGGCCACTGCGGTGGCCAGCACAATCTTGCGCTCAGCGTCGCCGGCCGGCGCGATAGCGGCCTGCTGAGCAGCACGCGGCAAACGCCCATACAGCGCATGCACCACGATGCCAGGGCCAAGCGCATCCAGCTTGCGCGCCACCGCGCGAATCTCGGCCTCGCCAGGCAGAAACACCAGGATGTCGCCCGGGTGTTCTTTCAAGGCAGCCCGCACGGCCGTCGCCACGCCCTCATCCAGTCGCGTGCTGCGCGGCTTGGCGTAGCGCACCTCCACCGGGTAGCTACGGCCCTGGGTTTGCACCACGCTGGCGTCCAGACGCGCGGCCAGATTGTCCTGCTCCAGCGTGGCCGACATCAGCAGCACGCGCAGATCGTCACGCAAACCGGCCTGCACATCGCGCACCAGGGCCAGCCCCAGATCGGCATGCAGACTGCGCTCGTGGAACTCATCGAAGATCACCACAGCGACATCCTCAAGCTCCGGCGCATGCTGGATGCGCCGCGTCAGCAACGCCTCGGTGAGAATTTCGATGCGTGTGGACGGACCCACCTGGGTGTCGTCACGCGTGCGCAGCCCGACCAGCTCGCCAAGCGGCTGACCGGACAACGATGCCATGCGCCAGGCCAGCGCGCGCGCGGCCAGGCGACGCGGCTCCAGGACCAGTATCTTGCGCCCCTGCACCCAGGCTTCGTCGAGCAAGGCCAGAGGCACAATGGTGCTTTTGCCCGCGCCCGGCGGCGCCACCAGCAGGCTGGTGTGGGCGCGGCTCAGGGCCTCGCGCAATGGCGCCAAAGCCTGCCAGATCGGAAGCTCGACCTGGTTCGCCTGTAATTCCGACAGATTCATCCCTTACAATATGGGGTTTTCTCAAGCACGGCTGTGCCCACCATCATGCAACGCACCGACAATCTGCGCATCGCCTCAATCACCGAAGTCTCCACACCGGACGTGGTTCGCAACGAAATCCCGCTGACCGACGCCGCTGCTGACACCGTCGATCAGGCCCGCAACGCCATCGCCAAGGTGCTCAACGGACAGGACGACCGCCTGGTCGCCATCGTCGGCCCCTGCTCGATTCATGACACCGCCGCGGCCAAGGAATATGCCAGCAAGCTGGCCCGTCTGCGCGAAGAACTGGCCGATGATATCGTCATCGTCATGCGCGTGTACTTTGAGAAACCGCGCACCACGGTCGGCTGGAAAGGCCTGATCAACGACCCGGATCTGGATGACAGCTTCCAGATCGACAAGGGCCTGCGCAGCGCGCGCAAACTGCTGCTCGAACTCAACGACAGCGGCATGCCGGCCGGTGTCGAATACCTCGACATTCTGACCCCGCAATACATTTCCGATCTGGTCAGCTGGGGCGCCATCGGTGCGCGCACCACGGAAAGCCAGTTGCATCGTGAAATGGGTTCCGGGTTGTCCTGCGCGGTCGGCTTCAAGAACGGCACGGAAGGCAACATCAAGGTCGCTGTGGATGCGATCCAGTCGGCGCGCAATCCGCACCGCTTCCTGTCGCTGACCACCGCCGGCGCCATCTCCATTTTCGAGACCACCGGCAACGACCAGACCCACGTGATCCTGCGCGGCGGCTCAAGCGGCCCGAACTACGAAGCCGAGCACATCGACGCCACCGCTGCGATGCTGGAAAAGGCCGGTCTGCCGAGCAAGATCATGGTCGACTGCAGCCACGCCAACAGCCAGAAAAAACACGAACGCCAGCTGCTGGTGGCTGAAGATCTGGGCAACCAGATCGCGGGCGGCGACAACCGCATCTTCGGTGTCATGGTCGAAAGCCATCTGGTCGCCGGGCGTCAGGACGTTGAACCCGGTGCCACCCCGACCTACGGCCAGAGCATCACCGACGCTTGCCTGGGCTGGGACGACACCGATGTGCTGCTGCGCAAGCTGGCAGAAACCGTGCGTACCCGCCGTCAGAAAAAGGCAGCCTGATCTATGCGCGTCGGCCTGATCGGCGCAACGGGTCTGGTTGGCAACGCCACCCTGAACCAGCTTCTCGCAGATGATGCGGTGAACGAAGTCCGGGTGTGGGCGCGACAGCCGGCGCCCTTTGCGCACCCGCGCCTGCACTGGAATGCAGTTGATTTCGATCAACTGCGCGGCCAGGCCCGCTGTGACGGGCTTGACGCCGTGCTGTGCTGCCTTGGCACCACCACGGGCAAAGCCGGCCGCGCCGGTCTGGTCAGGGTTGATCACGACTATGTCCTTGCCATCGCCACCGCCGCCAAGAGCGTCGCTGTGCCCTGCTTTGGGGTGATCAGCGCGCTCGGTGCCAGCGCCCGTTCACCCTCGCATTACAGCCGGGTCAAAGGGCGTATGGAAAACAGCCTGCAGGCCCTTGGTTTTCCCAGCCTGGAAATTTTGCGCCCCTCTTTGCTCCTCGGCGAGCGCACTGAAACGCGGTGTGCCGAAGATTTGGCACAGGCGTGCGCACCGGTGCTCAATGCCCTGCTGCCCGGCCCGCTCAAACGTTACCGTGCGATTGGTGCTGATCAGGTGGCCCGAGATCTCATCCGGGTTGCCAAGCAGGCCGAACCCGGCATCAACGTGCGCTTTCTGCCGCTAACCTAACGCGCTGCAGATTCAGCGCCGGTGTACTCGGCCAGCAGCAGGGTGATGTCGTCGGTCATGGGCTGGTCGCCACAAAAATCGTAGACATGTTCCAGCACCTGCATCAGCGCGTTGTCGACAGAAGCCGGGTCACTGTCACGCAGCGCGTTATCCAGGCGATCCCAACCGTACTCTTCGCCCTGCGCATTGCGCACCTCGGTCACTCCATCGGTATACAGCAGCACCCGATCACCCGGATTGAGCTGCAGTTCCTGCTGGGTGTACTCAACCCCGGGCAGATCGAACATGCCCAGGGCAAAGCCTCCGGCACGCAGATACTCCAAGGTCTCATGACCGCGCAGAATTATCGATGAGGGATGCCCGGCATGGGCAATCTGGCAGCGCCCGTTGGGGCTGATACGTGCTAGCACCGCAGTGAGGTACACGCCGCTGTCCTGCTCGCTCATCAAATGATTGAGCTCCGACAGAATCTGTGACGGCGTGCGCTCCAGGTTCATGGTTTTCAGTGCTGTGCGGGCCAGAACGGTCATGAAGCCCGCCGCAGCACCGTGCCCCATGGCGTCCCCCACCATCAGGAACAAATCACCATTGGCCCGCAGGTCGACGTGAAACATATCGCCGTTGACCTGATCACGGGCGAAGCTGTTGGCCGCCACGCGCACGTAGTCACAACGAGGCAACTCGGTTTGCATCGCACTTTGCGCCTGCGCCGCCGCTTGCAGGTCTTTCTCCAGCATCTGGCTGTAATTGGCCAGCGACTCCTGCAATTTGCTGCGCTCGCTGATTTCCGAACGCAAGGCTTCGGTGCGCTGCATAATCAGTCGTTGCAGGTGCTCGCGGTTTTCCGTCAGCTGCCGCTCAGCATCCTGCTTGCGTGCAAGCTGGCGATTCAAAATGCCGGTGATGCGCAGCACTTCCAGGCAGCCTACAAACAGCGCTGCAGCGAACAGAACACGTGAGGCACCAAGCATCATGTGCTGAGTGCTGTGCGACATGCCCAGGCTCATCACCGGCGCCAAAGCACCACCCAGAAGCACCGCCAGCACGAAATAGAAAGTCACGTTCTGCAAATGCCTGCGCAGCCTGAACAGCGCCCACAGCGCAGCGGCGCCGAATACGGCAACCAGCACGGCTTCTACGATGTGGAAAAGATCAGGCAAGTGACTGTCCGTTGCGAACATCTGTCATGGTCAGATGGTATAAGCCCTGAGCAGGCTGGCAACCCTTCGCATTTGACAAATAGTCTACACTCCGAAGCGCTTGGACATTCAGCCAACATCACATCAGTTGGGCACAACAAGCCCACATTCATAGGGGAACTTTCATGACCAGTTTCGTTATCGCCATGCTGGTGCTGGCCGTTGTCGGCGTCTTTCTTGGGGTCAAGGTCGTGCCGCAAGGCCATCGTTACACCGTTGAGCGCTTCGGCCGCTTCACCCGCACGCTGGAGCCGGGGCTGCATTTCATCATGCCGATCGTTGATCGCATCGGTCACAAGATCAACGTGATGGAACAGGTTATCGACATCCCCAGTCAGGATGTCATTACCCGCGATAACGCCCAGGTTAGCGTTGACGGCGTGGTTTACATTGTGGTCGCCGATGCCGCCCGCGCCGCCTACGAGGTGCGCGACCTGATGCGCGCGGTGGTCAACCTGGCGATGACCTCGATCCGTTCGGTGCTGGGCGAAATGGACCTGGACGAAGCACTGTCACGGCGTGACGAGATCAACATCAAGCTGCTCAAGATCATTGATGAGGCCTCCGAAGCCTGGGGCACGCAGGTCAAGCGCGTGGAGATCAAAGACATTTCTCCGCCCACAGATCTGGTCGATTCCATGGCTCGACAGATGAAGGCCGAGCGCGAGAAGCGCGCCAATATTCTGGAAGCCGAAGGTCTGCGTGAGGCCGAAATCAAAAAGGCTGAAGGCGAAAAGCGGGCCATGATTCTGGAGGCCGAAGGGCGTCTGGAAGCCGCCCAGCGCGACGCCGAAGCACGCGAGCGCCTGGCCCAGGCCGAAGCCAAGGCAACCCGTGATGTGTCGCTGGCCATCGCCGAAGGGGACGTCAACGCGATCAACTACTTCGTCGCCCAGAAGTACACCGAAGCGCTGCGCGACATCGGTGCGGCGCCCAATCAGAAGGTCATTCTGCTGCCGCTGGAAGCGAGCAATCTGATCGGTTCGCTGGGCGGGGTCAAAGAGCTGCTCGGCTCCATCAACGACAAGCCCAAGAGCTAAACCATGGAATTCGATGCCGACAGTGTGCACTGGTACTGGTTCAGCGCTGGCATCCTGCTGATTGCGCTGGAGGCCTTCGCGCCTGGCGCGGTGCTGCTGTGGTTCGGGGTTTCGGCCCTGGTGACCGGCTTTATCGCCCTGGGCAGCGATCTGGACCTGAACGCGCAGATGATCATCTTCAGCGTGCTGGCGGTGAGCTGCACGGTGGTCTTCAAGGTTTATCAGAAACGCAATCCGCCTTCACCGGAAGATGATGCGGCGAGCCAGCTCAATCACCCCGGCCAGCATCTGGTCGGTCGCAAGCTGCAGCTGGCCACGGCGATCCAGGATGGCGTGGGCCGGGTTAAGGTCGCCGACTCCACCTGGCGCTGCACCGGCCCGGATCTGCCACAGGGCAGCGTGGTCCAGGTGCTGGCGGTCAATGGCACGACATTGCAGGTAGAAGCGGTCGACGCCTGACACCTGTGTCAGGTGCGCTGCGCTGTGTCTTGTCAAACCCGCTCAAGTACGTCCGTGTATCGCTTGTCATCGGCCATCCAGGCCTCTGACAGTTTGCCAAGACACAGCGCAACACATCACATCACAAACGTCGCAAGCTGCGATCAGCTTGATTCGGCCATCTGCCCGACACGCTCGACCATGGCGTAAAAGCCATTGCGGCGATTGGCGCTGATGTGCTGCTCCAGCCCAAGCTCAGCAAACAGGCTCTTGATGTCGATCTGGCCGATTTCCTGCGGCGTCTTGCCCGAGTAGACCATCAGCAACACCGCGATCAGCCCCTTAACGATGTGCGCATCGGAATCACCACGGATCACGATGCGACCGTCAGGCTGGGTCTGCGAGATCATCCAGACTTGGCTCATGCAGCCCCGCACTTTGTTGGCCTCGACATAGGCATCTTGCGGCAACGGCTCAAGCTGGCGTCCGAGATCGATAATCAGTCCGTAGCGCTCTTCCCACGATCCCATCAGGGAAAAACTGGCTTTCAGGTCATCCAAAGTCATGCGCATAGTGTAAGTGATGAAACACAATCCCGAGTTGGCCGGTCTGTATCACCATGAGCTCAAAAATCCCCCAGCTGCCACGCAGCGCCATTACACCGGAAGCCCTGTTCTGGGATCGCCGCCGCTTCATGCAACTGGCCGCCGGATCGCTGGCCAGCCTGGCCGCACCGGCCTGTCTGAGCCGCGCGCCAGAGCCCGAGCCAACCGCAACAGCCAGCACCACGCGTGATGGTCGCGTCGACTATGCCGATGGCGAAGCCTTGAACAGCTTTGAGGACATCACCAGCTATAACAACTTCTACGAGTTCGGCACCGGCAAAAGCGATCCTGCGCGCTACGCACACACCCTCGAACTGAAGCCCTGGACCCTGCGTGTGGATGGTGAGTGTGAAGCCGGTGGTGACTTCGATCTGCATCAGCTGATTGCCACGCTGCCCAGTGAGGAGCGCATCTACCGCCTGCGCTGCGTGGAGGGCTGGTCGATGGTCATTCCCTGGCGCGGCTTCGAGCTTGGGCCTTTCCTGCAACGCTTCGCGCCCACCGACAAGGCTCGCTACGTAGCCTTCGAAACGGCGGTCAAACCCAAGCAGATGCGTCTTAACGCCTCCGGCATCGACTGGCCCTATCGCGAGGGCCTGCGCATGGATGAAGCCATGAACCCGCTGAGCTTCATGGCCACCGGTCTGTACGACAAACCGCTGCCGCGCCAGAACGGCGCGCCCATGCGCTTGGTCGTACCGTGGAAATATGGCTTCAAGAGCATCAAGTCGATTGTGCGTATCCGCTTCACCGCAAGCGAGCCGCAAACCACCTGGAACATGCTGCAACCCCGCGAATACGGCTTTTACGCCAATGTGAACCCCACGGTCGATCACCCACGCTGGTCACAGGCACGCGAGCGCCGCATTGGCGAGCTGTTCAAGCGCGACACCTTGATGTTCAACGGATACGCTGAACAGGTGGCCGGTCTTTACGACGGCATGGATCTGCGCAAGTACTACTGATGCCTGCGTGGCGCCCGTCAACCGGGCATATCCGCTTGCTTTGCTTTGCCCTGTGCGCCATTCCGCTAGGCCAGGCGGCGTGGTGGATCGCAAGCGCTCAACTGGGCGTGAACCCGATCGAAACCCTGACCCATCACAGCGGGCAATGGGCCCTGCGCCTGCTTCTGGTCACCCTGGCGATGAGTCCATTGCAGCGCCTCGCACGCTGGCGCTGGCCGCTACAAATCCGCCGCCAGCTCGGCTTGTGGAGCTTTTTCTACCTGCTCTGTCACTTTGCCGTGTATCTGGTCTTCGACCTGAGCCTGTCGCTGGCGCGCCTGGGTGAAGAAGTCCTTGAGCGGCCGTACATCACCGTGGGTTTTGCCGCCCTGCTGCTGCTGACGCCGCTGGCCGTAACCTCCACGCGCGGCTGGCAACGACGCCTCAGGCGCAACTGGAAGCGTTTGCATCGCCTGGTCTATCCAGCCGCCGTGCTGGCCTGCGTGCACTTCATCTGGAAGGTTAAGGTCAGCGAACCCGAACCGTTCATCTATCTGACCGTGCTTTTGGTCCTGTTTGCCGTTCGCCTGCGCCGAGCGTAGGATTTTTCCTGCGGCTTGACAGCCGTTTTTGTGACATACGACGAGGCTGCCTATTCATATTCTCTTCACGTCGACAACAAGACACTAAAACGTCGACGTACAACATCTCAGCATGGGGAGACACCATGAGAGCACTATTGGTTGCCGGCACGATGCTGGCTTTGGCTGCGTGCAGTCCGGACGACAACGGATTGCGTACTGACGAGGACTTCGGTCCAAAACCGTTGTTCGATCCGGTGGTTCTGCCCACCAACACCTCCGGCGCGATTCTCCCCGTACCCATCGATCTGCTGTTCGGCAGCGAAACCGGTCAGGACGACAACCCCGACAACAATGCCGATGGCACACTCTCGCCAGCCGGCTCGCTGGCCGCCATCCCGGGCTGGGGATTGGTTGATGGCTGGTCCACAACCGCCACCCTGTTCACCAACCTGCAAGGCAAGGTTGATGCCGCGCAAGCTGCGAATGGTGTTCGCATCTTCGACAGCGCGCGCGCACAGGAGCTGATTCCGGGTGAAGACTTTGAGATCACCCTGTCGCCCGTCTCCGTGCTCAGCCCCCGTTTGGTGGTGCACTGGCTCAAGCCGCTTCAGGAATCGACCCGCTATCTGGTCGGCCTGACCCGCGAAATTCGCAGTCCCGCCGGTGCACCGGCCATCCCCAATGAGCTGTTCGACACGCTCAACAGCGACACGCCGTTCAGTCAACAAACCACCAGCACCCTGCTGGCTGCGCTCAATCAGCAAGGCCGCACTGATCTGATTCCGGTGCTTGACCAACTGCAGTCAGCCTTTGTCGCACCGGTGGTCGGAGGCCTGCAACAGCTGTCGGCACTGGCTCCGAACTCACGCGGCGAAATCGCGCGCAAGGATCTGATCCTGGCCTGGTCGTTTACCACTCAGTCGACCACGCCTACGCTCAAGAGCATTGATGCCCAGGCCTCGGCGCAGCTGATTCAGGCCCAGCCCAGCGGACTGACCCTGGCCCAGATTCTGGGCAGCCCGAGCGAACCGCTGCCGCTGCCTGAGGCCAACAATCCGCTGGTTTATGTCGGCGCCTTCAATCTGCCCTATTACCACCAGCCGGGTGCGGAAAATATCAACACCTCGGTGTGGCAAAACGACGGCGTGATCAATGCCGGCGCGGTGCACCCGGGCACCGGCGCCCCGTGCGAGGCGCTGCTGCCGCCCAGCAGCACCACCTTGTGCTACCCGATGCCGGCCCAGCAGTCCGATGAGCTGGTCCCACTGATTCTGGCCCGCCCGCAGGGCATCGCACCTGACGGTGGCTGGCCCACTGTGGTGTTCCTGCACGGCATCACCGGCGACCGCTCACAAATGCTGGGTATCGCTGGCGCGCTGTCAGCCGCAGGCTTCGTCAGTGTCGCAATTGACCAACCTCTGCATGGCTTGCCGCCGGGTCATCCCCTGCGCGTGCCGGGTACCACCGAGCGCACCTTTGATGCCGATCTTGATGGCGATGGTACGGTCGATGCCTCCGGTGCCTACTTCATCAACCTGACCAGCCCGGTAACCTCGCGAGACAACATCCGGCAGTCGGTGTCTGACCAGATTCATCTGGTCCGCTCGCTGGGCAATCTGGTGCTCAGCGCCGATCCCAACGATGTGATCAACACTGACCGTATCCACTTCCTCGGGCATTCCTTGGGCGGTATTGTCGGCACCACCCTGCTCGGCGCCAACGACGACATCAAAGCCGCCAGCCTGGCCATGCCTGGCGGCGGTATTGGCAAACTTCTGGACGCCTCGGAAACATTCGGTCCGGTGGTCGCCGGCGGCCTGGAAGCGGCCGGTGTGGTCAAAGGTACCGATACCTACGAAATGTTCCTGCGCTTCGCCCAGCTTGCGGTTGATCCGGCCGACCCGGTCAACTGGGCCGCAGCCGCCGCCGATGGCCGCGCAGTCCACATGATCGAAGTGGTAGACGACAGCGTCGTGCCCAACACCGCGACAGAGAACGTCATCATTCCGGGGCTGCTGTCGGGCACCGAGCCACTGGCCCGCGTCATGGGTTTGAGCACCACCGACATCAGTCCGCCGGTCGACCCACCGACGGTACTGACCGGCGGACAGGAGCTGATTCGCATAAGCGGCGGCAACCACGGCAGCATTCTGCAGCCGACCACGGCCAACCCGGCCGATGACCCGGTGTTCGTGGAAATTCAGCGTCAAGTGGCCAACTTCCTGGCCAGCGACGGCGCCTGCCTGCCGTTGGGCGGCAACTGCCCGCAAGCTGCGAACTAAGACCGGAGATCCATCATGCACAAAATCAACCATCTGATGGCCGGCCTGATCGTGACCGGCATGAGCAGTTCCGCTGCACTGGCCGCGAGCTTTGACCTGGGCCCGATCAGCGGACGCCTTGATTCCACCGTTACGGCGGGCGCCGCGTGGCGTATCGAAGAGCAAAGCCGGCAAATCATTGGACGTTCCAATACCACCGCTGATGGCGCGTCTGGCCAAGCTTTCTCAACCAATGGGGACGACGGCAACCTGGCCTTCGACAAGGGCGACATGATCTCCGGCGGCCTCAAGCTAACCTCAACCATGTATTTGAACTGGGGTGACTTCGGCGCCCAGGTCCGCGGTAGCTATCTGTACGATATGGTCCTCAACGACCATGACTTCTTCGACGAAGAAGACTACGCCGGCCCACCCACGCGGCTGGCTGGGCCAGACGACCTGAATCGGCGCCGCAGCAAGCTGCACGAACGACTGGGTAACGACGCCGACCTGCTCGAAGGTTTCATTTTCGGCACCGTACAGCTGGGCCGCCGCTACCTCAGCTTCCGCGTTGGTCATCAGGTGCTCAACTGGGGCGAATCTGCGCTGGTTCTGAATGGCATCAACTCGATCATTGCCGCCGATGCCTCACAACTGCGTGTGCCTGGCGTGGACCTGTCGGAAGTCTTTATCCCGGCCGGCATGGTCTGGGCTTCGGCGGATTTGACCGACAACATCTCGATCGAAGGTTTCTACCAGTACGACTGGGTTGCCACCGAAGCTGATCCCTCGGGCAGTTTCTTTGCGACCAACGATTTCGCAGGCTACAGCGGTGAAACCGCAGAGATTGGTTTCGGGCGCTGTCCGGAACTGTCCGCACCGGGCACCTGTGCAGCCGCCGCTGGCGGCTCTGCGATTCCTCGCAAAGCGGATAACAAGCCCGATGAAGGCGGTCAGGGCGGCGTCGCTCTGCGCATCTTCACCCCGGCACTGGGCGGCATCGATCTAGGCCTGTATGCGGCCAACTATCACAGCCGTCTGCCGCTGGTCAGCGGCTATGCCGCACCGCTGGGCTTTGAAGGGGTGGCGCCAGCTGGCGGCTACTTCATCGAGTACCCGGAAGACATCTCCCTGTATGGCATCAGCTTCAATATGTCGCTGCCATTCGGTGGCCTGGCCCTGCAGGGCGAATACAGCCTCAAGCAGGATCAGCCACTGCAGCTGGAGGATGTTGAAGTCCTCCTGGCCGGGCTGCGCACCCCGCTGCCCTCGCAGATCGGCCCGTTCCAGCCGGGTGAGCAGATTCAAGGCTACCGCCGCCTGGATGTCAGCCAGTGGGACATTTCCACGACCAAAATCTTCGGCCCATCGAAATGGCTGAAAAACGATCAGGCGTTGCTGCTGGTCGAGGCCGCCGGCAGCCATATCCACGACCTGCCCGACAACGACGAGCTGCTGTTTGAAGGCCCGGGCAGCTACCTGCCCTACAACCCGATCGTATCGGCCGCTCTGGGCCTGGTTGATGGCAACGGACCACAAACGCAGAAAGGCGGCTATGCCACAGCCTTCTCCTGGGGCTACCGGGTGGCCACGCAGTTGACCTACAACAATGTACTCAACCGCTATGTGGTCTCACCCACCGTGGTGTTCGCTCATGACGTCAACGGCACCTCGGCCACGCCCATTCTCAACTTCGTGCAAGGCCGCAAGTCGTTGATCATGGGGGTCAAGGCCACCTACCTGAGCGTGTGGGAGCTTGGCCTGGGCTACCAGCGTTACTGGGGCGGCGGCAGCTTCAATCTGATCAAAGACCGCGACAACGTATCGATCTCGCTGGGCTACAGCTTCTGATCTGCCTGCGGCGGCGCTGCTTACTCTGGCGCCGCCGCACTGTTGCGATAGCGGTAAAACGAGCTGGGATGAAACGCCAGTGAGCGTATGTCCTCGTCGTACTCCGGCAAGCCCAGCTTGAGTACGGTCTGCGAACCTTTGTCCAGATCATCCATGGTGTAACGCAGCAGTAAGCGGCGCTCACCGATGTTGGTCACCGAGTCCACATCACCCAGCAACCGCTTGGTGACCCCGCGACCGGGCGATTCAAAATCCACGGCCAGCACCACGCAGCTGGACGCATCCAGATCGACAACCATGCGCTGGTAAGGCGATTCCTGCTCCGCCGCCGGAATCAACTCCATGCGCTGCGTGTCCTTGCCGGCAATCTTGCCCGTACCCAGCACCATCGCCTGCCCCTCGCGCAGCGCTCCGTAAATGTCACGGATGTCGCGGTAGCTGAAATCGGTGCCCAGAATGCCCTGGTTGGCCATCCCGCCGGTGATCGGGCGAACCCGCTGCAAAGCCGGCAGGTACATGCGCATATCTTCGCGCCCGGCATCGTTCTGCCGCAGCAACACAGCCGTCCCAGCAACGTCGTTTGGCGCGCTCACCACAATATTCAGGTTGATGCCGTCTGCATCACGCATACCAGCCAGCGCAGCGCCAATACGACGTTGTGCGGCCCCATCCTGCATGACTTCGAATTCCGCCGCTTGGACGAAGCTGTGCGCCGGCACATTGCGCGCGGCACACTCACGCAAGGTTTGCACTTCATCCGTTTGAGCCTGCAAGGGCGTCGCGCCCAGCGTCGCAAGCGCCGCCACCAGAACCCGCCTCATGTTTTGTTCCGCCCGTAATCGTCTTCAAATCGCACGATGTCGTCCTCCCCGAGATAAGACCCGGTCTGCACCTCAATCAACTCCAGCGGAATCGTGCCGGGATTTTCCAGACGATGCGTGGTGCCGATGGGAATGTAAGTGGATTCATCCTCGCCAAGCAGGAAGGTTTCGTCACCGCGGGTCACCCGCGCGGTGCCCTTGACCACGATCCAGTGTTCAGCGCGGTGGTGATGCATCTGCAAGGACAGCTTGGCGCCGGGTTGCACCACGATACGTTTGACCTGATGACGGGCGCCATCATCAACCCCCTCGTAAGAGCCCCATGGCCGGTAAACCCGCGGATGCAGCATCGCCTCCTGGCGTTGCTGGGTTTCCAGCTGTTTGACGATGGCCTTGACCTGCTGCACTTGGGCCGCATCGCTGACCAGCACCGCATCCTTGGTTTCAACGATCACCAGATCCTGCGTGCCGATCGCCGCCACCAGACGGTTCTGAGCCCGCACCCAGGTGTTCCTGGCGCCCTCGAACAAAACATCACCCTGCGCCACATTGCCATCCTGATCGCTCTCGCCCAGGGTGTTCAGATAGGTCCAGGACCCGACATCGTCCCAACCGCAGTCCAGCGGCACGACCACGGCGCCGCGGGTTTTTTCCATCACCGCGTAGTCGATGGAATCCTCCGGGCATGCACTGAAGGCTTCAGCCTGCAAACGCAGAAACTGGCCATCCTCGGCCGCCCCGGCGTGTGCGGCACGACACGCCGCAAGCATCTGCGGCGCATGTTGCGCCAGCTCATCCAGCAAGGTCTGGGCCCGAAACACGAACATGCCGCCATTCCAGAAATAGCCCCCGTCGGCCACATAGGCCTGGGCGGTCGCCAGATCCGGCTTTTCCACAAAGCGCTCCAGATCAAACGCACCCTCGCCTCGCGCGGCACCGACCTTGATATAGCCGTAACCGGTTTCAGGCCGCTCGGCACGAATCCCGAAGGTCACCATCACGCCGGGTTCAGCCGCCGCCGCCGCAATCGCCACGGCATCGGCAAAAGCCTGCACGTCGGTGATCACATGATCCGAGGGACACAGCATCATCAGGGTGTCCGGCCCATGCCGGGCTGCGACCTCCAGTGCCGCCACTGCAGCAGCCGGCGCGGTGTTGCGACCAACCGGCTCGAGCAGGATGCGTGCACCATCCTGGCCCATACGCCGCAGGTGCTCGGCGATGATGAAGCGATGGTCCTCACCGCCTATGGCCAGCACCGGCCCCACATCGGGTGCGCGCATGACGCGCATCACGGTGTTTTCCAGCAGCGACCGTTCGTCAGTCAGCCGCAAAAATTGCTTGGGATGCAATTTTCTGGAGAGCGGCCACAAACGGCTGCCGGAACCGCCGGCAAGCAGCACGGGAATCAACATTTTTAGAGGATTTTTCGTCGTCTTCGAGGGTCTCAGTGTACCGGGCCCCGGAACACTTTGGCGATGCCGGGGCAACTGCTTGTGCAAGCGCATTTTTTCCTGACACGCAGCGATTTTTTCAGGTCTTTCCAACAGCTTGCCCACACTTTTCTACAGGTTTTCCACACAGACTTATAAACACAACATATCGTGTTGACGATGCCGCGAAGCCACTATATGGTGTGTTCACCACGTCATCGAACATACTAAACGCCCTTCAAATAAGGGCGCACGATTGACGTGCAATCTGCTTAGTTTTTGTGCAGTCCTGCTGCACCACCCGGGGAGGGAAGATGGAAGCCCAGATCAGTGAAGCAGCGGAGCGCTCCAGCGCATCGTCTGCAAACCCAGAGACACAATCCGCTGACGTGAGCGCCTCCGCGCCCGGCGGTTTCAAAGTGATTCGCCGTAACGGCAAGGTCACGCCTTTTGATGCGAGCAAGATCAAGGTCGCCATGACCAAGGCCTTCCTCGCGGTTGAAGGTGGCGGCGCGGCGGAGTCCAAGCGCGTCCACGAAGTGGTCGCCAAGCTGACCAAGCAGGTCACCGAAAAAATCACCCGCAACATCGACGTGGGCGGCACCCTGCATATCGAAGACATTCAGGATCAGGTTGAACTGGCCCTGATGCGTGCCGGTGAACAGAAGGTCGCGCGCGACTACGTGCTCTACCGCGAGCGCCAGGCGGCCAAGCGCGAAGCCGAATCGGCGACCAAGAAGCCCAAGAAAGCCGAATCCGGCCTCAACGTCACAGCGGCTGACGGCAGCCGTCGTCCGCTGGATGAAGCGCGTCTGCGCAAGGTCATCGGTGAGGCCTGCGCAGGCATCGACAATGTCGATGAAGCTCTGGTGCTCAAAGACACCCTGCGCAACCTGTTCGATGGCATTGCCGAGAAGGATGTCGGTCAGGCCATGGCCATGAGCGCGCGCGTGCTGATCGAGCGCGAGCCGAACTACACCTATGTCGCCGCCCGCCTGCTGCTCGACACCCTGCGCAGCGAAGCCCTGAGCTTCATCGCCGGCATGCCGGATTCGGCCACGGCCGAACAGATGAGCGGCCGTTACGGCGAATACTTCAATGCATATATCCGTCGCGCCGCTGAGCTGGAGCTGGTCTCTGAAGAGCTGACCCGCTACGACCTCGCCCGTCTCGGCGCTGCGCTCAAACCCGAACGCGACCAGCAGTTCACCTACCTTGGCCTGCAGACGCTCTACGACCGTTACTTCATCCACAGCGAAGACGACCAGCGCTTTGAATTGCCGCAGGCCTTCTTCATGCGCGTGGCCATGGGCCTGGCGATCAACGAGATCGACCGCGAAGGCCGCGCCATCGAGTTCTACGAGCTGCTTTCCAGCTTCGATTTCATGAGCTCCACGCCGACGCTGTTCAACTCCGGCACCCTGCGCCCGCAGCTGTCCAGCTGCTATCTGACCACCGTTCCGGATGACCTCGACGGCATCTACAGCGCCATCAAGGACAACGCACTGCTGTCCAAATTTGCTGGCGGTCTGGGCAACGACTGGAGCGCCGTGCGTGGTCTTGGCGCCCACATCAAGGGCACCAACGGCAAGAGCCAGGGTGTTGTGCCGTTCCTCAAAGTCGCCAACGACACGGCGGTTGCGGTGAATCAGGGCGGCAAGCGCAAAGGTGCGGTCTGCGCCTACCTTGAAACCTGGCACATTGATGTCGAGGAGTTCATCGAGCTGCGCAAGAACACCGGCGACGACCGCCGCCGGACCCACGACATGAACACGGCGAACTGGATTCCCGACCTGTTCATGAAGCGCGTTGCACAGGAAGACAACTGGACGCTGTTCTCGCCCAACGAAACGCCGGACCTGCATGATCTGGTGGGCCAGGCCTTCGAGCAACGCTATGTGGCGTACGAAGAAAAGGCCGCGCGTGGCGAGATCAAGGTGTTTCGCACCATCAAGGCGGTGGATCTGTGGCGCAAGATGCTCGGCATGCTGTTCGAGACCGGCCACCCCTGGGTGACCTTCAAGGACCCGTGCAACCTGCGCTCGCCGCAGCAGCACATCGGCGTGGTTCACAGCTCCAACCTGTGCACCGAAATCACGCTGAACACCTCGGCCGATGAAATTGCCGTGTGCAACTTAGGTTCGATCAACCTGGCCCAGCACATCAACGAAAATGGTCTGGACACAGCCAAGCTCGAGCGCACCATCAGCACTGCGATGCGCATGCTCGACAACGTGATCGACTACAACTACTACAGCGTGCCGCAGGCGCGCCGCTCCAACATGCGCCATCGCCCGGTCGGCATCGGCATCATGGGCTTCCAGGATGCGCTGTACAAACAGCGTCTGCCCTACGCCAGCATGGAAGCGGTGGAGTTTGCCGACCGTTCCATGGAAGCGGTGTCGTACTACGCCCTGCAGGCCTCCAGTCAGCTGGCTCAGGAGCGCGGCAGCTACGCCACCTTTGATGGTTCGCTGTGGAGTCAGGGCATCCTGCCGATCGACTCCATCAGCAAGCTGGAAGAAGGCCGTGGCGGCTACCTGGAAGTGGATCGCAGCCAGACCCTCGACTGGGACAGCCTGCGCGTGCAGATCACGACCCACGGTCTGCGCAACTCCAACACCATGGCGATCGCCCCGACGGCAACCATCTCCAACATCTGTGGTGTGTCGCAATCGATCGAACCGACCTATCAGAACCTGTTCGTCAAATCGAACCTGTCTGGTGAGTTCACGGTCATCAACCCGTATCTGGTCAACGACCTCAAAGGGCGAGGCCTGTGGGATTCGGTGATGGTCAACGACCTGAAGTACTACGACGGCTCGGTGCAGGCCATCGACCGCGTGCCTGAAGACATCAAGGCTCTGTACGCCACCGCGTTCGAGATCGATTCTCGCTGGCTGATCGAAGCCGCATCCCGCCGTCAGAAGTGGATCGACCAGGCGCAGTCCCTGAACCTCTACATGGCACAGCCTTCCGGTCGCGCACTGGACAGCCTGTACAAGCTGGCCTGGGTGCGCGGTCTGAAAACCACCTACTACCTGCGCTCCATGGGTGCGACCCACGCTGGCAAATCCACCGAAGTGGAGCAGACAACGTCCAGCGCCGAGGATTACAGCGCGGCTGCAGTCACCACCGATGCCATGAGCTCAAAGAGCCAGGAAGGCCCCAAGGTCTGCTCCATTCTCGAGCCGGACTGCGAAGCCTGCCAGTAACAAGCCGAACGGCCGGCGCCGCACCGCGCCGGCCCTTTCAAGGCACCGAATTTTAAGGAAAGCAAACGATGTTGAACTGGGATGACCCCTTAAATTCCTCCCCGACGCCGTCACCCGCCTCCGCTCCGGCCGCCAAGCGCGAACCGTCCCCTGCTGAGGCCGCCGTGGCAAGAAGCGCGCTGGAATCTGCACAAACCAACCAGCCCATGCCGGAGTCGGTGATCAGCGCCAAACCGGTGCGCGCCGAGGACAAGCGCATTGTCAACGGCATGGCCGACATCAACCAGCTGGCACCGTTCAAGTATCCGTGGGCGTGGAAGTACTTCCTCAACGCCAACAAGAACCACTGGACGCCGCTGGACATCAACATGGCCCAGGACGTTCACGACTATCACCACAAGCTGACGGTCGAAGAACGCCACGTCTACACCAACGTGCTGGCCTACCTGACCACCGCCGACATCCTGGCCATGCGCAATGTCGCCATTGCGGTGATGGAAAAGATGTCCGCCCCGGAATTGCAGATCTATCAGGCGCGTCAGACCTACGAGGAAGCGTTGCACACCTGGACCTACCAGCATTGCATCGAAACCATCGGCCTGGATCAGAGCGAGATCTACAACCGCTATCGCGTGGTGCCGGAGATCAACGCCAAGATTCGCATGACCCAGCAGCGCCTGGATGCGGTGTGCAGCGCGGACATCGACCTCAAGGATCGTGAGCAGCTGCACACCTTCCTGATGTCCTACATCTTCTTTGCCGCCGTGTTTGAAGGCAGCTGGTTCTACAACGGCTTCAGCCCCATCTTCGCCCTGCAGCGCCGCGGCATGATGAAAGGCACGGCCGAACAGCTGCAATACATCATGCGCGACGAAGTCATGCACGCCAGCTTCGGCATTCGCGTGGCCAAAGCCTTGATGGAAGAGGAAAACATCCGCCCCGACCCGCAGGCTCTGCGCGAGATGTGGGACCAGGCTGAGGCGGCCGAAGCCGGCTACGCCAGCTACATCCTGCGCGACCCGATTCTGGGTTACTCGGCCGAGCAGCACGTCGAGCAGTTCCGCCATATCGCCAATACGCGCGCCGCGCAGCTGGGTGTAGAGAAACCCTTCCCCGGCGCCGAAGAAGCCCTGCCCTGGCTGGCTGAGCAAGCCAATCTGCGCAAGGAGAAAAACTTCTTCGAAACCCGCGTGACCGAGTATCAGACTGGTGGCGCACTGAACTGGGACTGATGCTTAAGGCCGCGCATAGCGTCAACACAAAAACAGCATCTGGTAAGCCGAATGCACTGGCACGCCGGATCTGACAAAGAGCAGCACTTGAACTGCCGGGTCTTTGACTGGCGGTTCTAATTGGCCCCTGACCTCTGGCCAACCCAAGGCTTTAGACATGAAGCCGTAAGGCGACCTCCGATTCATCGGATGTCGCCTTTTTTGTATCCAGCCACACCGGAGTCGTTGTTGATTCGTAACGCACACCCGCATGAGTTACACATGCTCGTCAGCATCGACGATCAAGCCAGCCTGCTCTACGCTCAGGCTGGGCTCCAACTCACATCAGAGCCCGACCATCCTTTCGTACAGGCTGAAGTCGCACGCTGGTCATTGGCAATTGAGCAACAACATGTTCATGTCGCCGTCGACGACAACAACACCCCTATCGGCTTCATCGTCTTGGGATATGTCGATCGTCAGCCGTATCTCGATCAAATCGCGGTGCACCCGCAACACATGCGACAAGGTATCGGCAGCAAACTGCTTGATGTGGCGCTGTGCTGGAGCGGCCGCCGCCGATTGTGGCTCACCACCTATGCGCACCTGCCTTGGAACAAGCCGTACTATGAACGCCATGGCTTCATCACCATCCCACCATCTGAGTGCGGCAGTGAACTCTGCGCGATCGTGCAAAATCAACGTTCTGCATTGCCCGCCCCGAACCAACGCATTGCCATGGTCCACAACCCTCAGGCCCCTGGCATTTAACAACCCGCCGGCAAAAACGACATGAAAAACTGGCTCTTTCTGGCTGTCGCCATCTGCGGTGAGGTCATTGCAACCTCAGCTTTGAAATCCAGTGATGGCTTTACCAAGCTCATGCCGTCAATCGTTGTGGTCAGCGGCTACGCAATTGCATTCTATTTCCTCGCGCTGGCCCTTAAATCCATCCCGGTGGGCATTGCCTACGCTGTCTGGGCGGGACTGGGCATCGTGCTGGTCGCCGCGATCGGCTGGCTGCTTTACGGTCAAAAACTCGACCTATGGGCTTTCGTCGGGATCGGCCTGATCATCAGCGGCGTGGCCGTGCTCAACCTGCTTTCCAAAGTCAGCGCACACGGATAGCGATCTTGGGCTAACGCCCCGATGGGGCAACTTCGGGTCAGGCGGCAAACGCCCACACCAAGCCCGGGCAACGCTTGGTAGTCATTCTCATTTCTATTAGTATTCTCTGATCAGTCACAGGAATGACTGATGAGCCATACGCGATGTATCGCATGGCCTTCCCCACACAAAAACGATGAGGTAAATCCATGATCCACGGTCGCGTGCGCGGAATCACGCTGGGCCTGATGCTGTCTGCCAGCTTCACGGCGGCAGCAAACGATGAGGCCACCCTTGCCGAGCTGCAGGCGCAAATCGAAGCCCAGCAGGCACAGATCGACGCGCTGGCGCAAATCGCGGACGCTCAGTCCAGCGCAAGCTCAAGCCAGAAAGTGCATTGGGGCGGTTATGGAGAACTGCACTACAACAATCTGAGCGCCGACGACAGCGCCAACGACCTCAAGGAAATGGATTTCCACCGCTTTGTCCTGTTCGCCAGCTACGCCTTCAGTGACAAGATTCGCTTCGTCTCCGAACTGGAGCTGGAGCACGCCCTGGCCGGCGACGGCGCCAATGGCGAAGTCGAGCTGGAGCAGGCGTATATCGAGTTCGACCTGAGCGACAACCTGATCGCGCGCGGCGGTCTGATGCTGCTGCCCATCGGCATTCTCAATGAAACCCACGAACCGCCGACCTTCTACGGGGTGGAACGCAACGATGTGGAAAACATCATCGTGCCGACCACTTGGTGGGGCGGCGCGGCCTCGCTGACCGCACGCCTGGCGCCCGGCCTGCAGTGGGATCTGGTGATCCACGAAGGCCTGCAGGTGCCCACCGCCGGCAGCAGCGCCTTCCGCATTCGCTCCGGCCGGCAGAAAACCTCCAACGCCAATGCCAAGGAACTGGCTTACACCACGCGCCTGCGCTATACCGGCGTAGCCGGACTGGAGCTGGCCGCCAGCGTGCAGTACCAGGGCGACATGAGCCAGGTGGCCAATGACGGTCTTGATGAAGGTCTGCTGTACACCGCTCACGCGGCCTGGACCAGCGGCCTGTTCTCCCTGCGCGCGCTGTACGGGGCCTGGGATCTGGCCGGCGATGCGGTCGAGGCGGCTGATGCCGACAGCCAGAACGGCTGGTATGTCGAGCCGAGCTGGAAACCGTGCTGGTGGCTGGGGCTGTACACCCGCTACGAAGATCTCGATGGTGCGCGCAGCCAGGACGAGTTCAGCCAGTGGGAATTCGGTGCCAACTTCTATCCGCATGAGCAGGTCGTGATCAAGGTCGACTACCGCATGCGCGAACACGAGCAGGCTGGCGACAGTGGCCGCGACTTCGATGGCTTCGATCTTGGCATCGGCTATCAGTTCTAAGCGCCCCTGGGCGCTGCTGTGCCTGATCCTGGCCTGTGCGTTTACGCCTTCAGCCTTTGCTGAAGGCGTTTACCTCAGCCAGGATCAGTTTCTCGCCGAATCCTTTGACGGCGAGCCGCCACCTGCGCAACTGATGTGGCTGACCGGCCCGCTGCGCGAGCAGGTCAGCGACATCCTCGGGCATGCGCCCCGAGCCGCGCGTGTGCGCTACTGGTCAGACGCCCAGCGCTCGGCCTGGGTGCTTGAGGAAATCGGCAAGGAACAGCCCATCACCATGGGCTTTGTGGTCGACAACGGCGAGCTGCATGCGACCCGGGTGCTGATCTACCGTGAGAGCCGTGGCTGGGAAATCCGCCATGACTTCTTCACCCGCCAGTTCGAGCGCCTGCGCCTGACCGAGCAACACCGCCTCAGCGGCCCGGTCGACAACATTTCCGGCGCCACCCTGTCGGTTTCGGCCGCGCGACGCATGGCCCGGGTGGCCTTGCTGCTCGATCGTCACCGCCCGCACTCATGAGCCACAGCCTGCGCGTGCGGGTGCGCCGCTGGCACCGCAGTGCCGGCGCCCTGGTCGGCCTCTTCGTGCTGTTGCTGGTGGCCACCGGCATCCTCATGAATCACGCGGCCACGCTGGGCCTGCACCAACGCTATGTGGCGGTCGATAGCATTCTTGATCTTTACGGCATCGACATCACGCCACCGCAGCAAGGCTGGACACTCGGTGGGCACTGGGTCAGCCATGCGGCCGGCCGGATTTATTTCAATGAGCGGGCGATCAGTCCCGCTGAGTCGCTGGTTGATGTGGCCTGGCTGCCCCCCATGATCGTGATGGCCAGCCGCAACACGATCCTGCTGACCACCGCCCAGGGCGAGATCATCGAAAAGCTCGACAGCACCGCCCTGCCCGGCCCGGTTTCGGCACTGCGCGCTCAGGGCCAGCAGCTGTGGCTGCGCAGCGGCCGCCAATGGTGGCTGAGCCGTGACGGCCTGCTCAGCTGGTCGCCCAGTGACGCCCCCGCGCTTGAGCATGCCGCCCCGGCGGCGCTGCCAGCCGAGCTGGGCGCGCGCATTGCACGGCATGCGCGCCACAATGAACTGACCTGGCAACGGGTCATCGCCGATCTTCACAGCGGGCGCATTGCCGGTCGCTGGGGCGTGCTGGTGATGGACATCGCCAGCGTCATTCTGGGCCTGCTCGCCGCGAGTGGGCTGTGGCTGTGGCTGCGCTCCGCGCCACGCAAGCGCTAGTCGTCAAGGATGTCCTGACGGCGCGAACGCAGACGCGGCTTGTCGATCAGCTGATCCAGCCGACTCGGCGTAGATGTCGGCGTGGCGGATTGCGCAGCTGGGCGCGATGACGGCGCCGGGGCGCGCTCCTGAGGCCCGCGCAGCATGCGGCTGAACTCCCAGAACACCCACAGCAAGGCCGCGTACACAATCAGGGTTTTGAGCAACAAGGCCAGCGCCGCCCATTGCGGATGGTGCTGATCTAAAAAACGCGCCACATCCTGATACTGCCAGGCCGTGATGAGCGCAAACAGCGCAGCGAACAGCATGCGAAACAGCTGGCTGCGGTAGCGTCGCAGCAGGCTCAGAATCGCGGTCAGGCGGGCAAAACGGTACAAGGACATCAGAACAGGCTCAGTCCCAGCAAGGCCAAGGTACCGAGCAAACCGGTCTGTTTGATGTCGGCGATGACGTCTTTCTCGGCATCAGCCAGCAGGTATTCCAGATCGTCTTCGCTCAGCTCGGCTTCATTCTTGCCATGCAGGATCAGATCCTTGCGCACCCGCCGCACCGCCGCCATGCGAATACGCCGGCGTATGACGCGATTGGGAAAATACCGACTGAGCTTGTCCAGTTCCACGTGTGTTGATCCTCCGCTGGAGAATGATTGTCGCATGATCCGCGAGCCCGCCCGCGCCCTTGCGTCAGCTGTGCAGGTGCGAAAAGATGCCTGCTTTGCAATCTTCGAGCCGTTTGATGATCGGTCTGCTGCGCTTTGTGTTCAAAACAGCCGTTGTGCTGATTCTGCTGGTGGCCGCCGGCTACTACCCGCTGGTCCTGCACAGCCCGCAACCTGAAGAGCCCGGTTATGACCTGGACATGAACGCGGTGCGTCAGGCTGCAGCCAGCCTGTCCGGCTCCAAAGTGCAAGACATCCGGGTTGAACAGGTGGCGGAGTTCAGCTTTGCCGAAGCCATGGTCATGGCCGGTGAAGCCTGGCGCGGCACCCCCATCCCGATTTACTCCTACAAGCTGGTGTTCCCCAAACGCAGCATCGTGGTGGATACCGCGATGAGCAGCGTCAAGGGCATCCCCGGCTTCATGGTCAACAGCTTTGATGAAGGCGCCTACCAGCGCATGCTCAAAGCCATGAACGATGCCGAGCACATCGTCATCACCCACGAGCATTTCGATCACATTGGCGGCATCGTCGACCATCCGCGGGTAGCCGAGCTGCTGCCCCGCATCCAGCTCACCGAAGAGCAATTCGCCCACCCCGACCGCATGATGCCGCTGCGTTATCCCGAGGGCGTGTTCGAAAATTATCAGCCTCTGCGCTATGACAGCCTGCATGCGCTGGCCCCCGGTGTGGTGCTGATCAAGGCGCCGGGACACACCCCTGGCAGCCAGATGGTCTACATCGAGCTGGCCGACGGACGCGAAGTGCTGCTGCTCGGAGATGTCAGCTGGCAGATGCGCAACATCCACGCGGTGCGCGAACGGCCGCTGTTCATCACCGCCATCGTGCGTGAAAACCGCACCCAGGTGATCGACCAGTTTCAGGCTCTGAACGCCCTGCAAAAGCGCGAGCCGGAGCTGGCCATGGTGCCCGGCCACGATGGCGAGGTGATGAAAACCATGCTGGAGCGTGGTGTCTTCAAAGCCGGGTTTTGAAGCTGTTGGACAAAAAAAACTGGCAAGCGATACCAATTCAGGACTGCGCGGAGCCGCTGGATACGCTGCCTGCGGAGATTGCCCGGGTGGAGCCTCACCCCTATCTGGCGCTGGGCGCCGCCTACCCCGACAGCACGCCACATTGTCTGCGACGGGGTGTCTTGCAGCGGCTGATCCGGGTGCATGAGGCGTTGCAGCGTCGACATCCCGGATGGCGACTGCGGGTGTTTGATGCCTACCGCCCCAACGCGGTTCAACAGTTCATGGTCGATCACACCTACGCCACGATGCGCGCGCAAACCCCGCATGCCAGCGAGGCGCAGATCTGGGAACGGGTCTACACCTTCTGGGCTCAGCCGAGTGACGATCCCGCGACACCACCGCCGCACAGCACCGGCGCGGCCATCGATCTGACCCTGGAAAACGCGGCCGGCGAAGAGCTGGACATGGGCACACCCATCGATGATTTCAGCGCTCGCGCGCATCCGGATTTTTTCCGCGACCAGCCGCAGCATGCCGACATACAAGCACGCAGGACGCTGCTTTTCGACCTGATGCACGCTGAAGGTTTCGTCCAGCATCCCGCCGAGTGGTGGCATTTCAGCTACGGTGATCAACTGTGGGCCTGGCGCCACGGTGCGGCGCAGGCCCACTACGGCCGCGCCGACCTCATCTGAAATGAGCAAGCCAGCACGCCCTGCACACGTTTAACTGCCCCCAACTTTCCATCTGGCCCGAGCATGATCGAACAGACCACCGACAACGACATCGTCACCCTCACCCTCAATCACGGCAAAGCCAATGCTGCGGATATCGAGATGCTTACCGCCCTGTCGCAAACGTTCGCCGAGTTGAGCGAAGCGCGCGCGGTGATTCTGACCTCGAGCGGCAGCATTTTCTCGGCCGGCGTGGACCTGGCGCGTCTGGTCAAGGGCGGCCGCGCCTATGCCGCCGAATTTGGCCCCCTGCTGGATCGCGTGATCCGCGAAATGTTTGCTTTCCCGGCCCCGCTGATCACCGCGGTCAATGGCCATGCCATCGCCGGCGGCTGCATGTTCGCCGTGGCCGGGGATTACCGCATCATGGCCCGTGGCAAAGGCCGCATTGGCGCACCCGAGCTGATGGTCAGCGTGCCGTTTCCAATGGCCCCGCTGGAACTCATGCGCTTTGCCATGCCGCGTCAGCATCTGCAGAAACACCTGTACAGCGGCGAAACCCTGCTGGCCGATGACGCCGTGAGCAAGGGTTTGATCGACGAGGCCTGCGAAGCGGATCAGCTGATGGAGCGGGCCCAGCGCATGGCCGCCAAACTGGGCGGCATCGATCGCAAGAACTTCCGCCTGACCAAAGCCATGCTGCGTGACGAAAGCCTGCAGCGCATGCACGACGCCGCCGAGCGCTTCAATCCTGAGGTGTTCGCACGCTGGGCCGAGCAAGACACCCTGGATGGCATCCAGCGCTACATGGACAAACTGGCCGGCGGCTGATCACAGCACGCTGAGGGCGGCGCTGAGCCGGCCAACATATCCGCCCGCGCCATCGTCTGCCAGGCTCAGGCGTTGGGCCTGATCACCATCGCCGAAAGCTTCGTCCTGCGTATGGTCGGTGGCCGGGGTTGCGGCACTGTCTTCATAGCTGACCCGCGAGGCGTACACCGCTTCGCTGGTGTCCTCGTCAAGCGCCAGCTGGGTGGTGAGCAGAACCTGATTGAGGCTGTCATCACGATAGACGCGCGCGTAGATGTGGGTGGCACGCCCGGCATGACGGCCGGGATAAATGGTGGCGAAGCTCAGGCGACCATCACCATCGCTGATCTGCACGCCACGCAGAAAGCTGGCACTGCGGTGATCGGCCTGATGCAGACCGGCATACGCGGAATAGGCACCGGCGGCATTGCAATGCCACACATACACGGCGGCGCCGACCAGCGGCGCGCAGCCGTCCGCATCGAGCAGCGTCAAATCCAGCTGTAGCGGTGCGCCATCCTGGGTGTTGTCGCCACCGAAATCGGAACGGATGTCGTGACGAAACACCGCCGCATTGGCCAGCACGTTGGCGCTGTCCGAGCCATCAGCCGGATAAGCGCCGGAAGATTCGCCGGGCACGATCAGACAGGCCCGCTGGTCCGGCTCCTCGTCGGTCGAGCCGCCCTCGGCGCTGGATGACGACGAGCCGCAACCGGCCATGAACAGGCCGCTCGAACCCAGCATAGCCAGCGCGGTCCGCCGGCTTACGCCAGGACCGCCCGCCCATCGAAACCTCTTCGCAACCGTCATGGCTGCATCGGTGGCGGCGGAAATCGCCCGGAAATCGGCCCCATGCGCCCGGCTCTGAAGCGGGCCAGATCAGCACGCTCTTCAGCCGTCAACTGTGACGCCAGCTCGGCGATACGCTGCTGGGCCCGGCGCGCCAGTTCGCTCTCGGCTTCACGCAAGGCATCAAACGCCTGCAGCAAGGCTGCCTTGTCAAAGGGCTCGGCGAGCATGGCCGCCTGCACCGCACTGCGGGCCTCACGCGCCGCGGCCATGGCTTCGCCGAGCGGCCCATAGGGCACCTTGCGCAGGGCTCGAAACAGTTCAACCGCTGGCGGTGGCAGCCGATCCTTCATGGGCGGTCCGAAAGGCATCTCCATCGGCGGCTGCGGTCGAATCCAGTGGCTGACCAAAGCCCCGACACAGAACACATTGATCATCAGCGAGGCGACAAGAAGCAGGGCAACAGGACGCTGGATAGTCATAACGCAAACTCCGTATTTTCGCTGAGCTGGCCCAGCTCCCACAGACTCAGGCTGTCACTGCTGAGCGCTGTGGACGCCGTTCCGGCGGGGGCCAGCAACGGCATGACCACCCCCAGGCACAGACTGAACGCCAGAGCCGGCGCAAGCACGCGCCAGCCGCCCAACGCCTGAACCAGCTCATGCAGTGCATGGCGCCAGCCGGGACGAATTTGACCCCGAATCCGGGCACGCAAAGCCGCCGATGCCGGTTCGACACGATAGCTCTCGAGGAGCTGATCCAGGACCTTGTCCGGGTCGTCTGGATCGGGACGATAATCAGGTGGATTCATGCTCATCGTTCACACTTGGAAAGAGTTTGATGCTCGGCCAGCAGGCGCTGGCGCAAACTGCGCCGGGCACGCCCGAGCAAGGATTCAACGGCCTCGACGCTGACTTCAAGGATTTCGGCGGACTCGATATTGCTCATGCCCTGATAATGACTCAGGACCATCGCAGCGCGCTGACGCTCAGGCAGTGTCGCCAGGGCCTGGCGCACCCGCGCGGCCTGCATGTCCGCATCCAGGGCATCGTCCGGTTGCGGCAGCGGGCTGACCAGATCGGCGGACAACTCATCGGTTTGCGGAGTAAAGCGGCGCCAGCGCTGGCGGCAGGCATTCAGCGCCACGGTGTGCAGCCAGGTCGCGAAACGCGCCTGCCCCGGACGCCAGCGACCGGCCCACTGCCAGGCCTTGAGAAACACCTCCTGGGCAACATCCTCGGCGTCTTCACGCGATCCCAGCATGCGCTGGGCGAAAGCCACGATGCGGTCGATGTGACGACTGACCAGACGATCAAAGGCCCGCGTGTCACCCACGGCGATACGCGCCAGCAGCGCCGCATCCGGATCGTCCACGCTGGTGGACGCAACGTCAGGCTGTGCGGAGTCAAGGTGAGACAAGGGCAAGGCTCGATTTCATCGGGTTTCGCGAGCTTTAATGCGGACCTGCGTCAATTCCGTCGCATAATCCGCATGCACCTGACCCAGGCTGATCTGCCATGACCACTCCCGCAACCGTCACCCTGTATGGCGACGTGTATTCCGGCAATTGCTACAAGCTGATTCTGTGCTGTCGGGCGCTCGACCTGCCGTTTGACTGGAAACGCATCGATATTCTCCGCGGCCAGAGCCGTACGGCCGAATTTCTGCATTTGAACCCCAATGGTCGTATCCCACTGCTGGTCACCGCGCAGCAGCAGACCCTGGCCGAATCGAATGCGATTCTTCACTATCTGGCGCGTGGCAGCGCCCTGCTGCCGCAGGATGACTGGGCCCACGCACAGATGCTGCAATGGCAGTTTTTCGAGCAGTACAGCCATGAACCGGCCATTGCCGTGGCCCGCTACATCCAGCGCTATCTGGGCTTGCCGGAGGCTGAGAAGGCCCGTCATGCCGCCTGCCTGCCCAAGGGTTACGCCGCCCTGGATGTGATGGAACAGCACCTGAGCACCCGCGACTTCTTCGTTGCCGAACACTTCAGCCTGGCCGACATCAGCCTCTACGCTTACACCCATGTTGCCGATGAGGGCGGCTTTTCGCTGGCCGACTACCCGCATATTCGGGCCTGGTTGGCACGCGTTCAGGCCCAGCCCGGTCACATCAGCATGGATCAAGCCGCGGGGCTGTACGAAGCGGTCTGATTCAGTAACGCAACAGCACCGCGCCCCAGGTCATACCACCACCAACGCCTTCCAGCATGACCTGATGCCCGCGCTGCACGCGTCCATCGCGCACTGCGGTGTCCAGGGCCAGCGGCACCGATGCGGCCGAGGTGTTGCCATGACGGTGAACCGTGGTCACCACTTTGTCGTCAGGCACGCCGAGCTTGTTGGCCATCGCCTTGATGATGCGCAAATTGGCCTGATGCGGAATGAACCAGTCGAGATCAGCCCCGCACATGTTGTTGTGGCCTAGGGCCTCGTTGGCGACATCGTGCAGCACCCTCACGGCCAGCTTGAACACCGCCTGACCGTCCATTTCCAGAAACGGGTGCCCGGTCAACTCGCCGCGTGACAAACTGGCCGACACGCGCAGGATGTCGCCCTGGCTGCCATCCGCATGCAAATGCGCCGACAGAATGCCCGGCTCCTCGCTGGCCTCCAGAATGACCGCCCCTGCGCCATCACCAAACAAGACGCAGGTGCGCCGATCATTCCAGTCCAGAATGCGGGAAAAAACCTCGGCCCCAACCACCAGGGCGCGACGATGCTGGCCGCAGCGAATCAGGGCATTGGCGGTGGACAGGGCGTAGATGAAACCGGTGCACACCGCCTGCACGTCAAACGCCGCACCCTGACGCACACCCAGTTTGTTCTGCAACAGGCAGGCGGTGGACGGAAAGACCATGTCCGGCGTGGTCGTGGCCACCACGATCAGGTCGATATCCTCAGCCTTGATCCCGCCCGCGGCCATGGCGGCGCGGGCTGCTTTTTCGGCCAGATCACTGGTCATTTCGTCATCGGCGGCGACATGACGCGCCTCTATGCCGGTGCGCGAGACGATCCATTCATCCGAGGTTTCAACCGTTGTCTTGAGATCGGCATTGCTGACCACGCGCGCGGGTAGGTAGCTGCCTGTCGCGACAATTTTCGAATACACCATCGCTTCACTTTTTGTTTGCCATCCGGCTGAGAGCATACCCGCGCATACACCGCATGGGAGGTCTGTCGTGATCGTAACTCACAGCACATTGGAAAAAGCGTTGCTGCGCATCTTCCGCGAGCAGCATATGACCCGCTATTCGTCGCTGCCGTTTCGCGAGCTGCAAGGCTTGTGGGCTTACACCGGATTGCGCCAGAGCGACCTGCGCGATGCCTTGCGCTACATGTTTGAGCAAAACGCCATCGATTTTCAGAACGACGGTCAGGGGTTGTCGGTTGTTGTGACCCCGCACGGGGCCAGCATGATGAACGACAGCGAACTGCATCTGGGCAGCGTGCTGCGCGACACCCGCGACAAGCTCAGCCTGCACAAGGCCAGCCAGCGCCAGGACTCTCGTATCGCCGGCGGCAGCACGCGGATGCGCGCTGAGGATCGTCCTTCAGCGCAGTAGCGCGATAAGCCGTGTGGTTGGCGCAGTGGACCAGGGCGCAGGCATAATCGCCGTCTCTTAATAGATGGAGACGGTTCCCAGCGGTGCCGTCATGCCCATGTTCAAAAACCTTTTCAGGAGAAAGCCCATGCCGACCGCAACGGCCCGTCACATCCTCGTTGCCAGCGAAGAGCAGTGCAACGACCTCAAACAGCGCATCGCCGGCGGCGAAGATTTCGCTGCGATCGCCAAAGAACATTCGACCTGCCCCTCCGGCCGTTCCGGTGGTGATCTGGGCAGCTTCAGCCAGGGCATGATGGTGCCGGAGTTCGACCAGGTGGTTTTCCGCGATGAGCTGAACACCGTGCACGGCCCGATCAAGACCCAGTTCGGCTATCACCTGCTGGAAATCACCAGCCGCAACGCCTGAAGGCCTGCGACACGCTGATGAATCAAGCCGATCTTTCAGACCAGCTGGTTGATCTGCAAGCCCGTGTCGCCCATCAGGACGACACGGTGCTGAAACTCAATGACATCGTCGCCAGCCAGCAGCACGAAATTACCGAACTGACCAAGGCGGTCAAGAAGCTCGCCCGCCAGCTTCAATCACTGCGTGATGTGGGTGGTGGCGGCGGTGGCGAAGCCGCCGACGAAAGGCCGCCGCACTACTGAGGCGGCCTGCGCACCTCAGTTCTCCAGCAGGCGCGCGATCTGCGCCTCCAGCTCGGCCACCCGAGCTTCCAGTGCATCCAGACGTGATGCACTGCCCTCACCACCTCGCCCGCCACTTGCGGCCGGCTCGACGATTGCATCCTCGCCGCACAGCAAATGGGCATAACGGGTGCCTTTGTGCCCGCCCTCACCCAAACGTTTGACCAGCGGCTGGCCGCGGTCCGCCAGATCTTCCAGCGCGGCCGCGATGGCCTCAGGCTCGAACGGCCCGCCCAGATTGGAGGTGTTGGAACGCAGTTCGGCAACGGTCTGAGGCCCACGCAACATCAGCGCGACCAGCACACCGAGGGTGGTTTCATTGAGCAAAAACTGATGTTTGAAACGATGCCGCCAGCGCGGCGCGCGCGCCCCGACCTCCTCGGCCACCAAGTCCAGTTCGAGCAGATCAAGCAAGGCCGAGCCGACTTCACCTTCACGCAGGCTCATCACCGGATGACGGCAATTTTTCTGATTGCACGCGGCCATCAGGCCGTTCACCGTCATCGGGTAGTACTGCGGCGTGCTCAGGGATTTCTCCACCAGCGCGCCGATCACCCGCGCCTGAACCGGCGTCAGTGTCAGTTCGCTCATCAATTCATCCCCGGGAACAGCGGTCGTTCGCTGTAGCCCTCTGGCAGACTCAGACGCGCAGCGTCCGGCGCTGCGGTGTCGACCTTGACCAGGGTGGCCTTGGCCTGCTGCGCGCCCGGCGCGCGATGTTCAACCGGCACACCATCCATCTGATCCAGCACCGCGGCCATGGAGCCAGCCCCGAACTGCGAGGCCATCGCGCTCATGGTTTCGCCCATGCGCTTAAGCAACTTGAGATCGGCGGCTTTAAGCCCCACCGCGCTGACATCGGCCAGACACAGCTCCTCGCTGGCCTTGTCGTTGTCATAAACGGTCACCGGCTGGCAGGTGTAATCGCCGACCTTACGGGTGCCCTGCGTTTTCTCAACGCGGAAGTTGCGTTTGGACATATCCGGCACCTGCGGCAGCATGCCTTTCATCATGTCGCGCTGTTCCGGCGGCAGCATGGCGAGCTGCTGCTCGATCTGTTTCTGCAACGCGGCAACCTGCTTGGCCAGGGCTTCAGCCGCCTGTTCGGTGACCCGGTTGTAGCTGCGCTGCGTGTCATCAACGATGTACAGAGTCTTGTCGGCATCCTGATACAGCAGCCACTGCGGCTGGCCCTGCTGTGACATGCGCACCGCACTGGCCCCGATCTCCAGCTGTTGATGCCCCTCATTTTCCGGGCTGGCATAGGACAGCGTACCGGCCGCGAGCGCCGTAGCGCTGGATGCCAGCAAGGCTGGCGCGAGCAAAAGACGGGACAGATTCATTCAGGTGCCTCCGGCGTGATTTCTGTTGTGGCGGCCAAGCATACGGTCGCCGCGCTGGCGCCGCTATGCACAGCGGCTACACTGAAGGCCTGAGACCCCGACAAGGCCCGCGCGTTCATGAGCACAGATGACGCCGCCCTGTGGCAAGAGATAGAAAGCCTGCTTGATGCGGCGCTGGACCGCGCAGCCTCGCAGCGCCAGGCGTATGTTCACGCGCGCACCGAGAACAATCCGGAACTGCGCAAGCGGGTGCTTGCCCTGCTCGCCGCCAGCGATGATGCCGGTGATTTCATGGAAACCGGCCCGGCAGATCAAGCCAGCACAACGCAAACCACGGCCAGCGAGGAAGCCAGCGGCCAGATTGGCCCCTGGCGCATTCTTGAACTGCTTGGCCGCGGCGGTATGGGCGAGGTCTACAAGGCGCAGCGCGATGACGGGGCATACCATCAGACTGTCGCGCTCAAACTGCTGCGTGGCGACCAGGATGCGATGCTGTCGCGCTTTGAAAGCGAAAGGCAGATCCTCGCCGACCTGCATCACCCCGGCATTGCGCGCCTCATTGACGGTGGCCTGACCCCAGACGGGCGGCCTTATATGGCCATGGAATACATCGATGGCCAACCGCTGGCGACCTGGTTGCACGAGACGCGGCCGAGCCTGGAACGTCGTCTGGCGGTGTTTCTGGAGCTGTGCCCAGCCGTCAGCTATGCCCACAGCCGCCTGGTAGTCCATCGCGATATCAAGCCGGACAACATCCTGGTCGATCGCGATGGTCGCCCTCACCTGCTCGATTTCGGGATTGCCAAGCTCAACCCCGAAGCCTTGAGCGCCAACGCCACACAGGCACTGGCCACGCCCAATTACGCCGCACCCGAACAGTTCAGCGGCGAGACCATCACCACCGCGACTGATGTCTACGGCCTCGGCGCCACCTTGTATTTTCTGCTGTGCGGCCGACCACCGGTGGATCTCGATGGCTTGAGCCTGCCGCGTATGCTCGACCGCATCTGTCATGCCCAACCCAAGCCACCCAGCATGCGGGTCAGCGGACCCGCCATGGCACCGCTGCGCGGCGATCTCGATGCGATTTGCGATAAAGCCCTGGCGCGCGATCCACAGCAACGCTACGCCAGCGCGCAGGCTTTAGCCGACGATCTGCGCCGTCATCTGAACAAGGAGCCGGTCCAGGCCCGGGCGCCCCGATTCAGCTACCGTGCCGGCCGCCTGCTGCGCCGCCACGCACTGGCTGCCAGCGCCGCCCTGGCCGTTCTGGCAAGCCTCGCCATCGGCCTTGCCGCAACCACCTGGCAAGCGCATCAGGCCGCGCTTGAGCGTGACATTGCACGCCGCGAAGCGGCACGCCTGTCGACCATGCGCGGCTCCATACTGCGCCTGTTCCGCAGCGCGGCCAGCGAGCTCGACACCGACCAGCTGACCGCGCGCGAACTGTTTGCCCAAAGCGCCGGCAACATCGAGCGCGACTTCGGCAATGATCCGGCCACCGCGGCTGCGCTGATGCAAATGCTCGGTGAACTGCAACTGTTCACCGAGGACTACGCCGGCGCCCGCGAACTGCTGCAGCGCGCCCAGGCCCTGCCGCAGGATCAGATCGACGCCGAGGTGCGCGCCAGCATCGACATCAATCTGGCCCATCTGGCCTACCGCGATGGTGATTACCTGCGTGCTCGACAGCTCTACGACCAGGCCGTCGCGGTGTGGCAGGTCGCGCCCCAGCGCTATCCCTCGGAGCTGATCTGGGCCGCCACACTGGCCTCACAGCTGGCCCGGGCTCAGGGGCATACCGCCGCCGCGGTTGAGCACTTGCGTGATGCCGCCGGGCGCGCGCGTGCCTACTGGGGTGAGGCGCATGAGGAAACCGGCATCGTGCTGATCAATCTGGCCGTGGCGTTGTACTACGACAACCGCCTGGCTGAGGCGCTTACGGCCTGTGCTGAAGCCTGGACCGTGTGGCAGGCCATCGGCAAGCAGAACTCCCCCGATGCGCTCAATCTGCTGGCCAACTGGGGTCTGTTCGCCCTGCGCCATGGCGACCCTTACGAAGGTGAGAAGCGATTGGCCGCGGCACTGGATTTGCGCACTGCGCTGTATGGCGCCTCGGCAGCCCAGGCCACGCTGATGAAGAATCTGGGCGTGGCTCACCGTATCAATGGTCTGCGTAACGCCGGCATGCGCCTGCTTGAACAGGGCGAATGGATGGCCGAAAAATACGCCGGTGCCGGCGGGCGCCTGCACGCCAGCGCGGTGTATGCGCTGGCCCGCGCCTTGAGCGAGGACGGCCTGATCGAGGAAGCACAACAGCGCCTGCGCGCATCTCTGACGCAGCAGACCACCACACCCACCAGCTGGCATCACCTCAACCGGGCTTTGCTAGCACGCCTCAGCCCCGATGCGGCCAGCGCCGAAGCGCTGTTCTCAACCGCTTTGCAGGGTCTTGCGGCCAGCGGCGATGCCGCGCTCAGCCAATATGCCGATGCCCTCGCGCTGCACGCGACCTGGCTGCAGGAACAGGGCGCAACGGCACAGGCTCTTGATGTGCTGGATCAGGCGATCACACACAAGACCCGGGCTCGCCATGCCGCCCATTACGAAGTGCTCAGCATGAACCGTCGCAAGGTCGATCTGCTGCGTGCGCAGGGTCTGGGCGATGCGGCGCAAACACTGTGGCAGCAAAGCCGTGAGCAGGCGCTGGGCCAACTCGGCCCGCAGCACCCGATCAGCGCGCTGTTCGCAGACCCTCTCTGAACCGCGCCGCCGTTCAGCTCATGGCGTCATACAGCCAGGCCTTGGCCTTGAGCCAGTCGCGCCGGACCGTACGCTCGGTCACATCCAGTGCTTCGGCCGTTTCGGCGTCGGTGTAACCGCTAAAGAAGCGGCATTCCACCACCTTGGCCAGCCGCGAGCTAAGCGCGGCAAGCTGTTCCAGATGCTGGTTCAACTCGAGCAGGAAGTCGGCCCCTTCAGATGGATCCGCCGGCATCAGGCCGAGCCCGGAATCATCCAGCGACAAAGGCTTCTGGCCGCTGCCACGCTTTTCCGCCAGGGTTGCCCGGGCACTGTCAACCAGAACCTGGCGCATGGCCGCCGCCGCGGTGTTCAGGAAATGCGCCCGACTGGCGTAATCCTGATTGCCCGCCGCGAGCTTGAAGAACGCTTCATTGACCAGCGCCGTGGTGACAAAGGTCTGGCCGGCCACCAGCTTGCGTCGCTCGCGATGCGCACGCGTCTTGAGCTCCTGATACAGCGCCTGATAAAGCGCACCTGCCCCCTGCCGGGTCAAATCCCCTGCATTGTGCTGTTGCTCCATGGATCTCCCCCGATATTCATGGAAGCTGCATTACACCACCAGGCGGGCGACAAACCAAGACGGCGGCCCTGCAACGCGACGATGCCCGGTTCGAGCCTGATATGATCCGCGACCGTTTTTTCAAAGCCCGTCCTACACCATGTGGTTCAAGAATCTGTGCCTGTTCCGTCTGGAAAAACCCTGGTCCATCACCCCGGCCGCCCTGGAGGAACAGCTGGCACGCAAGCCTTTGCTGCCGTGCACCGGCCAGGCTGCCCTGAGCCGCGGCTGGGTTGCACCCAAGGACGATGACGGCGCGCTGGTCGAGGCCCTGCTGCCACATCTGATGATCGCGCACGGCAGCGAGGAAAAGCTGCTGCCGGCCAGCGTGATCAACGAAGAAGCCAAGGACAAGGCGCGCGAATTCGAAGCTCAGCGCGGCTACAAGCCGGGGCGCAAGCAGATGCGTGATATCAAGGACGAGATCACGATGACCTTGCTGCCGCGAGCCTTTGTACGGCGCAAACGGGTGCGCGCCTGGATCGACTGCGAACAGGGCTGGCTGATCGTCGACACCTCGACCGCCGCCGCAGCGGAAAACCTGATCGAGCACCTGCGCGCCACGGTCGAAGACCTGCCGCCGGTCAAGCTGGTCGAACCCAATATGGCTCTGGCCGTGACCATGACCGAGTGGCTGGCCAAAAACGCCGCGCCGGGCGCTTTCCTGATCGAGGACGAATGCGAACTCAACGGCAGCGAGGAAACCAAATCCACGGTGCGTTACTTGCGTCATCCGCTCAACACCGAGGAAATCCGCAAGCACATCACCTCCGGCAAGCGGGTCAGCAAGCTGGGCATGTCGTGGGGTGACAAGCTGTCTTTCGTGCTCAACGACACCCTGCAGATCAAGAAGCTCAAGTTCCTCGACATGGACCGCGATGACGGCGCCGAAGGCAGCGACGTCGACGAAGAACAGCGTTTCGAAATCGACTTCACCCTGATGAGCAACGAATTGCGCATGATGCTGGGCGAGCTTTGCGCCATCATTGGTGCCGAATAGCACACGGAGACACCCCATGGATCAGGCCGACAAGCTGCTTGAGGCGCACATCGCCTTCGAACTCAAACGCTGGACATCAAGCAAGATGACCAAGGAGCTCGAACCGCTGCTCGACGGTCTCTGGGCGTGGCTTGAGAACACCCATGTGTCGGCCATGCTGGAGGCGGACACGGCGGTCGACACCGCCCTGCGCTGGCTCGACGACTGGTATCTGCCGGACACCCTGACCGTGCTGGTCGGTTCGATCGCCAAACGCTTGGTGCAGTTGCCGGTCAACACCGAAACCCGCATCGGCGATGTGGTTGACGATGAGCTGTATGAGGCCGGCGTTGAGCTGATCGTGGACATGGATCAGTTGCGTGAGAACCTGATCAAGCAGGCCACCGAAAGCCCGCTTTACGCCATGCTGATTTCCAACGTGCTGTACAGCGGCATCCGCGACTACCTGTCCTCCAGCAGCGGCGCCGTGCAGAAAGTGCCGGGCATGGGTTCGCTGCTGAGCAAGGGCAGCGCGGCGCTGAACAAGCGCATGCCCGGACTGGAATCCGCCATCGAGGACCGGCTGCGTAACTTCATCCGCGGCAACACCGAAAAGAGCATCCGCAACAGTCAGCAGTTTTTGCTCGACGCCCTGGGCCCCGAACAGATCCGCGAACTGTCGGACGAAATCTGGCGCGATGCCAAGGACGCCCGCCTGAGCGTGTCCGATATGGTCAGCGACGAAGACATCGACCGCCTGGCCAGCTTCGGGCTGCAGGTGTGGCACGAATTGCGCCAGACCGAATACATCCAGGAACTGGTGCGCGAAGGCATCCAGGGTTTCTACGAAGTCTATGGCAGCCAGTCGCTGGCCGAACTGCTCAAGCACCTGGGCCTGGATCGCGAGACCCTGGACACGGAAATCCGCACGCTGGCCCCGGACCTACTCAAGCACGCCCGCGACACCGGCTTGCTGGAAAGCGCCTTACGCCTGCAACTGGAGCCGTTTTATCGCTCCAGCGCCTGCACCAAGCTGCTCAAAGCCTAGAGCTCAGCCATGAGCTGATCCGGCGCTCCAGCCAGTAATCCAGAGCGCCTGCCGGGGTACGCGCCACAAAGCCCACATGACCACCGTAGCGGCTTAGCTCCAGCTCAACCTGTGGGGCGAGTTCCTGCGCCGTCGGAATAATCTGCGGCCGCATGAACGGATCGTCCTGGCTGTGCACGATCAGACAGGGTTTTTCGATCGCCTGCAGCAACGGGCCGCACTCGCAGCGCCGGTAATAATCCAGCGCATCCTCAAAGCCGTTGAGTGGCGCCGTCCAGGCATCATCAAAGGCAAAGAAATCCGCAGCGTTCATAGCTGAGGTCAGATCCACATCAGCGGGCAGGCGCACATGCGCAGCCTTGCGCTGAGCCATGGCCTTGAGATCACCGAGCAAACGCCGCTGATAAACCCGCGAGACACCCTCGCGCAGACGCTCGGCGCAAGGCTCCAGCTGAAACGGCACACTCACCGCCACGACCAGATCCGCCGGATGATCAGCCCCGCCCTCGGCTGCCGCCTTGAGCGTAATATTGCCGCCCAGCGACCAGCCAATGTTGGCCACCATGGCATCCGGATATTGGGCCCGCAGACGCCCAAGCAGTGCACGCAGATCCGCGGTATCGCCCTGATGGTAATTGCGCGCCAGCCGGTTGGGGGTATCGCCTGCACCGCGCAGCTGCAGGATCAAGCCCGCCCAGCCCCGCTGCATCAATTGCCGCGCCGTACCGCGCAGGTACTTGGATTCAAAGCCCCCGGTCAGGCCATGCACCAGCACCGCAAGCGGTTGGCCCGGCTGCGGGCGTGCAAACCAGCCGAGGTCGACAAAATCGCCGTCGTCCAGCTCCCAGCGCTCAACATCCAGCGTCAGGGTGGGCAGCGGACGCAGCAGCGTGGGAACAACCGTCTGTGCATGCGCATTGCGCAGCAACGGATGCGGCCTGAAGTCCGATTCGACAATACGTCCGTGGGTCATGCGCAGCGCAAGCCGGCGCGATAACGCGCCCAGTCGAAGCAGGGTCCGGGGTCGGTCTTGCGCCCCGGCGCGATATCGCTGTGCCCGGCAATGCGCTGGGCGGTAATCGCTGGCCAGCGCGCCTGAATCCGCCGGGTCAGGCGAATCAGCGCGCGGTATTGCGCGGCGGTGAAGGGATGACGATCCGTACCCTCCAGCTCGATACCAATGGAAAAATCGTTGCAGCGCTCGCGCCCGTCGAACTGCGACTGCCCGGCATGCCAGGCCCGTGCGATCAGTGGCACGAACTGCTGGATCTGCCCGGTTCGACGCACGAACAGATGGGCCGACACCCGCAGATCCTTGATCTTGTCAAAGAAAGGATGGGCCTGCGGATCCAGAGTGTTGCAGAACAGTTCACGCACATGCGGCCCACCAAAACAGTCCGGCGGCAGGCTGATGGCGTGAATCACCAGCAGGCTGATGTCATCCGGCGCCGGGCGCTCATCACAGTTGGGTGACACGCAGCGCCGCACCCCGGTCAACCAGCCATCAGACAAGATTCTCATGCGCGAAATTCTGCCACAGGGCACGGCAGCGTCGGCTCGAAACACCAGACCCCGTCTTGCGCACGCGCGCTCAGGCAGACCCAATCCAGCGCCTGGACGGCGCTGTGCATCAGATACACACTCACAACCATCTCATCCCACAGCAAAAATTGCTGCAGGCTGTCGGCGTGTCCGGCCGGCAGAGCCCAACGCCCGTCTTGCCAGCGCAGCGACGGGGCCCGCGCCATGCCCACCACGCCCTCGCCGCTGGCCTTGGCCCAGGCCTCCTTGGCCGTCCACAACGCCAGCGCTGCAGATGCGAAGCCCGATGCCGCCTGCGCCTCAAGCTGTGCACATTCGTCGGCATGGAACTGGCGCCGGGCCAGCGCCGCCCAGCGGGCCTTGCGCGCCCGCGGCTCGATGTCGATGCCGGCCGGCTGCTCGGCCAGCATCAGCGCCACCGCATCGCGGCTGTGACTCAGACTCATATGCCAGCCGCCGGGATGCAGCACCTGCGGCTTGCCGCGCGCGTCTGGCGCCCATCGACAATCCTCGCCCAGCACCTCTCCGAGCACGCGATCGCGCAGGGCATGAGCCAGCGGGCGCAAACGCCGCGGCGTCAGTTGCGGCACCCGACAAACCCAGATGCGACGCATCAGAAGTACCTCATCAGCTGAGCCTCGAGCACATCACGCCGGCTGCGGTGCTCGTGCGCAAACTGCACGCGCAGCCCCCAGCGCGGGTTGATCTGCCAGTGCTGGCCCACTCGCAACCAGGTTCGATCATCGCCATCACCCACAATCCGCCCCACCCGCCGCGTGTGCTGCACAGAAATCTGCCACGGCGCGTTGGCATGCCAGCGCTCTCGCAGCACCAGCTCGGCACCATACTCCAGGCCGCGCTGGCCGCCCTCACCCAGCACCGCTGCGGCCTGGCCCAGCAGCGACGCCGATACACCCAGCGTACGGCTCAAGCCCAAACCGCCAGCAAGGCGCCACAGGCCTTGCCCATCGGCCAGATCACGCCGATAGCCGGCCGCCACCTGCCACGACCAGGGGCTGAACCAGGCATCGCGCGGCGGCAGCGAACGCACATCAATCAGGCTCAGCCGCTGCAGCCGCCAAGTGCCACTTCGCACGCTCAACTGGGTGTCCAGAATCGCGATCTCACTGTCCGCGGCAAGCCCGTACGCCCCATCAAGCAGGTCATGCAAGGCCGGACGCCAGTCCAGCACGAGCTGCGAGACACCGTCCAGGGCCAGCCCCCCGGCGCCAAGACGCTGACTCAGATGACTCTGATCAGGCGCTGGCGGTGCTGGCGCAGGCAACCAGCCAGACGCTTGCTGCAACCCGCTGCGCGTACTCAACGCCTGCTCTTCAAGTGCCAGCCAGCGGGCTTTGCGGGCTGCATCCGGTCTGCGTCCCAGCACCCCGACAGCGCTGCGATAGCGGGCCAGATCAGCCACCACATCCAGCACACGCGGCTGCTCGGGCAGGACCGCGCCCGGGCTCTTCAATATGGCCTGCACGGCAGCCTGCTGTTCGGCGTCGAGCTGTTGCAGTCGCCCCTCCAGGGTGTCGCGCAGGGCCGGTCGGTAAGCCACCGCGTCGATCAGGCCATGGGCCTGCAGGCGCCGAATCGTATCCACCGGCGCGGCAAACAGATCAAACCCACGGGTCAGCGGCAACTCCGGCCGGCTGGCCTGAATCAGGGCGAGGAGTTGAAAACTGCAATTCTCGTCAAGAAAAAAATAATCGAAGCCGGCGTGCTGCAGCTCCCACAGGTGGGCAAGCAGGCGATCGAGCGCCGCCGCATCCAACTTGAGGGGGTATTCCCACAGGTTGCGCTGCTCCAGATAGGCGTATTCGGCCACCTTGTCGTAGTACGGCCCCAGGCTGAAGCGCCCGGTGTAGCCCCCGGCCAGCCCCTTGATGGCGTAGCTGGGGCCGGGCTGATCCTGGGTTTGCGCGGCAAAGTTGACGGCCCAGGCCAGCAGCGGGCTGCCGTCTGCATCCAGACGCAAGAAGGTGTGCCCGAAGGTCGACGAGGGATTGCCCAGATAGGCCGACGCCAGCACCAGGGTGACACCCCGGGTTCCAAGCCGTTCACGCCAGCGGGCGTAGTCGGCACATGCGTCAGGCGGCAGATCTGCCAATTGCGGCTCATGAGCCCGCATCAACTGCCAGCGTGCAGGGTAGCGACAGGCCAGCGCTGGATCATCCCGAAAGCCGTCCAGGGTGGCCTGCCACTCGGCCTGAGGATCACGCGCCCCCTCAGCGCTGATGAAGAAGCCCGCACTGTCGATACGACTGTGGCCATCCTGATCGGCATGCAGCAAGGCCAGCCAGGCTGCACTGGATGATGGTGCTGGCGTGGCTGCCACCGAGCACGGCAAAACGAATAGCGCGACAGCCAGCCAGCGGCGAGCGAAGTCCCGCACAAGGCCCGCTGCTGCCCCATGCCAATGTGTGAACTGGGTCACAGCTGCACCCGGCTTCCAAGGCCATCAGCAGCCTTCGCGGCAGCGCTCAAAGCCATGCTCATTAACGAAAGGCCGCCAGACAGCCCCGTAGAACCGGTACAAACGGCAACCGCAGCGCCCGCGCACCACCCCCAATCAGGGGGATCGCGATGCCCCGGCGCAACTTGCGAGCGCCAACACGGCGGGCATAGTATGGCGGCGGACCATTTTTCCGGTTCATTCACTGAATTTCAGTAGGGGAGTTGCAAAACATGAAGAAACTGATCACGGGTGCTGTACTTCTGGGTGCTGCCAGCACGGCTTCGGCTGTGGCACCGGGCGGCCCGAACTGCGGCTGGGGCAACATGCTGTTCGCTGGCCAGTCCGGCATTGTGTATCACTTCCTGGCGTCGACCACCAACGGCACCTCGGGTAACAACACCTTCGGCATGACCTCCGGCACCAACGGCTGTTCCACCGACGGCACCCTGACCTACGGCGGCAAGGCCATGGTCAGCGCCATGCTCGACGAGTTCTCCGAAGACGTGGCACGTGGTGAAGGCGACGCCCTGACCGCCGTGGCCGTGGCTTTCGGCATCGAAGCCGATGACCGCGCCACCTTCGCCCGCGTTGCTCACGACAACTTCGAAGTGATCTTCCCGAGCGCCGACGTCACCGCTGATCACGTCATTGCCAGCCTGGAAAGCCTGATCAAGGCTGATCCGCAGCTGGCCAAGTACGCCGCCTAATTCCTGCGTACAATCAGCGGCCGGCCAAAACCGGCTGATGTCAGGCCCGACATCCGCGTAGGATGCCGGGCCTTTTCATTTTCAACTTCCCGTGCCCCACCATGCGGACATTGACCCTTGCTGTTGGACTGATGCTGTCTTCTGCCCTGCTGGCACAGACACCCACGCTGGAGGACTACCTGCGTCAGGCCAAGGAGCAGGGTCTCGCGCATGAGCCGGTGTGGCTCAACCTGGTCCACTACGACCGCACCGGCCCAGCCGACACACCGCAGTACCGCAGTCAGGTCGATGACGACAAGTTCTTCCTTGCCGAAAACGGCCGCCGTGACAGCGTGGCAGAACTTGAAGCCACCCTGCGCGGCCTGTTCGCCGAGCAGCCGCAAGGCAACCAGCATGCCCGCTGCCGCTTCCCCGCCCGCGCCGCCTGGCTGCAGGCGCAGCTCGCCTTCGGCGCCGAGCAACTGCCCGAGCTCAGCTGCCCGGACTATGCCGAGTGGCGCAGCATCGTCAAAGCGGAGCGGGTCACCCTGATCTTCCCCTCCTACTACCTCAACAGCCCCTCCTCGATGTTCGGGCACACCTTGCTGCGTCTGGACCCGGCGGATGAAAGCCATTCCGAATGGCTCTCGTGGGCGGTCAATTTCGGTGCCGAGGTGGTGCCGGGTGACAACTCCATGTTCTACGCCTTCAAAGGGCTGACCGGCGGCTACCCGGGACGTTTCAATGTGGAGCAGTACTATCGCAAGATCCAGGAGTACAACCGCGACGAGAACCGCGACATCTGGGAGTACCCGCTCAACCTCAGTACGCAGGAAACCGAACGCATGGTGCTGCATCTGTGGGAGCTCAAAGAAATCGATTTCGATTACTACTTCTTCGACGAAAACTGCTCCTACCGGGTCATGGAACTGCTTGAGGTGGCCCGCCCCGGCCTGGAGCTGACCGAGCGCTTCGAAAACACCGCCATCCCCATCGACACCGTGCGTGGCGCGCTGGAAAACGGCCTGGGCAACAGTCGCGTTTACCGTCCATCCAAAGCCAGCGAATTGAAGGAACGGCTGCGTTACATCCCCGAATACCTGCACCCCAGGGTCATCGCCCTAAGCCACAGCACCGATGAAATGCAGCAGGACTGGTTTACCGCACTGGATGCACCAATGCAGGCGCGCGTGATCGAGGCCGCCTACAAATACCTGCGCTACCGTCAGGTCGGTCTTGAACGTGATCCTGCGGCAGCCAAGACCAGCTTCGCCCTGCTCGGCGCGCTGCGCCAGCATGCCCAGGCGCTGCCCCGCGAAGACACCATAGCCCCCGGCCCGCCGGATCTGGGCCATGGCAGTCGCCGTCTCAGCATCGGGCTGGGACAGGCTGAAAACCTGGACTACCTCAATTTTGGCCTGCGCCTGTCGCTGCACAGCCTGGAAGAACGTGGCTACGGTTTCCTGCAAGGCGCGCAGATCAATCTGGGCAATTTCCAGGGTCGCCTGGATGAAGATGGCCACTTGCGTATCGAGCGCATCGATCTGGTCGACATCTTTTCCCTGAGCCCGCGTGACCGATTCTTCAAACCGCTGTCATGGAAGGTCATCACCGGACTTGAGCGGGAATGGATCAATGGCCGCGAACGTCAGGTTGCACACGTCAATGGCGGCGCCGGATACGCCACCGAACTGGCGCCAGGCGTGCAAACTTTTGCCCTGGCCATGGCCCGTCTGGAGCACAACAGCCAGTTCTCCCACGATCTGGAACCCGCTGCTGGCGTGCTCACCGGTTTGCTGTGGCATTTCGAGCAGCACACGGCGCGTCTGGAACTTGGCGCGGAGAAATTTGCCAATGGTGTGTCGCGCCGACGCGCTGTCTACCGTCATGGCATCGCCCTGAGTGCCGCTCACGCCCTCTCGCTGGAGTTTGAGCGCCACTGGGGTGATGTCCATCACAGCACCCGGGCAACGCTGCGCTATCACTACTATTACGCCCCATGATTGCAAAAACCCTGATCCGTCTTGCCGGCCTCACCGCCGTGCTGAGTGTTTCGGCCTGTAGCCTGCTGCCAAGTGCAAACGCACCGGCCGAACTGCCGCTGCCCGACATCGACTACCAGACCTTCGTGCTCGACAACGGGCTGACCCTGATCGTGCACGAAGACCGAAAGACGCCGATTGTCGCGGTGAACGTGTGGTACCACGTTGGCTCCAAGAACGAGCAAGCCGGCCGCACCGGCTTCGCCCACCTGTTCGAACACCTCATGTTCAACGGCTCGGAGAACTACAACGATGAGTTCTTCCGCCCGCTGGAGAATGTCGGCGCCACCGGCCTCAACGGCACGACCAACGCGGATCGCACCAACTACTTTGCCAATGTGCCGACGCCCTCGCTCGACACCCTGCTGTGGCTGGAATCAGATCGCATGGGGCACCTGCTGGGCGCCATCGACCAGGCCAAGCTGGATGAGCAGCGTGGCGTGGTCCAGAACGAGAAACGCCAGCGTGAAAATCAGCCCTACGGCAAGATCTGGGATCTGATCCCGCAGTACAGCTATCCCGAAGGCCATCCCTATTCCTGGAGCGTGATTGGCTCGATGCAGGATCTCGACGCCGCCACGCTGGATGACGTCAAACACTGGTTCAAAACCTGGTACGGCGCGGCCAATGCGGTCATCGTGATCGCCGGTGATATCGACGCGCAGACGGCCAAGGCCAAGGTCGAGGCCTACTTCGGTGACATTCCGGCGGGGCCACGCCTGCAACGCGCCGAGAGCTGGCCCGCGCCGATGACCGATACCCGTGAAGTCACCGTGCAGGACGACGTGCCGCAGGCACGCAGCTACTTTGTCTGGAATGTGGCCCCCAACTTCAGCCGCGACCTGATTCACTTGCAGACCGCTGCCGATGCGCTGGCCAATGGCAAAACCAGCCGTCTGTATCGCAGCTTGGTGCACGAGCAGCAGCGCGCCACCGATGTCGGTGCCTTCGTGCTGCCGCGCGAGCTCGGCTCCCAGTTCATGGTCTGGGTCACCGCACGCCCTGGCGAGGACATTGCCGAGCTGGAGCAACACGTCATTGACGCGGTCGACACACTGATCGCTCAGGGCCCCAGCAGCGAAGAACTGGAACGCAGCCGCACCGGGCTGTATGTCGGCATGCTGCGCGGCATGCAGCAGGTCGGTGGCTTCGGCGGTAAATCCGATCTGCTGGCCAGCGCCGCCGTTATTGCAGGCGACCCGGGCGCCTGGAAAGACGAGCTCAGCTGGCTGCGCGAGGCGACCCCGCACAGCGTTCAGAACAGCCTGAAAACCTGGCTCGGCCAGGGCCACCTGCGCCTGCGGGTCGAACCCAGCACGCCCGGCCGCACCAGCGGCCAAGATGTCGACCGCAGTCGACTGCCCGAACCGGGCCAGGCCAAACCGCTGACCTTGCCGCCGATGCAGCGCGCGCGCCTGTCCAACGGTCTGGAAGTGGTCTTGCTGGAACGCCGCGAGTTACCGCTGGTCGAGGTGCGCCTGCTCAGCCGCGGCGGCTACGCGGCCGATCCCAAAGGCATGGAAGGCCTGGCTACGCTGAGCATGGGCATGCTCGACGAAGGCACCACCACGCGCAGCGCGCTGGACATCGCCAGTGAACTCGACAGCCTCGGGGCGAGCATCTCCAGCGGCGCCTCACTGGATCTGGCCAGCGTCAGCCTGTCGGCGGTCAGCACGCGCCTTGAACCCGCCCTCGACATCTACCGCGACATCATCCGCAACCCGACCTTCCCAGCGGCAGAGATCGAGCGTCTGCGCCCGCGCATACTCGCCGGCATCGCCCAGGAAAAAGCCAGCCCGTTCCAGGCCGCCTTGCGCATCCTGCCGCCGTTGCTCTACGGCGAAGATCACCCTTACGGTGTGCCCATGACCGGCAGCGGCTATGTGCACAGCGTTGAAGCCATCCAGCGCGACGATGTCGTGCGCTTCTACCAGCAGCGCATTGCACCGCAGAACAGTCAGCTGCTGGTGGTCGGCGACATCGATATGGCCCGCCTGCAACCGCTGCTGGAAGCGCGTTTTGGCGACTGGCGCAGCAGCCAGGCCAGCGCACCGCCCAACGCCACCACGCAGGCGCTAGCCTCCGGGCAACGCATCTATCTGGTCGACAAGCCCGGCGCACCACAAACCGTGATCCTGGCCGGCCATCTGGCGCCCTCGCCGCGTGATCCCGACGATCTCGCCATGCAGGCCGCCAACACCGCATTCGGCGGCATGTTCACCTCGCGTATCAACATGAATCTGCGCGAAGACAAACACTGGTCCTACGGGGCTGGCAGCGCGATCTTCAGCGCCCACGATCAACGCCCGTTCATCGTCTACAGCCGGGTTCAAGGTGACAAGACCGTGGCGGCGATGCGTGAAGTCCAGCGTGAACTGCGCGAGCTCACCGGCAAGCGCCCGATCCGTGCTGAAGAGCTGCGCGCGGTGGTCCGCAATGAGACCTTGTCGTTGCCCGGCCGCAATGAATCGCTGGGTCAGCTGGCCGGCTCTGCCTCCCGCATCCTCAGCCTCGACCTGCCCGACGACTACTACAACCAGCTGGTTGATCAGCTCAATGCCATGAGCCTGGACGAAGTGCGCGCCGGGGCGCGCAAACTGGTCCATCCGGATGCCCTGACCTGGGTCCTGATTGGCGATATGGCGGCCCACCGCGAGGCACTCGAATCGCTTGGTTGGGGTCCGGTGACCGAGTTGTCACTCGATTGACCATGGCTGTTGCGCTACTGCTTGCACTCGGCGCAGCCGCACTCAGCGGCCTGTGGGTCTGGCGCCAATGGCGCCAGCAACCCATGCGCATGGACGATGCGCGCATCTTTACCCACGGCGCCGCCGCCGCGCTGGTGCTGGGCCTGCTGGTGCTCGGCCTGGATCAGCACGAGCCGACTCATGGCGCAGGCCTGCTGGTGATCTTCCTCAGCCTGGCCACCGGCATGCTGCTGTTTCTCAAACGCCAGCGTCAGCAAGCCTTTCCCGGCGCCCTGATGCTGCTGCACGGCCTGCTCGGCAGCCTCGCCGTGGCGCTGGCTGCATGGGCGCTGGCCTGACCCATGGCCTGGCTTCACGTCATCCTGTTTCAGCCGGAAATTCCGCCCAACACCGGCAATGTCATCCGGCTGTGCGCCAACACCGGCGCGCGCCTGCATCTGATCGAACCGCTGGGTTTCGAGGTTGATGACAAACGCTTGCGCCGTGCCGGCCTGGACTATCACGAATTCGCCAGCCTGCAGCTGCACCCTGACCTAGAGCACTGCCTGCACGCCATCGAAACCGAACAGGGCCATCCGGCACGCCTGTTCGCCCTGACCACACGCGGCACGGCGAGCAGCCACGCCACCACCTATCAGCCGGGTGATGCGCTGTTGTTCGGCCCGGAAACCCGCGGCCTTGATCAGGCGCTGATCGACAGCCTGCCTGCGGGGCAGCGTCTGCGCATCCCGCTGCGCCCGGACAACCGCAGCCTCAATCTGTCCAATGCCGTGGCGGTGGTGGTCTACGAAGCGTGGCGACAGCAGGGCTTTTGCGGCAGCGCCTGAACCTGCGGTTTGTGCATACAAAAACCTTGCCAACCCGAGCCAGCTGCCCGGTAGAATAGGCTCATGTCCACTCATCTACTGCCTGCATGAAACACGCTCTGGGCCTGAAACTCAGCCAGGGTTTGAGTCTGACCCCGGCGTTGCAGCAAGCCATCAAGCTGCTACAGATGTCGACGCTGGATCTGCAACAGGAGATCCAGGATGCGTTGGAAGGCAATTTGATGCTCGAGCGCGAAGACGCTGATGGCGAGGTCGAAGTCGCGGTCAGCAATGAGGAGCGCGAAGAGCGCCCGAGCAGCGAAACGCGTGACAACGCCGAAGTCGGCGAAAGTGATCAAATCCCTGATGAGCTGCCCAACGACTTCGAGTGGGACGATGTCTACACCGGCTCCAGCAGCGGTGACCGCGAAGCCGATCAGGCCCTTTACGATTACCGTCAGGCCAATATTCACAGCGGCCCGGATCTCAAGACTCATCTGCAGGACCAGGTCGCGCTGGAAGATCTCAGCGACGCCGAAGCGCTGGCCATGGATCATCTGATTGATGCGCTGGATGAGCGCGGTTTTCTGTCCGGTGAAGACATCTCGCTGGACGACATCGCCACCCGCTGCGGTCTGAGCGAAGACGCCATGGATGCCCTGCTCGCGCGCCTGCAGGCTTGCGACCCCTCCGGCGTGGGCGCCCGCGACCTCAGCGAATGCCTGCTGATCCAGCTGGCCAGCCTGCCGGAGTCACCCAGCCGGGCGCTGGCGCGTTGCCTGGTGCGTGATCATCTGGATGCTCTGGGGCAGCCCAATCCTTACCAGCGCCTGCGTCATATCCTGCCCGGGCCGGAGGTCAGCGAAGAGGCGTTTGAACAGGCTCTGAGCCTGCTGCGCGGGCTGACCCTGGACCCGGGTGCCGGTTTTATTCCGCACGAGCAGCAGTATGTCGCGCCGGATGTCTATGTGCGCAAGATCGAAGGCCGCTGGCAGGCCAGCATCAACCCCGACATTGCGCCCAAACTGCGAATCAACGGCACCTATCAAGATCTGGTCAAACGTGCCGATAACAGTCCGGATCAGAAGCTGCTGAAACAGCATCTGCAGGAAGCCCGGTACTTTTTGCACAGTCTCAAGAGCCGCAACGAGACCCTGCTGAAAGTCGCACAGGAAATAGTTGATCGGCAGCGGGGTTTCCTGGAATATGGACCTGAGGCCATGCGCCCGCTGGTGCTGCGTGACATCGCCGGACAGCTCGGAATACACGAATCCACCGTGTCCCGGGCCACCGCGCACAAGTACATGCATACACCGCGTGGGTTGTATGAACTCAAGTACTTTTTCTCTAGCGCCGTGAGCACGGCAGAAGGAGGTAGCTGCTCGGCAACTGCGATCCAGGCCATGATCCGCAGGCTCGTCAATGAGGAAAATCCAGCCAAACCCTTGAGCGACAACCGTCTGACCCAAATATTGAAAGATGAGGGCATTCAGGTCGCTCGACGCACGGTCGCCAAGTACCGTGAAGGCATGAACATTCCTCCGTCGCACGAGCGCAAACGCATGGCCTAAACAGACCGCAGCCGGTTTCACCGGTTGAGCATGACCGGTACTGGTTGCGGAATCCGTCTCGTTACAGGAGAGCAACACATGAATCTGAATATCACCGGTCATCACGTCGATCTCACGCCGCCCATGCGCGAGTTTGTCGAGAACAAGCTGCAGCGCATCGAGCGACACTTCGAGAATATGATTGATGCCAACGTGATCCTCACCGTGGAGAGAGACCGCCACATCGCAGAAGCCACGCTTCATGCCCGCGGTGCCAACCTCCATGCCGAGGCAGAGTCGGACAACATGTACAAGGCCGTCGACAAGCTGATTGACAAGCTCGACCGCCAGACCTGTAAACACAAGGAAAAGCACACCGATCATCATCAGCGTGAAGGCCTGCGCGCCGCCGCTGGACAGCTGCAGTAAGCCGACGCTTTAAAGCGTCATCAAACCGCGACGGTGGACATGGCATCATGTCCACCGTTTTTTATTTCCGATGGCAGAATAAAGCCGTACACAAGATAGCCCGACCGAAGGATCCATCATGAATCTCGCCGAGTTTCTCAAGCCCAGTGCCGTGACTATCAATACGGACATCACCAGCAAGAAGCGCGCACTGGAAGAAGTCAGCCGCCTGCTCACCGCGCACGCCGAGCTGGTCTCGGAAAAGGACGTGCTGACCAGTCTGATCAATCGCGAAAAGCTGGGCAGCACCGGCCTGGGTGCCGGCGTGGCCATTCCGCACGGGCGCCTCAAGGGTCTGGAGTCGGCCGTGGCCGCCTTCGTCAAGCTGGGCCAGCCGATCGACTATGACGCCAACGACGAACAGCCCGTCGACCTGGTCTTTGGTCTGCTGGTGCCGCAGGAGGCGACGGCAGAGCACCTGCAGATTCTGGCCAAGATCGCGGAGATGTTTCGCGATGAAAACAATCTGGCCGCCATCCGTCAGGCCGGCGACAGCGAAACCGTGCACAAATTGTTGACCAGCCCGCAGGGCGCCTGACATGGCCAGCGGCCAGGTGCATGGCGTTCTCATTGAGGTGGACGGTTGCGGCGTGCTGATCAGCGGCCCGGCCGGCGCCGGAAAAAGCCAGCTGGGTCTGGAACTGATCAGCCGTGGGCACGCCTTTGTCGGCGACGATGCCGTGCAGGTCGAACGCGACGGTGAGCAGCTCAGCGGTCAGGGGCTTGAAGAATGCGCCGAATTTCTCGCCCTGCGTTGCGGTGTTGTGGTCAACGTAGCCCGCCAGTTTGGCCCTGAGCGTTTGCGCACGCAGGCCTGCATTGATCTGGTGGTAAGCCCCGGCCCGGCCCTGCTGCCGAGCGAGCCGATTCCGCAATACGACATCCTCGGCCTCAAACGCCCGCATCATTTTCTCGCCACCCTGCCCGGCTCGGCCGAAACGGTCGAAGCGCTGGTGCGCCACTGGCATGACGTGCAGGCCGGTTATGACGCGGCGGCCGACCTCGCCGCCCGCCAGGCCGCACGTCTCAACGCGACCCTCTGATGGTCGATCAACGCCAGGAACTGCTGATCGTCAGCGGCCTGTCGGGGGCGGGCAAGAGCATCGTGCTCGACATGCTTGAGGACCTCAACTACTACTGCATCGACAACCTGCCGCTGAGCATGCTCGGCACCCTGCATCCGCGCGCCCTGGCGCAGACCGATGTGCGCTGCAATCGCATGGCCATCGGTATCGATGCCCGCACCGGTGGACACATCGAACAGGTGCCGGATTTGCTCAGCAACCTGCGTGCGGCCAACCCCGGCTTCCACACCCGGGTGATGTTCCTGCATGCCGACACCGACGTGCTGCTGCGACGGTTCTCCGAAACCCGGCGCAAGCATCCGTTGACCAATGCCCAGACCAGCCTCGGTGATGCCTTGGCAGCGGAACGACAACTGCTTGAGCCGGTGGCGGAAATCGCTGACTTCACGCTGGACACCAGCCTGACCAACCTGCACGAGCTGCGCGAGCGTATCCGCACCACGCTGGCCAGCGACAGCGAAAGCCAGATGATGCTGCAACTGCAGTCCTTCGGCTTCAAATACGGCGTGCCCGACGGGGTCGATCTGGTGTTCGATGTGCGCTGTCTGCCCAACCCGCACTGGGAGCCTTCACTGCGCAAGCTGACCGGGCGTGATCCGGCCATTCGTCAGTGGCTCGAACAACAGGCCCCGGTTCAGGCCATGGCCCGCGACATTCTGGGTTTTCTGCAGAACTGGCTGCCGGCCTATCAGCAACAAAACCGCAATTACCTAACCGTGGCGATTGGCTGCACCGGTGGTCAGCACCGCTCGGTCTATCTGGTCGAACGACTGGCCAGCGAACTGGCCGATGCCGACCTCAAAATTCTCGTTCGCCACACCGAGATTCGATAACCATGGCTGTTGCCGTACTCCTGATCACCCATGGCCGCTTGAGCCAGAACCTGGTCGAAACCGTCACCGAAATGCTCGGCGGGCGCCTCAGCCTGGCCACCGATGTGCTCGAGGTGCGCACGGTTCAGGACCCGGAACTGCTGGTCAAGCAGGGCCTGCGCCTGACGGAGAAGCTCGATCAGGGTGATGGCGTGCTGCTGCTCACCGATGCGTTCGGCTCCACTCCCAGCAATATCGCCAACAAGGTCGCCCAGGCGGGCCGCTGCCGGGTCGTGGCGGGGGTCAACCTGCCGATGCTGATCCGCATCTACAACTACCCCAAACTCAAGCTGGACGCCCTTGCCCGGACCGCCGTCGAAGGCGGACAGCGCGGGGTCATGCTGTGCGAGGACCGGCACCAATGAGCAACCCTACCCCCGCCCTCAGCCGTGAACTGACCATCGTCAACAAGCTCGGGCTGCATGCCCGGGCTGCGGCCAAACTGGTCACCCTGGCCGGACAGTTTGATGCGGACGTGGTGCTGCGCCGCGGCGACCGTCAGGTCAACGGCAAAAGCATGATGGGCGTTCTGATGCTGGCCGCTGCTCAGGGCACTCAGGTTCAGGTCGACGCCCACGGCCCCGATGCCGAGCAGGCGCTCGACGCCATCGCCCAGCTGATCGCCGAGCGCTTCGGCGAAGAGGCCTGATCGCGCATGGGCGGCGGCAACGTGCATCTGCAGGGCATCGGCGTTTCGCGCGGGATTGCACTGGGCCGCGTGCACAAGCTGCATGGCGATGACTTCGATGTCCCCGAACGCCAGCTCACAGCGGCCGAGGTCGAGGATGAGTGCGAGCGCTACACCGCAGCCCGGCAGAAGGCCAAGCTGCAACTGCGCAACATCCGGGAGCGCATTCCGGCCGACACCCCGCGCGACATTGCCTCGTTCATCGACGCCCACCTTTTGATGCTGGATGACCGCACCTTGTCGGATGCGGTCACCGACATGATTCGCAGCGAGCACATCAACGCGGAATGCGCCCTCAACCGGCAGCGCGAAAATCTGGTCGCGGTGTTCGAGCAGATGGACGACGCCTACCTGCGCAGCCGCCGGGACGATGTCGAGCACGTGGTGGTGCGCATTCAGCGCATTCTGCTCAAGGGCGACAAAACCCTGGATGTGTCGACCCAGAACGAAGCCGCCGTGGTGGTGGCCGACGACATCACGCCGGCCGATGTCATTCTGCTCAACCAGCAGGGCGTGGCCGGCTTCGTCACCGAATATGGTGGTCCGCTGTCGCACACCGCGATTCTGGCCCGCAGCCTGGGGCTGCCGGCCATCGTCGGCGTCCACAATGCCCGCCGACAGGTCAACGACGGCGACGAGATCGTTATCGATGGCCAGCGCGGCGAAGCCATCGGCACACCCGGCGCCAGCGAACGCGCCGAGTACGAGGAGCGCCACCGCGCCGAAGCCCGCTTTCGGGCCATTTTGGAGCAGTTGCGTGACGTGCCCTCGGTGACCGCCGACGGTCACCCCATCGAGTTGCTGTGCAATATCGAACTGCCCGCCGACACCGCCCATGCGCACGGCGTCGGCGCCGCCGGCGTCGGCCTATACCGCACCGAGTTCCTGTACATGAACCGCGAGGACACGCCGGACGAGGACGAGCAGTATCAGGCTTACCTCAGCGTCATCCAGGCGGTGCAGGGTCCGATCACCATCCGTACCCTCGACCTGGGCGCCGACAAGCAGGTTGATTCGGGCCGCATCCAGGGCCCGACCCCCAACAATCCGGCATTGGGCTTGCGCGCCATTCGCCTGTGTCTCAAGGACGAGGAGTTGTTCCGGGTCCAGTTGCGCGCGCTGCTGCGGGCCTCGGCGCACGGCAAGGTCAAGGTCATGCTGCCGATGATCTCCAACCTCAATGAACTGCTGCGCGCACGCGCCCTGATCGACGAACTCAAGCAGGAACTGCGCAACGAAGGGCGGGCCTTTGACGAACAACTGCAGGTTGGCGCCATGATCGAGGTGCCGGCTGCGGCACTGGCGGCCAACATGCTGGCCCCACACGCCGATTTCTTTTCGATCGGGACCAATGACCTGATCCAGTACACCCTGGCCATCGACCGTGTGGATGATGAGGTCAACTATCTGTACGACCCGCTGCACCCGGCGGTGCTCAACCTGATCTACATGACCATTGCAGCCGGGCAGCGGCGCGGCATCGCGGTGTCAATGTGTGGCGAAATGGCCAGCGATACGCGCTACACGCGCCTGCTGCTGGCCCTGGGGCTGACCGAGTTTTCCATGCACCCCTCCAGCGTGCTGGAGGTCAAGAAGCTCATCCGCGAATCCAATCTGGCCGAGCTGCGTGCCGTCGGCCAACGCCTGATCGACACCCATGATCCGGATGAGGTGCAGGCGCTGATCGAGCAACTGGCCACGCTGCCAGAAACCACCGATGCGGCCTGAACAGTCCTGACATATGGACAACAACCGCAGCACCATGGCACTTTAGGCGGGTTTCAGTACACGCCGGCGTCACGGCATGTCTATCACTAATTAATATTCAATTCGGGGGATATCCATGGGCACAGCGCTGGAAAACCAGACGCCGCTGGCACGACTCTATCACTGGGAAAAAACCTCAGGCGACAAGGTCCATTTCACCCAACCGGTGGGCAATGGCCAGGTTGTCGAATACACCTGGAAAGAAGCCATGCGCCAGGTGCGCAGCATGGCCGCCTACCTGCAATCGCTGGATCTGCCGGCTGGCTCGCAGATTGCCCTGATCGGCAAGAATTCGGCGCACTGGATGATGGCCGACTGGGCCATCTGGATGGCCGGTCACTGCACCGTGCCGATCTATCCCACGCTGAACGCGGAAACCGTGGCCTACATTCTTGATCACAGCGAATCCAAACTGCTGTTTGTCGGCAAGCTGGATGACTGGGATCACATGAAACCCGGCGTGCCCGAGGGCATGCCGATGATCGACCTGCCGCTGGCACCGCCCAACAACGGTCAGTCCTGGGATGACATCGTCGCCGCCAACGCGCCGTTGCAGGGCGAGCCCGACCGGGGCATGGAAGAGTTGGCCACCATCGTCTACACCTCGGGCTCCACCGGTCAGCCCAAAGGGGTTATGCATAACTTCAACGCCTTGCGCGTGTGCGGCAGCAGCATGACCGACCTGATGGAAACCAAGGGCCTGCGCGTGGGTGAAGATGACCGCCTGCTGTCCTACCTGCCGCTGGCTCACGTGTTTGAACGCGTGTGCGTGGAGAATCTCTCCATCTACCGCGGCTGCCAGGTGTTCTTCGCCGAATCGCTGGACACCTTCGTGCAGGATTTGCAACGTGCCCGCCCGACCATCTTCTTCTCAGTGCCGCGCCTGTGGACCAAATTCCAGGCCGGCGTGTGCGCCAAACTGCCGCTGAAGAAACAGAAAGTGCTGTTCAAGATTCCGCTGCTCGGCAGCAAGGTCAAGAACAAGATCCTGACTCAGCTGGGTCTGCAGCATGTGCGCTTCGCCGGGACCGGCTCGGCCCCGCTGTCGGCCGATACCATCAACTGGTATCGCAGCCTGGGTCTGGAGCTGCTCGAAGGCTATGGCATGAGCGAAAACATGGCCTATTCGCACTTCAACAAACCGGGTGAGGCGCAGGTCGGCACGGTCGGCACCAACAACCCCGGCGTGGTCACCAAGATCGGCGACAACGGCGAGATTCTGATCAAGAGTCCAGCCGACATGGTCGGCTACTTCAAGGACGAGGAAAAAACCCGCGAGAGCTTCACCGACGACGGTTTCCTCAAGACCGGCGACATGGGTCAGATCGACGCCAGCGGTCGTCTCAAGATCACCGGCCGGGTCAAGGAACTGTTCAAGATCAGCAAGGGCAAGTACGTGGCTCCGGCACCGATCGAGAACAAGATCGTCAACCATCCGGCCATTGAGGCCGTGTGCGTGGCTGGGGCCAATCAACCGGCCACCTTTGCCCAGATCATGCTGTGCGAGGAAGCCCAGGCCCAGGCAACCAGCAGCGAAGGGCGCGCCGAGCTTGAACAGGAAATCTCGCAGCTGATCGATGAGGTCAACACCACGCTGGATCATCACGAACGCATGCAGTTCGCGGTGGTGGTGAAAGAGCAGTGGGGTATCGAGAACGGCTTCCTGACCCCGACCATGAAGATCAAGCGCAACGTGCTGGAGCAGCACTACGAGCCCAAGATCGAAACCTGGTACGCGGCCCGTCAAAAGGTCATCTGGGACCAGTAACCCAACCAACGCGCGCCGGGCGGATTCAGGCCTGACGCGCTGCTGCACACGTCGCAGCCCACCGGGCTGCGGCGCATTAAAGTACGCACAAGACCGACCACACAGAGTCGGACGCGAGGAGAACATGTCAAGGACGTCACACGCCGGCCGAGTGCTGGCCATTTCTGCTGTATTTACCCTCGGCCTGAGCGCCTGCAACGGTGGTCGTGATGACAGCGCCAGCAGCGGCGCTTACCACGCCAGCATCAAGCGCACCGAATACGGCATTCCACACATCACCGCGGATAACTTTGCCAGTTACGGCTACGGCTACGGCTATGTTCATGCCGAGGACAACCTGTGCGTCCTGGCCGAGGACCTGCTGACCATTCGTGGCCAACGTGCGCGTTACCTGGGCCGCGACGGCACCTACACGATTCCGGCCAACGGCAATACCAGCAGCAATGTCGAATCCGATTTCTTCTGGTCGCTGGTGGCCACCCCGGAGATCGTCGCCACCATTCGCGCTGAATCAGACCCGGAAGCCTTGCAGGCCACCCGAGGTTTCGTCGCAGGCTACAACCGCTACGTACGCGAATTGCGTGCAGGCCAACATCCGGGGCGCCACGCGAGTTGCCGGGATGCCGAATGGATAGGACCGATTAGCGAAGATGACATGTTCCGGCGTTTCTATCGCCTGGCGGTGCTAGCGTCCTCATCTGTATTTGTCAGCGAAATCGCCACGGCAGCCCCACCGGGACTGAACAACCTGCCGCTGGTGCCGGCCAGCGCAGAACAGATTGGCCAGCTTGACCCGGCCGATGTGCCGTTGGCCGGCGGCTTACCCATTGGCTCGAATATGTATGCGCTCGGGCCGGAAGCGACCCAGGATGGTTCATCCATGCTGTTCGGGAACCCGCACTTCCCGTGGCAGGGCACCGAGCGTCTGTATCTGGCACACGGCATCCTGCCCGAGACCAACATCATGGGTGCCGGCCTGTATGGCGTACCCGCCGCATTGATCGGCTTCAACGAACATTTTGCCTGGAGCCATACGGTCTCGACGGCTTATCGCTTCAGCTTTTACGAGCTCGATCTGAACCCGCTCAATCCGACACAATATTTCTACGATGGCGAACTTCGCGACATGCAGGCCAGCGAGATCAGCGTCGAGATTCTTGAAGACGATGGCAGTCTGAGCAGCGAAACCCGCACGCTGTACAGCTCGCACTACGGCCCGATGCTGGAAATGCAGGTCTCGGGACTACCGATCCTGGAATGGACCCCGCTCAAGGCCTATACCCTGCGCGACGCCAACGCTGAGAACTACCGCCTGATGAACCAGTTCTTCCGCTGGAACCGCGCCAAGAGCCTGGATGAGTTCATCGACCTGCATGCCTCAGTGCTCGGCGTACCCTGGGTCAATACTGTGGCGACTGGCCCGGGCCAGGGCGTGTACTACGGCGACGTCACCGTGGTTCCCAACGTGCCGGACAGCAAGGTCACAAGCTGCGGCGCGCAACCTCTGCAAACCGCACTCGGCCTGCTCATGCCGGGTTTGCCCATCCTGCAGGGTTCACGCTCAGCGTGTGAGTGGGACAACGACGACGACGCCCCCGTCCCGGGCATATTCGGCGCGGCCAATTTGCCCAAGCTCCAGCGCAACGACTGGGTTCACAACTGCAACGATTCTTACTGGTTGAGCAACCCCGAAGAACCCATCACAGGCTACGCGGCGATCATTGGTGATGAAGGCAGCGCCCGCTCAATGCGGACACGCCTGTGCATGCTGCAGGTCCAACGCAGGCTGGATGGCAGCGACGGACTGGATGACACTCCCGGTTTTACCTTTGACCTGCTCAAGGATGTGGTGCTCGACTCTCAGGTGTATACCGCCGAGCTGGGCCTGGATGCCGTACTTGCAACGTACTGCCCGCTAGGCTTTGCCCTGGGCACCAGCGGGCTGGTCAACATCAGCGCGGCATGTGACGTCCTGGCCAATTGGGATCGTAAGAACAATCTGGACTCGGTCGGCGGCCACATCTGGCGCGAATTCTGGCGCAACTCCGATATCCCCTTGCCGGTGGACCTGATCAGTCTTAAGTGGCTCACGCCGTTTAGTGCCAATGATCCGGTCAATACGCCGCGCACGCTCAATGTGCTCGACCCCTTCGTTGAAACGGCTTTCGCTGACGCGGTAGCCAGCGTCACAAACTCATCGTTTGCACTTGATGCACCGATGGGCGACATACAACGCTCCGGCGTCAACGGCCAGATCCCGATATTCGGGGGCGAAGGTTTTGAAGGTTCATTCACGATTGCCTCGTCAGGCGCGCTCGGCGACTCCGGTTATCCGGTGACCTACGGCAACAGCTACATCCAGGCTGTGACCTGGGATTTGCAAAGTGGCGCACCAAATGCCCAAGGCTTCGTCACCTACTCGCAATCAACCGACCCCGCCTCGCCCTACTACAACGACATGACCCAGGCCTATTCCGCCAAACAATGGGTGGACTACCCGTTCACCCCCGAGCAGATCGCCGGATCACGCGTGCTGGAAAGCTATGTTTTGAGCGAATAGCCGCAAGCCATTGATTGTGTCTATACTTAGAATACTTGTGCGAAAAGTCCGACAAAATCTTGAGGATGAGGACTACCGGCGCACAAGGTGCGCTCGCCATCCACAGGGGGAATAGCTAGCGCTGGCGAAGTACTACTGTTGCTGGGCCAAAGGCCTAAAGCAACACGGCGAACAGGAGAGGCGCCATGCGGAAATCGACCAAGCCCACACTGCTGGCTTTGGCCATGCTGGCTTTCAGCACCACAGCATTGGCAGAGATCGGCCAGATTCAAGACGTGTCAGGGTCCGCGACCACTGAACGGGGTGACCGGCTCATGAACAGCGTTGCTGGCATGGCTGTTCAAGTCGGCGATACGCTGACCACCGGAGAGCTCTCAGGCAAAGCACTGCGCCTAAACGACGGAGCCCTCTTCCGAATGAAAAGCGGCAGCATCTTGCGCATTAGTGAGTTCAACTATGTGCCAAGTGGCAGCGACACCGGTTTTGGACAACTTGTTATCGACCTCATTCAGGGCGGGATAAGTGTCATTTCCGGGGCGATAGGCAGTGTCAATCCAGCCAACTTCGTGATCAATACTCCCAGCGGCATGATCAACGCCATGCAGGGCGAGTTCAGCGTATTCGTTTTGAATGAAAGCCTGCCAGGAGGCGCAGAAGTCTCTGGCGCTGACATTGGCACCTACATCAATGTCGCCGGTGGCATTGTGCTGTTCTCAAACAGCTCTGGCACCCACCTGCTGGAACCCGGCGATATCGTTTTCATCCCAAATTCGTCAGCGCCGCCCACCACTGGCGGTACGATCCCGCCCGGCGTCGACATTGACGTCAACATCGATATCCGTGTCCCGGGCACCGGTATTCCTGACCCGGACCAACCCATCGGTGGCCCCACGGCCACACCGCCAGGTATTCCGGTGTCGCCTTCGCCAACTCCGGTGGCCACACCGACACCGACTCCCAGCGCGACACCTACCGCAACGGCTACAGCAACACCGTCACCCACTGTGACACCCAGCGCCTCACCCACGGCTACGCCTAGCGCAACGCCAACAGCTTCACCGCAACCGACAGCAAGCCCAACGCCGACACCCAGCGACCCACCTGACCCGTCACCGTCGCCCGACCCACCTGTAAGCCCGTCGTAACGCTCATTGACGTCTTAGGAGAATTATCACCATGTCACTGGAAAGAGCGTCTCGCTCGCAAGCTCTCGCATGGGCGAAATGTACCGCCGCTGCGTGTGCGGTTGGGGTGGCCCATATCTCCGGCGCCTCGGCTCAGGGCGCCAGTAACATTGAAATCAAACTGGGGCTGGAAGGCACTTACTCAGACAACTTTTATTACGAGTCGAGCAACGAACGTGCTGTCACAGGCGCCATTCTCAGCCCGACCGTCGAGTACACACGCGACTCCGCCACAACCACGATTGGCCTGACCGCCAAAGGTGAGTTCGCGGCCTACAATTACGGCAACGAAGACAACTACTCGGACGGTCTGGGTTCTGCCGCCATTAACTTCAAGCTGCCTCGAAACCTGGTGCTCGGTTTCACCGGGATAGCCGAGTACGGGCATGACCCGTTCGGCACGGCCCGCACCGAAGGCCAGCCGTCACAGAATCAGACCTTGGACGAGTGGTCGCAATACACAGGCTCCGTGGCCCTGGTTGGCGGACAAGCCGAGTCTTCGCATCTCGGGTTTGAACTGGAGTACGCATCACTGATGCGTGAGTATCAAACCAACGAGACCAGCACTCAGTTCCTTGATCGTCAATTCAACTCTGCCTCGGCGACTTTGCTCTACCACTTCAGTCCCAAGCTGTCCGTCCTGGCCCAGGGTACATTCCTGGAATTGGAATATGACCAAGTGCAAGCCGGCACTATTGATCGTTCTGGCGATGCCGCTGTAGGCCTGATTGGTGTCCGCTGGGCAGCAACCGCCAAAACATCCGGCGACATTCGAATCGGTCAAGGGAAGTGGATGCCGGACAGCTCAGCGGTACGCGATATCGATTCGAGTTACTACGACGCATCGATTACCTGGAGCCCGACCAAGCGCACAACCTTGAGCCTAGCCGGGTCTCGCGAGTATACGCCCACTTACCGGTTCGACGCGGTTTACATTGATGCGCAAACCTTTCGTCTGCAGTGGTCGGAAGTTTGGTCTTATCGGTGGAGCACCGCTCTCGTGCTCGCCTATTCCGAACGCGACTTTGTGGGCGCCACAGAGAAACATGATGTTGTCAGCGTGACTGGACGCCTTGCCTATCAATTGGACCGTGGCCTGAATATCTACGTGTCGTCACGTTATCTTGATCGTGATGCGGTTAACGTCAGCGAACAATTCGAAACCAACTCAGCAATGATTGGCTTGGAAGCCAAATTGAATTGATGCCCTTTAAAACCACGTCGCTGCTTGCGGCGCTGGCCTCTTGCGTCGCCTTGCTCGCAGGATGCGCCGGCACGCCGCCACCGCCCTCGCAAACCGCAACTTCTCAAGCTGCGCCCTCATCGTCCTTCCAGGCTGCGGTCTATCGACTCAACATTGGAGATCGCGTTCAGATCAAGGTTTTTCAGGAATCAGACCTGAGCGGCGACTTCACCATCGAATCAGATGGAAAAATCAACTATCCGTTGCTTGGCCGCGTACCGGTATCGGGCACCACCACTGCCGATTTGGAACGCAGCATCAAAAAAGGGCTAGCCCAAGGCTTTCTGGTATCTCCGGACGTTCGCGCCACGGTTGTGGCGTATAAGCCGATTTTTGTCGGTGGTGAAGTCAAATCGCCGGGCGAATATCCCTTTACGCCTGGCTTGACCGCACAGCAAGCCGCGACCGTAGCCGGTGGCCTGACCCGGTTTGCAGCGGAGAAATATTACATACAGCGCAACGCATCGGGGCCAGATCAGCGGTTCCGAGCAACTCCGGACACCTTCGTTTACCCGGGCGACATCGTCACTATTGAGGAGCGCTTGTTCTGAACTCACCCGCGCACGCCTCCGGACAGGTTGGCCACTCACTCTCCACCACCTCAAACCTGATCAGCGTTTCCGATGTGGTTTCGCTGATTCGTCAGAATCTGGTCGGTTTGATTTGTGTCCCGCTGGCTTTCGCATTAATCGGGCTGTATCTGGCACTCAGCCAAACCCCGATTTTTCGTGCCACTGCGTGGCTGCAACTGGACCCCAAACCCGTCAATACCGTCTCGGAAATTAATGAGGTCTATGATCCGGGGTACGGCAGCTACCAGTACTACGTGACCCAATCGCTGATACTCAAATCACGCAAGCTGGCGATCCGGTTGATTGACAGGCTCGAACTGGAGAATGTTGAAGAGTTCTCTGAGCGCGGTCCTAACCTTGCTTACACGCTGAAGACGTGGCTCGGCATGCTGCCGTTTATGCCCCCACCACCGCCATTGGACGCGGAAACCAGCGATGCTATTCGCGAACGGGTGCTGGCACGCGTACAAGAAGCCATTTCAGTTGAGCTGGCGACCTCATCAACACTTTTTCAGGTGCACTTTGATTCACGCGATCCGAAGCTCGCGGCCGATGCGGCCAATGCGCTGGCTGATCTCTATATCGAAGAGCTGCTTGAGGCCCGGCTGGAGATTTACCGTAAAGCCACCACGTGGCTGACCGAAAAGCTGGGCACAATCTCTGGCTCCCTGCGTGATGCCGAAGGCCAACTGCAGTCATTCCGTGACAGCGCAGACATCGTGAATGTCGGCGGCTCACGGGGCTTGCTCGAAGAGGAACTTCGCGACCTCAGCGAACGTTTGCGCGAAGCTCAACGCGAAACCACGTCGCTGGAAAGCACCTTCCGCGAAATTCGCAACGCCGGCGATGATCCAGATGCGCTGACGCGTATCAGCGCTTTGCTGCTCGACCCCGTGGTCAACGATGTCACCGAGCGTTTTCTCACCGAGCAAAACCGTCTGCAAACACTGGAAAAACGTTACGGCGCTCGCCACCCCAGCATGGCCGAAGCACGTGCCAGCCTGGAAACAGCACGTCAGTCGTACTTGGCCCAGTTACAGATCAAAGCGCGCAGTATCGAATCGCAATACAACATCGCGCGACGTAATCAACAACAGTTAGCGAACCAGGTGGCCTCCGTTCGCCAGCGGCTCAAAGAGCTGGATCGCAAGCAGTTCGAGATCGGGCAACTGCAGCGCGAAGTAACCAGCAATCAGCAGCTCTACGACTTGTTTCTTTCGCGCTTTAAAGAGGTCCAGAACAACAGTTCTAGCGCCGAGGTCAATGCACGTATCGCGGACCCAGCCTATCCGCCAACCAAGAAGCACAAACCAGAAACGGCCAAGATCGCGCTGATCGCCGGCGGCTTCGGGCTGATTTTCACCGTTCTGGCTGTATTGCTTAAAGAACTGCTGAACACCCGCATTGAAACGGTTGAAGACCTGGAAGCCTTTGGTCATCACCCCGTGGTTGGTGTGGTGCCGGCCATTCAACCCGCGAAAAAGCTCGACAAAGCGGCGCATTATTTTGCAGCTGATGCCAAGACTCCTTTCGCCGAGAGCGTGCGCAGCCTGAAAACGGCCGTTGCTCTGGGGGGATTTGGCGGCAAACTGCAGTGCATCGTAGTCACCTCCACCGAGCCGGGTGAAGGTAAGACCACACTATCGTCGGCACTTGCTGCAGCGTTCGCAACCAATGACCGCACGCTGATTATCGACACGGATATGCGCCGTTCACGCATTTCCGAGCAGTTCGGACACAAGCGTAACCGTGACCGTCAAGGCCTGACGCACGTGCTCAATCAAATGTGCTCGTTTGAGGACGCTGTGGTCCATGATGAGGTTTCGGGAGTGGACATCCTGCCGGCAGGCGCGGTCCCGGCGAACCCTGCTATGCTGCTCGACTCGGATGGTTTTGTGCAGCTGCTTGACAAAGCGCGCGCTGATTACCGCTATGTGGTCATTGACACCCCGCCTCTGGGGGCCTCCAGCGACGTGTTACACCTGTCTTCGCATGCCGATGCGTTTCTGCTGGTTGCGCGCTCTCATCGCACGCACAAAAGTGCCTTGCAAAGTGCCTTGCGCCAGCTCAACGTGGTCAAAGCACCGGTTCTGGGCTTCGTCCTTAACAGCATTTCCCTGAAGCGTGGTGGCTCTTACTATGGCTACTACGGCTACCGATACTAGACGCAAACAGGACTCTCAGGGCGGCTTCTCCAGCATCCAGTTCGGTCTTGGGCTCGTTGCTCTTGGGTTGGCCCTGGTGCAGATTCTTGGGCACGTGTTTCATCAGAACCTGCTGGACTGGTATCGACAAGACGCAGAACATGCTCGTCAACTCGGCGCCTCAGTCCCGGTCGCACTCGCCTTAGGTCAAGACGCGCTGGACACACGCGTCGCGCTCAGACGGGGTGAAAGTTTTGAAGCCATGCGTGACGCACACTTGGCACGTCTGGCGTTGAACCCCGCCAACGGGCGCTACTGGAGTCGTTATGCCGTTGATTTGCAACGCTACCGGCATCAAGGCGACGCGCTGGAACAGGCCGTTGCGCGCAGTCTTGCGCTGTACCCGCAATCGATTGAGAACGCGATTGAACAGTCCGTGATCGCTGCATACAACTGGTCCAGCGCATCAGAGGCAACGCGCCAATCGTGGAACGCGCACCTCACATTAGCGTTAAGCCACCCACGCTTGCTGGGTTACCACGCCAACCGCAGCGGTGTCGCGAAACCGTTGTGCTCAATCCCCCGCGTTCATGATGAACTCAAAGACTGGTGCGTTCGACTGCCTGCGTATGAAGCCGCATGCCACAGTGCCAACGCCAATGCGGACGTCCGCAAGTGGTGCCAGCAGGCGGGCTTTGCGACACCATGAGCACACGCCTCGCATCATGGATGTTTTACGCCGGACTGCTGATTACACCGATCTATCGCGGCGGCAATGCCGATGCCCCCCCAATGATCCTGCTGGTGTTTTGTGCGCTCAGCTTGATCTTGTCGTCACTGGGCAGCACCAACACCAAGCGCCCAGCGTTACCAACGATGGGCATTATTCTCTGGGCTGCTTGGCTCGGGTGGCTTGTATTCCAGCTTATTCCGCTACCACCTGACCTGCTGGCTCGGCTATCGCCTCAAGCGTTTGCCTACCACCAAGCGGTCGCGCAGGCAGGCGGACAAGCGCATTATTCGCTGTCATTGGTGCCGGCACGTGGCCTCGAGCTGGTCGTGCTGAGTGTGACTTACGCTATCGTCTACCTGACGACGCTCAGCATCGCCCACGACCAAACCAGCGTGCGTCGGGTACTCAGCGTTATCACACTCGCTGCCGCTCTAGAGGCGGTCTATGGCGCTCTGCATCTCTTGGCCGGAATAGGACACCCATTGCTCGACCCGGCCAATGCGCATCAAGGGGTCGCGACAGGAACATTCGCCAATCGCAATCATTTTGCCGCATTCCTATGTTTAGGCTTCTGCGCTGGCTTGGGACTGATTCTGGGACGCAAAAACGATCCCAATAGTGCAGGCAGCATGCGAGCACGGCTACGCGCATTGTTAGACCTGCTCACCAGCGAACTGGTGTTGTTTCGAGTCCTTCTGCTCGTGATTGTGGTCGGTGTCGTTCTCTCACAATCCCGAATGGGCAATGCGGCCCTCGCACTGGCGGTCACCGTGTACGCCTTGGCCTGGTTGCTCAGCACCCGGCGCGCGGCCAGCTTCGGCAAAGGTTTGTTGCTCTTTGTGTCGATTGCTGTCGCAGATGTGCTGCTGGTCAGCGAGCGGTATGGCTTGGAACGGGTGATGGAGCGCATCGAGCAGACGGACTATGAGTCCGAGGTGCGCTTTGTGGCGAACGATATGTCACATCAGCTGATCAACCGCTTCGGGCACATCGGAGCGGGCCTGGGCAGCTACCCTATCCTTCAGGAATCCGTCCGCCCCGAGGGCTTTGAGCGCAGCTTCCGCCACGCACATAACGACTATTACGAATTCTGGATTGAAGTCGGAATTCCGGGACTTGTGCTGCTCGGCGTACTGCTGCTCTATCACGCACTGCGAGCCGCTGCGGCACTGCGCGAACGACGCAGCTGGCGACGCGCAAGCGGTGCCGCTGTGCTGGCCGTCATCGCCGCCGGCCTGCTCCACGCCACCGTTGAGTTCAACTTTCGCATCCCCGCGTACGTGGCATATTTCGTCACGCTGTTGGCGCTAGCGACGCGCCTACAGGGACGTGGCAGCACGCGGTCAATAGGCCGTTGGCTGAAACCAAATCACAAACGCGGTATGAAACAGGATCTTGATATCCAGCGTCAGTGACCAGTTATCGATATAGAACAGGTCGTATTCAATGCGCTTCTCAAGCATCCGCACATCACTGGTTTCACCGCGCAACCCATGCACCTGAGCCCACCCGGTGATACCGGGCTTAACCCTGTGGCGCAGCGCATAGCGATCAATATCATCCCAATAAGTAATGTTCATATTGACCGGGTGAGGCCGGGGGCCAACCAGGGACATGTCGCCCATCAGCACATTAAATAGTTGTGGGAGCTCATCCAAACTGTAACGTCGTAACACCCGACCAACCGGTGTGATCCGTGGGTCATCGCGTGTGGCTTGGCGGTACTTTGGACCGTCGTCACCGCCCACATACATCGTGCGAAATTTCAAGGCGCTAAACGCCTTTCCATCCAGGCCGTGGCGTTGCTGTCGAAACAGCATGCCGCCTGGAGAGCTGAGATAAACCGCAAGCGCACACACCAACATGATCGGCGCGAAAGCCAACAGCGCCAGTATGGAACCAACAATGTCCATCAAACGCTTGAGCGCCAAGTCCAGCCCACGGTGAGGACTGGTGGTCAACCCGATGACAGGCAGACCAAGTACTTCATCGACATCGCGATTGACCAGGTCATACATGAAAATATCCGGAACCATGCGCACGTCTACCAAATGCTCACGCATGGTCCTCAGTACATTGTGAATTTGGCTTTCGCGGGTCACCGGCAAGGCCAGCCATACTTCATCAATGTCTTCTCGGGTCGAAATCACGCTCTCAACATCATCAAGACTGCCCAGACATGGCACATCCTCCGGCATCGACGAACGGTCTCCCTCACAGAGATAACCGATGACACGCAAGCCAGCCCAGGGGTTAACCTGCAAAGCTTTGGATGCGTGAGCGGCCAAAGAGCCGCTTCCGGCCAGCAAAATGCGCCGAACACCTTGACCTCGCTGATGCCGCGCATGGCGTACACGATGCATAACCCATGCTTCCAGCATGAGCAGCAGCCCGACACTGACAAACCAGCTGCCGACCCACAAACGCGAGAATTCAGCCCCACTCTTGGTTACGAACAACATAACCAGCAGCAGAACCACTGAGATCACCCAGGCACTCATGCGGCGACGAATCTGTGGCCACATCAAAGGCTCAAGCACCGGGCGATAAAAGCCCAAGAACTGCATCGTCACCGGATAGGCGAACGCCATGGTCCAAATCAGCACGCGCCACGACTCGGGCGGTGGCCACACGCCCGTTCGCCCGAAAAACGTTGCCAGGACCCACAGCGTTAGCATGCCGCTGCTCCACACAACGACACCGTCCACCAGCACCACTAAAGGCGTCCATGGCGACCAGATACGATTCAACCGCAACGGCCGACTCGTCATCGATTACCCCGAGATGTCATCCTTGTCTCCAGCCCCCGCTACCTCCTGCCCCAAGGGCAGCACCACTGATTCACAGCATGCTGCATAGACGCGGGTTGTGTCAGCATCATACGCGTTTTCGCCGCCTTCCAACCACTAGCAGCATCGCTCAACCGGCGGGCTGCTTGGCGCTGGTTTGCCGCAACCAAGCACGCTAAGCTCAAGGATTATTAAGCCGTGCTGTTTCCATGAAAACTGTCATTACGTTCGGAACTTTCGACGTGTTGCACGTGGGCCATTTACGCATCCTAGAACGGGCCCTCGCACTGGGCGACCGTCTGGTTGTTGGCGTTTCAACCGATGAGCTATCGGCGGAGAAGAAGCAGCGCACGCCCATTTACCCACTGCATGAGCGCATGCGCTTAATCAAAGCCTTGCGCATGGTTGACGACGTGTTCGTGGAAGAGTCGCTGGAGCGTAAGCGTGACTACATTCTCGAACATAGCGCCGCGGTTTTCGTGATTGGCGACGATTGGGCGGGAAAATTTGATGCGTTGCGGGATCTGTGCGAGGTCGTATACCTGCCCCGCACACCTGGCATATCCACCACCGCGACGATCGAAAAGATCCGCGACTAATGCACTCACCTCGCAAGCTGCGCGTCATGCTGGTTCACAGCGGCTATCGCCGCAGCAACCCCAGCGGTGAAAACCGGGTCGTTGAGATGGAACGACAGGTGCTCGCCGAGCAGGGTGTGGAGGTCTCAGAGTTCATCATTCAAGCCGACCAGCACAGCACCATTTCGCAATATTTGAGCGCTATGCTCGCGCCCTGGAATCCGCTGGTTGCGCGACGCTTTAAACGCCATGTCAGGACGCTCAAGCCCGACATCGTGCACGTCCACAATCTCTTTCCAAACATCAGCCCCAGCATACTGCCGCAGGCTCACGCCGCAGGCGCCAAAGTGGTTATGACCCTGCACAACTATCGCTGGTTTTGCAGCAACGCCACGGCGTTTCGTGAACATTCGCCGTGCTACCGCTGCCAGGCCGGGCAGCTCACTTGGGGGGTGCGCTTTCGCTGCTACCGCAAGAGCTTTATCGCGTCCTTGGTGGCAGCCGCCTTTGTGGCAAGCCTGCGACGCCAGAGCCAATTCATAGATCGCTTCCTGGCCTTATCACAGGCTCAATATGCAACCTTGTGCCAGGCCGGCATAGCGACGCAGCGCATGCGCATCAAGCCCAATTTCCGGCCGCCACCAACGCGCACACCTTTGCCCTGGCACGAGCGCACGCGTGATGCCATATTCATTGGACGACTTGATGAGGAAAAAGGCGTTCTCGCCTTGCTGAAAGCTTGGCAGAGCATGGGGGCGCAGGCGCCCTGTTTAGATGTCGTCGGCTCGGGCCCGTTAGAGCCGCAGCTCCACCAGTTGCTCAACACAGACCCGCAGCTGGCGCAGCGGGTGCGTCTGCATGGGCAGTTGGCACGCACCGACACTATGAACATGTTGAGCCAAGCGCGCCTGTTGCTGATGCCCTCTCTTTGGCGGGAAACCTTCGGCCTCTCAGTGCTCGAAGCTTTAAGCCATGGCGTGGGAGTTGTAACGTTTGCTGGCAGTGGCCCTGATGACATGGTCAAACCGCAACTCAACGGTTTGCGCTTGCAGCTCAACCCAGATCAGTGGGGCCCCACTCTGCTTGAGTTGTTTCAACCAACCAACCCGACCTTGGAGCGCTGGGGCGACCATGCCCCAAGCAGTGTTGACCAGCTCCACGAACCAAGACAAAACGCACGGGCACTCACCGCGCTCTATCAGGAGTTGCTGTCTTGAAGAACGCAATCCCGGCGCACAATCTGCTCGGCGTGAACGTTCACGCCTGCGAGCCCGAGCAAGCCATTCAGGCCGTTCTAGACAGCGCTCAGCAACAACAGTATCTAAGCGTTGCATGTCTGGCCAGTTACAGCCTGGTGGCGGCTATCAACAATCCAGACCACCAGAAACGACTGAACGCACTTTCGCTGAAAGTTTGTGACGGACAGCCGGTACGCTGGGCGCTTAACCACTTCTACAGAGTCCGGCTACAGCAACGTGTTTACGGCCCCAAACTGATGAGCGATCTCATCAGTCATGCGGAACAGTTGGGCCTGCCCTGCTACTTTTACGGTGGCAACCCACCAGCTCTTGAAGGCATGCTCGTGCAGCTCGCGGAACGTCACCCTGCGCTCAAGATCGCGGGCATGCACGCCGGGCGCTACGAAAGAATCTCAGCTGCCGAGCAAGCCCACATTGCACAAACCATCCGCGACAGCGGCGCACGTCTGGTCTTTGTCGGTCTGGGCACGCCCCGGCAAGACATCTGGCTGTACGAGCACAGAGACCTGATTCCAGCCCCATGCATTGCGGTTGGTGCCGCGTTCGACTACTACGCCAATCTGCTCACTCCGCCACCGGCCTGGATGGGGCGCTGGGGATTGCAGTGGCTCCATCGGTTGCTCCAAGATCCGCAGCGTTTGTGGCGACGCTATCTGCTCAACAACAGCCGCTATGTCTACGAAATGCTGCGTCAGCAGTTTCGCGGCCCAAGGGCACTACTCCACGGTGAAGCGCCTTATAGAGGAGACGCGTAAGCCACCCAAGGCCTTATAGCGAATATCCCAAGGCCGGGATGATCTTGCTCAACCGCTGGTTGACCTGCTCCAACGTCTGAGGTTTCAGGCCCAGAAACTGTCCAGGATTCCGGTTACGGATGTGGCTACCCTCGCCCTGCGCTGCCTGCCCCAATCCGGATAATGCCCACAAACCATCTCGCCGTTGCTGGGTCAGGGGAATATCCAGGACCTCGCTGAGTGAGCTCGCCCAAGTGTCAAAATCACTGAGCATGCGCTCGTACTGCAATACCCGAAAACCGTGCTGCTGCACCATACGTGCAAAACCGGCAAAGGTATCCTCAACTGTGTTCAGATAGTCGAGCGCGTAAGCATCCAATCCTAACGCCAACGCACGCTCACGAGCTGCAAAAAATCGCGCGCGCGCCCCGGACGCCGCCGGCGCAATATGACTTCGGCTGATCGAATGGTAGTGCGAGACCAGCACATCTCGCGGATCGCGGACGCAGACCAGGCCAGCCTGACCGAGCAACACCTCATCCGGCAGCTCGGACCGTATCGGGCAGTACACGTAGCCCTTTTGTGGATGGAAAATCGCAGGTGCATGTCGCCTCAGATACGGCGCAACCGGGGTTCCTTGCACATTCCACAGATAGCCCTCCAAATCCATGCAGCGAGCCGGATCCTCAACCAGGTAGCGAACCGCCCTGGACAAATACGTCGAGGCCGCTTTGTGGGCACAAAATACGAACGCGCCGGGCTGTTCACTGACCTGTGGGGCATAGCCCTGCAGGTGTCGATGCTCACGCCGATGCACAACCCGTTTGTATGCCCGTTTCAGACCTGGCCAGCGCTGACTTACGCGCTGGCGCCATCTATGCTGAGCGCTCATCTTGACTCAACCCCATAAGCGCATGGAGTACTCAAGACTGGGCCTCATCCAAGGAATGTGCCCATGCTGAGCAATCGAATTCAATCCGTTCTCGAAGTTCGTCAAGGTCGTCTCGCAAAACTTGTACGACCGACGCTGGCAACTCCACATGAGCATCACGCGAAGTATCATCGACAGGCTCGAGCAATTGGGTGCCCAGCGCGGCTTTCAACCGCTTCCTGAAGCCGGCCGCAGGCACGGCCGCCTTTACCCATTTTTTCAACATGTTGGGCTGATACAGCAAACGCGCAAGCAGACCATGCACGCGCGACTTGGGGCGTCCAGAGACATTGAATTTTGTTGACGTATTGAAACGCCAAGGTACCAGCCCCCAGCGCTCGCACAGCTGGTTGCAAATCTCACCAGCATCGGCGGTCAGCAAGTCGTACGGGAAAACCTCGACCGAATCGAAAACTTCTTGGTACGCACGCAACGCTGGCGCATAGGTGCTGACGCCCACGTAATCGAAGCTGAAGTGCCAATTTGCCTGCCGGCGTTTTGCCACCACCTGCGCATCCAACGCAGCTTCAAGAGACAAATTCTCGGTTCCGTTTCTCTGCTTCATACGGTAACTCGAACCTATACGCTTCACCGGATCTCGCAGCAGAACAACGATACGAACTTTATGAACATCGTTGCCAAGCACGCGTTTGAGACTGGCGATCACGTGTTCATAGTCATAGAGATACGCTGGGCAGGCTTCCAGACGAATGGGGGCCTCCGCCTGGGCTGCAAACATCCGAGAATAATCCGCTAGCCCTCGTAAGCATCGCTCACGGTTGGCCTGAGCAGCCCAAGAGTCTGCAGGCCGGTCATGCTGGGACAGCAAATACGTTTCCTTGAAGTAGCTGCCAACAATCTGTGGGTGCTGAGACAAGTAGTAGAACAGCGAGGACGTGCCGGCCTTTTCAGCCCCGATGATCAAAGCATTTGGCAGCAAATTTTCGCTCACCGCACCCGATTCCATTGCCGCCACCTCACTCCCAACGCTATCGCAATCGCGTACATCAAACAGCCGAACTCGTGACTCGGCGGCAAAAGAAAGGTCGATTGGGTAAGACAATAGGTCACCATCACCATGGCAATGACCCTGACCATCAAATGATCAAACCTGTCTGAAAGCTTCAAGGTGGACAAACGTGTGAACAGGGTTGCCATCACAATGCCCGCAACCCAGATTGCACCCAGCCAACCCAATCCGTAGACCAATTCGAAGAATGCGCTGTGCGCACTCCCGATTTTGCTGGGATTGAGGCTTTCCAGCATGAGCCCACGATATTCGCCGATCGACATTCCCTGAAAGTCATGACGAAACCCAGCAACAAAGCCATGCCCAACAAAGACCTCAGCATTGTCCGAAATCCAATCCCAGATCAGCGTTCTGCCACTTAACGTTGACAAGGCCTCTGGCTTGTCGCGCGTCAACGCAGAATAGATATCGTCATAGAAAAAGGCCGCGATCAGGACGCCCAAAACAGGTAGCAACACAGCCGCAGGCCCCAGCAGATTGGTTCTGTAGCCCGCCACCTGAGGCTCAGCAACGCCTCCACGCATACGCAGCGAAAAGAGCAGCATGGCCCCCACACCCAGTGCAGCTGCGGCGTAACCGATTCGCACATCAGGCAGACTCAATGCGATTGCCGCAAAGAAAACCAGCACACCTGACCACAAGACGCGCCCCGTGCGCATGAAGTGATAAGCCGCATATACGAAGGTCACTGCGCCCGCGAGCGACATATTGCCGATATCGTTGCCTTTGACCCGCCAACGCCCCTGACTGTAAACATTCACCGTTTCTGGTGAAACGATGTTCGCTACCAGCACCAACAGGATGAGGATCAGATTCACTTTAAAAAAAGCGGTCAACACAAATTCCAGGCGCAGCTTGTCGGTGCCGATGCACAAACCAACGAAAATCGCTGAACCGAGACCAATCGCAAACAGTGACGACATCACGATGGTCAAAAATGCCGATGGTGCGTTGATCGCCGACATCCACATCAGTGTGGGAATCGACAACAAACCAAGCACCCAAGGGGCGATTTGACGTGGCATCAAACGCTGATCACGCCATTTCAGAACATGCATGACCACAACTGCGGCAGCCAGGCCGTAGACGAGAAGCTGCAGCAACACGAAGACATCAACCCTGCCTGCGGCGCTGGCCCCGAGGCCACGAGAGCCATATGCCCGCCAAACCGGAGGGCCAAAAACCATCAGCAAACTGGGCATCAAGATGACCCACTCACTGGTCGTACCGCCCCACAAGCGCTGGCGACCCATGACCGGATGGCTCGCCTCTTCCTGCCCCCGGGCCGGCCCTAGACTATTGAGCACCGTCAAACCTACGCATTGCGATATACGCGCTGTGCGCCATTCCCAAAGCGCCCAATCCAAACAAAGCCACACTTAGCAGTGTCGTATTTTCACGCAACACGCAGACCAGCAAGGACACCGTCAGGGTATCCGTGAGTGAAACCGCCGAGCGACGCACAAGATGCAGCACACCCGCTGTGCGAAAGCGTTCCTTCGCGGCTTTGCGAAACATCGATGCGGTGAACAAATCCTGGCTACGCCCCACGACCATGACCAGCGCGCCAGCAATCAAAAGCAAAATCTGCTTCGGATCGGCTCCCGCTTCAACGTGGTACCACAGCACCGCGAACGGCACGATGCCAATCACCGCGTAGTCGCAGTAGACATCCAGCCAGCCACCACGCTCGCTGGCCGTTTGAGTGGCGCGAGCAACCTGACCATCTGCGCAATCAAGAAGGTAGGCAAAGGTGAGCAACAACCATGCAATGAACTGTGCCACAACGCCGGCTTCACCCAGCGCGAGAACCCCCGCGCCGGCCAAAGCCAGGGTCAAGGCGGCAAGCGTAACCTGGCTCGCACTAACACCCACGCGAACCGCTGCCCAGGCAATGACACCGGCAATTGGTTGGGCCACAACCCAAGTCGGTGGAGGACCACCAGCCGCATACTCACGATGCCAAAAACGGCCAAGCGACGGCGTGCCCATCAACCAGACCGCCTCAAGACTGGCGCTTGCGCCAACGGCGCTGAAACAAGGCGCTGAGCAGTGGTGCACCGACCACCAATGCCCAATGCCGTGCTCGCATGGGATCACACCTCAGGGCCCGGCATCCTTGTGCCGACGCCGCAACCCAATCGCCTTGCGTAGCCAGAAAACGCCCCAGCATGTAGTGCAGGTTTGACATCAGGTGACTGTCGCCCTGCGGGCGAAATTTGTCCACGAAAATCTGCAAATCGTGAACACGCCGAGATACATCCGCACCGATACCCTGTGGGCTGGGGTGAGAGATCACACCCAATTCCGGCGTGTATTCAACGGTATATGCCTGACTCACACGGAACATCAGGTCCCAGTCATCCCACACACGCAGAGTTTCATCAAATCCGCCGAGCGCGACCAAGCAATCTCGCCGCGCCAGCCAGGTTTGGGTAAATGCAAACAAATGTCTGGCCAGTGCGCACCGCGCATCAGCAGCAAGAGACAAGGCTTTCGGGGGAAACACGAACTGATCGTCGTGGCTGTTGTAACGCACCATCGCGCACGAAGTCAGAGCCAGATTTTTATCGACCGCGAAATACTTGAGCTGCGAGCTCAGACGATCGTACAGCCACTCATCATCGTCATCGTGAAACGCGACGAATTCGCCCGCCGCCGCCCTCAAACCCGTGTTACGAGTCGCCGCGGCGCCGCCATTGGTCTCCCGCCGTATGTACTTCACCCGCGTGTTGTTGGCATAGCGTGACATCACACGGGCTGTGTCGTCACTGGATGCATCGTCCACCACCAGCAGCTCGATATTCTCATGAGCCTGGTGGAGAACACTTTCGATCGCGCGCACGATCAGGTTCGCTCGATTGTAGGTCGGCATCACAACGCTAACCAGCGGCTCGCTTGATTGAATACTCACCCTTACCCTCGATGCGTTTTTGTCGACCAGTGCAGGCGCCTCAAGGCCTGCCGCCACTGGCGTAACTGGCGTACAGTGCTTTCGCCGCCGACCCGGGATGCAAGCAACAGCAAGCGCGCCGCCAACAATCCAGGACGGATTTGCAAGGCCTTTCGCAGCGCGTCATATCCGCGTTGTTTGTCGCCGCAGGTTAATTCGTAACGCCCGATCACGTAATGAAAATACGCCAAACTGGACGGCTGTGCAGCCCAGCGTGCGCCGTGTTTGTCCAAAATACGGCGCACGCCGGCAACCACGCGTTGCTCATTTCCAGCCATGCTTGTGACATGGCGCTGATCCTGGATAAACAGCGGCTCGGGCAGGTATACAAAGCGGCAAACATCACTCAAACGCAGCGCCAGTTCCCAGTCGTTGCGAGCAGGCATCAGCACGTCGAAGCCGCCCAACTCACGCACAAGTTGCGTGCGCACCAACCAAGCGGGCGTCGCGATAGCGCCCATCGAAATCAAACCACGCACTCGGCTGAAATCCACTTCTGCGAAATCCTGGTCGCGGAAGCAGTTGCGCAATCCTTGTGGCACCAGACGGATGTAACCCGCCAAGCACAGCCCCACATCATCAGCGGAGGCGTCCAAACAAGCGATCTGCTTGTCCAGCTTGTCCGGAAGCCAAATATCGTCATCGTCCTGAAACGCCAGCAATTCTGCACGGGCCAGGGCAATCGCCGCATTACGCGCCTCAGAGACTCCGCTGAACGTATCCAGACGCACGGTTCTAACCCGAGCATCACCGATCTGCGCAAGATACTCGCTGGTACCATCCGTGCATGCGTTGTCGATAACTAAAACTTCGATATCAGACACGGTTTGCGCCAACACGCTGGCCAAGGCTCGTTGAAACAGGGCCAGTCGGTTATGAGTGGGCAATACCACGCTCACGCGCGGGGGCGGATCAATGCTCATAGGCATGTTTCATAGCGACCAGCCCGGCATAGATTGACTGCAACCCATCAAGATGCTGGTTCACGGTGAAATTTCGCGCCACATGGTCGCGCCCATGAGCGGCCATCTCTGGCCATTTCGCGTGAGCATCAAGCAGTGCCACCAGCCCTTTATTGACGGCATCTTGATCATCACGCACCACGAAAGCCGATAAACCACTCGCCACCGTTTCGGGAATTCCGCCGTGCTGCGTCGTCAGTATCGGCAAACCACAGGCTTGTGCTTCCAGCAACACGATGCCCTGCCCTTCTTCATCCCCCAGATCCGATACGGTACAGGGAAATAAAAAAAGATGATTATCTGCCAACTGCTGTTTGACCACCTCTCGCGGCACGCCCCCGAGAAACTCAACACAGTGCTCAACGCCCTGTTCGCGGCACAAATTGAGCAGGTTTCGACGACACGGTCCATCACCGATGATGCGATAGCGCACCTCGATGCCCTGCTGCACCAGCGAAGCGACCGCAAGAATGGCGCGGTCCAACGCTTTTTGCGGAACCAGCCGCGCCACCGTCAGCAGATGCAGAGGCTGGCCGGGCATCCAATGCCGCGTTTGAAACACGAAATCTTCAAGCTCAATACCTAGCGGGAGGCGTTGAACCTGCGATGCCCCAAGCCCTATAGACTCGGCCTTGCTCTGCATGAATCCGGTGGTCACGATAACCCGGTCCGCCCCGCCTTTGAGATAGCGATAGTTCGGCATGCACCCGGCCGCAACACGCGTCAAATCATAACCATGCAATGACACAACCAAGGGCTGCTTGAGCAATCCCAGCAAACGCAAACGGGCCAGCAATTCGCCCTGGGGCCCGAAGTGGGCATGGTAGACGTCAGTGTGGCCACCGAGCTGTATCGCAGCCATCAACGGAACCAGTTCGCCGCGCAGATCATCAGCAAGGAGCTGCCAAGCCTGCTTTGGTCGCATACGCATAAGTGCCATGGCGTTGCGCACCCAACGACGCCAGCGCGGCTGCACCGGTTGCCAACTGGTGGGACTAAACTCACTTTCCAAGGCTTGCAGCTGATCCACTGCAGCGCCAGGCCGCCGGCGCAGAACTGTGACGCGGAAGCCACGCGCTTTAAGCCCCCGGACCTGATCGACGACAAAAGTCTCCGACAACTCCGGAAACTGATTGACCACCACCGTTATTGCTTGCTTCCCCAGATCATCCCCCGATCTCAAGCACACTTCCAACTGACGACCAACTTGCGGTTCTCAATCAGCCACCCGGTGGGTATTCTAAATCTTTTGCAGCCTGCGGCAGCCGATGTCCTTGTCATTTGACATGCCTGATTCAAATCGCGCATCAACCACACGCCCCAGGGTTCTGATGACTTGCTCAGCCGGCGTGGTCAACGACCCTCGCACTTGGTCAGGCACGCCGCACGCGCTTTTTGAGGCCATGAACGACACCGCCTTGATTGATGTCGTTCCTGCCGCACCGCCAACAAGCCGACTGCTCAAAAAACTGGCCCGAAAAGCCGACCGGCGACTGCAACAGAACCATCCCAGCATCGACGGCCCACTGAGCCGCCGAGTGCAATGGCAAAACGTACACGCCCAAGCACGCAGCGCCGCGTGCACCGCCACCTTGCATCTGGGCACTTACGATCTCCCCGCACGCCCACAATCTGGTATGCCGGCCTACCTGTATATCGACACCACGTACGATCTGTGGCGCCGGCAGTCGTCGCGGCGCGGAGAAATTTCTGCACGCCAGCAGCGTATTTTCTGGCAACTGGAACAGCGTGCTGTCAAAGCCACAAAGCATATCTTCGCGATTGGCCAGCACGTCGCGAACAACTTGATCAGCGCTTATGGCTTGGCTGAGTCGAAAATCACGGTCGTTGGCACCGGTCGAGGCAACATCGCCCCCTATGCTGGCCCCAAAGATTTTCAGAATGGTCGAATTCTGACCGTAGCCAAAGTACGCCCAGATGACAAAGGCATCCCTTTATTGCTTGATGCGTTTGCACACGCGCGACGACAAAACCCCCGATTGACGCTAACAGTTGTGGGTGGACAAAAAATACCTGGCATAGCGCAAATGGAAGGGGTTGAAGCGACCGGCTGGCTGACCGAAGAGCAGCTGCAATCCTTGTTCGAAAATGCCTCTTTATTCGTTATGCCAGCGCACTACGAACCTTGGGGCTTGGTCTACCTTGAAGCACTCAGCTGCCAAGTGCCGATCATGGGGCTACCACGCAACGCATTCCCCGAACTCAGCGCACATGGAGACCACGGCTTTGCTGCGCGCAGCAACACCAATGAACTGGCACAAGACATTCTAGACGCCCTCGCCGATTCGAAACGGCTGGCCGAAATGGGCCGTAAAGGCTTCGCCTTTGCAAGCCGATTCGATTGGGCGCACACCGGCAGGGCGATCGCCACAACCATTGCATTGGATCAAAACGCATGAAGCAAGCACCGGTTCAGTTCGCCGTTGTCAGCGCTGCACGCAACTGTGAAAGGTGGGTGAGCAAGAATGTCGGATCGGTCATCGAACAAAGCTACCCACATTGGCGAGCCGTGTTAATTGACGATGCTTCTCACGACAATACCTTCGACGTCGCACGCACCACGGCTGGCCAAGACCCCCGTTACACGGTGCTGCGCAACGAATCCCCGCATGGCGCCTTAGCGAACATCGTCCGTGCCAGTGCTCGCGCCGCACGAGCCCCTAACGATGTCATCGTCATTATTGACGGTGACGATTGGCTGGCCGATAGCTTCGCATTGGAACGTTTAGCCGAGCACTACGCCGATCCAAACCTCTGGTTAAGCTATGGCAGCCACAAATTGCTGCGAGGACGCCTGCGCGATCGTCTCCGCGGCCGCCCCAGCAGAGGGCAAGCGCGCCCAATACCTGAATCCGTATCGCGTCTCGGTCTTTACCGCTACCAAAATGGGCCCTGGTGTGCCAGCCATCTGCGCGCCTACCGCAAATTCCTATGGGACGAAGTCCGGGATGAAGACTTGCGTGATGACAACGGTGATTACTTCTGCTCTGCGGCAGACGTGGCCACCATGCTGCCGCTGCTGGAATTGGCTGGCCCCGAGCACATGCGCTACATCAACGATATTTTGTATGTGTACAACAACGACCACGCGCTGAGTGACAACCAGGAACCGGTGCCACCCTTTGAACGACAGCAGTACATCTGCTCGCTGAAAATCAGAGCGAAACCCCGCTATCACGCATTGTCGAATCCATCGGCAATCTCGGCCTGAAATAACAAAACCATAAAAAAAAGCCCGCGACATAGTCACGGGCTTTGATTCAAGATCAGGTTGCTTTAGCGCGGAACGATAACCACCGGCGACCGCGGCCCCTCGTAACCCCTACGGAATGAGTTGTAATAGGGGTAGCAGAACACTTCAGATTGCTGGTCGGCGATATCGCCAGAGGGTGACGGTTTGCAACCGAGCAAATCCTCCGGCGAAAAACGAATATTGGAGTCGTCGACATGCAGGAATTGCTCTGGCGTATCCATTAAATCGGCGATATGAGCCACATCAGCCCCACCATTCTTGAGCAACAACTCCTTACCCAGGAAGTAGTAACTGCCTCGATTGTCATAGCTGTTTCCATGGTCGCCAATATGCGTAGCCACCACCGTGTACAAACCGCCTGAAAACCCCGCGGGCAGATCCAGAACAAATTTATAGGTCACACCGTCGCCAAGCACGACCGGAGGCCGTAATTCAGGGTTGCTCGTAAACGTAAACGATTGCTGCCCCGAAACATCGTAGAACGACAGGATCAAATCATTCGGGCTCACCCCACCCGTTTCGTAGACATGATCCTGGTCAATCGACTGGTTTGTCTTGTAATCACGGTCCCCATCCAAATACGGCGTGACATTGGCGACGATACGACCATTGGCGTCCGGGATAAGGACCACCGCACCGGTGCCATCGACACTCAATTGTTCTTTTGGAAACTCGATCAAGCTGACAAACCCATCAGACTGGACCAAGGCAGCGGGCACTTGTGATGTAGGACTCCAGTCTTGCAAACGCTCGTTAAGGCTCAAATGGTTAATACGGATACCATCCACCCAGACCTCAGCCTGCGGGCTCTCTTGCACAAATCTGATGGTCGTAATCTGATAGTCGGGCCCCAGATCTTCCAAGGCGGCGGCATGCAGGTCTTCTCTGGTCGCATTCACAGCGCGGTCAAACATGATATGGCCGGGCGCCCATTCCGCTTTGCGACCGAGGTAGTTGAGTTCACGCCAGACACCTTGGCTGCATTGGCCTGTCCATTTGACGAAAGCATCCCTGGTCTGTGTTCCCGCGCTGTTGGACATGATCACCCAAAAGTACGGTGTACCAAGGCCTGCGCAGTTCCCGTTTCTGGGGTAGTAGTAGGCGGACAAGTTATCGAGGTCCGCGACCTGGAGGGCATCCTGAACGTAGTAACTGACCGACATCGCATCGGCCGTGTGATCTCCCGTGCGCGAACGTGGCGCATACTGAAGCGCCTCCCCACCTACAGGAGAGAACCGGTCCGGCAGGTTCCAGCGTACGTTTTTGGTTGATTGGAACCAACCGATACCCGTTCCACCACTGGCCGCGCCGGCGCTGAGCAAGTTGCTGACGTCGTCTTCTCCGAAGTTTGCATAGAAGCCGAAATCCTCAACCGCTTCACGTAAAACGGAGGCATTGACGTGGACATTGTCGATCCATGCATCCGGCCCAAAGCCGTTGTACCCCAAGAACTGAATTCGGATACCCCAGATTTTGTAATCGCTACCGAATTCCTGTTTCGCCCAACGGTGCGCATCGCCCCGCTTTGCGAACACTTGGCCATCGGTACTCGACCAATCCACCCAACTCTTGTTGACCAAATCAACCGCATTCCAACGACCTGCGGCACAACCAACACCGGCCTTGAGCGTGGTCCGAACGCGCGGCTGATCGCTGGCATTGCTGTTGATCAGTATTTCCGCGCGCACACTACCGCTCACACAGGCTCCTGCCGTCATCGGCAACAGATCAAACCCCATTTTTTCGAGCTTGCTGATCTGCAGATCGGACTGCGGAAAGTAGCTGATCGACACATAGTCATTGCTTGCATCCACGGCACGCTGTGTCGCGTCATAATGCAAAGCGGAAAGAGAAAGCGCATTCGCCACCGGTGGCTGGCCCCAATACGCGTTGTAGGATTCGAAATAGCCGGTCGGAAGAATACCTTCTGCTGAATTGAGCACGGCCGCGGTTACGGGCTGCAACGCGTCCGAAACAGGTTCCAGCAAATCGCCAAGCTCCCCAAGTTGAGCCTGGGCATTCCAACTTGCCACGCACAGCAAACCAGTGGCAGTCAGGCTGCCAAAAAAACGTCTCATCAAAATAACCCCCAAAAAAGAATGGCATGCACGTTTCTCTACCCTTTGCGAGTTTGCCCAACCATATGCAAAGTGTGAGAAATCTAATTTAAACGCCCATCACATAGCGCGATGGAAGTCAATATATATCACAACTGTGACACTACACGGTCAGTTAAACCTTTTGGTTCCTATAAAGACCACACGCCCGGCACAGAGGCTTGATCAATATCGAAAACACTCAATTGATCGACTACGATGTTCAACCATCAACAAGCTGAATGGATGTAAAGAAGTGCCATCGCATGTACATCGCCCCGACTTCTTGATCATTGGCGCCCAGAAAGCTGGGACGACCTCAGCACACCACGCGCTTTGCACACATCCATCCATCTGGATGCCATCAATAAAAGAGCTGCACGCCTTTGATTCGGGCGCTACGCATCTAAGCCCACAAGAGTTGGAGCGCTATTTCAGCATCTTTAGCGAAGCCCCTGCCGGCTCAACCCGGGGAGAAGCAACGCCGAGTTACCTATATGCGCCGCACGCCGCCGCAAGCATTCACGCGGCTCTCGGCTCACAGGTCAAACTCATCGTGTTGCTCAGAAATCCGGCTAAACGGGCCTACTCGCATTACCTTATGAATCTGCGAAAGGGCTACGAGAAAAAGAGCTTTGCAGACGCGCTGGAAGCCGAAGAGCGCCGTTTGGAACAGGGCACGCAATCCATGCTGCGCTATTCCTACATATCGCGTGGGTACTATCACGAGCAAATTTCCCGCTATCTCGAGTATTTCGACCATTCGATGATGCGGATCTACGTATTTGAGCAGGACATCATCCCGGCCTGGGAAAACGTGTGGACAGGTCTGTGCAGCTTTCTCGATTTACCGCATGACGCCACACCACCGCTGCAGCAATCGAACAGCGCACGTCAGATTCGCTCTCCGTTGGTGAGCTGGGCTATGCGCCAACCTGTTCTTAAGCGAATGAAGAACAAAGTGATCTCTCGAAACGCCAATCTCAAATTGCGCCATGCGCTGAGTCAGCGTGCACCTGCCGCTGACCCCGAGATGATTGCGGCACTAAACGATCGGTATTTCAAGAACGACATTAAAAAACTTGAAACGCTGCTCAATCGTCCGCTCAACGCCTGGCGCTAAAAGACAACGTTCAGCTCAACGCGCTCAATTACTTCTCCCCTGTAGAGAGCGGGTTGGCCTTTTCTGCGCTTTCACCAACCCCTGCCGTGTTGGGCATCCTGGGGGCAAAACGCCGCCCATACTTGATGCTCGGCAATTCAATTAGGCGATGGCACAAATCGGCAAGCAAAATAATCACTGGCAAATAGACCAGCGCAAGCAGCAGGGTGCCCAAAATTCGATGCCCGGTGAGATCATTCAGGGTTGGCAGCAAAGGCAAAAAAACGGCCAGGACAGGATAGTGCAAGAGGTAGCAAGGATAGGAGCGCTTGCCGAGATAATCGAGCACCCGATTGGAGAACAGCCGCCGGGTCTGATCATGATTGATAATCATGCAGATGAGCAGGAACAGGAACAGATTGACCACGGTATAACCCCAAATTGCTTGCCAACCGTGGGGCATATACAAAGGCCAACCCAAAGACAGGTACGGCCCACCTTCAAACATCGGCATGATGCCAATCCCATTCACCGCAACACCAAGCACAAACGCCGCAGCCGCATAGAGCAGCAAATGCACAGGCCTTGGACTCAGAGTTGTGAAATTGATCAAGGCGCCAATCGCGAAGGCATCCAGATAAGACCACGTTAATACATACATGGCGAGAGGCCGCCACGGCTGCGCGTCAGGGGCAATATCAAACGGCCAATTCAGCCAGGTCAACGCACGCAGAACCACACTTAAACCCACCAGCCCAATCAGTAGCCGTCGCAAATTGACCGCGCTGAACCAGTACAAAACAAAGGGCCAAACTAAATAGAACTGCTCCTCCACCGACATCGACCACAGATGATCAAACTGGAAAGAGTGCACCCTGTCCGCACGAAGCGTAAAAAAGTTATACAGATAGGCGAAGCCGTAGAGTAGATGCTCACGCTGTGGCTCATTCATCTCGGTGATCACCAACATCACCGCCAAGTAGCCGTAATACAACGGCAAAATTCGCCACAATCGTCGAATATAGAAGCGTTTAAGGTAGCTTCCGAAGGTCGGCGCTCGATCCCTGTCCATAAGCAGAACACGGGTAATCAAAAAGCCTGACAGGACAAAAAAGCTCTGCATCCCCACCCAACCGATATTGAGCAGGTACAGGTGCGCAATCACCACCATCAGCAAGGCGATTCCGCGCAAGCCATCCAACCCCTCAATATGAGCCTGACGCGCAGCTCCGCTTATAGACATCCCCGTCCCCTGTCATCATTCTTGCGAGGGTTAAGCCAAGCCGCTCTGGCCGCCCCTGTTGTCTGAACAGTTTGCGGTGAGCTCATGGGGCGGTCAAGGCTTTTAAATCAGTCCTTTACACCACAACACCGCACCCGTTCACGCGCGATCCATGCTCGAAAAATGGCGTTTGAGCTTGAGAAAACGAACTTCGAATAAATGATAGCTGAGCGCTGCAAGAGCCAAGGTTAATAAGATCGTGGCCAACCCTGACAGCAGGCTTGCCAGGTTGTAGCCCAGCACAGCCTTGAACGCCCCTAGCACTGGAACTTGAAAAAACTCGATGACGGCTATGTGGATTAAATACATCCCGTATGAGTATCGTCCCAGCGTTGTTAATGCCCGGTTGTGCAGCCACCAGGGCCTGAAATCACGGGTTACGATCAGATAGAGCCCCGCAGCGAACAGCACCGCAGCGGCGCTGGTAATCAGCGCAATGTTCAAACCGCCAGACAGACGCAGACCACCGTTGCTCAAGGCCAAAACAGCGAGCATTGCTAAAGCGGCGCACCCCAAAAACACCGCCGAGCTTGAACGTGGCGGTCTATCGCGCTGCACCAAGCAGGCAATCAATCCGCCAGCTGCTAGCGCGTCCATGCGTGCAGGCATGAACACATAGCCGGCCAGCGGCCAGTCGTGAAAAAGCAGCAAAGCCACTTTGACCATCCAGGCCAGCCCAATCAGGGTCAAACACGCATGTGCGAGCCGTCGCGCGGGTAACAACGCAACAACCACAGGCCAAAACAAGTAGAAGTGTTCCTCAATCGCCAAAGACCACAGGTGATCAAGTCCACGCCATGGCGTACCACTACCAAGCACCAACATATGGATATTCTGCAGGTACAAGGCGCTGGACAAGGCCCAACCGCGCAGCACATCACCATCGACACCTGAAACCGCATACGGCAACAACGCAAACGCGAGAATCAAATACAAGTAATAAGCGGGGAAGATGCGCAGTGCACGACGGGCATAAAAATTAACGAAATAACCACTGTGCTCACGCGTGGATATCAGAATCGAGGTAATCAAATAGCCCGATAGAACGAAGAACAAATCAACGCCCAACCAACCAGCCCGAGCAAATTCGTTGACCACCATGAGTACCTTGGAACCACCCGACTCAAAAGCCAGGCAGTGCACCATCAGCACCAGAAGGATGGCCCAACCCCGCACACTATCTAGAACGGGATTGTGAACAATCCCCCCCTCCGATCCGCTCATTCGATCTCCAGCAAACTCTACCCAGCCCGATACCTGCGACCTCGATGACAGGGACATTCACAGTCGTTTATGTGCTGGCTATAGTAACCAAGCTGTCACCGCCAAATGTGATCCATGCGCAGCCGTGCTGATCCAAAAAACTCAAGGTAGAAAAGCAGACAATGAGCACTCATAAACGCATCGCACGCGCCATCATACCCAGAGCCCTTCGCTCATTCCTCAAACGACTTGCCATCCAAACCGGCCTGATGGAGGATCCCGCACGCATGGATGCGCCCCTGGAGTATCCATTCCTGGGGCCGATGCAAGCCCCGACCCTTCGCCCCAACTACCGTTGGGGAATCCTCGCAGCTGCGCGCATGGCTCAGTCCTTGGGGTTACCCGCGATTTCGGTGGTCGAATTTGGCGTTGCTGGCGGCAACGGCTTGGTCGAGATGGAATCTTTGGCGCGGGAAGCCGCTCAGCGTTCCGGCGTGCGCATCGACGTTTACGGCTTTGACACCGGTACCGGCCTGCCTAAACCCGTCGACTATCGCGACCTGCCGCAAATGTGGCGCGAGGGCTTTTACGGCATGGATGTCGACGCCCTTAAAGCCCGCCTGTCGTCAGCCCAACTGCTGTTGGGCGAAGTCAGCGACACCGTACCGGAATTCATAAAGAGCGCTCCAGCGCCAATCGGCTTCATTGCCTTCGACATGGACCTCTACTCATCAACGGTTGCGGCCTTTCAATTGTTTGAAGACGCTCTCGAATTGGTGCTTCCGCGCGTGGTGTGTTACTTCGATGACATCATCGGATTCTCGCACTCAGACTTTACCGGCGAGCGCTTAGCGATCAGCGAATTCAATCAACGTCACGCCAAACGCAAGCTGTCAAAAATGTATGGCTTGCAGAAATTCTTGAAGCGCACTGATCCATGGCTCGACATGATGTACTTGTTTCACGCGTTCGAGCACCCGCTCTATGGCGAGCCGGATGGCTGGCACACGCTCAGTGAACTACCACTGGTCGACAGCTCCAGCCGTTAGGATGGTTTAGTCGCTCGCACCACGAAAATCATGGCGTCACGCGCGCGCCCCGAGTCCTTGTGCAGACGGTCAGTCCAGCCAATCAAAAGCTGACATAAGCCACACAGCGGCTTGCTGAGCCAGGTTGGCAACCGGGTCCGCACGGCATCCTGAAAAAGCTGAATCGACATTGGCAACAGGCCCATGACGCCGCGCACTTCATTGACCTCAAATCCCTGTTCGGCAACGGTGGCGCGCAGGCCATCTGCGGTCCAGCGCCACAAGTCCAGTGGGGAGGGGTGGTAGACCCATACACCGTGGGTTGAAAGCACCAGGGAACCGCCGGGCTTGAGCACACGCCATGCTTCGGCCAAGTACTTGGCCGGACTCGGCACATGCTCCAGAACCTGGGCAGAGAGCACGATGTCATAACGCTGCTGGTCCAAGGGAATTTCACCGTGTTCATTCAACACGATATCGGCATGTGTATTCCCCGGCATGTCTGCGGCAACGTAGTTTAAATCACACGCTTGAACCACCCCTTGATAGGCTCGATTGCCACATCCGTAGTCCAACACAGGCGCGCCTGACCCGGCCTTACAGGCGGTTAAAGCCTGAACCAGAGCAGCGCGCAGTTTGAAGATCGCCTGACGGTTCCAATACCACCAGGCAATCGACTCCTCAGCCGCATCCATTTCGGTGAAATCTTGCGCCGATGTCATGCCTGTACTCTCAATATTGGGTGGGCTTACGCTCAATTTGCGGCTGCGGAAAATGCTGTGCGTACCAATGATATAAACGGTATGGAAAATGCCGCAGAATGATGTTGCGCCAGAATTTGTTCTCTACTTTGGCCGCTCGCCAGGGTGTTTGACGTACGTGTGACCAATACAAACTGCGCAGCGGATGCCCGCAGGCGTCCATCCAGGGTTTTAGCAAACCGGAAAAATGCACGATGGACGGCTCGCGCCTTGCGTAACGCACGGTGTCGCGATCGAACGGCAACTGCGCCGCACGTAAATCAAACATTACGCTCTGGACATTGAACTGCGGCGGCAGACTCAACCATCGACCTTTAAGCACCGCATTCAGTACGTCCTGATCTGGATACAGAAAACCCTCGTGGTGCTCATCGGCAAACTTCAACAGATCAGCGCACAGCCCTTGGGCCCGCATCACTTCGAGATCCATCAACAAAACGCCGGAATTGAAATAGCGCTGTACTTGGTGAATACCTAGCGACGCCAATCGCTCAAGAGATTGGTGCGGGTAAAGGGGATTGACTACAGCCGCCACCCAGTGGCCATTCAGATCAAGCTTTACAAGCTCATCCAACGGCCTGCACACAATGGTGTCGCTGTCCAAATAGAGTACCCGCTTAACCTCAGGTAACAGCTCGGGCAGCAACATGCGCATCCATGCATGTGTGCCGAAAAATGGGTGTGGTTTAAGCCGCGCAAACTGCTGTGGAGGTACTGTGACCACATGGAACTGCCCGCCCATGGCCTCGACCATACCGCGCAGATCGTCCAGCCTGGGGGCAGCAACGTCGCTGCGCACCAAGTGCACACGTACACCACGCGGATGTTGCTGCAGCAATGAGTGCAACGTCGCCGCAGCGTGCTGCAGGTACTGTGGATCTGCAGCCAATGCCACATCGAACTGCGTATGACCACTTGGGTTCATAAGGCCACTAAAACCATTTTTCCTGAAGAATAAGCCAACTCATGGCCCCGAAATCCAGCGATAGTGGCACACTATAAACTTGCGAGGAGCCGCAGCGCACCAATCAAAAAGAAGCCACAGAATGACACCTGCACCGAACCGACTCAAACGCCTGGTCCGGCGTGCTTTCGCCAAAGCGGGCTTACGAATTTCCCGCATCGACCAGCAATCTGAAGCAGAGACAGCACGCCTCAAGGCGGCCAGCTTCAACGCGGAGCACCCGCTACCAGAAGGCACAGCCGATTATCTGAGGCACGACAATCCGCGGCTGATGGCCTTACGCGAGCGTTACAACGCACTCACCGTCGACGCTGCCGTGCACTCGTTGTGGAACCCACAACGCATGGACCGCCAACTCGAGCTGTCTCATTTTCGCGGCGACAATGTTTACGTCTGGCAACTGCGTAATGTGCGCGAGCAGGCGCGCCTTAAGTACTACCTGTTCATGACTTACGCTCAGGGTATCGACGACTTGGGCCTGCTCGGCAGCCTGACCGAAGACGGCCTGTTTGGCTGCTGGACGTTCGATTACCCGAATCACCCCACAATCAGTCGTGACCTGCTCGATTCCGTTAACGAAATCAATTTTCTGAACCGGCACTTGAATCTGAAACAACGCGACAGCTTCCGGGTGCTCGACATCGGCGCAGGCTATGGTCGCCTACCCCACCGCATGTTGCAGGCCTTGCCCAACATTGATCATTACTACTGCACTGATGCGGTCGCTGAGTCGACCTTTCTCAGCGAGTTTTACCTGAAGTTTCGCGGCTGCGCGGACAAGACCACGGTCCTGCCACTGGACGAGTTCATCACTGCGGCACCCGATCTGGATATCGATTTGGCCATCAATATCCACAGTTTTTCAGAGATGAGTATCGCCGCGATCAACTGGTGGTTTGCCCGCCTCGCTGAAATGCGCCCCAAACACCTGTTCATTATTCCTAACGATCAAGACCGCCTCCTCAGCGCCGAAAGCGACGGAAGCCGGGTCGAGTTCTCTGACCGCATCGCCGCCAGCGGCTACAAACTCATCGCCAACGAACCGATTTACCGCGACCCCTGCATACAGGAACTGATCGGCGTGGATGACCACTTCTTACTTTACAAACGGGTGGACTAAGCAAGGCCGGACGGACTACAAGCCCAGCCGGCTCAACTCATCCAACCAGCTCTTAACGAGAGGCACTTCAGCCGAGTCAACCAAGCCTTCGCCCACCAGGGCTTGGTAGCAACTCAGCAGATCCGTGTGCATATCCCCGCTCAGCGACAAAGCTGACAAGCGTTCACGGATGCGATCGTTGTGCAGGTAACCCGGCACCTCGTCGGCGAAGTCACGCATAAGATCATGCTCATTACGTTCCTGGCGGACAGACGGCGCGACGAAGGTCACCTGCAGCCCCTGAGCCCACAAGCAACGCTGCGCAACAAAGCTGCGCCAGATGTCGGTCATACGAAAACTGCAGTATGAGGGCAGATACATGAGTGGCGCCAAGCGCCGCTGCCACCAAGTGTTCTGACTGTTAAACGGACACCATACGTTCTCCGACAAAACCACGGCGGTCGCCTCCTCGGCAAATCTCACAGGCAGCGGACGGGTCAAACGAAACACCGCATCGACATCCGGGTTGTCCTGAGCAAGCCCCTGAACCAACACCGGCGCGTTGGATGCTTGATGCTCATCAACCTGATCGCAACCCAGCACACGATCCAGCGGCAAGCCACGCGGCCAAACCGGCGCAGTTGGTGCGAAATAGTCGTACACATTGAGCCATGCGTGGTCGTTTTTCGCGCTCAAAACACGGGCTGAGCCCGCTTCAGGGTGATCGAGGAAATTGCCCAAGGGGAAATTGTCGTCATCGGTCTCCACGATCCACTTGGCACCGTCGCGCAGCGCATGCAGGTAACCCACGTTCTTGCGCGCGTAGTGCCCCAGCGGCAGCTGCTGGCTGAACGCACCAAACGCCGTGTGTTGCGCCTCAATATCCATGTAGGTCGCGCCCGGCAGGCTGAAGTCCGTCGGACTCTTGCGATCGCCGACAATGACAAAATCGACCCCCGATTTCTGGCAAGCGCTTAATAGATCGCGCATGACGGGGTTGGGGGCATTAATGGTGGTGACAACCAGAGCGGTGCTCATGATTCAGTGCTCTCCTTCAGAGCCAGCGCCTGCGCCCAAACCTGGCGCAGTGGGGTCGAGGCCGGGCCCAACGCGGCAACATGAATGGCCAATGTGTCGTAGCCATACTCGAAAAATTCATAGCCACACGCACGCAGCAAATCGTGTGCAGCCTGCCGATCCGGAGCAGCCAAATGATGGTGCTCGTATAGCACGAGCTTGGGGCGAAGATGTTCCAGATCAAGGAGCTTGAGGATCTCATAATCATGCCCCTCGGTATCGGTTTGGACGATGTCGACGGCCTGAAAACCATGTCTCTGGCACAGATCGTTAACCGTCATACAGGGCACCATCCGCTCGACCAATCGGTCGTCGATGTCCGGAATGTGCTCCCGGTGCGAAAGCACGACATCTTTATGGAACGAACCCAAGGCGTGATACCACACGGGCAGTCCCGCGGCTGCCGGGTCGTTCTCGTGCGCCAGGTGGTAGAAAGGCTGCTCCCCCGAACGCGCACTAACCGCGACATTTTCAAGAATGATGCGCGGTGCCAGATGGCGGTAATTGCGCTGCAGCCGGGCAAAGATCTCTGGAACAGGCTCCACCATAATGCCGCGCCAGCGGCGTCGATGAATCTGGCGGCGCATTGGATCATACAAGGCGCCATCGTTGGCTCCAATCTGCAAAAAAACCGCCTGTGGAAACGCTTTGCCCATGGCATCCATGACCAGCGATACCGGCGTATCTGGCTGATTGCTCGGCAAATGACTACGCCACGATCGCAAACGTTGGCGTAACGCCCAATCTTTGGGAATCAACGGCCCCACCACGCGACCGATCGCGCTGACCATTCGTCCCGCAGTCAATTGCCCCATTATTGATGCTCCTGTTGCTGAGCTTGCTCTGCTAAAGGTTTGGCTGCGCAGAGCACGAAAACCAAGGCGTTAAGATTACGTCTTTCTCGGTCTATATAGGCATCAGCAAACCCGACCAACCATTGCATGAACATGGCGTAAGGGCGACGCAAACGGCGCCAGATGCGCCCATGCGTTGCATCCTGAAACAGCTGAAGACCACAGGATGCAAGCCCCATTGCCCCGCGAAAAGCGACAAGCTCGAAACCGGCCCGTTCAACCGCCGCTTTCAGGCCCTCGGACGTCCAACGCCAAAAATCGTGGGGATCTGGATGCCACACCATAATCCCGTGGGTGGATAAGACCAACCGCCCCCCTGGTTTAAGAACCCGATAGCATTCGTTTAGATATAAGGCTGGATCGGCGACATGCTCAAGGACCTGGGTCGATAGCACCAGATCAAACTCAGACGCACCGGTGGGTACACTGCCATCGCCATTAAGCTGCATTTGCGCCTGAGGATTGCCACCAAGATCCGCAGCGACCCATTCGCTGGCCTTGGGCAACAGTTCACGATACGGCGAATCGGCGGCGCCATAGTCGAGAACGCGCGGCGCACTGAGCGCATCAGAACTCAGACTCAACATCTGCCCGACGACACGCCGCAGCTGGATCGCAATATATCGGTATGGCTGCCCCCAAGCATCAGGCCGACGCTGATTGTGCCGGGTTTTGAATTGAGCTGACTGCTGTTTATTGTTCACACGGTCACCGTCGCCCCTGCATCGACTGGATGCGCTTAAAAACTGTCTCGGCCAAGGTCTGCATCAGCTGCCTTTGTCCGAACACAAACCAGGCCAACAACAGATATGCGGGACCGAACAGGGCCGTTGCACCAATCAGTTCTGCCCACATCGGCAAGCCCGTTAAACTGGAGAATGTCGCTTTGACCAGCACCGCCGCAACCAAGGCCGCTGCAACCGGTCGACTGGCGCGAAGCAACGCGACCGAAGTCCGCAAAGGCAAGTGACGGTACGCCGCAACAAGACAGGGCACGAGCAACACCCACTGGGTTCCGCTCCACGCCCAAGCCACCCCCAGCGGACCAAAACGCAATGCAACCAAAGCCGCGATTAACATTGCGCCCCAACCGATACAGCCCCAGATCAACATCCCGCGCATATCGCCACGCGCCATGTACAACCATCCGGTGGAGTACATCAACGGTTGCGCGATAAGACCAAAACACAGCACCTGAAAGATCTGTTCAGCCGCTTCCCACTGCTCACCTAGCAGGACGTGTATGACTTGGCTGCCATAAAGCACGCCCATGACCCCCAAGGGTGCTGCAGCCAGCATCATCACACCGGTCGCTTTGTCGTAAAAACGCACAAACCGCCGCGGCTCTGAAATCAGTCGGCTCAGCATAGGCAACGCGACCTTGCCAGCAGGCTCGTTTACATAGCCGCTGGCCATATTAGTCAGCATGTGCGCACGCGTGAACTGGCCCGCCGCGGCAAACCCCATATTGCGGCTAAGCAATAACAAATGAAGGTTTTGAGCAAAATGCCCAAGCACACGAAACATCAAAAAGCCACCGCCGAAATGCAGCAGCGAAGCAACGCCGGCGAAATTTTTGGGAATCCCGGGATGGTAGCGTGCGGCCGCCCAGCTGATAATCAAAGTCACAGCGTCAGCAACAACCATCATCAGCACCAGAGCCCACGGCCCGGCCCCTGCGACGGCAGCCATGACCGCACATGCCCCGCCAATCAACGTGCCACATACACTGGACAAGGCAATCGCACCAAAGCGCAACTCACGCTGCATCAACGCACGATGCTGCGCCGATGCGCTGGGAATCAACACCGCGACCAGCAGCACCTGGATTACGCCAACCGAATCTGGCGAGCGCAACCATGCGGCAATGTAAGGTGCAGACAATAGCCCCAGCCCGGCAACGCAACCGCCCAACAGCAGGTTGAGCCAGTACAGCGCATGAATTTGCGCCTCAGAGATATGCTTACGCTGCAGGGTCGCAGCGCTCAGCCCCATATCCTGAAGTAGCACCGCTAGGCCGGTAATCACCTGAACAGACGCTACCAAACCGTAATCTTGCGGGGCAAGAATACGCGCGAGCACAACCGTAAAAGCCAATCGAATGAACTGGGCAGCCAAACGTGCAGCGAGGAGTTTGGTGCCCCCGCTGATTGCGCGTGCGGCGTTGATTTCGCCCGCGACGGAAGCCCGATGATCGGCTTGCTCGCTCAGTGACCGCCCCCCGTCTGCCACATCACGCGCCGTTCACGGCTTGCGCTTGACGGCCAAGCGGCCGGTGTAGTCGATACGACTCAGCAACGGAGCGTGCGCTGGACCCAGCTCGGAAAAATACTCATCCACTGCCGTTGCGCAACCATCCCAATGACCGTAGTCGTCAATAATGACGACCCCGTGGAGACGCAGGCGCGGCCATAGATGAACAAGTTCATGACGGGTGGATTCGTACCAATCCGTGTCCAGCCGCAAGAACGCGACATGCTCGGGTGCCGCCTGCGGCAAAGTGTCTTCGACGCGCCCTTTCACGAAATGCAACCGCTCAGGCGGATATCCGGTCGCCAGCAACGCCTCTCGGACCAAATCTTCGTTGAAGAATTCGGCATCGAACAGCCCCTGCCAAGGGCGCTGCCCACGCCCGACACTCTCTTGCCAATGATCCATGGCTTCGCCGTCATAGCGCGAAACATCCTTGGCCGTCGGTGGCGTCATACCTTCAAAGGTATCGAACAGGTAGATATCGCGATCCGAGACACCCAACTGCTGCAAACGCAGAATCATGGCCAGCACCGACCCGCCTTTCCAAACGCCACATTCAACGAATGCCCCGTCGATCTGCGAGTGAATGGTGTAGCTTACGGCATCGACCACAGCCAGAAGACGCTCTTGGCTGGTCATCGTGAATGGCAAACACGCACGAAGTATTTCCGCCTCGTGCTGAGTACAACCCAATGCAACGTCCAAAGGATCGTCAACACGTTGCTGGGGATTTGCCCCTCCGAAAACACGTCGTTTGAGCCGCCGCAATACCCGAATCGGTCCTGGCGCTCTGGTCAGTTTCTTGGACATCTGTGTATTCCTGATACCGGACTAGTCAGCCCCGGCAAGCAAGTTCCTGAAATAACCGATGGTGTGCTCCAAGCCTTGATCCAGCGGCACTTTAGGAGCCCAACCCAACATCTCGCGCGCCAGCCCGATATCGGGCTGACGTTGGCGCGGATCATCCTGCGGCAAAGGTTTCTGCTGCAGCTCAGAGTCGCCTCCGACTTGCTGCAAGACCTTCTCAGCCAGCTGCCGCACGGTGAATTCGCCCGGGTTGCCCAAGTTGATCGGGTTTGGCGTTGTCGACGGAGAGTTCATCAAGCGAATCAAACCATCAACCAGATCATCGACATAACAAAACGAGCGTGTTTGCGAACCATCGCCGTATATCGTCAACGGCTTGCCGCTAAGCGCCTGCACAATGAAATTGGACACCACGCGCCCGTCGTCAGGCATCATGCGCGGACCGAAGGTATTGAAAATACGTGCCACCTTGATATCCAACCCATGCTGGCGCTGATAATCGAAGAACAAGGTTTCGGCGCACCGCTTGCCTTCGTCGTAGCAAGACCGGGGACCAATTGGATTGACGTTGCCCCAGTAGCCTTCGGTTTGCGGATGCACCGCCGGATCGCCGTAGACTTCACTGGTTGAGGCGAGAAGAATCTTAGCTTTGACCCGCTTGGCCAAACCGAGCATGTTGATCGCCCCCAGCACGCTCGTCTTGGTGGTCTGAACCGGGTCGTGCTGGTAGTGAATGGGTGAGGCCGGACACGCCAAGTTGTAAATTTCGTCGACTTCCACATACAGCGGAAAACAGACATCGTGGCGCATCAGCTCGAAATAAGGGCTCTGCATCAAGTGGACCACGTTGCGCTTTGCCCCGGTAAAGAAGTTATCCACGCAGATCACTTCGTTACCTTCGCGCAATAGGCGCTCACACAGGTGGGATCCGATAAAGCCCGCGCCACCCGTAATCAGTATCTTCTTCAATGTCCACTCCATGGCCGCCGTGAGGCGGGTGTTCTCCATCGAGCTCAGCTATAGCCGAGCCTCGGCACGATTTTTCTTATACCAGGCGTAGGTCTCAGCCAGCCCCTCGCCCAGGGTTATTTTGGGACGCCAGCCCAGGGCCGTCGCACGTGAAGTATCCAGCAGCTTGCGCGGCGTGCCATCGGGTTTACTGGCATCAAATTGCAAGAGGCCATCATACCCCACGACCTGCGCAACCGAATCAGCCAGATCGGCGATGGAAATATCCTCGCCCCAGCCGATGTTCACGGTCATCTCATCAGCATACTCGTGCATGAAAAACAGACACGCTTGCGCCAGGTCGTCCACGTGCAGGAACTCGCGCCGCGGGGTCCCGCTGCCCCACACCTCAACGCTGGCCTTATTATGCTCACACGCTTCATGAAACTTGCGTATCAGGGCTGGCAAGACATGCGAGTTGTGCAGGTCGAAATTGTCACCCGGCCCATACAAATTAGTCGGCATCAGGGAAATGGCGTCAAAACCATATTGGCGCCGGTAGGCCTGACACATCTTCAGCCCGGCGATCTTGGCAATCGCATACCACTCGTTGGTCGGCTCGAGCGCACCACTCAGCAGGTACTCCTCCTTGAGCGGCTGTGGCGCCAGTTTGGGATAGATGCATGACGACCCCAGAAACAGCAGCTTGCGCGCCGCGTGTCGCCATGCGGCGTCGATGACATTGGTCTGAATCAGCAGATTGTCGCGCAGGAAATCAGCGGGATACTCGTTGTTGGCGAGGATGCCACCGACCTTGGCCGCGGCCAAAAAGACGTACTCGGGCTTGTGCTGCTCGAACATCGCTTCCACCGCGGCACGCTCACGCAGATCCAGGGCTTGGCGATCGAGCAGCAACAAGTTGTCATAGCCTGCGGCGCGCAGCGCGCGAACGATGGCGGAACCGACCATGCCACGATGACCAGCGACAAAAATGCGACTGTCGGGCTGCATGGTGGTGCTCACTCGTGGTAGTCGAAGGCTTTGAAGCCCGCCGATTTGATCAGATGATCACGCTTGGCCAGGCTGAGGTCTTCATCCACCATTTCGTTGACCAATTCCTCGAAACTGGTGGTCGGCTCCCAGCCGAGCTTGGTCTTGGCCTTGCCCGGGTCGCCCAGCAAGGTGTCGACCTCGGTCGGACGGAAGTAGCGTGGATCCACCTCCACGATGCGATCACCGGCTCGCACTGCAGCCTGTTTGGGGGCCGCACTGACAACTGCATGCTCGGCACGGCCTTCACCATGCCACTCCAGTTCGATCTCCAGACGGCGCGCGGCGCGGCTGACAAAGTCACGCACGGTGTGCTGTTCCCCGGTGGCGATAACGAAATCCTCCGGCGCCTCCTGCTGCAGCATCATCCACTGCATGCGCACGTAGTCCCGGGCGTGACCCCAGTCCCGTTTGGACGACAGATTGCCCAGGTACAGACAGTCCTGCAGACCGAGAAAAATACGCGCCAGGGCCCGTGTGATCTTGCGCGTGACGAAGGTCTCGCCACGCACCGGCGATTCATGATTGAACAGAATCCCGTTGCAGGCATAAAGCCCGTAGGCCTCACGGTAGTTGACCGTGATCCAGTAGGCGTAGAGCTTGGCCACGGCATAAGGCGAACGCGGATAGAACGGCGTGTCCTCGGTCTGCGGTATCTGTTGCACCTTGCCGTACAACTCGGACGTGGAGGCCTGATAGAAGCGGGTCTTGTCTTCCAGGCCGAGGATGCGGATAGCCTCCAGCAGACGCAGGGTGCCCATGGCGTCCGAGTTGGCCGTGTATTCCGGGCTCTCGAACGAGACCGCCACGTGACTTTGCGCACCGAGGTTGTAGACCTCATCCGGTTGCACTTCCTGCACCACGCGAATCAGATTGGTCGCATCGGTGAGGTCACCGTAGTGCAATATGAAGCGCCGATCCTTGACGTGCGGCTCTTCATAAAGATGGTCGATACGATCGGTATTGAATGACGAAGAGCGGCGTTTGATGCCGTGTACCTCGTAGCCTTTCTCGAGCAGAAACTCGGACAGGTAGGCTCCATCCTGACCTGTGGTCCCGGTGATCAGCGCGCGCTTCATCTCTCCCCCGCCTCGCCAAATAGGCAACTATAGCGCAGCCCTCTACAATAGCGAGCACGCCGCCCACCCCATCGCTGAGGACTCATGACCGACCAAATCGACCATCTCCGACAAGCGCTGGACAGCGGTCGCCAGGGGCCGGTTCAGCGAGTGCTGTCCTCCCTGCACCCGGCGGAAATCGCGGTACTGATCGAATCGCTGCCCTTGGGCGAGCGCGAGATCGTGTGGAATCTGGTCAGCGATGAGGATCGCGGTGAAGTCCTGCTGCACCTCGGCGAGGAGCTGCGCGCCTGGCTGATCAAAGCCATGGACGTGGAAGCGGTCATTTCAGCCTCCGAAGGCCTGGAGATCGATGACCTCGCCGACTTCATCGATGACCTGCCGGAAACTCTGACCCAGCGGGTCATGAGTTCGATGGACGAGGCCCGACGCACCCGCGTCGAAGCGGTGATGTCGTACCCCTACGACACCGCCGGCGGCCTCATGAACACCGACCCGGTCAGTGTGCGGCCCAATGTGACACTGGAGGTGGTGCTGCGCTATCTGCGCATGCTCGGCGACCTGCCCAGCCACACCGACATGCTGTTCGTGGTCGACCGCTACGGTCACTTCCTCGGCATCCTGCCGATGAACAAGGTGGTCACCATGAATCCGGATGTCACGGTGAGTGACATCATGGACCGTGAATTCCAGGCCCTGTCGGTCGACCTGACCGCCGGCGAGGTGGCCAAGCGCTTCGAGGACCGCGACCTGATTTCAGCGCCGGTGGTGGATGAACGCAACATCCTGCTCGGCCGTATCACCATCGATGACGTGGTCGACGTCATCCGTGATGAAGCCGAGCACAGCCTGCTGGCCCCTGCCGGTCTGGACGAAGAAGACGATATCTTCGCGCCGGTGCGGCGCAGCGCACGGCGTCGCGCGGTGTGGCTGGGGGTCAATCTGATCACCGCCTTCATGGCCTCCGCCGTGGTCGGCATGTTTGAAGCCACGCTGGATCAGGTTGTCGCGCTGGCCGTACTCATGCCCATCGTCGCCAGCATGGGCGGTATTGGCGGCAGCCAGACACTGACCCTGATGATTCGCGGTCTGGCCCTGGGTCAGATCAGCACCGCCAACGCCGTCGCCCTGCTCAAGAAAGAGGTCGCCGTGGCCCTCATCAATGGCCTGCTGTGGGCGGTGGTGGTCTCGAGCATCGTACTGGCCTGGTTCCGCTCACCGATGCTGGCGCTGGTCATCGGCATGGCCCTGATCCTCAATCAGATGTGCGCCTCAGTGGCCGGGGTGGGCCTGCCCCTGCTGCTCAAGAAACTCGATATCGATCCGGCCCTGGCCGGCAGCGTGGTCTTGACCACGATCACCGATGTGGTCGGTTTCTTCGCCTTTCTCGGACTGGGCGCTGCGCTGCTGCTTTAGCCGCGCAGCACCCACAGTCGAACGCCTTAGCGCAGCAAACCACCCAGCGGAGACTTGGCCTTGGATTCGGCCGGCGGCGCGCTGTCTTCGCTGTCGTTGTCACCCTCGTCCGGAGCCTCGGCGGCTGCGGCATGCACCTGCAGCAGGCGGTTGGCGGAACCCTTCAAACCGGACAACTTGCCACTGGCGCTGCCTTCCAGCAGGGCTGCGGTGATCTCGGCCGGGCTGGCCTGCGGGTTAGCGGCCAGCAACAGCGCAGCCGCACCGGCGACATGCGGCGCGGCCATGGAGGTGCCCTGCAGCGACTTGCTGGCGCTGTCACCGGTGTGCCAGGCCGAATCAATTTCGGCACCTGGCGCAAGCAGATCAACGCACTCACCCCAGTTGGAGAAGTCGGCGCGCTGATCCTGACGCGTGCTTGCCCCCACGGTGATCGCGGCCTTGGTCCGCGCCGGTGAGGTCTTGCACGCATCACTGTCTTCGTTGCCAGCGGCCAGCACCATCACAATGCCCTGCTCGATGGCGTTCTCGACCGCTTCATCCAGAGAGCGACTGGCGCCACCGCCAAGACTGAGATTGGCCACCGCCGGTTTTTCGGCATGCTTGGCCACCCAGTCCACACCGGCAATCACGCCCGACATGGCGCCACCGCCATCGCAGCCGAGCACGCGCACCGGATGCACCGTGGCGCGCTTGGCCACGCCGTAGCGTGTGCCGGCAACCGTGCCGGCCACGTGGGTACCGTGGCCATTGCAATCGGCATAGTCGGGCTGATCGCTGTCGCCATCATCGTCGCCGCCACCGCCACCAAGCAGGCCGCCCACGATCTTGCCGACACCGCCGAGCAGACCGCCACCGGGTGCGCTGCCGCCTTCACCGGCAAAGTTGGCCCCTTCGCCGATGCGATCTCGAAACTCTTCGTGACTGACCCGCACGCCGGTGTCGACGATATAGGCGTGCACACCTTCGCCTTCATTCGGGTAGCTGTAGCGGCGATCCAGGGGCAGCGTCGCCTGATCAATCCGGTCCAGCCCCCATACCGCGCCGGCCTGCTCTCCGAACGGCATGACCTTGCCGTCCTGCTCGACGTAACGCACATTGGGGTTGGCGATCAGGGCGGCCACCTGATCCACCGAAAAGCGCCCGGCGAAGCCGTTGAACGCGGTGTCGTAGCGGTGCAGCAGCGTACCGCCGGTGGCCTGCACGATGCTGTCGACCACGCCGCCGGAGCGGCCTGGCTTGAGTGCCACGATGTATTGCCCCGGCAGGGCGTCACGCACGGTCTGCAAGGCTTCGGGCAGGGCGCCCTGCGCCAAGGCAGGGCTGCCCAACAGGATACTCAGGATGGCTACGATGTGTTTCATGTCATTCCCCTTTTCATTTCAGGTGGATTGAATGCGGGCCATCCGTGTCCCGTGAGTGGCTGTAATCAGGCCCCGATCAGGCGCGCTGATCCATGGGCACGAACTCAAGATTTTCCGGCCCGGTGTAGTTGGCGCTTGGGCGAATAATCTTGCCGTCCATACGCTGCTCGATGATGTGCGCACTCCAGCCAGCAGTGCGCGCGATCACGAACAGCGGCGTGAACATGGCCGTCGGCACGCCCATCATGTGATAACTGACCGCGCTGAACCAGTCGAGATTGGGGAACATCTTCTTGACGTCCATCATCACCGATTCAAGGCGTTCGGCAATGTCGTACATCTTCATGTTGTTCTGTTCCGCCGACAGGTCCTTGGCGACCTGCTTGATGACCTCGTTGCGCGGATCGGAGATGGTGTAAACCGGGTGACCGAAACCGATGATCACTTCCTTGTTGGCGACCCGCTCACGGATATCGGCTTCCGCCTCGTCCGGGCTGTCATAGCGCTTCTGAATCTCGAAGGCGACTTCGTTGGCACCGCCGTGCTTGGGCCCGCGCAGCGCACCGATGCCGCCGCAGATGGCCGAATAGATGTCAGAGCCGGTGCCGGTGACCACACGGGTGGTGAAGGTCGAGGCATTGAATTCGTGCTCGGCGTACAACACCAGCGAGGTGTGCATGGCCTTGACCCAGGATTCGCTGGGCGCCTTGCCGTGCAGCAGGTTGAGGAAATGGCCGCCAATCGAGTCATCGTCGGTTTCTACTTCAATACGACGACCGTTGTGGCTGAAGTGATACCAGTACAGCAGCATCGAACCCAGCGAGGCGAGCAGACGATCTGCGATGTCGCGCGCATCCGGATGGTTGTGATCATCCTTCTCCGGCAGCACAGTGCCGAGCACCGAAACGCCGGTGCGCATCACGTCCATCGGATGAGCATTGGCCGGGGTGGCTTCCAGCGCAACCTTGACCGCCGCGGGCAGACCGCGCAGAGCTTGCAGCTTGGTTTTGTACGCTGCCAGCTCGGCATCGGTCGGCAACTTGCCGTGGATCAGCAGATGAGCGACTTCCTCGAACTCGCAACTGGCCGCCAGATCCAGAATGTCGTAACCGCGGTAGTGCAGGTCATTGCCGCTACGGCCGACCGTGCACAGGGCGGTATTTCCTGCGGCAACACCGGACAGGGCAACCGATTTCTTGGGTTTGAACCCGGCTTTGTTCTCGGACATCTCACTCACTCCTTAACGTTCGGTTAATTGTTCATTGCACCACAGGTGGGTGCGAAGCCTATCACTCAAACGGACGGCTCAGGATGACGTACGCGCCAACCCCTTGGAGCCAATATCACGTCGATACTGCATCTGATCCCAGGAAATCGCCGGGATTGCGCGGTACACCTTGTCGCGTGCTTCAGCCAGATCCTGGCCCAGCCCGCACACGCACAGCACACGCCCGCCGGCGGTCTTGACCTGCCCGCCGTCCAGCACGGTACCAGCGTGGAAAACCTTGGTGTCGGCCTCGAACGGCGCGTCCAGGCCGGTGATGCTGTCGCCCTTGGCATAGCTGTCCGGATAGCCACCTGCGGCCAGCACCACGCCCACACTGCTGCGCGGGTCCCAATCCAGCTCGATCTGATCCAGACGCCCATCCAGAGCGGCTTCGATCACGTCCAGAAGGTCGGAGCGCAGGCGGAACATGATCGGCTGAGTTTCCGGGTCGCCCATGCGCACGTTGAACTCGACCACACGCGGTGCCCCCTGCTCGGAGATCATCAGTCCCGCATACAGGAAGCCGACGAAACGGCGCCCTTCGGCGGCCATGCCGCGCACCGTCGGCAACATGACCTGCTGCATCACGGTCTGGGCCACCGCATCGGTCAGCACCGGTGCCGGGGAATACGCCCCCATGCCGCCCGTGTTGGGTCCCTGATCACCATCGAAGATACGTTTGTGATCTTGCGACGAGGCCAGTGCCAGCACGTTCTCGCCATCAACCAGGGCGATGAAACTGGCCTCTTCACCATGCAGAAATTCCTCGATCACCACCCGGTGACCGGCATTACCAAAACGATTGCCCTGGAGCATGTCGCGCACCGCGGCTTCAGCCTCGGCGCGATCTTCGGTCACGATCACACCCTTGCCGGCGGCCAGACCGTCGGCCTTGATCACGAACGGTGCCTGCATGGTCGCCAGATAAGCCAGCGCCTCGTCCAGCTGGGTAAAGTTGCCGTAGGCCGCAGTGGGGATCTGATGACGGGCCAGAAAGTCCTTGGTGAAGGCTTTGGAAGCTTCCAGCTCGGCAGCCGCCTGACTCGGCCCGAAGGCACGAATGCCGTCAGCCTGAAGGCGATCGACCAGACCAGCCGCCAGCGGCGCCTCAGGCCCAACCACAACCAGATCGACGGCCTCATCACGAGCCAGCGCGCAGACCGCGTCAACATCTTCAGCAGCCACGGCCACGTTGCGGACCTTGACTTCGGTCGCGGTGCCGGCGTTGCCGGGTGCCACCAAGACCTCGGCCACACGCTGAGATTCGGCCAGCTTCCAGGCCAATGCATGCTCGCGGCCACCGCCGCCCACTACCAATACTTTCATCATCTTGTCTGTTGTTAACAGGGTGTCGCCAGCGCCGCAGCCGTGGCGAAAAAGCGCCATACGATAGCAAACCCCGCACCCCGGAGCGCTTCGGCGCTGCTGTCACATTGCCGTCATGCCACTGTCACAAACGCTTCACCGGGCCGGCGTAGGCTCAAAGCCATGAAAAAAGACAGCAAAAGCAAGAGCAAGCGGAAAGTGCGCAGCATCTGGGTCTCGGATGTGCATCTCGGCACGCCGGGCTGCCAGGCCGAAGCCCTGGCCGATTTTCTCGGCCAGCATGAGTGCGAGTATCTCTATCTGGTCGGCGACATCATCGACGGCTGGCAACTGCGCAAGAGTTTTTTCTGGCCGCAGGAACACACCAACGTCATACGCAAGGTGCTGACCCGCGCCAAGCGTGGCACCAAGGTCTTCTATGTGACCGGCAACCACGACGAGTTCCTGCGCAAATTCGTCGATTACAAGCTGGAGATCGGCAACATCCAGTTGACCAACGAAGTCATCCACACGACTGCGGACGGGCGTCGCCTGCTGGTGCTGCACGGCGACATGTTCGATGTGATCACGCGCTACCACCGCTGGGTCGCCCTGGCCGGGGATGTGGTCTACAACGGCATGATGAAAGCCAACCGGCATTTCAACAGCCTGCGCCGTCGCGCCGGCATGCCGTATTTCTCGCTGTCGGCCTACGCCAAACAGAAGGTCAAATCGGCGGTCAATATCGTCACCGAATTTGAAGAGTCCGTGGCCCGTGAGTGCGAGAAACGTGGACTCGACGGCGCGGTGTGCGGACACATTCATCATGCCGAAATCCGCGAAATCGGCGACGTGCTCTACCACAACTGCGGAGACTGGGTGGAATCCTGCTCAGCCCTGGTTGAGGACGACGACGGCCGCATCAGCATCATCCACTGGCCCAATGCCAACATTGGGCGCAACGAAAGCAAACTGATCGAATTTCAGCCCCGCGCGGCCTGAGCTCAGGCGCGACGCCGGGCACTGACTTCTAACTCGCCAGATTGCCGGCGCAGTGCCTGACCATAAGCTGTATGGCATCGTCTGCTGACTGAAAGCGACGATCGTCGCGCCCTGGTTCACGACACCAGATCGCCAGCGTGGTGTTGTACATGCCTTCCGGATGATCCCGATAGAACGACATCAAGTTTGAGCTGGCCGCGTTGGTGCGAAAGCTGATGGCGATCTCCGAGCCGTCACGCGCGATACTGAAATAACGCAGCTTGGGATTGTCCTTGAGCTTGCCACGCAACTGTGTGGCGGCGTCCAGCAATTGCTGCCACGCCGCGCGCAGCTTGGCCTCTTCCTCCGCGCGCTGCTTGGAGCGCCAGTCACGGTGCTCCTCGATCGCATTGATCGTGCTGTCGAGTTGCTGAAGGATGTCCTTTTCGGAAGACATGGCAGGATGAGGCTGATACCGGAAGGCGTAGTTTAACCGTTTGCAGCGCTCAGGAGTGACCCTGCAACTGGGCCACGATCGCCGGGTTTTCCAGTGTTGAGATGTCCTGCGTAATCTCTTCACCCTTGGCGATGGTCCGCAGCAGCCGGCGCATGATCTTGCCGGAGCGGGTCTTGGGCAGGTTGTCAGCAAAGCGGATGTCATCCGGCTTGGCAATGGCGCCGATTTCCTGCGCCACCCAGTCGCGCAGTTCGCGGGTCAAGGCCTCGGCCTCATCGCCGATCGGTCGCTCACCCTTGCAAGTCACATAGGCGCAGATCGACTCGCCCTTGGTCTCATGCGGACGCCCGACCACGGCCGCCTCCGCCACCCGCGGGTGGGCCACCAGGGCGGATTCGACCTCCATCGTACCCATGCGGTGACCGGACACGTTGAGCACGTCATCAATGCGCCCCATGATCCAAAAGTACCCATCGGCATCACGATGGGCCGAATCACCAGCCACGTAATAGCGGTTATCGAACTTGGCCCAGTAGGTGTCGATATAGCGCTCGTTGTCGCCCCATACCGTGCGCAGCATCGACGGCCATGGCTTGGTCACCACCAGGTAACCGCCAGCGTCGCGATCCTCGATCAATTGGCCTTCCTCGTCGACGATGGCCGCGGCGATGCCGGGCAGCGGTTTGGTGCACGAGCCCGGCTTGGTCGCGGTCACGCCGGGCACCGGCGACATCATGATGGCGCCGGTTTCGGTCTGCCACCAGGTGTCCACGATGGGGCAACGCTCCTGGCCAATTACCGTGTGGTACCACATCCAGGCTTCCGGATTGATCGGCTCGCCAACGCTACCGAGCAGGCGGATGGCGGACAGGTCGGACTGTGCCGGCCACTCGTCACCCTGCTTCATCAAGGCGCGAATCGCGGTCGGTGCGGTGTAGAAAATGCTGACCTTGTGCTCTTCACAGATACGCCAGAAACGTCCGGCATCGGGCACGGTCGGCGCGCCTTCATAGACCACGATGGTGCTGCCAGCCGCAAGCGGGCCGTAAGTCACATAGCTGTGCCCGGTAATCCAGCCCACATCCGCTGTGCACCAGAACACATCGCCATCCTTGAGATCGAACACCCAGCGGTTGGTGCATATGCCGTTGAGCAGGTAGCCGGCGCTGGCATGCTGGATACCCTTGGGTTTACCGGTCGAACCCGAGGTGTACAACAGGAACAGCGGATGCTCGGCCTCGACCCACTCCGGCGTGCAATCTTCCGGCTGTCCGGTCACCGCATCGTGCCACCAGATGTCACGCGCCGGATCCATGGCCACATCGTGGGCCGTACGCTGGAGCACCACCACGCGCTCCACCGAGCCGCCCGACTGGGCCAGCGCATCGTCGGCGGCCTGCTTGAGTTCGACGATGCCACCGCCGCGGCGGCCACCATCGGCGGTGATCAGGAAACGCGCCTGCGCGTCATCGATGCGATCGCGCAGCGAAGCCGCGGAAAAGCCACCAAACACAACGGAATGGACCGCCCCAATGCGCGCGCAGGCCTGCATCGCGATGACCGCCTCGGCCACCATCGGCATGTACACGATGATGCGGTCACCTTTGCGGGCGCCCAGTGCTTTGAGTGCGTTAGCAAACTGACAGACTTCGGCATGCAGCTGGCGATAACTCAGGTTGCGTGTGTCGCCTTGCTCACCTTCGAAGCGAATCGCGATCTGGTCACCGCGGCTGTCCAGATGGCGGTCAATGCAGTTGTAGGAGACATTCAGGCGCCCATCCGTGAACCAGCGGTAGTTGGGCGCATCGGTGGCGTCCAGGCCAACCGTAAACGGGGTGTGCCAGTCCAGCTCCTCGCGTGCCCGCGCAACCCAGAATGCTTCATTGTCCTCAGCCGCTTCGGCGTATAGCGCCTCGAGCTTGTCGGTGGGGTAGCAGGCCTGCTCGGCAAACGCCGACGGCGGCGCAAACAAACGGTTTTCCTTGAGGATGGATTCGATATCCTGATTGCTCATGGGTGGCCTCGTGGTCTGTCTTCTCGCAATAGCCACAAGGATACTCGCCAGACCATGTCCTTCATACCGCCATTCGGATCACCTGCTATGCCCCTGCCGCAAGACGCTGAAATCCTCCACACCGCACGCTTTCTTGAGCTGCGCCGCACGGGCCGCTGGGAATATGTGCAGCGCTGCAACACCGGCGGCGGCGCCGCCTTCATGATCGCCACCACCGCTGAACAGGAACTGGTGCTGGTCGAGCAGCTGCGCCCGGCGGTTAACCAGCGCGTGATCGAATTGCCGGCCGGAGTGGTCGGCGATGAGCATCACGGCGAAGCCCCGATCGAAGCGGCGAAACGCGAGCTGGAAGAGGAAACCGGCTTTCGCCCGGGGCGTGTTACGTGTCTGCATGACAGCCCCACCGCCGCCGGGCTGACCAGCGAATGGGCCTGGTATTTCCGCATGACCGAGCTGACCCGGGTCAGCGCCGGCGGGGGCGTGGATGGCGAAGACATCACCACCCATGTGGTCCCGCTGGGCGAGATCAACGCGTGGCTGAGCCAGCGCAAGACCGCAGGTTGCGCAGTTGACTGGCGCATCTTCGCTGCACTGCACTGGATCGAGCACGGCGAGCACTGAGCACTTTGGCGCACCGCGCTTGCGCCATGCGGATGCCCCGAGGCGGGCAGAGGCACTACACTAGGCGTTCAGATCACATCACGGATTCGTCATGAGCGCCGTCGCCAAGGACATCATCGACAAAACCCGCAGCCTGCGCAGCGAAGTCACCCAACCGTTCACCGCCTCCAAGCGGGTCTACGTGAAGGGTTCGCGCGACGACCTGCGCGTGCCCATGCGCGAGATTCAGCTGCAATCCACCCGCAGCACCAGCGGCCTGGAACGCAACCCGCCGGTCACCGTTTACGACACCGCCGGCCCCTACCAGGACCCGGACACCCAGATCGATCTGCTCAATGGCCTGACACCGCTGCGCCAGAGCTGGATCGAAGAGCGTCAGGACACCGAACATCTGAGCGGCCCGAGCTCGCGCTTTGGTCAGGACCGGGAGAGCGACCCGGCGCTTGCGCCGCTGCGCTTCGAACATATTCGCGCTCCGCGGCGCGCCCGCGCCGGGGCCAACGTGACCCAGATGCATTACGCCCGTCGCGGCATCATCACCCCGGAGATGGAATTCGTCGCGATCCGTGAAAACTGCCGCCTGCAGGAATTGCGCGAGACCTACGCCGGCGCCGGCTACCTGAAAAATCGCCACCCGGGCCAGAGCTTTGGCGCCATGCTGCCGGAGGAGGTCACTGCCGAGTTCGTGCGCCAGGAAATCGCAGCCGGGCGCGCCATCATCCCCAACAACATCAACCACCCGGAATCCGAACCGATGATCATCGGGCGCAATTTCCGGGTCAAAATCAATGCCAACATCGGCAATTCCGCGGTAACCAGCTCGATTGCCGAGGAAGTCGAGAAAATGGTCTGGTCGACCCGCTGGGGCGCCGACACCATCATGGACCTGTCGACCGGCAAGAACATCCATGAAACGCGTGAGTGGATCCTGCGCAATTCACCGGTACCGATCGGCACCGTGCCGATCTACCAGGCCCTGGAGAAAGTCGACGGCAAAGCCGAAGAGCTGACCTGGGAAATCTTCCGCGACACCCTGATCGAGCAGGCCGAACAGGGGGTGGACTACTTCACCATTCACGCGGGTGTGCGCCTGCAATACGTACCGCTGACCGCCGACCGCCTCACCGGCATCGTCTCGCGCGGCGGTTCGATCATGGCCAAATGGTGCCTGGCCCATCATCAGGAATCCTTCCTCTACACCCACTTCGAAGACATCTGCGAGATCATGAAGGCCTACGACGTGGCCTTTTCGCTGGGTGACGGCCTGCGCCCGGGCTGCCTGGCCGATGCCAACGATGCGGCCCAGTTCGGCGAACTGGAAACGCTGGGCGAGCTGACCCAGATCGCCTGGAAACACGATTGCCAGGTCATGATCGAAGGGCCGGGTCATGTGCCCATGCAGCTGATCAAGGAGAACATGGACAAGGAGCTGAAAGATTGCTTCGAAGCGCCGTTCTACACCCTGGGCCCGCTGACCACCGACATCGCCCCCGGTTACGACCACATCACCAGCGCGATCGGCGCAGCCCAGATCGGCTGGTACGGCACCGCCATGCTGTGCTACGTCACGCCCAAAGAGCACCTCGGCCTGCCCGACAAGGACGATGTGCGCGACGGTATCGTGACCTACAAGATCGCCGCCCATGCCGCCGACCTGGCCAAGGGACACCCCGGCGCCCAGGTACGCGATAACGCCCTGTCCAAAGCGCGTTTCGAATTCCGCTGGGAGGATCAGTTCAACCTGGCCCTGGACCCGGAGCGAGCCCGCGACTTCCATGATCAGACCCTGCCCAAGGAAGGCCATAAAGCGGCCCACTTCTGCTCCATGTGCGGTCCGAACTTCTGTTCCATGAAGATCACCCAGGACGTGCGCGACTACGCCGAACAGAAAAAGATCGACGCCGCTGACGCGCTGAACAAAGGCATGCAGGAAAAAGCCGCCGAGTTCCGCGATAAAGGCGCCGAGATCTATCACGAGTCGTGAGCACGGCGGTGGTGAAATGCCGCGTGCTGCGCTGCGCGCGTCAGGACGAGATGTACATCTACCTGCGCGATGACCTCAGCGAGGACGACATTCCGGAGGCGCTGCGCAAGCGCACCGGGCGACTTGAGGAGGTCATGCAGCTGGAACTCAGCGCCGCGCGCAAGCTGGCCCGGGTCAACGTGCTCGACGTGATGCAGAAGCTCGAATCCGACGGAGTGTTCCTGCAAATGCCACCCGACGGGCGCATCAACGCGCCCCTGCATTTCGGAGACTGACGGCACAACGCTTGCACGACTGCGCGGACACCCATCCGTGATGGTCCGATGGCGCAAGCTGCTCAATACAACAATCCGACGCTACTGCCGGCCCTGCAACCCGATTGCCCGGCAGTGCTCAACGCCATGTGCGAAATGACGCGAGTCGACAGTACCGAGCTGATGCGCAGGCGCTTCGCAGAAAATCTGGCGCACCTGTTCCCCATCGCCTCGATCAGCTTTCTCACGCCAGACAAGAACGGGCGCCTTAACGAACCACTGCGCTGCCAGGTACCCAACGCGCAACAACCGTCTACGCTGGAATGGGAAAATCGCCCACGCCGCGGCATCGTGCCCACCGGCGCACTGGCACGCTGCGTCAGTGAACAGCGTCACCAGTTTCCGGCGCACAGTCAGAATATTGACTATTTCCCGATCTCCGACGATACCCATCTGTTCGAGGTCATCGAGATCCACCGCCGCACACTGGATGCGTCGTGTCGCGACACGCTCAGTCGCATTCTGGCCATCTATGGCAATTTCGTTCGCATCCTGCACCAGCAGGAGCTCGATGCCCTGACCGGGGTGTACAACCGCGGCGCCTTCGACTCGCAGATTGCGATGGTCGCGCAGAGCGTACGCCAGGCCAAACCGGGCGACGAACACTGGTGGCTGATGATGCTGGACGTTGATCACTTCAAGCAGATCAACGATCGCTACGGACACCTGATCGGTGACGAGGTGCTGCTGCTGATCGCACGGGTGATCCGCAACACCCTGCGCACCCTGGATCGCATCTACCGTTACGGCGGCGAGGAATTCGCCGTGCTGCTCAGCCCCTGCCAGGCACACAATGCGCTGGCGCTGGCCGAGCGCATTCGCGGCAAAGTCGAGAGTTCGCATTTTCCGCAGGTCGAGCACATCACCTTAAGCGTTGGCCTGGCGCCGATCGATCGCTTTGATCACGTGGCCAATATTGTCGGGCGCGCCGATCAGGCGCTGTATCAGGCCAAACGCGGCGGGCGTAACCAGGTTCGTGAATATGTGGCCCGCCCAACTGGCCCGATCGGCCCCGGCTTGCAGGCCCCAGGCGCGCTGGAGCTGTTTTCCTGAGGTTTGCTGACCTGCAGGGCTGTGCGATGATCGGCGGCTGATTTTGTCGATTTTCCGCCCATGTCACTTGGCATCAAAATACTTCCGGTTACTCCGTTTCAGCAGAATTGCAGCCTGATCTGGGACAAGAACAGCATGCGCGGCGCGCTGGTTGATGCCGGCGGCGAACCCGAGCAGCTGCTCGCTGCCGTCGAAGCCGAAGGTGTCACGCTGGAAAAGCTGCTGGTGACCCACGGCCATCTTGATCATGTCGGGGTGGTCGCCGAGCTGGCCGAACGCCTAAACCTGCCCATTGAAGGCCCGCACAAGGACGACAAATTCTGGATCGACATGCTGCCGATGCAGGCCCAGCAGATGGGCTTCCCGGCCAGCCGCGCATTTACCCCTGACCGCTGGCTCGAAGATGGCGACACAGTGAGCGTCGGCGAGATCCACTTCGATGTCATCCATTGCCCCGGCCACACACCCGGGCATGTGGTGTTTCACCAGCCCGACTTGCAGCTGGCCCTGGTTGGCGATGTGATTTTCCAGGGCTCGATCGGGCGCACCGACTTCCCCCGCGGCAATCACGCCGATCTGGTCCGTTCGATACGCGAGAAACTGTTTCCGCTGGGTGACGAGGTGCAGTTCGTACCCGGCCACGGGCCGCTGTCACGCTTCGGCATCGAACGTGTCAGCAACCCGTTTGTGAGTGACAACGCCTACGGCTGAAACCCGCTCGCCTGCGGATACACCGTCGAGGCCTCGTTGAGCCGATTCAACTCATCGCATTGCGGGGTGGAATTCTCCTGGGCCTCAAGCACCTCGCAGCTGGTCTCGGCGATGCTTTTGAGACAGGCCAGCGAGGCGCGATAGCTCGGGTGCGTGGCATTAAACCCGGGAATCGTGTCGCTGCTGGGCAGATAGGCGCACATCGATTCCAGCCCCTGGGTGAACATGTCACGGTACTCTGGCGGCACATCCTGCATGTTACGCAGCGCGCAGCTTTTCATGCGTTCGCAGGCTGCTGCAGACACCGTGTCGTACGCATCCTGGGCTATAACAGTCGCACTCCAGGGCAACAGCGCCAGGGCTACAACACAGCGCCAGCGCCTCACTGACAGCCCTCGATCACGGCTTTGGCCAACTGCACGCTGTCCGCAATCACCTGAGGCTCCTCGTTGCTGCGCGTCATGCGCACCTGAAAAGCCATTCGGCCGGCGCGCACCGCCAGCTGCTTGAAGCGTCCCACCCCGCCCCAGGCGGCGGCATCGCCCACACCGTCGATCGCCTTATACTCGATGGCATTGACAAACTTGCTGGCCAGATCCGTGGCCATGTCCTTGTGCTGATCACCGACCTCGTTACGGGCCGCTTCAGCCGCAGTCTCGGCCAGACGGGCTTTTTCCTCGTCGCTACGCGTTCGATGCTGGGCCGCGAACATGTTGCTCGCGCGCTCCAGATCATCCGACAGCTCGCGGATGCCATTGAGTTCAACGGTGTCATCCACCGGCCCGGAGAATGTCATCGCGCCAGCCTTGATCTCCTGTTCACGGCCAGCACTCCAGGACGCGGTGCACGATACCTGCCCGCCATATTCCTGCGGGGTGAACGTCAGATCGTCCGGGTACAGGCCCTCAGCGCCAGCGTGCTGCAGCAATGTGCAAGGCTCAGGCATGGCCTTGCGCAGGCAAGCCTCCACCTTGCTCGATGCTTTGCTGGACGCTTGGGCCGCACCCCCGGATGACGCACTGTCATCACTTCCGAAACAACCACCAAGTCCACATGCCGCGAGCACAAGCGCGGCGCTGCTGATGCGCAATACAGTCATATCAATTCCCGAAAATCTTGTTGAAAACCTTGTCCATGGTTTTGTCCACGGCGCGATCCGAGGCCTGATCGGCCTCATTGTCCGCGCGCTGCCCGACGCGCTCTTTCTGGCGTTCGAGCTTGCGCCCGAACAGACCGGAAAGCCTTGAGGGTTTGCTGTCCTGGGACGCCGCAGGGGCATCACTGCGCATGCCTGCCAGCGTTGCGCTGACATCCTCATCAGCCGCCAGCGCGGGATTGGCCGCCACCACCGCTGACGCCATCGCCAGACCCAGCAAACTGTGCCGCAATCGGATTGAATCCATGCCCGCTCTCCCAGCCTCCGCAGATGCTTGTAAACCAGGCGAAAATAGTGCGGCGTGCGCTGCCTGTTGCCCATACCCCAGCTGGGGTATCGTGCGCCGTACACGTGACCCGCATCACATATTGACCAGGCCATGCCACGCGCCCCCGAGAACCCCAGCGATCTGCACCAGCTGATCGAGCTGTGTTATCGCAGCAGTCTGAGCAGCGACGGTTTCCCCGCGCTGATCGACGCGCTGCAGCAGGTTCTCGCCCATCCCGCCACACCGGCGCCGTGGAGCGATCTCATCGCCCAGCACCTGCGCGCCTGCAGCGACATCGCGCAGACGTTGCCGCAAGCCGCCCCTGCGCCGAAGCACGCACGTGAGTTAAGCGCCTACTGGACCCCCGCGCTGGAGCGCAGCCTACGCCTCAGCTTCGGCCTCAGTGCCAGCGAGCTGGCCATTCTTCAAGGGCTGGTTGACCGCCAGTCCAGCCAGGACATCGCGCGCGCACGACGTCGCTCGGTCCACACGGTACGCACCCAGATCAAGCAACTGCTGCACAAAACCCAGTGTCACAGCCAGACCGAACTGGTCCAGCTGGCAACCAGCGTGATGCTGCTGCCCGCAGCGCAGGCCGACAGCTGCACTAACGCGCCAGCAGCACCAACCGATGCAGTGCTGGGACATGTCGAATATGGCAGCGCCAGCGGCGAGCCGTGGGTGTTCCTGCACTCCGCGATTCTCGGCCCGCAGCTGCCGCCGGCCTTTGATCGCGCCCTGGCCAAGGCCGGCCTGCGCCTGCTTACGCCCGCGCGCCCCGGCTATCCGGGCAGCACCACCGCCCCGACACTGAACCAGCCGGATGAGCTCGCGCCGCTGCTGTGCCGCTGGCTCGACCAGCTTGGCCTGGATCAGGTCAAGCTGCTCGGATCGGTGGTCGGCGCCATGCATGCCCATGCCCTGGCTTATCGATGCCCACAACGTATTCAGAGACTGGTGCTGTGCGCCGGGACCCTGCCCCTGCCTCAGGCCGACAGCCTCAACGCGCTGCCCGCATCACGCCGCTTCTGGGCGGAACTGGCGCGCGACCGGCTCAATGTACTGACGCCGCTAAGCGCGCTGGGCGAACGCTTTTTTGCCGATGAACAGCGCGCCGGCACCTGGTTGAACCTGGCCTATCGCAAGCACCCGCGTGATCTGGCCAGCGTGCAGTCCAGCGCACTGAGGCCAACGCTGCTTCAGGCGGCTCGCTGCGCCATCAACGCCGGTGGGCCAAATTTCGTGCGCGAAGCGCACTGGCAGATGAGCGACTGGCACCACTATCTGGACCACGGTGTTGCGACCACCGTGCTGCATGGTGATGAGGACGACATCGTGCCCTACTCAGCGGTGCAGCAGTGCTATGCCGAGCATCATCATTGCCAGCTTGTACGGGTCGCCGAGGCAGGCCAGTTGCTGCTTTACCAGCACCCACAGACCGTGATCCAGCACATGCGCGGCGACAGCCCCGGCTAGTCGTCGCGGCTGGCCTGTTCCAGCGCTTCGGCCGCCTCCAGCCAGTCGGCCTCGGCCACCTCCAGCTGTTTGCGCAGACCGCCCTGTTCGCGCATCAAGGTGGCCGCCCGCTCCGGTTGCTCCTGATACAAGGCGGGATCGGCCAGCGCATCATCGAGCTTGGCCAGGGCCGCCTCCAGGCGCTCCATCTCGCGCTCGCAGCGTTTGAGCTCATCTCGCAAGGGCTTGAGGGCCGCACGGCGATCCGCGGCCGCACGACGCTGATCGCGGGCTGATACCCGGCCCGGCCCGGCGCTTTCGCTGACCACATCGTCGCGGCTGCGCTCGCGCAGCATGCGCGCGTAATCATCCAGATCACCATCAAACGCGGCACAGCGCCCCTGACCAATCACCAGCAACTGATCTGCACAACTGCTCAACAGGTGGCGGTCGTGCGAAACCATCACCACCGCACCCTCGAAGCCCTGCAAGGCGACTTCCAAGGCGTGGCGCATGTCCAGATCCAGATGGTTGGTCGGTTCGTCGAGCAGCAGCAGATTGGGTTTCTGCCAGACCAGCAGGGCCAGTGCCAGACGGGCTTTTTCCCCGCCCGAGAACGGCGCAATGGCTTCGAAGACGCGATCACCATGAAAGTCGAAGCCACCCAGGTAATCGCGCATCTCCTGCTCGCGCGCGTCGCGGCCGAGTTGTTTGCGCAGGCGCTCCATATGACCCATCGGGCTGTCATCCAGATGTAAGCTGTCGAGCTGATGCTGGGCAAAGTATCCGACGGTGAGATGGCGATCACGAAACTGATGCCCGCCCAGCGCCGGCTGTGCGCCGGCCAGGGTGCGCATCAAGGTCGACTTGCCGGCCCCGTTACGGCCCAGCAAGGCCACCCGGTCGCCGGGGGCCAGGGTCAGATTGACGCCGGACAGCACGGCCTGCCCGTCGTAACCGGCGCTCAGCTTTTCCATCTGCAGCAAGGGTGCGGGCAGCCGCGCGGGCTCGGCAAAGCTGAAATCAAACGGCGTGTCCCAGTGGGCCGGCGCCACCAGCTGCATCTTTTCCAGCTGTTTAACCCGGCTCTGGGCCTGACGCGCCTTCGAGGCCTTGGCCCGGAAACGATCGATGAACGACTGCACATGGGCCACTTTGCGCTGCTGCGCGGCAAACTGCGCAGCCTGCTGCTGCATCTGCTCGGCACGCTGCTTTTCGCTGGACGAATAGTTGCCGGTGTAGGCGCGCGCGCCGCCGCGCTCCAGATGCAGAATGTGGGTGGTCACCGCGTCCAGAAAATCGCGGTCATGCGAGATCACCAGCAAGGTTCCGGCGTAGCTGGTCAACCAGTCCTGCACCCACACCACCGCGTCCAGATCCAGGTGATTGGTCGGCTCATCGAGCAGCAACAGATCTGAGCGACACATCAAGGCCTGGGCCAGATTCAGACGCATACGCCAGCCGCCGGAGAACGTCGCCACGGCGCGGCTTTCATCCCCGCTGGAGAAGCCCAGACCGTTGAGCAAACGGGCCGCCCGCGCCGGGGTGGTGTAGCCGTCGATGCGGTGCATATGCTCGTGCAGGGCGGCGATGCGCTCACCCGCGCCGTCCGCTTCGGCCTGCGTCAGTGCGCCGCTGACCTCACGCCATTCGGCATCGCCATCGAGCACATAGTCGAGCGCGGAACACGCCAGCGCCGGCGTGTCCTGACGCACATACGCGATGACCAGATCAGCCGGCAGATTCAACTCGCCCTGATCCGGCGCCAGCTCACCACGCACCATCTCCAGCAAGCTGGATTTACCGGTGCCATTGCGCCCGGTGATGCCGGCGCGCTGGCCGGCATAGACCGTCCAGCTGAGGCCTTCGACCAGCACGCGGGGCCCGCGGCGCAGGGTGATGTCAGTGAAATTCAGCATGCCATGCACAGACGAAAAAGCCCTTCCATCAGGAAGGGCTTCAAATCATAGGGCGTCACGCTCGCTCGTGCGTGACGAACAATCCGCGGTTGCGGATCAGCCTTTGTAGGCGTCGATCGACTTCTGGATTTCTTCCTTGGCCTTGTCCACGCCAAACCAACCGGTGACCTTGACCCACTTGCCCTCTTCGTTGTCTTTGTAGCGCTCGAAGAAGTGGGTAATTTCGTTCTGCAGGCGCTCCGGCACATCGGCCAGATCCTGCATGTCCTTGTAATAGCCGGTGGAAACCTTGTCGGTCGGCACGGCCAGCACCTTGGCGTCCAGACCGGATTCGTCCTCGGTCATCAGCACGGCCACAGGGCGGCACTTGATCACGCAACCCGGCACGATCGGATACGGGGTCAGAACCAGCACATCGACCGGGTCGCCGTCGTCGTACAGGGTTTTGTTCACGAACCCATAGTTGGCCGGGTAATGCATCGACACGTTCATGAAACGATCGACATACAAGGTGTTGGAATCCTTGTCGACTTCGTACTTGACCGGATGACCGTGGGCGGCGATCTCGATCACCACGTGGATTTCGTCCGGGGCCTTGTCACCCGGGCCGATTGCTTCGTAACCCATTGAATACTCCTGATAGTTCATGCCCGACCTAAGGTCAGGCGACGGTAAACTCACGGCCGGTCTTTTTCTCGACCGGGGTATTTTCCAGCTGCACGTAGGCCGGCAGACCGTTGCGGTAAGGCGGATGATCCTCACCGGCGATCAGCGGCGCCAGATAGCGGCGGCAGGCTTCGGTGATGTGGAAGCCATCCTCGCTGATGAACTCGGCCGGCATTTTCTTTTCCACGTTGGCCACCTGATCCAGCGGCGCTTCGCCCACGGTCCAGGTGTAAGGCTCATCGGCCTGCCGTTCGATCGCGACCATCACGCCACCCTTGCCGGCCACGGCAAACTCGACGGCCGCCTCGCCCACCGCATAAGCCTGCTCGACGTCGGTCTTGGAGGCCACATGACGCGCTGCGCGCATCAGGTAATCGGCGATCGCATAGTGGTATTTCAGACCAAGCTTGGTCTTGATCATGGTCGCCAGGGTGCTGGCCACGCCGCCAAGCTGGGTGTGACCGAACGCATCCACGCTGCCCGCATCGGCCACGAATTTGCCTTCGGCATTCTTGATGCCTTCCGAGGCCACAATGGTGCAGTAGCCGTAGGTATCCACGCTGTGTTTGACCCGCGCCAGGAACTTGGCTTCGTCGAACACCACTTCCGGGAACAGGATGATGTGCGGATCGTCACCTTCGTTTTCCGCCGCCAGGCCGCCCGCAGCGGCGGTCCAGCCGGCATGCCGCCCCATCACTTCCAGAATGAACACCTTGGTCGAGGTCTTGCACATGGATTTGAGGTCAAAGCCGGCCTCTCGAATCGACACGGCGGTGTACTTGGCGACCGAACCAAAACCCGGGCAGCAATCGGTCAACGGCAGATCGTTGTCCATGGTCTTGGGAATGTGGATGGCCTGGATGGGGTAATCCATCTTTTCGCCCAGCTGACTGACTTTCAGGCAGGTGTCGGCCGAATCGCCGCCACCGTTGTAGAAAAAGTAGCCAATGTCATGCGCCTTGAACACTTCGATCAGGCGCTCGTATTCCGCCAGATTCTTGTCGAAACCCTTGAGCTTGTAGCGGCACGAACCGAAAGCACCGGCCGGCGTGTGCTTCAGCGCGGCAATCGCCGCAGGTGATTCGACCGAGGTATCGATCAGGTCTTCGGTCAGCGCGCCGATGATGCCGTCGCGGCCGGCATAGACCTTGCCGATTTTCTCAGGGTAACGTCGGGCCGTTTCAATCACCGCGGCGGCCGACACATTGATAACGGAGGTGACCCCGCCAGATTGCGCATAAAAGGCGTTTTTGGGGCTGGACATTGCCGCTCCCGATAATGTCGTGAAAAGGAGGGTTTATCTGGCCTTGGACGGCGCAGTAGGCGCGAAATTGTACTGAATTTACCCCGATTGCGCTGCCACCAGCCTGCGATCGTCTCATTGACGGCTCTGCCAGCAAAACGCTAGGGTTCGCGCTCCCGGCCCGCTTTCAGAGGCCAAACGGATAGATTCATGCGTATTGTTCTGCTCGGTGCGCCCGGCTCAGGCAAAGGCACCCAGGCGAAAAAGCTGATGGACGCTCATGGCGTCCCGCAAATTTCGACCGGTGATCTCTTGCGCGCCGCCGTGGCTGCCAACACTGAACTGGGCCAGAAAGCCAAGGCAGCAATGGATGCTGGCGAGCTGGTAGCCGATGAGATTGTGATCGGCATGATCCGCGAACGCCTGGGCGAGAGCGATACCACCAACGGCTTCATTCTGGATGGCTTCCCACGCAGCACCGCGCAGGCCGAAGCCCTGGACACCATGCTCAACGAGCTTGGTCAGCCGCTGCAAACGGCGCTGCTGATCAAGGTCGAGTTCGGCAACCTGGTCAAGCGTTTGACCGGTCGCCGCACCTGCAGCGCCTGCGGTCAGATGTACAACGTGTATTTCAGCCCGCCGCAGACCGACGGTGTCTGCGATCGCTGCGGTGGCACCGATCTGGCCCACCGCGCTGACGACAACGAAGAGACCATTTCCAATCGTCTCAACGTGTATCAGCAGCAGACGGAGCCTCTGGTCGCCTACTACGATACACAGGGCAAGCTGGCCAGCGTCGAAGGTGAAGGCCCGCTGGATGAGGTCTTTGCCCGCATCGAGACGGCCCTGGCCTGATCAGCCCAGAGCGGCGCGCAAAGGCGCGCCCACAAGCTCGCGACGCCAGCCCTGATCAATCCGCGCACTGCTGCCATCCAGCACCAGCGCGTTGAGATCTGCGCGGGTCGCAAGCAGGGTGGTATCCAGATTCAGCTCAGCGCCAATGCGCTTGAGCGCGCCTTGCAGCTGCTTGATTGCGGCCTTGTCCGGCATGCGCTGGTCCAAGGCAGGGATCGGCGCCGCACAACCGGCCTCTACCGCTTCCAGCAAGGCCTTGCCCTGGCGCTGAACCACGCCGTCCGGCACGCCTTCGACCTCAGCCAGCGCGCTCACCGAGCCGGGCTGAGCCTGCGCCAGCGCCAACAAGGCCTCGTCCGCCAGCACCCAGCGCCGTGGCCGGTTGCGTGACTGAGCGCGCTGCTCGCGCCAGGCGGCCAGCGCCTGCAACACCGCCAGCGCACGGCCCTGCAAATGGCCCTTGCCCTTGACCTTGAGCCAGGCATCCTCGGGCGCCACGTCCAGCGCAATGCGCTCCTGCTGACGCATGTCCTCGGCAAACCAGTCCTGGCGCCCCAAGGCCTGCAAACGCTCCAGCAACATCTCGCGCAGGGCCAGCAGGTAGCGCACATCATCGGCCGCGTAGGCCAACTGTTTGCCGCTCAGCGGGCGCCGCGTCCAGTCGGTACGGGTTGAGTCCTTGGGCAGCTCCACATCGCAGAACGCCTTGACCAGCGCCGCGTAGGACCATTGTGGCGGGTGCCCGCACAAGGCCGCCGCATGCTGGGTATCAAACAGCGGCGTGGCGGCGCATCCCAGCGCTGCAACCAGCACTTCCTGATCTTGCCGCGAGGCATGCAGAATCTTGTCTGCCGGCCCGCTCATCAGCGCGCGCAAAGGGCTTAAATCGATCTCCGCAAGAGGATCGATAAGCACGATCTGCTCGGGCAAAGCTGCCTGAATCAGGCACAATTCGGGATAATAGGTGCGCTCGCGCATGAATTCGGTATCCAGGGCCAGTGCCTCGGCACCGGCGGCCTGTTCGCACACATCAGCGAGCGCGTCGCTGCGGGTCAGCAGTTCAGTCATCAATTCATCATACGGACAAACCGCCGCTCCATGTTCAACGCCGTCGCCTCGCGCATCACCCAGATCATGCTGCTCAAGGCCGGTCCTCAGGACCTGCCCACCTCGCCCAGCTTGTTGCAGCTGGCCACCGCGCTGTTTCTGGCCACCGCCATTGCACGCCTGCTGCTGGTCAGCGACCTGACCGTAGCCCTGGTCCAGTCCGCGCTCAGCATTGTCATCCTGGCGGTTTTCGTACGGGCGCTGCTCAACTGGAAACGCACGCCAGAGCGTTTCGTGCAGACCATGACGGCGCTGTTCCTGACCAGCGCCGTCATCGGCCTGCTGCTGTTACTGCCGCTGGATGCCCTGCAGCCGCTGCTCAAGGCCCTGACCGAGAACCCCGACATCTCGCCGGAACAACTCGAAATCCCGGCCATGGCCATGTATGCCTGGGCCGGTCTGAGCATCTGGGGGCTGGTGATCAGCGCGCATATCTATCGCCACGCGCTGGACATCAGCTTCGGCTTTGGCGTGTGCGTGGCCCTGCTGTACGAGATCCTGCTGATCTTTATCGTCGGCTTCCTGTCCAGCCTGTTTGGCGGCGTCTAAGCCATGCACATTCACATACTCGGCATCTGCGGCACCTTCATGGCCGGCATTGCCGCACTGGCGCGCGAAGCCGGATATCGGGTCACCGGCTCGGATGCCGGTGCCTGGCCGCCCATGAGCACCCAGCTCGAAGCCCTGGGCATTGAGGTCATGCAGGGCTACAGTGCCGAACATCTGGAACCGGCGCCGGACATGGTCGTGGTCGGCAATGTCATCAGCCGGGGTAATCCGGCGATCGAGCACGTTCTGGACCGCGGCCTGCCCTATGTCTCCGGCCCGCAATGGTTGGCCGAGCACCTGTTGCGCGATCGCTGGGTGCTGGCGGTGGCCGGCACCCACGGCAAAACCACCACCAGCAGCATGCTGGCCTGGATACTGGAAGACGCCAAACTCGATCCGGGCTTTCTGATCGGCGGCTTGCCGGGCAACTTCCCGGTCTCGGCGCGCATGGGCAGTGCACCGTTTTTCGTCATCGAAGCCGACGAATACGACACCGCCTTCTTCGACAAGCGCTCCAAGTTCGTGCATTACCGCCCACGGACCGCGATTCTGAACAATCTGGAGTTCGATCACGCCGACATTTTTGAGGATCTGTCCGCCATCGAGCGGCAGTTCCATCATCTGGTGCGCACGATTCCCGCCAGCGGCCAGATCATTGCCCCGGCCCAGGATGCTGCTTTACAGCGCGTGCTTCAGCAAGGCTGCTGGTCGCAGACCCAGTTCACCGGCGCGGCCGACGGCTGGCAGGTCCTGGCGCTGGCTGCCGACTGGAGTGCCTTTCGTATCGTTCACGCCGGCGAGACCGTGGCCGAGGTGCACTGGTCGGTTCGCGGCGAACACAACGCCCACAACGCGCTTATGGCCTGTCTGGCCGCACGCCATGCCGGCGTCACCCCGGCGATCAGCGCCGAAGCATTGGGGCGCTTTGAAGGGGTCGCCCGTCGTCTCGATCTGAAGGGCGAGATTGATGGAATACGCATCTACGACGACTTTGCCCACCACCCCACGGCGATCGAAAAAACCATCGCGGCGATCCCGCCCGCTGCCCGCAGCGGACGCCTGATCGTGGCTCTGGAGCCGCGCAGCAACTCGATGCGCGCCGGCGCGCATGCCGCGGCCCTGGGGCCGTCGCTGGCAGGCGCCGACAGCATTCATGTGCTGGCCCGACCGGAACTGCCCTGGGACACCGCACGCCTGCATGAGGTGCTTGGTGACAAACTCCGCACACATGCCGATGTCAGCAGCCTGAGCGCTGCCCTGTGTCAGGATGCCCGCCCTGGCGATGTCATCGTCCTCATGAGCAACGGCAGCTTCGATGGCCTGCCCGCCAGCCTGCCCACCGCATTGAAAAAGGCCCGTCACGCATGACTCAAGCATTGTCCACCACTGCCCTGGACCAGGACCTGCCAGACGAACAAAGCCTGTATGAGCTAGGCCAGCAGGCCCTGGACCACGCCCGCGCCTGTGGCTCCAGCGATGCGGTTGTGGCACTTGGCAGCAACTGCGGGCTGACCACATCCCTGCGCAACCGCGAACTGGAGTCGGTTGAGTTCCAGCGCGACAATGATCTGGCGATCACCGTCTATTTCGGTCAGAAGCGCGGCCATGCCAACACCGGGGATCTGAAGCCCGGCTCCATCCGCGAGATTGTTGAAGCCGCCTGCACCATCGCGCGCCATACCCAGGATGACGATGCCGCGGGCCTGCCTGAGCCGGAGCATCTGGCCAGCACACCGATGGACCTGGCGCTGGATCATCCGGCTGCCCTGTCGGTCAGCGCCAGCCGCGACTGGGCGCTGGCCTGCGAGGACGCCGCCTTCGCCGTCGACCCTCGCATCAGCAATTCCGAAGGCGCCAGCGTCAACGCCCACCGCAGCCGCGATGTGCTGATGAACAGCATCGGTTTTGCCGGCTGCCGCACGGCCACCGACTACAGCCTGTCGCTGGCCATCATCGCCAAATCCGATAGCGACATGCAGCGCGACTACTGGTATGCCCGCGCCATGCAGGCCGATGCGCTGAGCCGCAGCGACGAAGTGGGCCGCACGGCGGCCGCACGCGCGCTCGGCCGGCTCGACCCACGCAAACTCAAAACCCAGCGTGCGCCGGTGGTGTTTCCGCCACAGCTAGCACGCGGCCTGATCGGCCACATGATCGGTGCAGCCAGTGGCAACGCGCTGTACCGCCGGGCCAGTTTCCTGCTGGAAAAACGCGACACCCAGCTGTTTCCCGACAACATCAGCATCGTGCAGAGACCGCATGTGCCAGGACGCTACGGCGCCGCCTGGTTTGATGCCGAAGGGGTGGCCACGCGCGAGCAGGCCATCATCCAAGACGGCTATCTGCGCAGCTGGCTACTGGGCAGCTACTCGGCACGCAAGCTCGGGCTGAGCACCACCGGCAATGCTGGCGGGGTCAAAACTCTGGAAGTGTCGCCGACCACGGATCAGGACCAGGACGCCCTGCTGCGTGAACTGGGCTCAGGACTGCTGGTTACCGAACTGATGGGGCAAGGCGTCAACGGCAGCACTGGCGATTACTCGCGCGGCGCCGCCGGCATCTGGTACGAAAACGGCGAACCCGCCTACCCGGTGGCCGGCATCACCATCGCCGGCAATCTGCTCGACATGTATCGCGCTGTCGGGGCCATCGGCAGCGACATCGACCCGGCGTCCGGCATTCTGTGCGGCTCAATCCTGGTGGACGGCATGACCATCGCCGGCGACTGATCAGTTCGGCGCCGGCTCGCGCAGTGCACGCAGCACACGCGCGTCGCGTTCATACACATCGGCGCGCTGATGCAGGCGCCCACCTTCATCCACCCAGGCGGTCCAGTACTGCAGATGCACCGGCACCGGCTTCGCCAGCGGCACCACCTTGTCCACCGGCTGCAGCGCGCTGTCTGGCCAGGCGGCATCCGTGCCGGTCAGCCAGGTGGCCAGATCGCGCGGCTTTTCCACCCGCACACAGCCTGAACTCAGGGTGCGACGTGCCTGGGCAAACAGCTCGGGCGCCGAGGTGTCATGCAGGTATACGGCAAAGTCGTTGGGGAACATGAATTTGACCCGCCCCAGCGCATTGCTCGGACCAGGCCGCTGACGCAGGCGGTAGCCAAAGGTTTTGGGGCTGTAACGCCGCCAATCGACCTGGTTCAGCGGAATCTGTTTGTGCTGCTCGCCCCAGCCCGATAACACTTCGAAGCCCATGCGCTCGGCAAGCCCCGGATCGGCCTGAAACTTGGGCAGCAAATCATTCACCACAATCTTGTGTGGCGCTTCCCAGTAGGGGTTCATCACCAGGTAACGGATACGGTCGCTGAATACCGGCGTGCGACGGTACTCGCGCCCGACGATGACACGCATGCGCAAGGCCTCGCCCGGGGCATCAAAGGCGACCAGTTCGAAAGCCGGGATATTGACCTCGACACGGCGTGCGGCCAGCGCTTGCGGCATCCAGCGCCAGCGCTCCATATTGACCTCCAGCCGCTCAATCACCTGCTGCGGTGTCTGATTGAGCATCTGGCGTGTTTGCGGCCCCACCACAGCATCTACGTTCAGCCCGTATTCGGCCTGGAACGCGCGCACGGCTTGCGCGGTGTGCTCATCAAAGATGGCCGGCTCCGGCGCCAGCCCCAAGCGCTGACGCAAGGCCGCTACCGCGGCGCCCTGCTGACCCAATTCCAGCCACCGCCCATCCGGTATCGGCGCCACTGCGGGGGCTGTGGCACGCTCACGCCATTGTGCCAGCGCCGTCCTGAGGCGCTGATAGCGTGCATCCTGGGGGGCAAGCTGCGCGTACGCGGCCACCAACCGCCCCTCACCCAGCGCTGCCGACAACGCCGCCACCACGTCCGTACCCCGCATCTCGGCAAACCATTCCGCATCAATCGATGCAGGATTGACCCGCCCGGCAACCAGATGACTGGCAAACAGCAATGCGCCATCGGCCAGCAGCAATTCCGTATCCACGGCCTGTCCCGGCTGACTCAGCGGTTGAGCCGTCAGCCGTGCAATCGCATCCAGGTGATAATCCTCGGCACGCAAACCGTGTGTGGTGGCACTGTCCAGCACCGCCAGCAGGTCGCGCCCGGCACGGCTCAGCCCGGCTCCGGACACCCACACCGGCTGGTACAGACGTTCAAGATAAAAGCGTTTGAGCGCCGCCGTGGCATGCAGCCGCTGGCCGCCTGCACTGGCCACGGCGCCCGGCGTCGAATTGACCAGACGCGCCCTCAGGCGCTGATCCAACCCCGCTTCTGCGGCCTGTACGCCCAGGTTGAACAGGATGCCGACGAGCGCCAGCAGCACTTGAATTCGGACGGACATGATCACCTCTCCTTGAGCTGGCGACTTTAGCACCAGCCACAAAAAAGCCCGGGCTAGCCGGGCTTTTTCACGCACAAGAGCTTAGTTGCGCTTCATCGCGGCGAAGAAATCGCCGTTGTTCTTGGTCTGCTTCATGCGATCCAGCAGCAGCTCGATCGCTGCAACCTCGTCCATGGAATGCAAAAGCTTGCGCAGAATCCACACACTTTGCAGTTCGGTCGGATCGGTGATGAGCTCTTCGCGGCGGGTGCCCGAACGATTGATGTTGATCGCCGGGAAGATGCGTTTTTCGGCGATACGGCGATCCAGGTGCAACTCCATGTTGCCGGTGCCCTTGAACTCCTCGTAGATCACTTCGTCCATGCGCGAACCGGTGTCGACCAACGCCGTGGCGATGATGGTCAGACTGCCGCCTTCCTCGATGTTGCGCGCCGCGCCGAAGAAACGCTTGGGTTTCTGCAAGGCATTGGCATCCACACCACCGGACAGCACCTTGCCCGAAGACGGCGCCACCGTGTTGTAGGCACGCGCCAGACGGGTGATGGAATCCAGCAGAATGACCACGTCACGCTTGTGCTCGACCAGACGTTTGGCTTTCTCGATGACCATTTCGGCCACCTGTACATGACGCTGGGCCGGCTGGTCGAAGGTTGAGGACAACACCTCGCCACGCACCGTGCGCTGCATGTCGGTGACTTCCTCGGGGCGCTCATCGATGAGCAACACCAGCAGGAAATGATCCGGGTAATTGCTCGCAATGCTCTGCGCGATGTTCTGCAGCAGCATGGTTTTACCCGCCTTGGGCGGCGCCACAATCAGGCCACGCTGACCACCGCCGATGGGCGAGCACAGGTCGACAATACGCGCGGTGATGTCTTCGGTCGAACCGTTGCCCTGCTCCATGCGAATGCGCTCATTCGGGAACAGCGGCGTGAGGTTTTCGAACGGCACCTTGCTGCGCGAATTCTCCGGCGGCTCGAAGTTGATCGAATCCACCTTGAGCAGCGCGAAGTAGCGCTCACCTTCCTTGGGCGGACGAATCGAGCCGGTGATGGTGTCGCCGGTACGCAGTGAGAAACGCCGGATCTGGCTCGGCGACACGTAGATGTCATCCGGGCCGGAATCGTAGGAATCATCCGTGTTGCGCAGGAAGCCGTAACCGTCGGACAGAATTTCCAGCACACCGGTGACATCGATCTGATGACCGACACGGGCAAAGCCTTTGAGCAGCTGGAAGACCAGATCCTGCTTCTTGATCCGCGAGATGTTCTCGATCTGCAGTTCATGCGCAATCGTCAGCAGTTCTTCGCCGCGCTTGCGCTTGAGCTCTACCAGATCGATAACCGGCAATTCTTCGTTGATGACATAACGCGGCTCGTTGCCGCCTCCGCCGCCACTGTTGCCGTTGCCATTGCCGTTACCACCACCGCCGCCACCGCGATTGTTGCGGTTGTTGCGACGATTGCGACCACGCTGACGATTACCGCGACTGTTGTTGCCCCGGTCGTTATCGCCATCGTTGGCATCACCGCCACCGGAAGCCTGATTGCGCCCCTCGTTGCCCCCCTGATCCTCGGAACCGGCCGACGACGACGTGCTGCCACTGTCCGACGCAGCCGGTGCGGAATCACCGCCAGATGCGGAAGACTCTTTGCTGGCAGCGTCGTCTGGCGCGGCTTGCTTGGGCTTACGCGGCTTGCGCGCAGCTTTGGGTTTGGGCGCATCCGCAGATGCGTTTTCCGACGCAGCGGAGCTTTCCGCCGGCGGCGCTGCCACCACGTCTTCAGGGGTTTCGTTCGACACCATCAAATCCTGCGTAATTAAATTGCGGAATCCACAAATTGTGCGAGTTGCGCTTTGGACACCGCGCCAACCTGAGTACCCGCAACTTCACCGCCCTTGAACAACAGCAGCGTGGGAATCCCGCGCACGCCGAATTCAGCGGTCTTGTCCTGGTTCTCATCGATGTTCAGCTTGCCGATCTTCAGCTTGCCGGCATATTCCGGCGCCAACTCTTCGAGGATCGGCGCGATCATGCGGCACGGGCCGCACCACTCCGCCCAGAAGTCCACCAGAACGGGGATCTCGGAGTTGACCACTTCCGCTTCAAAGTTTGCGTCAGTGAGTTTGACAATCTGGTCGCTCATGTTGCTCATCCTTGTCAATAAGAATCTTGATGAATCAATGGATTAAGAACCACGGCATGGCATAAGGCGTGACGTGGAACTCAGGGTTTCCCGACCTGCAAAAAAGGCCTGAGAGAGGTGGGAAAAGGAATCTCTTCAAGTCGATACCCGAACCTTCCATGCGGATTAAGCATCGGACGGAGAGGAACAGTGGTATCGCCTGCTATGATTGCGAATGGCTTCGATCCATGTGCTCTGTTCAAGCACCGGGCGCGGTCATGCACCTGAGGCATGCGCGACGCGATTCGCGTTTCGGCTATTGTCGACCCAAACTTCCAACAAATGCAAGCACCTGAAAATGACTAAACCGACCCATCTCACCGATGTCCGCCTAGACAGTCTCGACCTGCACCCGCAGCTCAAGTCTGGTCTGGCCGAGGTGGGCCTGGAATATTGCACCCCGATCCAGGCACAAACCCTGCCGATCGCGTTGTCGGGACGGAACGTCGCAGGTCAGGCTCAAACCGGTACGGGTAAGACCGCAGCCTTTCTCCTGGCGACCCTGAACCGCCTCATGCAAAGTCCGGGCCTTGAGGGACGCAAACCCAACCAGCCGCGCGCGCTGGTGGTCGCACCAACCCGTGAACTGGCCCAACAGATCGCCGCCGACGCCAAGCCGTTGTGCGAAAAAACCGGCATCAGTTACACCGTGGTTTACGGCGGCACCGCCTATAAATCGCAGCAGCAGGCGGTCATTGACGGCGTCGATTTGCTGATCGGCACACCGGGCCGATTGATCGATTACCACAAGCAGCACAACTACGATCTCAAAGCCCTGGAAGTGGCCGTACTGGATGAGGCCGATCGCATGTTCGACCTCGGCTTCATCAAAGACATCCGCTTTCTGTTCCGCCGCATGCCCGCACCGGACAAGCGCCTCAACCTGCTGTTCTCGGCAACCTTGTCGCAGAAAGTCATGGAACTGGCCTACGAGCATCTGGGCGAGCCCGAATGGATCAAGACCGAGAGCGACAGCGTGACTGCGGAAAAGGTGCGCGAACAGCTCTACCACGTCGAAAGCCGTGACAAGATCTGGCTGCTGCTGCATCTGCTCAAAACCCATGAGCCACACCGCACCATGCTGTTCGTCAACACCCGCCGCGCAGCCGAAGATGTCACCGACATGCTGGACCGCGCCGGCTACAAGGTTGGTGCGCTGTCAGGTGATGTACCGCAAAACAAGCGTGAGCGCCTGTTGCAGGATTTTCGCGACGACAAGCTGCCACTACTGGTGGCCACGGATGTGGCAGCGCGTGGCCTGCATGTGCCGCGAGTGAGTCATGTGATCAACTACGATCTGCCGCAGGATGCGGAGGATTACGTCCACCGTATTGGCCGTACCGCCCGTGCCGGCGAGGACGGTGACGCCATATCCTTCTGCTGCGAACGCTACGTCTATTCGCTGCCGGACATCGAGCAATACGTGGGCTACAAACTCAGCGCCGACCATCCGGAGCCAAGTTGGCTGACCCCGCAGGATCTGCCGCCCAGCAAGCGCAAAAAACGCTCCAGTGGCGGACCGGACAAATCTCGTTCAGGACGCGGCGGAGGACGTCATCGCTCTTCGGGCGGTCGCCGCAGATCAAGCAACTCCTGAATCAGCCACTGCGGCTCAACGCGTACTCACGCTGATGTCACCCAGGCCGTGCACATGCGGCCAGTCACCAAACGGCTGACGGGCCGGCGTGGACGTATCCGGCGCAAGGATGCCGCACACCTGACTCACGCCGCCCGCAACAGCGCCGCGCAGCACGGCCTCGCTGTCGTCGACAAACAGACTGCGGGACAGATCGACATCACAATCCTGCGCAAAATCGGTCCAAAAGCTGGCGTCTTCCTTGGGCCGCCCCCAGCTGTGGGAGCTGTGCAAGCCCTCAAAGTACTCGTGAATCGGGCACTGGGACTGTTTCAGTGCCAACGCATCCGGGTGAGCATTGGTCACCAGTAACAAGCGCCGCCCGCTGGCGCGCACCTGCTGCAGAAAGTCCTGGGCCCCAGGCAGAAACCGGATCATGTCACGACACTCCTGCTTGAGCGCCACAATGTCCATCTCGAGCAGCTCGCTCCAGTGATCCAGGCAATACCACAGCAAACTGCCGCGTAATCCAATGAAATGCGGCATCAATGCCTGCATGGCCTGATCTGGCGCAAGACCACGTGGTTTGCCCCAGGCCGCCGGCAAATGGGTCAGCCAGAAATAGTTGTCGAAGGCCAAATCCAGTACCGTGCCGTCCATATCCAGTAGCACGGTGTCGATACGAGCCCAATCAAGCGCGTTACTCATGCGCCTTATGCTACTCCGGCGGCCACAGCCCGTGCCATCTCGTCCCAATGGACCTATACGCAGTGGCAAGGTGTGAGAAGATCAGCGCCTTTCGCAACACAGTCACGCGCCGGCGGCGCGCAAAATATATGGATTATCCCAAGATCGAAACCCTGCTGACCCTGGCTGAGCGGGCCGGCGACGCCATCATGAAAATCTACAATGGCGCGATCGAGGTCGAAGAAAAAGACGACAAATCGCCGCTCACGCAGGCCGATCTGGCCGCCCACAAAGTGATCAGCGAGGGCCTGGCATCACTCACGCCCGATATTCCGGTGCTGTCCGAAGAAGGTGGTATCCCGGACTACGCTGTGCGCCAGGGCTGGCAGGCCTACTGGTTGGTGGATCCGCTCGACGGCACCAAAGAGTTCATCAAGCGTAACGGTGAGTTCACCGTGAATATCGCCCTGATCGAGAACGGCAAGGCCGTGCGCGCTGTGGTCCTGGCCCCGGCGCTGGGCACGGCCTACTGGGGCAGCAAAGACGGCGCGTTCAAGCGCGATGCTGAGGGTCAAGTGGAAGAAATCCGCTGCCGCCCGCTTCCTGAAGCCGATTGGAAAGTGCTGGTCAGTCGCAGCCACCGCGCCCCGGAAGTGGACGCCCTGCTCGACAAGATTCCGCCACACGAACCGGTTTCCGCCGGCAGCTCCCTGAAGTTCTGTCTGATCGCCGAGGGCAGCGCCGATTTCTATCCGCGCCTGGGTTTGACCTCCGAATGGGACACCGCCGCTGGACAGTGCGTGCTCGAAGCGGCGGGCGGCGCCGTCATCAAGACCGATGGCAAAGTTCTGCGCTACAACACCAAAGACGAATTGCTGAACCCGTATTTTCTGGCCGTCAGTACCGCCAAGTACGACTGGGTTAGCCTGCTCTAGGAGGCACGCGCTTGGCTTGCGTGGGCATATTTGATTCTGGCCTGGGCGGCCTGACGGTGTGGTCTGCGCTACGCCAGCACTTACCGCAGCTGCCCTGCCTGTACTTGGCCGATCAGGCCCACCTGCCCTACGGGCCGCGCAGCACTGACAACATCCAGGACTTGTGCGTAGCCGCCACACATGCGCTGCGTAGCCAGGGTGCCGAGCTGATCGTTGTCGCATGCAACACCGCCTCGGCAGCGGCGCTGGAGCATCTGCGTACGACCTTCCCTGACCTGGCTTTCGTGGGTATGGAGCCGGCGGTCAAGCCGGCTGCGCTGCAAACCCGCAGCGGGGTCGTCGGCCTCATGGCCACGCGCGGCACCTTGCAAGGTGCTTTGCTACGCAACACCGCCGCACGCTTTGCTGGCCACGTCGAAATCGTGGCCAGCGACTGCCCCGGCTTGGCCGAAGCCATCGAAACGGACGCCAAAGACCTGGATGCGCAGCTGCGCAAGCACCTGGAGCCGATGCTCGCGCGCGGCGCGGACACGGTGGTTCTGGGCTGCACCCATTACCCGCTGGCAATGACACTGATTCGACGTATCGTCGGGCCCGATGTGCACATCATCGATCCCTCTCCGGCGATCGCGCGGCAAGTGGGCCGGTTGTGGCAAGGGGCCAGTACGTCTATGGCAACGCGCTTTGCAACCACTGCCGAACCCACCCATCTGGGGAACTTTCTGCGCCAGCGCTTTCAAACCGACGTTGTGATTGAACACTGGCACTGGCGCAACCAGACGCTGGTCGCCCAGGATCACAACGCCCCTTCGAATTAAACTGTACCTATCATGCTCTTGCGCCCTCTGCGTCTTATCCCCGTTCTTGCCCTGCCTGCGCTGGCAGCCTGTGAAGGCGCTGTCACCATCGACATCAGCGCGACACCACCTGAGGATGTTGAATCCGCCATCCTGCGCATTCAGACCCTGCGCCTGAGTCGTGAAGATGGCACCACGCAAGACATTGATCTGGGCGATGACTTCGAAGTGGATACGCTCGACCTCAGCCAGGGCCGCACCCGCGCCTTGATCAGCAACGAAGAACTCAGCACTGGCAACTACACTGGCGCAACGCTGTTGTTGGAAGCCGAATCCGACACACTGGATTCGCGCTTGATTCTGGATGACAACAGCGAAGTGTCGCTGGTGCTGCGCTCGGGCAGCAGCCTGACCGCACAAAGCAACTTCAGCGTGAACGAGGACGACGACACCAACGTCACCCTGCACGTCGATTTACGCAGCTCGCTTCTGGTCGACGCAAACAGCGCCGGCGACCGCATCATCGCCCCGCGTATGCGCATGATCGAGAACAGTGCGGCGGGCAGCATTGCCGGCAATGTGGATGATCAGGTCCTGACCGATGGTGGTTGCGACAGCGACAACCAGCCGGATCTTGGCCGCGTGATGTACGTATTCTCCGGCGCCAATATTTCACCCGAAGAAATCGACGGCTCAGTGCCCGACCCGATTACAACAGCCTTGATCAACCGCGATGCCGTGAATGCCGACTACGTGGCGGCATTTTTGCCGGCCGGCGACTACACCTTGGCGCTGACCTGCAGCGCCGATCTGGACGACCCTCTGCGCTTCGACGGCATTCTGTTTGTAACCACGCGTAATGCCAGCGTCAGCGCCGGACAAACCACCACGGTCAATTTCAGCCTGACCGAATAAAACGCAGCGATCTGGGTATCAATGCATCAGCTGAATGCGTGAATCGTCAAATGGCGAGAGATTCGGCGCCAGCAACTGAATATAACGATCAAAGTACAAAAGCTGCTTGAGAAGTAGCGCAAACTCCTTGGGGAAGCGCACGCCATGCTTGCGCCCAAGATCGACAATGGCGAGCATGAAACGCTCGGCCTCGTCGGTGTCCATGTCTTGCTCCGCGGGCCCTTCGATCATGCTCTGCGCCGACTCGATCAAATCACGCAGATCACGCGCCAGATCGTTCACGTTGACGTTATCGGAGGTGACACCGATGGTCAGCATGCATTGCGCCATCAAGAGGTAGTTGCCGCTGGCTCGCCCTTGCATGAAATCGATCAGCGCCTGCCACGTCTCCTTGCGGATGTGTCCGACAATCCCGAAGTCGATAAACCCAACGCGGCCGTCTTCCAGCACCATCAGATTGCCGGCATGCACATCGGCATGGAAAAACTGGCAACGCACCAGAGAATCCATCCACGTGTTGAGCGCGTTGATCAGCGTGAACTCGGGCCGAGGTGAGTATTTGCGGATCGACTCCAGATCCGTGAACGGCACACCGTAGAAACGCTCCATGGTCAGCACCCGGCGCGTCGTAGCCTTGTGGTACACCTTGGGTGCAAGCGCGAACTGGTTTCCGGAATCACGCAGAAAGTCACGGAAAATCTCAATGTTGTTGGCTTCCGCCAGGAAGTCACACTCTTTGAGCATGGTGGCCTGCACGTCGCCGATCACGTCGCCCAGCGAGGCTCTGTCGACCCCTGGCACCAGGCGCTCAAGCACACGCGCCGAGGCGTACAGCACATTGAAATCGGTGGCCAGTACGGTCTCGACACCCGGCTTCTGCACCTTGATCACCACATCCTCGCCGCTGACCAATGTCGCCGCGTGCACCTGTGCTATTGAGGCCGACGCCAATGGCTGCTCTTCAATATGGCTGTAAATCTCGCTCAAAGGACGCTCAAACTCTTCTTCGAGTGTCCGGCGGATGTAATCAAAAGGCAGCGACGGGACGTCGTCCAGGCAGCCTTGGAACGCATCCACGTACTCACGCGGAAACAGTGACGGTGCGCTGGCAATGAACTGGCCAAGCTTGATGTAGGTAGCGCCAAGTTGTTCAAAGGTCTGGCGCATCAGCACCGGTGCCGGCGGACGCCGTCCGAGCAGCCAGTTGACCCCCGTACGCCCAACCACACTGGCGGTTTGCCCGATGCGCAGGCTGCTGCCGACAACATCACGGACCAATCTGACAGATTTATTGCGTTGCAACATTTTCGATCCCGAAAAAGACCGCCACGAAACACTCGGGCGGTCGTATAGCTGCGCTATTATAGTGCATGCGCCCTTGATGACACACCGCTGCGCCCGGAGGTGATTCGTGTATCAATCGATACTGTGCTTGGTAGCCTTGAACGAAAACAGTCGTCGCGTCGTCAAACAGGCCAAAGCGCTGTCTGAGCGTTTTGATGCCCAATTGCGACTACTGCATGTGGTGGAATACGTCCCCCTGACCGGCACCGAAGATGCGATGCTGACGGCCCCGATTCCAATCGCCGAAGAACTCGAATCGCAGGCCCGCGCATTTGTCACTCAACTGGCAGACGATTTCGCCCTCGCCCCGGGCAGCATCAGCGTGGTTAACGGCGATCTCACAACCGAACTGGAAACTCACATACAGCGCGACAAGATCGATCTGGTGGTTATCGGCAACCATTGCCGAAGTGGCTTGGCCGCACTGTTCAATCACGCCGAAGACACCGTACTGCACCGCTGCGCCTGCGACATGCTTGCGGTCAGTCTGGACTGATACGCTCGGAAACCACGGCCAGCAGAACTGGCGGTTCTTCGTCGGCCGAGTAAAACAGGCGCAGTCGCACCGCACGCGCCGTACCCGCAGTGTCACGCCACACGACATCACGCTCCAGACGCACAATATGGCCGTCACGCAAGGCCTTGATACCAGCCTCCAGATCTTCGCGGTGCGCCACCGGCAGCAAGTGCATCAACGTCATACGCCGTAAACGTTCAAGGTCGTGCCCGACCCAAGCACAGGCCTGAGCATTGGCCTGATTGATGTATAGCGTATCGGGGTCGATCTCCAGCCAGGCCGAGCCACCGTGTTCACGCAGGTAGTGCAGACGCAAAGCCAGATTGTCGCGCTCCAGACGCTCACTGCGGCTGCGAATCAGCAAGAGATAGGCATAGCTGTCATCGAACAGTTCGCGCACCTGCAGATCAACGGGCACGGTGCTCGCGTCCTTGCGCCATCCAACCACCGCCGGGGGGTGTTCCTCACGTCCCTCCACGTATTGCTGCAAGCTCACGTCCGGTTCGTTCAAAAAGGGCACCGGCAGCAGCTTGGCCACGGTCATACCGGTCAATTCGTCCGCGGCGTAGCCGAACATGTCACGCAAGGGTTGATTGCCCCAACGAATACGCCCAAAACGATCGCTCACAGCAACCCCGTCGTGGATGAAATCCAGGGTGCGACTGGCTAACTGGGCCTCGCGCTGCAAGCTGTTGAATTGCTGCCTCTCTCGTGCGATGTCGCGCAACAACAGCAGCATGGCGCCGGGTTCGCCGCTGCGCCGCGCCACCGGCAGGCGCTGCACTTCGACCCACACCCCGTCGGCATGACGCCCAGCCAAGCGCCATTCCTGCCGAGCCGGGCCGCGTGCATCGGCAAACCAGCTCTCCGAAACAGGCAGAGCCTTATCGGTGTTGTCGGGTCGCAATACCGACAAGGCTGGCAGATTGCGTGCATCAGCCCACGCCCAACCGGTCATGCGCTGGGCCGCAGGATTCATGTAAACCACCTGACCCTGCGCATTGAGCATGAGCACGCCCAGGTCCAGACCGTTGAGTGCTTCGCCCAAACGCAAGCCCAGGCGTTCCACCGTTCCAGGGCGTTCACGCAAGCTCGGCGCGATGCGCGTAACGGGCGCATCAAGCCGTCGACTGCGCGCCAGACTGATCAAAGCTGCTAGCGCCAGCAAGCTGGCGAGCACGTACAACCACCCCGCCACAGGCAAGCCCCACAAGCCGCGCAGCTGGTAGATCGTCAGCTCCCCCAGCATGTTGGCCTCGCCGCGTACAAGCGAGCGGCGGGGCTGGGTCAGCAGGTCCGTCAATGCGTCACGGGCCTGCTCCAGTGGCGGACTCAGAAAACCCCAGCTGTGTGACAGCGGACGCGGCCAAGTGGCAACCAACCGCCCGTCGCGATCGTGCAGCTGGACTCGCCAAGCCATCGTCGGCCGCTGATCACGCAGTAGATCGACATAGCCTGTCTGATCACCTCGCGCCAGTCGCGGCATCACGCTTTCAAGCAGAGCCTGCGTATCGCGCGTGCCAGAGTCCGCCCAGCTGCGCACGACGCCGGCCAAGCATAGGCACAATAAAAGCATCGCTGCGGCTACTGGCAGGGCCGTTCGCATCTAGTTTCCCAATGAGTGGTGCAAGCCCCGCGGGCTCACGGAAGCGTCGCTACTGGGTTGCGATCAGCGCAGGCGGAGGCATATAAACCTCGCGCACTACAACTTCACCACCCGCGACATCCAGCCCAATGATACCCAGCAGCGGGTCGAGAATGCTGTCGAGCACCCCTGTTACCGGCCCCAACACGCCCGACAGCACCAAAGAAAGCAGCGAGTCTTCGTTACCCAGCCCCAACAGGAACAGCAGTACATTGAGGCTCCCCAAGGGGCCACAGAGCTGGGGCGGATGCTGGATCACCAGATCGCTGAGCGCGTTGGACAGCCCAGCCCCCAGGGAGGTGGAAATCTCCTTCGGTTGCGGGTTATCCGGATCAAAAGGTCCGGTGAAGGTCAACGGCACTGACTCCCCTGAACCGACTTCGACGGCCCCCACCCAGCACACTTTGATCAAGCCCAGCACGTTGACCAGAGGGTCATTGGTGGGATTGTTCACCTCCAGTCGCGCAACCGATGTGGTCACACCAATGTCCACCTCATGATGCAGACGGTCGCGCCCCGCACAGCGAATCGCTTCCAGGTCGGCCTGCGCCCGGGCCAAATCCACATGCAGATTGACCGACGCCAGATTGCCCAGCAAGCCGCCCAGCAAAGGCACCTTGATCGAAGCATCAATCTGACCCTGCGCAGTGGACGCCGTGGTCATGTAATTTTGCAGCTCGTCACGAAACGCTGGACCTGCGCCCAGCTGCGGCGACTCACCAACGGTCAGTTCGATTTCCGTTTCCAGCACACCAGGAATGACAATTTCCGGCGTCAACGCCAACACCGGCTCCCCAAGCTGGAAGGCCACCGCACGCACCAGATCCAGAGCACCGATGGCAACGCTGCCGACGCTGCTGACAAATCCGGACGGGCTGCCTACGACATCCCCCAGAATAATGCTCTCGTCTGGGGCGATGGCCGCAATCGCGTCAATCGCTGAGGCCGCGAGCGTTTCACCGGTATCAAACAGCGCGTTGGCCACGGCGGTCAGCAGGCCGGGGGCACTGGTGGGTTCAGTCAACAACTGCTGCAGCGTAACCCCGAGCAGCTCATCGGCAACATCCAGCAGCTCCACCGAGGAACCGATCAACCCCTGGTAATGCAGCAAGTCCAGCGACAAAGGGCTGCCCAGCAAGCTTGAGAACAGCGCATTAAGCGCTGGCACATCCGAGGTATCCAGGCTGACCAGCGCTGAGCCAACATCAAACACCGCCGCTGGCGCCATCGTCGATGAGGCACGGGCCTGCATCACCGCGCCATCCGGATTGCCCGATGGCAAGGGCAAAAGCAACGGAGGCAGAGCCCGCTGCAGCGTCAGGTCAAAAGCGTAGGCCTGACCGATCTGCTCGACCATGGTCGATTGAAAATGGCGCACGTTATTGGCATCAACCGACACCTCGCCGAGCCTGACACTTCCCCCTTGCAGCCAGTCACTTTGCCCACCCAGGCGACCGATCGTGGACAAAGCCGTCATATTGGCCATGGCCTGACGGTCAAGTTCAGGAGCCAAACACCCACCGGCGGCTCGCGCCACATCCAAGGCCGCCAGATTCGCAGCATTCTGCAGCTGTCGCTTGGCCACGTAGAGTTGGGCCAGATCAATCGCGAATGCTGCGGCAATCAGCATCCCGATCATCCCGACCGCAGCAAAAATGGCCGCGGCGCCACGTTGGCGTGATCGCGGGTGCATCGGGCGCAGGGTCGTGTTCACCGTCGCCGCCTAGCGCAGGCTCGATTCGGTCTCAAACTGTTCCGGAACTTCCTTTTCGAAACTCTTGAGATAACGTTGATAGGTGCGCTTGGCGACATCGCCCTGCATCGGCCGATCATCGGCTGGCGCTTCTACGCCGGATTTTTGCAAGTCGATCCACTCCTGTGTCGTCGTGCCAACGCGGGGCGACTCAGCGAGTGTTGCTGTACAGACCAGGAATAGACTGGCGCTGAGCAGGGTCTTTGCGGTCATGCGACTTCTCCTTCGCCGCGGCCGAAGCGGCCAGCGGTTGTTCAAATTCATCGGCACGCTGTGCCATCAAGCGTTGGATAACCCGGCTTTCCGCCTCAAGCTGGCGAAAGTCGGCATCACTGATTCGGAAACTGCGCGCCAGCCTGCGCGCCCTGTCCTGCTGCGCTTCCAACAAGAAGCTGAGCACCAGGTTGTTTTGCGACTGAGCGTCATCGGTAACCAACTCCGTTGCGGTGGCCAGGTGATGGCGCGCTTCAGCCAAACGTCCGGCCAGCATCAGGGTGTAGCCCAGGTCGTTACGAATTTGCGGGTCTGTGGGACGTGCACTGACGGCGCGATTGAAATAGGTCACGGCCTCGCGCAAATTGCGCTGGGCTGCAATCAGCCCCAGGCCGTGCCAGGCCTGACCGGCATAGTCCGTCTCGGTCAACATACGGTAATTGTTTTCGGCGGCCTCCAACTCTTCGAGCTGGTACTGGGCCGAGGCGCGCAAAAGACGCAATTGATCCTTGTCGGTACGCCCTTCCCGCTCAAGCTCCTCAATGTGCGCCATCGCCGCATAATTACGCCCTTGAGCCAACATGCTGCTGATCAGCTCAGCATGCATCCGCGGCTGGTCCGGTCGCTCACGCAGTGCCGCTTCTTCCGCGCTATTCGGGATCGACGCGCATGCGCTCAGGCACAGCGCCGCGAGCGTACCGAGCAACGGTTTATGTTGCATGATCATGAGCCCAGTGCCCGCGCGATCGACAGAAACGCCGGCCCTGCGACAAAAATCAGCAATGCCGGGAAAAAGAACAACACCATCACGACCGTCATCCGACCAGACAAACCATTGACCTTCTCGCGCAGGCTTAGCTGGCGACGCTCTTCGACCACAGCCAACGCTTCCATCAACGGCTCACGCAATTCGCCGCCATAGCGGTCGACCTGTCGTAAAACACCAAGCACTGCGTTCAGCTCCGCCACATCCAGACTCTTGCCCATCGCATGCAGGGCTTCGGCCGGATCGGCCCCTGCTTCCAGCTGACGCAGGACCAGACGAATTTCCTGGCCGATCACCGGCAGCACACCGTGGCCTTCACGCACCAGGCTGGCCAAGGCCTGACGCAGACTCAGCCCGGCATCGAACAATAACGCCAGCAAGTGGATGAACATGGCCACTTCGCTTTTGACCTGAACCTGCCGCCGCCCGGCGCGCCGACGCAGCCAGATACGTGGCGCCAGCAGAAACCCACAGGCCACGCCGAAACCAAGAATGAAGCCCATCGGGCCTTCCAAGCGCCCGAGCAGAACCGCCACGATCACGACCGCTACACCACTGAGCGGCAGCAAGGCTTGCGTGGCGAAATAAGCACCGCGCTGCATCGCGCTGCGCAGCCCCGCCTGGACCAGCAGACGGTCGGTCTCACCGTTTTCGTCAAACCACGCATCAACGCGCTGGCCGGGTTCGGCAAACAAGGCCCACCAGCGATCATCGTCGTCACGCGGCGTATGCAGCACATCGGTTTTAACGCGCTGTGTAGCCCGCTGCGATTCGCGCACCGTGGCAATCCACCACCCGCCCAGAAACAGCGCCAGCACCGCAAGTGCGCTGGCCAGCCCCAACAAGATCGGCCCGGTCATCAGCCCTCCCGCTCGGCAACGCGCAACATGCGCCAGATCACCATCACGCCGCTGGCCTGTAGGAACACCGACAAAAGCAGCAATACTCGCCCGGTCGACTGGTTCCACATATCGACGTAGTAGTCCGGATTCTGGCTCAGGATGTACAGACTCAGGCCTATGGGAACGATGGCCAGGACCACGGCGGAAAAACGCGTTTCGGCCGTCAGCGCGCGCAGCTCACGGGCCGCAGCGTCGCGTTCGCGGATGGCCTGCACGAGACTTTTGAAAATGCGTCGCAAGCTACCACCGTAGCGACGATTCACACGGGCCGCCATGGCCATGACACGCACATCGTTCACATCATGGATCAGCGCGGCCTCATCAAGCACATCCTCGATTGGCGCGCCTAACCGCACCTGCCGAGCCACACTGAGGAACAGCCCTCGAATCGGTTGCTCCGCATCCGCGGTTGCACTGTAAAGGGCTTCCTCCAGACTGTTACCGGCGGCCAGTGCACGCACCATGTGCTCGACAAAATCCGGCAACTGCTCAAGAATTTTTGCGCGCCGCTTGCTGATGCGATTCATCAGCCACAACCACGCCCCGCAGCCCAGCAGAGCCAAGCTGACGACGCCGGGCAATACGCCGGCCGCCAGTGTGATGACAACAACCAAAACAGCGAATATGACCAGCCAGCGAACCGGGCCAGCCGCATCAGGGTCGAGGCCGGCGCGTTGCAGTTGGCGGGCATACCAACTGTCGGTAACGCCAAAGCGGCGTCCGCCGCTGTCGGCATCGGATTCGGGCACGGTGGAGCTGTCGCCAACAATGCGCGCCTGCCAGTCGATCTCGACCCTGCCGGCCTGACGGCTGCCCAACCAAAGGAAAACGGCGGCCAGCAAGAGCAAAGCCACAGCACTCAGCATGATGATGACTATGCCCATCACACGCGCTCGAAACTGTCGTTGTCTAGCACATGACGAAACAGCGGCCGCGTGGTCAGCTGGTCGTCCTCCATACGCAATTCACACACCTCAGTAACGCGACGCCGTCCGTCCGGCAGACGCGCCAGTTGCACCAGCAGATCCAAGGCGCTGCCGATCTGACGCCCCAGCATGCGCTGGTCGCCATTGAACCCGGCGAAACCAGCCAGCAACTCCAGGCGGTGCAAAGCATCTTTGGGGCTGTTGGCATGCAGCGTGGTCATCGAGCCTTCGTGCCCGGTATTCATGGCCTGCAACATGTCCAGCACCTCATCACCACGAACCTCGCCCAACACGATTCGGTCCGGCCGCATGCGCAGTGCATTGCGGACCAGATCGCGGGCGCTGACCTCACCGTGGCCTTCAAGGTTGGCGGGGCGCGTTTCCAGCCGCACCACATGCTCGTTTTCCAGGCGCAGTTCCGCCGCATCCTCAATGGTGATCACGCGCTCTGCGTGCGGAATCCATTGACTCAGAAGGTTCAGAAAGGTGGTCTTGCCCGAGCCCGTGCCACCGACCACGATCAAACTGCGGCGGTTTGCGACGGCTTCGCTGAGAAAATCGAGAATATCGCGGCTGACTGAACCGTAGCGAACCAGATCGTCCGCATTGAGCGGCTCGCGGCGAAATTTCCGGATCGATACGCATGGGCCGTCCAGCGCAACCGGTGGGATGATGGCGTTCACCCGGCTGCCATCGGGCAGACGCGCATCCACCATCGGGTTGGACTCATCAATACGCCGACCAATCGGCGCCAGAATGCGCTGCACAATACGCGTGACGTGAGCGTTGTCGGCGAAGCGCACCGGCGCTGCCGAGAGCCTGCCATCACGCTCAACAAAGACCTTGTTGGGCCCGTTGACAACTATGTCGGCAATGCTTTCATCGTCAACCAGCGACTGCAGCGGACCGAAGCCAATCAACTCATCTTCAACATCCTGCGCCAGCCCGCTGGCCTCGCGCGTGTTGACCGGCAACCGCTGCTCAACCACGTAGCGCCGCACATGTTCGTCAACGAACTGACGCAGTTTGGTGCGGGGCCAATCGGCGATTTGCAAGTCCCGCTCTTCGATCTGCCCGATTAGGTGGCGATGCAACCGACTTTTCAGTTGCAAATACTGATCAGAGAGTCGGAATCCGGTCTGGCCTTCCATCACGCGTCACCGAACATCCTTTGCAACAACCCACGCCGCTCGGTGTGCTGGCCCAGCGTTTTGACGTCCTGGCGTGCCAATCGTTTGGCCAAATCACGGATGGCGCTGCAGTACGCATCCTTGGGCGCCAGCTTGTACAGTGCATCGCCGGCATTCATCGCTTGCAGGCGGGTTTGATAGTTAACCGGCATCACCGCCCACAGGGGCAGCTCAACCAGCTGTGCCAGATTTTGTGCATCCAACCCGCGCGCGATACCGTCGCTGTCCACAACCAGCCCCAGACGATCCAGCGGGCAATCTTCCAGCTGCAGGGCTTTCAGCAAATGCTTGTTGGCCCGACTGTTGAGAATGCTGCCATCACTGATCATGAAACTGGCATGGGCGCGAGACAGGATGCCGGCCTGGGCACGCAGCGGCAGATTCGCCGCTGTACACAACACGATGCTGTGGAAATGACGGGCCAGCACATCAAGCAACGCCAGCAGATCCACATCATCCAGATGGGTCGGCTCGACCAGGTCTTCCGGCATGGTGAGCACGTTCAGACCTGATGCGTGTTTGGCAAACGCCGTGTCAATCAACGTCTGGTCGCAGCGATGCACATCGGCAACGGCATCGAGCAGGGAATACGTCTGGGCGATGTTCATGAACACCAGCGAGGCACCGTGCGGTGTGGCCAGATCAATGACCAGCACGCGCTCGCCGGCACGGCAATTTTCCTGCAAAGCCAGCGCCAGATGCTCGGCGGTCCAGGCCAGCGCAGGACCACCTGTAGCTGAGTGAATCGAATACAAACGGCCGCTGCGCTCAACCCCACCCTGCTGGGTTGCTGACTTGCGCATCAACTTACGTAGACGCTCGGCCAACTGCGAATCGTCGCGGCCCATGACAAAGAAATCACGCGCACCGGCGCGCATCGCTTCGATCACGGCCTCGGTTGGACTGTCGGCGCCGATCGCTACAACCAGCACGCCGGGCTGGGTATCGGTCAGTTCTTCCAGCAGATCGCTACCGATCTGCGGATCCGCTTCAACAAAAGCAATCTCCAGGCGCTCGATGCCCAGCAGCTGCGCTGTGACCGGCTCTGCGGAATCGTCCGGGCGAATCCAATGCAGCTCGACACTGGTGCCAAGCGTCTCTTTCAGCCAGGTGAGATATACCGGATCGGACGCAATAACCGCAGCCTGACTTTTCATCGGCTATACCCGGTCTTGAAACGGCCGGTTTCGCCGAAAATGAGATCGAAGGAATCCGGCTTGTAGTTGTCGTATTGCTGGCCCGGCAGATCCGGCACTTTGGCTCCGGCTTTGAGCGGCTCGACCAAATGCGGCGTGACGACCATGATCAATTCACGCTCATCGCGGTCATAGCGACTCGACTTGAAGAACGCACCGAGAAAGGGAATGGAGCCTAGGAAGGGCACCTTATCAACGCTGGTGATCATGTTGCGGCTGATCAACCCGCTGATCACGAAGCTCTCTCCGTTGCCCAGCTCAACCGTGGTGTCGGTGCGTCGCACCGTCAACGCCGGCACTGAGGTACCGCTGACCTGAACCCCCGCAGAGAAATCCAGTTCACTGACTTCGGGAGCCACTTTAAGGGCGATGCGGTTGCTACCCAGCACCGTGGGGGTCAGTGCCAGACGCACACCGAACTCTTTGTATTCGATGCTGATCCCCCCGGTTCCGCCCTGCGAGACGGGAATCGGAAATTCACCACCGGCCAGGAATGTGGCGGTCTGGCCGGTCATTGCGACCAGACTGGGTTGTGCCAGAGTCCGAACCAGGCCCTGGTTTTCGAGCATGCTCAAATACCCGAGCACGTTCTTGGTGGCGTTGCCCAGAACGATATTGAATGCATTGCTCAGCGGTAGGAACCCTGCCGCACTGGCCAACTCAACCGCGCTGGGCACAACATCACCATCGGAGTTGGTACTGGATGGTGTCAGCGTGGCCGAGTTGAGGGTGCCAGGGCGAGTCACCGCAATGGTGCCGTCCAGACGATTGAGCAAGAAATTGAACCCGAATTGACGCAGGGTACTGCGCGACAACTCGGCAATCTTGATTTCGGTCAGCACCTGCGTGCCAACGTTGACCGTGGAGCGGTCTGCGCTATCGTCGCCGGCCTGCTGCACCGCGCGGCTGTGCGCTTCCAGGTTCGGCAGCTCGCCCGACAACTGCCCCGGGTTGATCTGCGCCTGCCCCAGTTCAGCATCCTGTGGCTGCGGCCCGTTCAACGGATTTTCGATGTCCTTGATGACCAGACGATAAGCGCGCGTCTGCTTGGTTTCCTTGTACCAGACCAGCAGGCTGGTCACCCCGTTGCTCTTGCCGGTGATCAGCAACTCATTGCGGTTGATCACGTTGACATCGGCAACCGCCGGATCACCCACTGCAATCCGCGACACGCTCAAGCGTTCGCGCAGCAATTGGTGCGTGCCCATCTCGACGATGACCACATCTTTGGACGTCACCGCAGCCTGTGCCGATGGCACAAGCAAGGCCAGCACAGCAGCAGCCACCATGCGCCCCAGTCCCCAACGTCGGAGCATGATTTGAACGGTCATTATTCAGACACCTTTTGCATATCACTGCCGCGGAAGACCTGCACGGTGTAAGCCGGCGGTTTCGGGCGTGACGGTTTTTTCTCAGCCAGTCGGGTCAACTCTTGCAGGGTTATAGCCTGCTCGGCCGCCAGCCGCTCCTTGTCTGTTTGTGCGGGCGACGGCGTTGCCTCGGGTTGCGCCGGCGGCAGCAGACTGTCGCTGTCGGCGGGCTCAGAGCCTGCCAGCATCTGGCGATGCAGCGCCAGCCGGATTTCTCCCAGGCTCGCGCCGAGCATCACCTTGGTTGTTTGCTCATCGGGAATGGCCACCACTGCGGTCCGCGTACGCGCCCGCCGGTCATTGCGACCCTCTTCCTTGCTCAATCCCTGCGGGCGTTCAATGATGCGGTCCTCATAGGCCAGCACCAGCACACGTGGCAACAAAATGCGGCTCTGCGGGGGACCATCACTGCCGCGCACAAAGAGCAGCAGGTCAACCTCGTCGCCTGGCCGAACAAAACCGCCCACAGCTACGATGTCCGAAATTTCCAGCGACATGGCCTTGTGCCCGTCAGGTATCAGGCGAGCCAGCACATTGGAATCACGAAAATAGCGCGGCGTCACCGGAGCGCCCGCATCGATGTCAATCAAAGGCTCGCGCCCGACCACATCCTCAACCCGGCTGAAGTAACGCTCCGGAACAACCGCAACGGGCTTCAGTGCCACGTCGTCAACCCCGATGACCTGCGTTGCTGCAAGTGAGCGCAACGCCACAACCGCCAATGTGGTCTGCTCCTGTTCTACATCGTTGACCTGCTGCTGAGCAGCGATCTCAGCGCGCGCCTGCTCTCTCGCCTGATCGGTCATCGACATACTCATGCGCCATGCCAGCACCCCGAGCACGATGGCCAATACAACGGCGGCCAACGCCGCATATTTGAGCCCCTGATTTCCCATGCAATTCTTTCCTTTGCTTCGGCGGACCGACCGCTGCCTGCCGCAGTACCGATGTTATCAGGTCTACTGACGCAGCCGAGGCCCGGCATACCGACGGACCTCACGCTCGCGCCTAGGCCTCGCCGACCAATGCCGTGCCGGATCCGACCAGCGTCGTGGGCATGGGCGGCAAACTGCCGAGCAACGGGAAATCGAGCTTGGGGAATATGCCCTCAACCCGGAACCGCGCTGTCACCGTGACCACATTGGTGGCCTCGCACACACGCACCACGGTACCGATCTGCTCTTCTGGCGGCGGCTGAGTGGAACAGCTGACTTCAACCACAGCTGGTGAATTCACACCAAGATGAGAGCGCTGGCTGGTGGACAGCCACGCCAGTGCCTGCGGCAATCGGCCACTGACCTGGGTTGCCACGTCACTGTTGAAGTTCTCGTTGCCCACGGGGTTCACCCGATGAGCTGCCGCCGCGGCCTCCTGGGCCGCGTAGGTAATGCTCTCCTGCAAGACAAACAGGTAGGAATAAACCACCATGCTGTAGAACAGGATGAACAGCAGCGGGAACACCAGGGCAAATTCAATCGCCGTGGCGCCCCGCTGGTTTCGAGCTAGAACTTTACGAGCAGCATCCATGCGTCACGTATCTCGACAAGGTGATCTGCGAAATCAACCGCCATCCGAGCCAAAGTTACATTCCTGGCCGGTGATGCAGTTGCCGATTTCGGTAAACGCATTGGTAAACCCGCCAGACAGCAATGCAATTGCACCGATCAACATCGCCGCCAGCAGACCTGCAATCAACGCATACTCAATCGCCGTCGCGCCCTTCTGGTATTTCGCTTGAACCATTTGCATCCATTCCATGTTCAATCTCCTTTCAGATTGATGTTCGTCATCATTGGTCAGACAAACTGTATTTGCAAGTTGCCGACAAGCCTTTCAAATCGAAGATTTGGGCGGCTTAAAATACAGTTTTTCCGAACCTTCGTGAAAGAAGCGTGAACACTTTTGCCGTTGGCGATGTACAAGGTTGCGCAACCGAACTGGAACGGTTGCTGGACGCGGTTCAATTTGAGCCCGGCACGGATCGTCTGATCCTGCTTGGTGATCTGATCAATCGGGGACCACGCTCGCTCGATACCCTGCGTCTGGCGCGGAGTCTGGGCGACAGCTGCTTGGCCCTGTTGGGCAATCACGACCTGAGTGTCCTAGCACGCTTGAGCATGGCCGACCTTGGTCGCCCGCTCAATGCCACCGCGCAGGAGATCGCGGCGGCGCCGGACGCCGAAGCACTCCGCGATTGGCTACGCCAACTGCCCCTGGCCATTGACCACCCGCGCGCCTTGATGATTCACGCAGGCCTGCCCCCGCAATGGACTCGTACAGATGCGCTGCGTTTGGCCGGTGAGGTGGAACGCGCGCTACGCGGGCCCGATCACGCCGAGTTTCTGCGTCAGATGTACGGTGATGAACCAACCCGCTGGAGCGAGCAGCTGAGCGGCTTTGAGCGCTTACGCTTCATCACCAACTGCCTTACGCGACTGCGCTATTGTCGCGCCGATGGTCAACTGGCATTGAGCGAAAAATTGAGCCCACAGCAGACGATGCAAGGCGACTCCCAAGCCGCTCTGGTGCCGTGGTTTGCCATGCCGCAACGGGCCAGTGCGGGCGAACGCATCCTGTTTGGCCATTGGTCCACGCTGGGACAGGTTTACTGGCCCAGGCACCGGGTGTGGGGGCTGGACACAGGGTGCGTGTGGGGCGGACGCCTCACCGCCCTGCACTTAGAAACCTGGCGCCTGATCCAGGCCCCAAGCGACGGACACAAAAAACCGGGTGCCGGTTAGACCGACACCCGGTAACAATCAGGCTGGCCGCCTATTCGCTGGCGCGATGCGCGAAGGTTTCGTGCTTGACCAGATAACGGGCCAAAGCCGGCATCACTAGAATGGCGCCGAACATGTTCGCGGTGAACATGAACACCAGCAGAACCCCCATGTCGGCCTGGAACTGCAAGTCGGACATCAACCAGGTCGACACCGAACCACCCAGCGCGATACCGGTGAAAATCACCGCCTTACCGGTCTTGTGCAACGTGTCGTAGAACGCCTCTTCCAGACTGCGTCCCTTGCCCAGTCCATCCACAAGCGTGGAATAGATGTAGATCCCGTAGTCGACACCGATACCGACCGCCAGCGCCACCACAGGCAGGGTCGCCACTTTGAGGCCGATGCCCATGACCGCCATGACGGCGTAAGCCAACGAGGACACCAGCGACAGCGGCAACACCACACAGAGCACGCCACAGACGCTGCGGAACGACAGCCACATGAAGACCAGAATCACCAGGTAGACATAACCGACAACCTGCAACTCCTGAGCTTTGACCACCTCGTTGGTTGCCGCCATAACCCCGACGTTGCCAGTGGCCAGCGCGTAGTTCACGTGCTGTGCATCCTGCTCATTGAATGCCTTGACCCGCTCAACAATCCGGCTGATGGTCTCGGCCCGGTGATCTTCGGTGAAGATCAGCACCGCCATCGCCGAGCAGTCCGGATTGAGCAAGCCCGAGGACGTCGGGATCGGGGTGATCGCCTGCACCAGAATGAACTGATTGCGTTGCAGCACCTGGAACTTGGGTGTGCCTTCGTTGAACTGCCCGTTAACCACTTTAGCCACCTGCGGCAGCGATATGGTCGAGTTCACACCATCCGTATTCGCCATATGCCAGGAGAAGCGATCGATCTCTTCCATCACCTCGTACTGGATGCACGACTCCGGCGGCGCTTCGGCAATCACCTTGAGAATGTCCACGCCAATACTGAAGTTGCTGACAATGGCATGCGAGTCACGGTTGTAGCGCGAATCCGGACGCAGCTCCGGCACACCTTCTTGCGAATCACCAACCTGCAGATCGCCGTACTTCCACAAGGACCAGCCAAGCAGCAACGCGCAGATAATCAGCGTGACCATGGCCGGCACCGGGCGGGTGATCTTGGCCAGGAAACGCCACAAACCATCACCGGCATGCTCGCGCCGCAATTGCTTCTCGCGGAACGATTCAATGTCTTTGATCCGGATATAGGTCAACCAGATCGGGGCCAACACCTTGTTAGTGATGATGATCGCCAGCATGCCGAACGCGGCATTGATCGACATTTCACGGATGATATCGATCGGGATCAGATAGATCGTCGCAAAACCGGCCACGTCGGTGATCAGTGCGGTGGTCCCCGGAATGGCCAGGCGACGGAAGGTTTCCAGCGACGCCTCAAACGGCTCCGCCCCCTTGTCGACTTCCCCCACCCAGGCGTTGACGTACTGCACGCCATGACTGGTCGAGACAGATAACACCAGGAACGGAATCAGGATGGCGAATGGATCGAGACCGAAGCCCGCCACAGTCAGCAAGCCGAACTCCCAGATCACGGCGACCAGCGAACACACCAGCACCACCATGGACAGCTTGAACGACGCGGTGTACACCCAAAGCAGCACGGCCGTCATCAGCAAGGCCAGCGCAAAGAAGAACACCACCTCGGCCGCGGCATCGGTGACATCACCGATAACCTTGGCAAAGCCGACAATGTGGATGTTGATGTTCTCGGTCTCGAACTGCTGTCGAATCTGCTCCAGATTCTTGGCCACTTCGCGGTAGTCGAGCTTCTCACCGGTGACCGGGTCGGTCTCCAGCAACTCAGCAAAGACCATCGCACCGGACTGGTCGTTGGTCACGTAACGCCCAATGATCCCGGCCTTGCCCACATTCTGGCGGACCAGATTGAACATTTCCTCGGTCGGCGCATATTCAGCAGGAATGACGTTACCGCCGGCAAACCCGCCCTCGACCACTTCGGTGAAGCGCACATCCGGCGTGAACAGCGAGCTGACCCGTGAGCGATCCACCCCCGGCAGGAAGAACACCTCATCGGTGACTTGCTTCAGGGCCCCCAGGAATTCACCGTTGTAGATGTCGCCGTTTTCCTGAATCAACGCCACCAGGACGGTATTACCGCCGCCGAAATCGCCCTGGTACTGCTTGAGCGTTTTCATATACGGGTGTTCCAGCGGAATCGATTTATCGAACCCCGCGTCGACCTGCGTCTGTGACGCTTTCCAACCAAAAAATACGGTCAGGGCCAGCAGCACCAACAGCGCGACAACACGCTGCCCATATACGATAGGTTCGACAACCTTAAGAATTCTATCCGTTGCAGTCATGTCACTCCTGCACCTTGCGGCGCCGCCCCCTTAATTGTTTTGAATCAGTTGTGCGCCCGCTTCACCAACGACCACCAGACCACCCTTGACCGGCTCGACGCTGGCCAGCGTGATACCGGCAGGATTGGCCCGCCGTTGCACATCACTGGCGCCGTTGATGGATTCGAAAATGATGCCGTTAATGCCAACCATGACCGCTTCGCCATTGGGCAAGCTGGCAGCACCAATCAGCGAGTTTTCGCTGTCCAGATTCAGTTGCCGCCAGTTGAGATCATCCGCATCCGCAGCAACATAGGCATTGCCTCGCAGGCCAACGATCAAAACCCCCTTCTCGCCCACCGGCACCACATCGAACATGGTGCTTTCATAGGGTGATTCGAGACTTTCCCAGCTCGCACCGTTGTCCCGCGACATGGCCAGCGTGCCAGCCTCACCAGCGATGAACAGATAGCCGTTATTCAACTTGGTAATGGCGTTGAAATGCCAACCGTCTTCCGTGATCGGCGTGTCGACGGCCTCCCAGCTGTCACCCCCATCGCGGGTTTCGTAAATCAGCGCATAAGCGCCAACCGCGAAACCGTGCTGCGCATTCAGGAACAGTACGTCAAGAAACGGTTGCTCCAGTTCCGGCTCGAAATTCTGCAACACCCAACTGCGTCCGCCGTCACGGGTGCGGATGATCACCGCGTCATGACCAACGGCCCAGCCATTTTCGGTATCGGCAAATGTTACGGCTGTCAGCGCCGCGCGCGTGGGCGTCGGCACCTGAACCCAGCTCTGACCATCTAAAGAGCCGATCACATGACCACGCGCGCCGACGGCAATCAGACGTTTACCGGTGTCGGCAACGTCCAGCAACATCGAATGGCCAGCGGCCAGCGGCATCATTTCAGCTGACTGCGGCTGAATCTCGTCGGTGTTCAAACCCTGAGCCATGGCCAAAACAGGCAACAGCATCCCCGCCAGCGCGGTAAGTCGACGTGTTCTCATTCCAGTACTCCGGTGTGCCCGGCCATTGCGACCGGGCCCTGCCATCAAAACGTGTATGACACGGTGAACGACAACGTGTCGCGGTCTTTAAGCGGGTTGTAGGTCCCGCCTTCAAATGAGTAACGCAACTCGGTCAACCATTGGTTGAGGTAGCTGAAACGCAAACCGACCAGACCGCTCAACTTACCTTCCTGGAAGTTCTGGCCCAGGCCCGGAGCAATCCCGTCAATGTCGTAGAACAACGCCACCACCGGGAGGAAATTCCAACCGCGGAAGAAATCGTTGTAGGTGATCTGAGACACCACGCGAACACCGTAGGCCAAATCATCGCCGAACTGGTCGGGATCCTGCGCCGTCGGGTTCTGGCGGCAAGGCTCAGCTTCCGCACCGTCAATCGTCGAGTAGGTCTGTCGTACACAGCGCGCATCGCCATCACCATTGGTATCCGCACCACTGGTCAAGGCGGAGCTGTCGGCGATGCCATTGGTCGTACCATCGGCCCCGCTGCTGGCGTGCGTATTGGTTTCCGCACCCTGGAACTGAATCTCGTTCAGGCTGGGCATGTCGATGATGTGGGTCAGACCAAACTCTGCCAAGAGCAGAATCTGATCCGCCTTGACCGGATTCTCGGTCGCACCGAAGGTGCGCAACAAGGACGTCACCAACTGACCTTGCTTGAGCTCCTCATAACCACGGATATACATGCCCGGGGTTACTTCTTCCTTGCGGTAGACGCTCTGCACATAGTCCGGCACCGCCATACGGCGCCCCGGCAGCACTGTGGCTGGCACACCCAGTCCAAGCAGCGGCTCGACCAAGCCGGACAGACCGGCTGCAATCAGATCGGCCGCCGGCGGCACACCGATATTGATGTTGTTGCGCGGGAAGGCCGGCTGCAGAGCGGCGAAGATCAGGTCAACGGTGTGAATCTGCACCGGATGGTTGGGTCGGAAGGTGTACTCACCGGCCCAAGCCCAGTTGCCCACGGTGGTGTTGAAGCTGACCCCGAACAAATGGCGGTTTTCCGGATATTCGACAAACAACCGTGCCGTATCGATAGGCAGCGGCTCATCGATCAAGCGCAAGGTGCCAATGTCACCGACAAGCGCGCCGCAACCCGCCAGCAATCCAACGATATTGGTGGCGTCAGCAGCGCAGCTCTCCTGTGCGGCCAGGAAGCTGACCAACGGCAGGCGTGAATGGGTGTTGTGGTAGTAAAAACCGAACTCGGTGCCGTTGTTGAAGTTCTCAGCAAAGTACTTCAGGGCCAAACCGAACTGACCGCCATCGCGCGGCTTGCGGTCCGGCAAGCGATAGATGGTGCGTCCGCCAGCAGAGCCCAATGAAAACGGATCTTCAGAGTTGTCCTGCGAGGAGTAGATGTTGCCCGGATCTTCAGGTGCCTTGCCGAACGACAGCATGGCGTGCTGACCACCGGCATCGTCGCCGCCCAGAATGTCGCTTACCGAGAAAAAGGTCCCAGGTGCATCGATACGGGCCGGCAGCCACTCGTACTGATAGAACGCTTCGGCATACAGATTGAGCGACAGATCCACCCCGGCATAGACCATACCCAGCGGCTGGAACAACTCAGCCAGGTCAAAACCGGCGGTACGCTGACGCACCAGATCCGGCGGGTTGACGGTGTTCACGCTGTTCAGCGGCAGCGCGCTGGCTTCGCCCCAGACAAAACCCTGGCGACCCACGCGCAGATTTACGTTCTTGCCCAGCAGCGGGAAGTTGGTCGACACAAAGGCATCTTGCAGCTCGAAGTGTGAGCCAAACTGGTTCATCGCTTCGCCGCTGAGACTTGAACTCGGGCGCTGCAGCGTCGTATCCGGATGGCTCTGATCGAAATCCAGATAAGTGTTGTTGAACAGCCAGATACCGCTGGTCTGGAAATTCAGATTCTTCCAGCTGAATTTGAGCTTGGTGTTCATTTTGAACGCCGCTGACACCATGTCGCCGCGATCAAAGTTGAGGTTCCCGTCGTCGCCGTTGATGTTGTACGAACCCGGCGAGTTGACGTAAGCGAGGTTCAGTGCCGGATCGCTGGTGTTGTTACAGGTACCGCCGATCAGCCCACGATCTTCGTATTCCTGCGCATCCGCGTATGTGATCGGCTGACTGAAATCCGGATTGTCGGTGTAATTGGTAAGGGTACACAGGCCAGGCTGCAAGTTGATCTTCGCGACGAGGTCATCCGCGCGCTCTTCCATGCGCCAGGCTGCACCGACCGAAATCGTGCTGTCCCAGGAACCGTAAATTTCACCAAAATCGAATTGCAGCGCCAGGGCCTGCGGCACAACCAAAAATGAGCCAGCCGTCACCAATCCTGACAGCCCCCTGACTACTGAAGTCTTCAGCACAACATTCTCCCCAAGTTATCTCACACCCGCAGCCCGCTGCTGATCCATTCTACGTCGGCAACTTCTTGTCGCCTGTTTGCGGGTTCCAACAGACGAGTTTGTAACAGACGGCCTGTTCTCAGGCAAGCGAAGAAGGCTTGTCGGAGGTCCGCCAGATCAGTGCGGCCATCCGCCCGGTAACCGAATCCCGTCTATAGGAGAAAAAACTCTGTGCGTCGCTGTGTGTGCACCAGCGCCCTCCCCAGATCTCGTCCACACCGCATTGCGCAAGCTGAATACGCGCCAATCGTGGCAAATCGGCAAACCAGCGCCCTTCACCCTTGGCGACAAAGGCCTCCTGGCTATGCGCCCAGCGCTGAATAAATGCTGCGCGCACGTCCGGCCCGACTTCAAAGGCTGCAGGCCCGATACACGGCCCAAGCCAGGCCTGCCAACGCGCGCCGCCATGTGATTGCGCCAGCATCTGCAAACTCTGCTCGATGATGCCAGCGGCCAGCCCGCGCCAGCCGGCGTGGATGGCGGCCACGCACTGGCCCGTGGTGTCACGCAACAGCACCGGCAGGCAGTCGGCCACCATGACCGCGCAGACCCGGCCGGGTTGCCGCGTCCAGATCGCATCGGCGCGCGGCACCTGCCAGCTTGCCGTGGCCTCGACCATGCGCGTGCCGTGCACCTGTTCCAACCAGCACGGCTCAGCGGGCAGGCTCAGACGTTCGCATACACGTCGGCGGTTCGCGTGCACGTGCGCAGGGTCGTCGCCGACATGCGCGCCCAGATTCAGGCTGTCCCAGGGCGCCTGACTGACCCCACCTCGGCGCAGCGTAAAGGCGGCGCGCACCCCCGGCAGCGCCGGCCAGTCGGGCTCAAGCCAAGTGCTCGTCATCACGCCACTGCTCGACCACGGCCTGCATATCTGCAGGCAGCGGCGCCTGGAAAACCATGCGTTCGCCGCTGGCCGGATGGGTCAGAGCCAAACTCTGCGCATGCAAAGCCTGGCGCCCCAGGGTGTGGCGGTAGGGATCGCCTCGCCGCCCGTACAGCGCATCCCCGATCAGCGGATAGCCGGCATGCTGCATATGCACCCGAATCTGGTGGGTACGCCCGGTTTCCAGACGCACCTGCAGCACGCTGTGCTTGGCAAACTTCTCGCTCACCCGGTAGTGGGTGACGGCCTCGCGCCCACCGGCGCTGACGGCGAAGCGCAGACGCTCGCGCGGATGCCGCGCCAAAGGCGCATCAACGGTGGCTCCGGCCACCGGCACACCCCACACCAAAGCGCAATATTCACGCTCGATCTCGCGCGCTTGCAGCTCCCGAACCAGATGAGTCTGGGCCTGCGGCGTCGCAGCCACCACCATCAAACCGGTGGTGTCTTTATCAAGCCGGTGGACGATGCCGGCACGTGCCACCGCCGCAAGCGCGGGGCGGTAATGCAGCAAGCCATTTTGCAGCGTGCCGTCACGCTGCCCCGCCCCGGGGTGCACCGTGAGTCCGGCCGGTTTGTTGATGACCAGCAGTTCGTCGTCCTCATAAACCACCTCGAAATCGATGGCCTGCGCGACAACCTCGCTGTCCAGCGTTTCCACCAGCGGCCACACGTCGATGCGGCTGCCGCCCTGAATCTTGGCCTTGGGCGCCAAGATCTCACCATCCACACGCACACGCTGCTGGCGAATCCAGTCCTGCAGACGTCCGCGTGAATGCTCGGGCATCAGCCCGGCCAGCAACTTGTCCAGACGCTGTCCGGCATCGGCCATGGAAACTTCAAAGCTCAGACTTGTCTCATCCGCGCCGGGGGCGCATTCGGATGCGTGGTCTGGCTTCGCTATACTAGGTGGTTCGCTCAAGGGAATAACTCATGTCTCGGCTGCAATTCCGAATCCTACCGCTGGGTGCATTGTGCACGGCAGTGCTGCTCGCGTCCTGTGCCAGCAACAACGAACCCGGCATAGGCTCTCTGCGCGACGACCCTCTGACCCCCGGCTCACTGGACGAACAGCGCGTCGCGCGGCTCAACGCAACGCAGCTCTACGATTCCGCTCGTGAGGCCCTGGACTCCTCCGACTACGCCACCGCGATGCAGCTCTATGATCGCCTGGATGCGCAATACCCGTTCTCGGAGTTCGCCACCCAGGCGCGCCTGGAAAGCATTTATGCGCAGTATCGTTCCTACCAGCCGGAACTGGCCCTGAGCGCAGCGGACCGCTTCATGCGCTCTAACCCGCGCCACCCGGATCTGGACTACGTGCTCTATCTGCGCGGGCTGATCAACTTCGACCGTGGCGCATCCGACATTCTGGACGCCCTGGACATCGATTCCTCGACCCGCGACCCGATCAATGCGCGCCGCGCCTTCGAAGATTTTGGCCGCCTGGTCCAGCGCTTCCCCAACAGCATCTACGCCCCGGACGCACGGCAGCGCATGGTCTACCTGCGCGAGCGCATCGCGCGGCACGAAATGGCCATTGCGCGTTTCTATGAAACGCGTCGCGCCTGGGTGGCAGTGAGCCGTCGTACGCAAGACATCATTGCCAAGTATCAGGGCAGCGCAGTGATCCCCGAAGCACTGGCCATGCTGGAGCGAGCCTACGCCGAGCTGGACCTGCCCGACCGCGCCATGCAGGTGATGGCGGTGCGTGAAGCCAGCTTCCCGGCCGACATGCAGCTTGCCGAGCCGCCCAAGCCTCAGGCAGCCGTCGCCGAGTCCAAGCCGCCCAAGAAAGACAAGCGCAAGGAAAGCGACGCGCCGGCCCCAACGGCAGCACCAGCGGCCACTCCGACGCAGCCGGCAGCCCTCGAAACCAGCCCTGCTCCCACGCTAGCACCAGCTGCCACGCCGGCGCCTGCACGCTCTGAGGAGCCAAGCTTTGGTGAGGACGGCGTGCTGATGCCGCAGCTGCCCGAAGGTTTCTGAGCTGCGTCTGAATCACGCTTTCGGGCTGCGGCAGCCAAGCCACAGCCCGAAAGATCTCACAGCTCGCCGTATTGCGCCGTCAGCGGATAACGCCGCTCACGCCCGAAGGCGCAAGACGAGACTTTAGGCCCGGGCGCGGCCTGACGCCGCTTGTACTCCGACAACCGCACCAGCCGCACCACCCGATCAACATCGGCCTTGGCGAAACCCTGCGCGTACAGCTCGCCAACCGACGCCTCGTGCTCGATGTAAGCCTTGAGCATGGCATCAAGCTGATCGTAGGGCGGCAATGACTGATCATCACGCTGATCCGGGCGCAGCTCGGCCGATGGCGGCCGCGTGATAACCCGCTCCGGAATCACCGCAGAGCACTGGTTGCGATAACGGGCCAGGGCATAGACCTGCATTTTGTAGACATCCTTGAGTGGCGCAAAGCCACCGCACATGTCGCCATACAGGGTGCAATAACCCACCGCCATCTCGCTCTTGTTGCCGGTGGTCAGCACCACGGCGGAAAACTTGTTGGCCAGAGCCATAAGCAGCGCACCACGAATGCGTGCCTGCAAATTCTCTTCTGCGGTATCCGGCTGGGTCCCGGCAAACGCATTCGCCAGCATCTGCTCATAGGCCTGCATGGCGGGCTCTATCGCGATGCTCTCGCATGCCACCCCCATGGCATGCGCCTGTTCAAGGGCATCATCCCGACTCATGGCCGCACTGTAGGGCGACGGCATGGCCACGCCACGCACCCGCTGCGCGCCCAGCGCATCCACTGCCAGGGCCAGCGTCACCGCCGAATCAATCCCGCCCGACAGGCCGATGTAGGCCAGGGGAAAACCGTTGCGATCAACATAATCGCGTAGCGCCCGCACCAGCGCCTGATACAGCACCGCCACCCCCTCGGGGTCAGCGAAGTCAGGATGCCCCTCAATGCCAAACACGCCCTCAACAAAGGCCGGTGCGCGCAGCACCCGATGTCCGCTGCTGTCCCAACACTGCGAGTCGCCATCGAACACCACATCATCCTGCCCGCCGACCGCGTTGACATAGGCGATCGCCAGTCCGGTCTCGGCCACCCGCTGACGGATCACTTCGGCGCGCTGTGCACGCTTGTGCTGGTCGAACGGCGAAGCATTGATATTGAGCAGCACCTGAGCACCCTGCGCTGCAGCCTGCGCCGCAACATCCGGCGACCACAGATCCTCGCAGATGCTCAGCCCATAACGTGTGCCATCAACCTCGAAGATGCAGGGCGCAGTGCCGGCGCGAAAATGGCGCAGCTCGTCAAACACCCCGTAGTTGGGCAGTTTCTGCTTGCGGTAGGTGTGTCGCACCACACCCTGGTGCAACACCGCTGCGGCGTTGTAACAGGTCTGGCCGGTGAATTCCGGGTAGCCGACCACCACGTGGATATCGCCCACCTCGGCAGCCAGCTCGAGCAGGCTGCGCTCGATCAGCTGCGGCAAGCTGCGCCGCTGCAGCAGGTCATCCGGCGGGTAACCCAGCAGGGCCAGCTCCGGGCACAACAGGATGCGCGCACCGGCGGCACACGCCTCACGCGCGGCCTCGGCGATACGCCGTACATTGCCGGCCACATCGCCCACATGCACCGGCAGTTGAGCCAGCGCGATTGTATTCAGATTGACTGAGGTCATAACCAAAAAGGGCCCGGCGCAAACCGGGCCCTTGAGAGCATGCGTTGAAAGATCGCGAGCTTTAGCCCAGCGCCTCACTCATGGCTTTGCCCAGATGGGCCGGCGAACGCACCGTTGACACCCCGGCGGCTTCAAGCGCGGCGAACTTGTCATCCGCGGTGCCCTTGCCACCGGCGATGATCGCGCCCGCGTGGCCCATGCGCTTGCCAGGAGGCGCGGTCACACCGGCAATGTAGGCCACGACCGGCTTGGACACATTGGCCTTGATGAACTCGGCGGCCTCTTCTTCCTTGCTGCCACCGATCTCGCCAACCATGATGATGCCTTCGGTCTGCGGGTCCTTTTCGAAACGCTCGATCACGTCGATAAAGCCCAGGCCATGCACCGGGTCGCCACCGATGCCGACGCAGGTCGACTGACCCAGGCCGTTGTTGGTGGTCTGGAACACGGCTTCGTAGGTCAGGGTGCCGGAACGCGACACGATGCCGACCTTGCCCGGCTTGTGAATGTGGCCCGGCATGATGCCGATCTTGCATTCGCCCGGCGTGATGGTGCCCGGGCAGTTGGGGCCGATCAACACGGCGCTGGGATAATCCTTCAGTGCTGCCTTGACCTTGACCATGTCGGCCACCGGGATGTGTTCGGTGATGCACACGATCACTTCGATGCCCGCATCGGCCGCTTCCAGAATGGCGTCAGCTGCAAACGGCGCCGGCACGTAGATCATGGACGCGGTTGCGCCGGTTTCGGCGACCGCGTCATGGCAGGTGTTGAACACCGGACGGTCCAGATGCGACTCACCCACACGCCCCGGCGTGACACCACCAACCAGCTGGGTGCCGTAGGCAATCGCCTGCTCGGAATGAAAGGTGCCTTGCTTGCCGGTGAAACCCTGGCAGATGACCTTGGTGTCTTTGTTGATCAGAATGCTCACGCTCAGGCTCCTTTGGCCGCGGCGACAACGCGCTCGGCAGCATCGGTGAGGTCAGTGGCGGCGATGATGTCAAAGCCGCTGTTGGCGAGAATTTCGCGCCCTTTTTCCACATTGGTGCCTTCCAGACGGGCCACCACGGGAATGTTCAGACCGACTTCCTTGACCGCAGAGACAATCCCCTCGGCAATCAGGTCGCAGCGCACGATGCCGCCGAAGATATTGACCAATATCGCCTTGACGTCGGCGCCGGAGGTGATCAGCTTGAAAGCCTCGGCCACGCGCTCCTTGGTGGTGCCTCCGCCAACGTCCAGGAAGTTGGCCGGCTGACCGCCGTGCAACTTGATGATGTCCATGGTCGCCATAGCCAGACCCGCACCGTTGACCATGCAGCCAATGTCGCCATCCAGGGTCACGTAGTTCAGACCGTGAGCGGCCGCTGCACGCTCCTTCTCATCTTCCTGCGAAGGATCACGCAGCTCGGCGATGGCCTTCTGACGGAACAGGGCGTTGTCATCCATGTTGACCTTGCCATCGAGCGGCAGCAGATTGCCGGACTCGGTCACGATCAACGGATTGATTTCCACCAGCGAGGCATCGCACTCCATGAAAATGCGATACAGACCGTTGAGAATTTTGAAGAACTCACCGATCTGACCTTTGTCCAGGCCCAGGAAGAAACCGACTTCGCGGGCGTGGTAGCCCTGCAGGCCGGCCGCCGGATTGATGTAAACGGTCTTGATCCGTTCCGGCGTTTCTTCGGCCACCTCCTCGATGCTCATGCCGCCGTCCGGCGACGCGATGATGGCAACACGCTCGGTCGCACGATCCACCAGCATCGACAGGTACAGTTCGCGCGCGATCGGTTGCGGCGACTCCACGTAGACCGAGTTGACCGGCAGACCTTCCGGCCCGGTCTGAATCGTAGCCAGATGCGTTCCGAGCATGGCCTCAGCGGCTTCTTCCACCGCCTCGATCGAATCAACCAACTTGACCCCGCCGGCCTTGCCGCGGGCGCCAGCATGAATCTGGGCCTTGACCACCCAGCGGTTGCCGCCCAGCGACTTGGCCTTTTGCCGGGCCTCATCAATCGAACTTGCCAGTTCGCCTGTCGGCACAGGAATGCCGTAACGGGCAAACAGGTCTTTAGCCTGATACTCGTGTAAATTCATCAGTGGTGTTCCCAGGATTGAGGCCCCGCGGGCCGGTATGTGCGGCGCAGTACACTAGCTCATCCGCCATGGCGGGGCAAAAACGCAACGTTACGTGACGATGATACTACTGCGCATACTGCTTCTGGGTGGGATTGTCTGGCTGGTCTGGATGGCGTGGCGGCAGCTGCGCCCCTCACAGCCCGAACCGCCGTCCGACGCATTTGAGCCTATGCTCAAGTGCTGTATTTGCGAGGCTCACGTGCCTCGCGCTCAGGCCATTGATATTGAAGGTAAAACATATTGCCGTGAGCACGCCCCGACAGGAACCTGAGCGGCCCATACAACGCTCGCGCATCTCCGGCATCGACCCATGGCGAACACTTGAGGCCCTGAGTTTTTACCGCGCGGCCCTGTGTGTCGCCCTGCTTGCACTAAGCGCAAGCGATTATCGACCACCTTATTTTGATGGCCCACAGGCAGAAATGCTTGATGGCCTGCTGTACGTTTATCTGTTCCTGTCTGCGCTGCTTTTGATCATCGTTCGGGGCCAACAGCCGACGGCAAAATGGCAAGCTGCCGTGCACATAGGCAGCGATCTCGGCATCCTCATTGCCCTGGTGTTTTTCAGCCAGGGGGTCGCCAGCGGAATCGGGGCCCTGCTGGTAACACCAGTGGCCGCAGGCGGACTACTGCTCAGCCGCCGCTTTTCCGTCGTCCCGCCAGCGATCGCCACCATTGCCCTGCTGGGCACCGAGATTTACCTCAACTGGAAATTCCCGGTTTACGCCGAGAACTACACCCAGACCGGAATGCTCGGCGCCGGCTTGTTCATCATCGCCATAACCGGCAACGCCCTGGCACGCCGCGCGCGCGAGTCCGAAGCACGTGCAAACCGCGCCCAGAGCGACATCGCCAAGCTGGCCATGTTGAGCGAGAACGTGATCCAGAAGTTGCAAGCCGGCGTTTTGGTCGTCAACGCCGACGGGCAAATCGAACTGCTGAACAGAGCGGCGCGCAATTTGCTGGGGGCTGGCGCGGCGTCCGGACGCCACCTGTCAGCCTGCGCACCGACCGTGTGGCAACGCTTAAATCATTGGCGCCAAGACCCCAGCGCACTGACCAATACAGCATTGTCACTGAGCAACCATCAATCCGCGTGGGCCCAGTTCACACGCCTGGGCGCCGGCAGCGAAGCCTCAGCACTGATTGTTCTGGATGATGCCAGCCGGGTTGCCGAGCAAGCGCAATCCATGAAACTTGCGTCTCTCGGACGCCTGACCGCAAGCATCGCCCACGAGGTCCGCAACCCGTTGGCCGCCATCCAGAATGCGGCGGAACTGGCATCCGAGTCGGACACGCTCGGCTCCGAGGACCTGGCTTTGCTCGACATCGTGAAGCGACAGTCGCGCCGCCTTGAGGACACCGTCACCAGCGTGCTCAACCTGTCACGCAAAACTACCACACCGGCCAGCAACACGGAACTGCGCCCCATGATCGACGATGCGATTCACGATTTCGCTCAGCGCTGCGAAGCGCCTTCACCGCATATCAGCTGCAGCATCACACCGCCCAATCTGGCCATAGCGATTGAGCCAGTGCAGTTCGCTCAAATCATGAACAACCTGCTCGGCAACGCTCTGACCCATGCAACAGAACCCGGCAAAGCGCTAGAGATCAACATCGAGGCGCGCATCTCAGCCGACGGCAACCAGGCACTCATCGACCTTTTTGACAATGGCCCCGGCATTGACCGGGAGGCGGCAAAGCACATCTTCGAGCCCTTCTTCAGCACGCAGCACAGCGGCACCGGACTGGGTTTGTTCATCACCCGCGAACTGTGCGCCGCGGCTCATGGTGACCTGCAACTGATCAACCACCGCGAGGCCCAACGCGGCGCTTATTTCCGGCTGTCGTTTCCCGCCGCACTCACCGGCCCCTAACCGGCACGTTGCGGCAGCATGTCCGGACCGCCGCCACCGCACCGTATGTAAAGACACCCACATACGGAGACCCGACATGCTGCTGTACCAACACACGCAAGGCCACTATCTTGCCGTTGCACCGCACATGCGCTTTGCGCCCGCCGCCGGCTACGCTTTGTGCTTTGATGGCCGCAATGTGCCGGATGTGATTTGCAGAGCTTATGTGACAGAACACGGCGGCAATGTCATTGATGATGTCGACACCATTGTTTTGAGCGATGAGCCACGGCGCCGGTGCACGGCAGCCGCCCACGCGTGCTGAGAACATTTGGAGCACGGCGACAATCACTTACACTGAAGACCGCGCCCGTTTCGCCTAACGCCACATGACCGCCCGAGCCCTGATCGTCGACGATGAAGCCGATATTCGAGCCCTGCTCGAGATCACCCTGTCCCGCATGGGGCTGGAAACTCAGGCGGCGGCCTCACTGGATGAAGCGCGGCATGCCCTGGCCAGCAATAGCTATGCCCTTTGCCTGACCGATATGCGCCTGCCTGATGGTCTCGGCATTGAGCTCGTACGCGACATTCAAATCCACCACCCGGATCTGCCAGTGGCCGTCATCACCGCTTACGGTAACGCCGAAGACGCCGTAGAAAGCCTCAAATCCGGAGCCTTCGACTTCGTCACCAAACCGGTCGATATCAGCACTTTGCGCAGGCTGGTCAACAGCGCATTGCAGACCAGCCAAGCCCCTGCCCCGCCGCAAGTTGAAGCCGCCACAGATCAACCTCAGCTGACCGGCGAAACGCCAGCCGTTGAGGAACTGCGCCGCATGATCGCCAAGCTGGCCCGCAACCAGGCGCCCGTGCACATCCGCGGTGAATCCGGCACGGGCAAAGAACTGGTCGCAAAAATGATCCACGCGCAAGGGTCACGCGCCGAGAAACCTTTTGTACCGGTCAACTGTGGCGCGGTGCCCACAGAACTCATGGAAAGTGAGTTTTTCGGCCATAACAAGGGCAGTTTTACCGGCGCGGTAGCGGACAACCCGGGCCTGTTCCGCTCAGCGGATGGCGGCACGTTATTTCTGGATGAGGTGGGTGACCTGCCCATTCACATGCAGGTCAAGCTACTGCGCGCCATACAGGAGCGCAAAATCCGTCCTGTGGGTCACAGCCAGGAAATTGATGTTGATGTCAGGATCATCTCGGCGACCCATCGCGACCTGCAACAACTCATCGCGCAAGGCCAGTTCCGCGAAGATCTGTACTACCGACTGAACGTCATTGAGATTGATGTACCCGCACTCCGCGATCGGCGTGCCGACATCCCCACGCTGGCAAAAACCCTGCTGACGCGTATCAGTGAGCGACACGGATTGCCACAAAGCGAACTCAGCCAGGACGCCCTGCGCACCCTTGTCAGCTATGACTTTCCCGGCAATATCCGCGAGCTTGAAAACATACTCGAACGCGCCGCAGCACTGGCCGAGAACGAACAGATCGAGACCACCGATCTGCGCCTACAGCCTAGCGCCCGGATTGATCCTGCCAACGAAGAAGAACCCACAACAACCAAAAGCCAGCCCGCAAATATTGACGATTCGCTGGCACAGGCTGAGAAAGCTCGCATCATCGATGCATTGGAGCGCACGCGCTACAACAAAACCCGCGCCGCCGAACTGCTGGGCATCAGTTTTCGCTCTTTACGCTATCGCCTGAAGAAGCTCGGGATCGATTAAGCACCTGACAAACTTTGTCAAAAAGACAGAGAAATTGTCAGATCAAACTCGCCACCCCGCCACCAAGATATCTCTACCACACTGTAATTAAAAACAATTTCCGCATGGCACTTGTGTTGCATTGGCTAGCTTGAGAGCCATTCGCACGATGGGGGTATCATGCGAAACATTCAAAAAGGGTTCACGCTGATCGAATTGATGATCGTCGTGGCCATCATCGGCGTCCTGGCCGCCATTGCCATACCGGCCTATCAGGACTACACCATACGGGCGCAAGTGTCGGAAGGACTGAGCTTGGCTTCAGGCGCAAAATCCGCGCTGTGGGATTACATCTCTGAAACTGGCCAGCTTCCACCCAGCAACGCCAGCGCCGGCCTACCGCCTCCCGCCTCGATCAGCGGCAACTACGTGAGCGCGGTTGATGTTGCTGGAGGGATCGTTGAAGTCACCTTCGGAAACCGGGCCAATGTGCAAATCAACGGGCAAACGCTGCAGATGTCCGTAACTACCGGCAACGGCAGCATAAAATGGAACTGCACCGGCGGAGATCTTGCAGCACGCCACCGCCCCACCAGTTGCCGCAATTAGATTGGCGACATTTTTTGTCAGTTTTCGACAAAAATACTCACTTCCCGACCATTCGCTTTCGAAAATGAAGGCGTGGGGCTCACAAAATTCCAACCTGAAATGCAGTGGCACGAAGGTTGCGAATCGAACCCGGCGGACTTGCTCCGCAAAGGTTCGAACCTTTCTAAAATTTTAGGAGAATTTCAAATGCAGAAGGTACAACAGGGCTTTACCTTGATTGAACTGATGATCGTTGTTGCGATCATCGGCATTCTGGCCGCGATTGCGATCCCGGCTTACCAGGATTACACCATCCGTTCGCAGGTTTCTGAAGGCCTTTCGCTGGCTGCCGGCTCCAAGACGGCTGTTGGTGAGTTCTTCACCGACCGTGGCACCTTCCCGACCAACAACGCCTCTGCAGGCGTTGCTGTTGCAGCCTCGATTGCTGGCAACTACGTCAGCCAAGTTGCTATCGCGGCTGGCCTGATCACCGTTACCTATGATGCCGCCAATGGCGCTAGCCCGAACACCAAGATCGCTGGCGATACCCTTCTGCTCTCACCGATCGACAATGGTGGCAGCCTGAAGTGGACCTGCAAGACGAGCACCTTGGAACCGAAATACGTTCCGTCGTCCTGCCGTTAATTAGCTGATTTCAGCTTCTGAAAGGCCGCATAATGCGGCCTTTTTTATACTCCGAAATTTTGTCGAGACCAGCCAGTCAATTTGCTCTCCGCGCGTTGCTTTGCACCGCTTTGCTGATCGCCACCGTCTGGGCCTATCTACCCGGCTTAGCTGGTGACTTCCTGTTCGATGACTACGCCAACCTTAGCGCACTGGGCGCTTATGGCCCCATCGATTCCGGCCCTGCATTCTGGCGTTACATCACATCCGGCATCGCCGACCCTACCGGCAGACCCATCGCGTTATTAAGTTTTCTATTGGATGCCCGCGATTGGCCCGCCGATGCCCACGCTTTCAAACGCAACAATCTTGCGTTGCACGTGTTCAACAGTGTCCTGCTCCTTACTGCTCTGTGGCGCATTCTCGCCACGCCGCAATTCCGCGCTGCGCAACTTACTCATGCCTTTCCCATCGCGCTGATGGCCACCGCTTTCTGGGCACTTCACCCGCTGATGGTTTCGACCACGCTGTACGTCGTGCAGCGCCAAGCCATGCTGCCCGCCACATTCTTCCTACTCGCGTTGCACGGCTGGATCAGCGGACGCCTATGCTTGCACGCGGGCCGAGCCCTCAGCGGTTTTTTGTGGATGAGCCTCAGTGTCGGTTGTGCCACCACATTGGCCACGCTGAGCAAGGCAAATGGTGTGTTACTTCCAAGCCTGATCGGTGTCGTGGAAATCACCTTGCTGGGACAACGAGGCAACGCCGCTGCTCAAACCAGGGGATTGAACAGCGCTCGAATCGCCCTGCTCCTGGCGCCGTCGATCGCTGTTCTAGCTTACCTACTGGGGCAAATTCCCAGCGCAGTCGAATCCAGCAACCTGTCGCGTCCTTGGACGCTGACCCAACGGTTACTCACCGAACCTCGCGCGCTGTTCGACTATCTTGGGCTGCTGGTTCTTCCACGGCCCTTCACAAGCGGACTTTTCAACGATAATTATCTACTGTCTAGCAGCCTCAGCACACCATGGAGCACACTCCCAGCGCTTGGCGGGATTATTGGCTTGTGCTGGTTTGGGTTCGCCAGCAGATACCATCGTCCACTGCTAGCCTCAGCACTGATGTTTTTCTTTGTCGGCCATGCACTTGAGTCAACCGTGATTCCACTCGAGCTGCACTATGAACATCGCAATTACCTGCCCGCACTGCTGCTGTTCCTGCCGTTAGCTGCGCAATTGCGCCCCGCAGGCAAACGCGCACATATCACGACCGCCGTAGGACTCATACTGACTATGACCCTGGCCTTCATGACCCATGCGCGCAGCACCCTTTGGGGCAACCCACACGAACAAGCACTGGTCTGGGCAGCCTTGAACCCTGACTCACCCAGGGCTCAGACATTTGCCGCAGCTCACGAAATGCGCACCGGACAAGCCCATGCGGCATACGCCAGACTCTCCAAAGTCCTACAAGATCATCCGAACGAAATTCAACTCTCGCTGAACAGCATAAGGGCAGCATGTTTATCGAGGCAGTTCACCAGCCATGATCTTCAGAGCGCTGTCGATTCGATTACAAACGCAACGCATGGCGGTCACTTTCTGTTCACCTGGCTCACATCCGCTCTGGAATCATCCGACCTCGCCGATTGTGAGGGTCTACCGTGGGACTGGGCTTCACGTTTGCTGGATGCGGCCCATGAGAATGGCAAGCTTTCAGGTCTCAACATCCGCCAACAGGAGCTGCTAAATCTTCAAGGGCAACTGGCTCTGAGCAGAGGAGATGGTGACCGCTCCCTGAGCCTTTTCAATCAAGCGCTGGAACTGCATGCCACACCTGCGACAGCTTTGGCTCAGGCTGCGGCGCTGGGTAACGCCGGTTTCGCCAATCACGGCTTGCTGCACTTACAGCATTTTGAGGAACTGCCCCGCATCCAATCAAGCAAACATCTGAGCATGACCAATCTCCACCAGTGGATCCTGCAAAACCAGGGTTACTGGAAAAACGAACTCACAAACTTACGCATGGCTCTGAAAACCGATGCACAAAACTATTGATTGAGTATGAGGATTCACATTGCAAAACCATATCAAGCGACCACACTTGTAGTCGCCAGTATGCTGATCACTGTGGCGGCCTATTTTCCAGGTTTGAACGGTGGTTATCTGTATGACGACTTCCCCAACATCGTAGACAACAGGTCCATCCACCAGACCGAGTTCACGATCCCGGCCCTAATGGACGCGGCCACCTCATCGCCCTCAAGCTTTTTGCAACGGCCGCTCGCATCTATCAGCTTTGCTGTTAACCATATTTTCACTGGTCTTGATCCATTTTGGATGAAAGCAAGCAATCTGTTCATACATCTGCTGAACGGGTTTTTGCTTTACCTGCTCGGACGCTTGCTCCTTCAGCAGCTGCGCATCAGCAATCATCAAGCCTCACTCTATGCCGCATTGATAGCTTCGATGTGGCTGATTCTCCCAATCAACATCAGCGCCGTGCTCTACGTCGTCCAAAGAATGGAATCGTTGGCGCAGGTATTCGTAACGCTCGGCTTGCTTGGATATTGCCACGGCCGACTGCGGATGCTGCAAAACCAACGTTTCGGCCTTGCACTCGCTGTTATCAGCGTCAGCGTGTGCACGATATTGGGTGTTCTAGCCAAGGAGTCAGCTGCCCTACTACCGCTTTACGCGTTCGTGATCGAGTGCTTCCTGTTTCGGATCAAAGACCAGGCAGGCCGCTACGACATGCGCGTGATGATGCTCTTTACGGTTTTTCTAGTAGCACCCTACATGCTGGGCTTCATATGGCAATTTGGCAAAATAGGGAGAACCTCGGCATGGGCTGCTCGAGACTTCAACATGCTCGAACGCCTGCTCACCGAACCACGTGTTCTTGTAAGTTACCTCAAGTGGACCATACTGCCTTTGCCCAGCGACCTGTCGTTCTATCATGACAATATCGAGGTCTCCCGATCACTGATATCGCCCTGGACAACCGGACTTTCGATACTGGTACTGATTGCTTTGGCAGCCTGTGCAGGCTTGCTTCGCCAGGGTCTTCCCCTGATCAGCCTTGGCATCGCACTGTATCTTTGCAGTCATACGCTGACTGCGACGATTATCCCGCTTGACCTCGCTTACGAACACCGCAACTACTTTGCCAGTTTCGCGGTTCTGTTAGCTGTGGTCGCAGGGATCATACATTCACACACTCACAGAGCCGCCAGGCTGATTCTGGTCGTGCTCACAAGCTATTGGCTGCTCTTCACAGCCTGGACTGCGACAGCGTGGAGCCATCCCGTCACATTAGCTCAGGAGCTTGCCATTCGCGCCCCGGATTCACCTGGCGCTCAATATTCGTTGGCTCAGACTTATATCGTTGCTTCAGAATATGAGCTCGATTCACCTTACCTGCCACTGGCGTGGAAGATTTTGGAGAAGACCGCGACCTTGCCTAAGGCATCGATCCTGCCGGAAAGCGCTCTCATTTTTACCCATGCGAAACTGGGATTGCCTATTAAGGATTACTGGTGGGACAACCTGCTCGCAAAGCTTTCCAACCAGAACCCGGACTCCGAAGATCAAGCGGCCATAATGTCTCTTGCGCAGTGCACAAGAAACAAGATCTGCGCTCTAGACTCGCAGCGCATGATTAGTATGTTCCTGAGCGCGCTGGATCATGAGACCAAACAACCTCGGGTTCTAGCCGCTTACGGAGACTATGCCTGGAACATATTGCGCGATACTGAACTTGCCCTAGATCTGGCAACAGAGGCCGTCGATCTAAAACCACGGGAGCCCGAGTACCTGATTACACTCTACAAAATGCAGAGCGCGCTCAGGCTAGAGTCAGAAGCACTAGAGACATGGCAACGACTGATTGACCGAAACCACTTGGGACAGCTAAACGAACGCCTATCTCTTCTCTCCTCCCCAACAGGCCAATAAGTAATCTTTGCCCCCTGCCATTGCCACCCACTCTACGACAAGCGTTCGTAGCGAAAAATGCGCTTTATAATCAGATAGAGGCCGGACAATACCCCTCCAACAACCGCTGTTACGATCATCGCCAACCGATCTAGAACCAGAGCCAACATTCCGGCCTCAAAAGAGAAACCCAACGCTACAGAAAGTGATGCCGTAACGACCTCGCGTACTCCCATCCCCCCCGGCGTAATAGCCAAAACTGAGAGTAAAGTTCCCACAGGTGCCAAAATCATCAAATCCTTATAGCCAACATCTAAGCCGGAAAAACTGAAACAGATGTGCATACGAACAGCCACAAGGGTGAACTGAACCACGATTAGGATCGCCAGAGCTGCAACTAGGCTGGGGCGCCCGCGCATTACGGACACGGAACAAATGAATGTGTCCAGCCAGTGTCGGACATTACCGCCACTATGATCACGCCAGATCTTCACCCATGGAGCGAAAAGCAGAATCAGGCCCAACCCTGCCAAACCGACAACCCACACCTGAAAAAAAACTTGCCCAGCCCATTTTGACGACCACAATAGACCGCCCAAGATTACAGTGACCGCGGAAACAAAAAGCAATAACAGCAGGCGGAAATATGTGACCGCAGAAAACTCCGCAAAGCCAACGTCTCTATAACGTTTCAGGTACAACGCTCTGAAAGCAATTCCGAAACGCACGGGCGAATAATTAATAAGAATCCCGAGAAAAAAAACCGAGAGGTATTCCAGAATTGGAGGAGGTCGAGATACAACCGCGATCGACAGATAGCTCTGGACATAAACACTCAACCAGCCAAGAAAGGTCAATCCGCTGAGCAACGCCAACAAGCCGAGCGGGACATCTGTCATCGCCGCCATGCTTTGCGGGCTGAGTACGATGAACAGCATCAGCAAGCCCAACGGCACGATCACGGAGAGCGCACGAAGCAAACCCGAATAGCGTGCCATACCGCTCAATCAAGCCCCCGACCAAAACGCGCATAGCTGGCAAGTAGTCCGAGCTGCTGTGAGGTGAATTTATCGATGGTGGCGTAGCGGCGGTATAACCGATGGGCCAATGGAAAACCGAACAACGCGGCACCCGCGCCCGGCTTGCACTCAAACGGCAGATCCAGAAAGAGTTCTTGCACTGAAGATCTCAGCTCCCGTCGGTACCAAAGATCAACCGGCGCATGCACAGGCGAGCGCTTTTCCTGGTAGATCACATCAGGTTGGAGCAGCCCTCGCCGGTTGCAGAAATCGAGCAGGACAGCCTTGCCCAAACCCAGCCGTAGAGATGACTGGTCACGCATCAGATGTTCGGGCACCTTGGCCGCCACCGACGCCATGGCTTCGTGCATGAATGGTGCACGAATTGACAAGCCGCTCGCAGCCGCAGCACCAGCGAGTTTGCTGCGATTCAGACCTACTGAGCTTTTTGCGGAATACGCGCGTTTCAGAGGCGTCATGGACCGTGTGTGTTCGGCGAGCTGAGCCAGCACGCTTTCCACATCCATCACGTCGGCCGGAGCGTGCCGGCGCAAATTGCGTAGCGAAACCGGGTCGAATGTCCTCGCTGCCAGATAGCCTCGGACGATTTCATCCCGCTCAAGCAGCGACATGATGTTGCGCAAGACCCGCACAGGGTGCCCCAGCATGCGCTCAGCACGAGAGTTTGCACAGGCGGCATAGACCGTTCGGCGCAATACGCTTGGTAACCGGGCCAGCAGCTGCAACAAATGCACCCGCCGCGCCACTGTCGGATAACCAAGAAACAACCCGTCGCACCCATCGCCGGTGAGGCAATGCGTAATGCCATCCGCCGCCACCTGCTGGCAGGCATGGGCCGTAAACACCAGGTAATGTGCTTGCCCGGCAGGCTGTCCAAAATGCCGGGCATAATCGGTCAGACCACGCAGCAGAACATCAGGGGTCAAGTCCACCCAGTGGTGCGCGATACCGAGCTGGTCAGCCACCTCGGCCGCCAGCGGCTGAGTGAAGCCGGGTTCCTGGTAACGAAATGTGTAGGTCGACACATCATGCCCGCGGCGCACCAGCAAGCTCGCCAGCAAGGCGGAATCAAAGCCTCCCATGAGCACAGCGACACGCTCCGGCAAACCCTTGAAAGTACTTTCGAACGCCTGCTCCAGTGCCGTATCGACCTCCAGACTCCCGCTGAAAACGTCACCTGCATCATCGCCGCTGTCTGCCACGCCGGAGTCGCCGAATGAGCAAGGCATCGCCCCCTCAACCAGCGGCACGCCCGGCATGAGCGAGGAAACCCCTTGGTAAACGGTGTCCTGACCCGGGATAAACTCATAAGACAAGAGAAAGTCTTCCCAGCGACGGTCGAGCGCATTCGTTCCGGCCTCCCGTGCAACAGCAGCAAGGCAAGTGCCGATAACCACGCTCCGGCCAGCTCGATGCCGGTACAAAGGCCGGTTCCCGGCACGATCGCAAACGGCCACCAGCCCTTCGGGAAATTCAATCACGGCCGCAAACGCACCCGACAGGTTGCCTACCCCCCCCAGACCGGCGTCAAGCAGCCGCTGCAACAGAAACTCGGCAGCGCTGCCAGCACCCTGGATGTCGCAGTGCCCGACGCAATTCAAACGCACCCCCGACGCTTGCGCAGAGCTGAAATCAGGGCCAGTCGGCAGTGCGAGTCGGCGCACGCCTTCGTGGTGCGAATCCGACCTGACGATCAGTAGACCCGGCATATCAGGCACTAGCCTCACCTGTCGATAGCATCCGTACCGAGTGCAGGGCGCGACGGCGCAATGCCACGCGAGAAAACATCAGTGATCGGGACACCCGCTGCCCGTTGCGCAGCACATACTCGCATGCATCGACGATCTTCTGCGCGTTTACGTCGCCAATAGGTAAGGCCAGCTGCGACATGCCCGCCTCTTGCATCAGCCCGGTCGATTTGTGCTCGTAGCACAGCGCAACCACTGGCGTGGCCGCCCCGATAGAAAAGACCTGGTGGTGATAACGTGTCGCCAAAGACATGCAGGCCTCACCAATCAGCTTCCGCTGTGCGGCCACATCGGCAGCCCGAGGCATCACCCGCCAGCGCACCTGCGTATCCAGCCTGCTCCCGACGTCAGTCAGATAGTCAAAGTCTGAGTGAACCTTGCCACATAGCTGAGGCAGAAACACCACCTCAAGATCGTGCCGCAAAGCCAGATGATTGAGGGCATTGATGACCGACGCTTCATACGCCCGTTGACGCTCGGGCTCGCGCTGCCACGCCCGATGCTTGAGCACCGTCGCCGTGACAACCTTCTTCCTGGCCGCAGGCTCGATGACAGCCTGCAAGGGCGCCAGGAATGCCGAATCAGCCGTGACTTCAACCGCTGCCCCCGTCAGACCTTTGAGGTATTGCGCTGACACAGGCTCACGGAGACACACACCTGAAAACCAGCCAAACATGCGCCTCCTTATGGGATTCATGAGCCGATTTCCGAAGGGGCCGCACGAGGGCGCAAAAAGAAACATGCGCTTTTTGTGGATGCGTCCCAACCACACCAGAAAGACATGAACAAACTCGTGGTTCACATAGAGGTCGCCAAAATAAGGTCCTCCTGGCGCCGAAATCACCATGTCGCACTGCGTGTAAGCTGCCCAGATTGCCTTGGCAACCCGTGGCCCCCGTGTGAGTGCAAAACCGCGATAAACCCAGGCCCGAAGACATGCCGCGCCGGCAAGAAGAAACGCATCAAAAAGCGGCATGACGATGGGCAGGCAGGTCACCCCGGATGGCGCTGGCGGCAGGTGTGATCTGTCCTTGTGCTGGTAGAGCAGTGTTACCTGCGCACTTGGGTACTTCCTAGCCACGGCTCCCAGCATGCCCTGCATCGCAGCCTCATCGCCCCGATTTTCACCGTGTTGGTTAATTATCAGTATGTGCATTATTTTTCCAGCAGCTCCTTGATCAAGCGAAGCTGCGCTTTTGCCGAGAAGTTCGACTCAAACAATTCGCGAGCCAGGGCTGAATTATCACGCTGCGGCGCGTTGGCGCGCTGCTCAATCGCATCCGCCAGCGCCGCAGCCGAGCCCGCCGGAACCCGCTCCAACGCGACGGAGTGCTGAAAACCTCGGACCGCTGGTGAATCGGCGGTGATCACCTCCCTGCCCGAGGCCAATGCGTGGATCACCTTGTATGGGACGACACACTGGGTTTTTGCCGAGGTACCAAAGATTCCCAGGCAGATGTCTGCCCAAGCCGCCAAACCCTTCAGCTGCTCCTCTGTCTGGATACTCCGGTCCCACTGCACGGCCTGCATGGCCTGCGCACTCAGTGCCGCTGCAAACGCATCCGCGTCCTGACCATCCCCGACCACCCTGAAGACGACTTGCGACGGGCAGCGCTCAACCACAAGATTTACGGCCTCAGCGATGACCTTAGCCCCATGCAACGGCACGAAAGTGCCCCAGAAGGCAACCCGCAGCACATCGCGGTCAGCGCGGACCGGACTGGCTGCCCAAACGGTTTCGTCAATGGAGATGGGAAGAACGAAAACCCGATCGCAATCCACTTCGAACTTGTCACACAGCAAAGCCCGGTTCTGCTCGGTATCGACCACCAGACAGTCAGCTCGCCGCAGTAAAAAACGTTCAAGCCTAAACAATAAACGGTGCAATCGCCCCCCGCGTTTCAGCAACTTGCGGTCTTCAACAACCGTCTCGGTAAGGCAGATCATGGCGTCGTAGATAACCCGGCTGCCATACAGGCGCCTGAGTATCAGCGCAGGCATGATATCGAGCAGTGCAGGGTATCCAATCCACAACAAGTCGGGCCGCAAGCGCCGTGCTGCCCAGCCTCCCGCCCCCCACGAGGCGAGCATGTCAAGCATCAACCTGATCGCAACAAAGGGATTACGAAAAGCGCCCACACGCGCCGAACTCGAAGCTGCCCGCTCGCGCAGCTGGTTGTGCACATCAACGCCAAGCTCCCGCATGCGTGCAACGACCTGTTGCGTCCGCGCGTAGCGAGGCGAACTTTCAGCCGAGCCAAAGAAAACGATGCGCATAGTCTGTCCTGCCAACCCCCGTCACTTCAGGCCGTCACCACAGCGCAAAGCTTTAGCTGTCACGCCGGTACATCAGAGACGTAATCTGCTCCGAAACCAGACCTATCAGAAACACAATCACGCTGGCTGAGAACAGCAACATGCTCATGTTGGTGAAGCGCCCCATGGTGAAGAAGGTATACAGGTAGTAGGCCAGCGCAGTGAGGAAAAACACGCCGGCGGTCGGCAAAAACAACTTCAATGGCGAATACAGGGTGGCAATCTTGAAAATGATCAACAGGAAGCGGATGCCATCACGCACGGGTTTGATATGGCTGCTGCCAATTCGCGCCAGCACATCCACAGGCACGTATTTCACCGGGTAAGCGCTGCGAAAGAACGCCATGGTGGATGTGGTCGGGTAGGAAAACCCATTAGGTAACAGATAGAGAAACTCACGAAACTTATCCGCACGTACGGCGCGGAAACCGGAGGTCAAGTCGTAGATGCGATGTCCTGTAATCAGGCTTGCCAGCCTGTTGTAGAGCGCGTTGGCAAGGCCGCGGCTCACATTGGCCTGCCCTTCGCTGTCGCGGTAGCCCACCACCATGTCGTAACCTTCATCCAGCGCGTCCAGCAAGCGTTGAATCTCACTCGGCTGATGTTGCCCATCGCCATCCATCATCACCAGAACGTCATAACTGGCCGCTCGCGCACCGCGCTTGATGGCAGCACCATTGCCCATGCTGTAAGGGCTGGACGAAACACGTGCACCGTGACGCTCCGCAACCTCTGCAGTCGCATCCGTTGAGCCATCATCCGAGACGATAACTTCAGCCTGCGGATAGAGGCGCTTGATGTCCGGGAGGATTTTCTCCAGGCCTTCGGCCTCATTCTTCGCTGGGATTATGATGCTGAATGACAAACCTGAACTCTCTGTTGGCGACAACACACGAAGCGGAGCTTACTGGATACACGTCAGCACGTCGCAGTGAGCTAACTGAATCGGTATTATCGTTATTTTCCATGCGCACGTTCTGGGGATAGCAATGGGAGACGCGAAGGGCTCGGGCGGCTACCTGGGTGGGTTGGCTCGCCGCCTGGTCAAAGATGGCCTGCTGGATGAGGGCAAAGCGCGCGAAGCTCAGCAGGCCGCGCTCAAAAGTCGACGACCGCTGGTCACCTATCTGGTCGAGAACAGCCTCGCAAACTCAGCGGCTCTGGCTGCAGCAGCCAGCGACGAGTTCGGCTTACCGCTGTTCGACATCAACACCTTACGCGCAGACCCCAAACTTCTGGAGCAGGTCGATTCCAAGCTATTGGAAAAGCACCGCGCGCTACCGATTTTTGTACGTGGCAAAAAACTCTTTCTGGCCGTATCGGACCCTACCAATCTCGAGGCCATCGACGAGTTCAAGTTCAACACCGGCATGCCCACAGAGGCCGTGCTGTGTGACGAGGCAAAGCTGTCCAGACAGGTTGACGCAGCCATTGCGGCCGCCGACTCGGCGAGCATGGATCTGGGCGATGCGGACCTCGACAATATTGATGTTGACGAGACCACAAGCAGTGGCACCACCGACATCAGCAAGGCCGATGCGGACGACGCCCCAATTGTCCGCTTTGTGAACAAAATTCTTCTGGATGCCATCAATCGTGGGGCATCGGACATCCATTTCGAACCTTACGAATACAAATACCGCATTCGCTATCGCCTTGATGGCATTCTCCAGGATGTGGCCTCACCGCCGGTTTCGCAGGGTGTACGCATTGCCGCCCGCGTGAAAGTGATGTCGCGCCTGGATCTGGCCGAACGACGCATTCCCCAGGACGGCCGCATCAAACTCAAGCTGTCCAAGAACAAAGCAATCGATTTTCGCGTCAGCACCTGCCCGATTATGTTCGGGGAAAAGATCGTGATGCGTATTCTCGATCCCTCCAGCGCCAAACTGGGCATCGACGCACTGGGCTACGAGCCGTTCCAGAAAGACCTTTACATGCATGCGCTGTCCAAGCCCTATGGCATGATCCTGGTCACCGGCCCGACAGGTTCGGGCAAAACGGTTTCGCTCTACACCGGTGTGAATATCCTTAACACTCCGGATCGTAATATCTCCACCGCGGAAGATCCGGCGGAAATCAACCTGGAAGGCGTGAATCAGGTCAACGTGAACCCGAAGGTGGGACTGACCTTCGCATCAGCGTTGAAAGCGTTCTTGCGCCAGGACCCCGATGTCATTCTGGTGGGTGAGATCCGTGATCTTGAAACAGGGGAGATCGCGATCAAGGCGGCACAAACAGGTCACCTCGTGCTTTCGACCCTGCACACCAATGATGCTCCGCAAACACTCACCCGCCTGCTGAACATGGGCGTGCCTGCATTCAACATCGCAACATCTGTCACCCTGATCATCGCCCAGCGCCTGGCGCGTCGCCTGTGCAAAAACTGCAAAGCGCCAATTGATGTCCCCAAAGAAGAATTGCTCAAAGAAGGCTTCTCAGAGGAAGACATCACAAGCCCGGACTTCACCATCTACGAGGCGGTGGGTTGCGATCAGTGCAACAACGGCTACAAAGGGCGTGCCGGTATCTATCAGGTTATGCCGGTCAGTGAAGAAATCGGCCGCATCATCATGGCTGAGGGCAATGCTATGCAGATCGCAGAACAGGCCGCCAAGGAAGGCGTATGGGACCTGCGCCGCTCCGCATTGGAGAAGGTCAAACAAGGGATTACCAGTTTGACCGAAGCCAATCGGGTCACCATCGATTAGTGTAGGATCAAGCGGGATAACTCAGCGGGGGCGAGTACAAAAGCCATGGCGACAAAAGAAGCCAAACTCAACACTTACAGATGGCAAGCCATCAACAAGTCCGGCAGCCGGACCAAAGGCATCATTCAAGCCAGCAGTGATGCTGCTGCCAAGGCTGAACTGCGCAAGCAACAGCTCACCAACATCAAGCTGAGCAAGGAAATTCAGCTTTTCGGGCCCAGCAAGAAGAAGATCACCAGCGGCGACATCGCGGTCTTCAGCCGCCAGCTGGCCACCATGATGGAAGCCGGTGTACCGCTGGTTCAAGCGCTTGAAATCGTAGCCAAGGGGCATGAAAACCCGTCCATGGCCGAGCTAATTACGGCCCTCAAGATGGACATCGAAGGCGGCGCTTCGCTCGCTGAAGCGCTGTCAAAGCATCCGCTCCACTTCGACGATCTATTCGTCAATCTGACCGCCGCCGGTGAAGCGTCAGGTGCCTTGGAAGCGCTGCTGGACAAGATCGCCACTTACAAAGAGAAGACCGAGGCGATCAAGAAAAAGGTCAAGAAGGCGCTGACCTACCCCATCGCAGTCCTCGTCGTGGCTTTTATCGTTACAGCCATTCTGCTGATTTTCGTCGTCCCAACGTTTGAAGAGCTGTTTCAGGGTTTCGGCGCCGACCTGCCTGCCTTCACCCAGTTCACGATTAATATGTCGAACTGGATGCAGAGCAACTGGTTGTTCCTGTTTGGCGGCATTGGCGGCGCTTTTTGGGTGTTTAGCCAAGTCAAGAAACGCAGCCCTGCCTTCCGCCGCATGCTCGACCGCATCTCGCTCAGACTGCCGGTTATCGGCGACATTCTTGAAAAATCGGCCGTAGCACGCTTCGCTCGCACCCTTTCCACCATGTTCTCAGCCGGTGTCCCACTGGTCGAATCACTGGAATCTGTCGCCAAAGCCTCTGGCAACATCATCTTTGAAGAAGCCATCCTGGAAATGCGCGATCAGGTATCAACTGGCACCCAGCTTCAGCTGACCATGGCACAAGCGGGCATATTCCCCCCCATGGCCACGCAAATGGTCGCCATCGGGGAAGAATCCGGCGCCCTGGACTCGATGTGCGCCAAGGTGGCGACGTATTACGAGGAAGAGGTCGACGCACTGGTCGACTCCCTGTCCAGCCTGCTCGAACCGATGATCATGGCCATACTCGGGGTGCTCGTAGGTGGCCTGGTGGTGTCCATGTACCTGCCCATCTTCAAACTCGGCGCCGTGGTCTGACGTAAAACCACTGATGAATATTTTCGAACTGCTGGAGAGCTCTCCAGCAACATGGCTGGTCCTCAGCAGCCTTGTCGGGCTGTTGATTGGCAGCTTTCTGAATGTGGTGATCAGCCGCCTGCCGCGCATGATGGAAGCAAGCTGGAAGCAGGAGTGCGCCCTGTTGCTGGATGTCGAACAGCCGGCACAGGACGCACTGACCCTGTCTCGCCCGCGCTCGCATTGCCCACAGTGCAAAACGCCGATTCGGGCCTGGCAGAACATCCCGGTGGTCAGCTTTTTGCTCCTGCGCGGGCGCTGCAATCACTGTGCAAACCCCATCCCCTGGCAATATCCGCTGGTCGAAATTGCCGCAGGCCTGATTGCGCTCTGGGCCGCATCTCACTTCGGCTACGGCTGGCAAGCCGCAACCGCAATGCTGCTGGGGTGGAGCCTGATTGCCCTGACGGTGATAGATGCACGCACACAGCTGCTGCCTGATGCGATTGTGCTGCCGCTGCTGTGGCTGGGCTTGCTGGTCAACCTTTTTGAGGTGTTCGTACCCATTGAACAGGCGGTGGCCGGGGCAATGGCCGGTTACCTCAGCCTGTGGCTGGTCTACCACGCCTTCAAGCTGCTCACCGGCAAGGAAGGTATGGGCTTTGGCGACTTCAAACTGTTCGCAGCACTGGGCGCCTGGATGGGCTGGCAGCAGCTGCCCTGGATCATTCTCGCCTCCTCTGCCGTAGGCGCCACCATTGGCATTGCGCTGATGGCGACCAAGCGCCTGCAGCAAGGGCAGCCCATGCCCTTCGGCCCTTACCTTGCAATCGCCGGCTGGCTGGCCTTTCTGTATGGCCAGGATTTCGCCGTGTGGTACTTCGGCAAGATGGCGGCATGAGCCTGTGCGTCGGTCTGACCGGCGGTATCGCCAGCGGTAAAAGCACGGTCGGAAAGCTGTTTGAGACCCTCGGCGTGCCGGTTATCGATGCCGACCAGGTGGCGCGCGATGTAGTCGCTCCAGGCTCACCGGGTTTGCGCGCGGTCGCCGAGCACTTCGGCGCCGCATTCATCACCCCGCAAGGTGAGCTGGACAGGCGACGCATGCGTGAGCATGTGTTCGCAGCCCCCGATCAGCGCAAAGTCCTGGAAAGCTTGCTCCACCCTCTCATCAGAGAGGCCTTGCGCGCGTGGCGCGATGCACTCATGACGCCCTACGGGATTCTGATGATCCCCATTCTGCGCGAGGGGGGCTTCGACAGCCTGGTCGAGCACATCGTTGTGGTCGATGTTGCGCGCGAAACGCAGCGCGAACGCCTCATGGCACGCGACGATATTGATGCGTCTCTGGCCGACAACATGCTCAATGCGCAAGCCGATCGTGCAGACCGCCTAGCCATGGCCGACGACGTGATCGACAACAGCGGCGCGCCCGACAATCTGCCCCCGCAGGTCGAAGCCCTGCATCACAAGCTGCTGAGCCTGGCCCACGCACGTCAGGTTTGATCGCAGGCCGGCGAATGCGGACAATGGCCGGACGTCCCGCACCCTCAGAGCTTTCGTGAGCGACACCGACATCGTCTTCGAACAACCCGTCAGCGAGCGGGTTCGCACCATGCTGCGACTGGAGCATCTGTTTGCCCAGCTCGACCATCACCGGCAGGACGAAAGCCCCTGGGGCATGCGTGCCAGCATCGTGACGCTGATCGACATTCTGAGCCTGTTCAGCCGCAATGATCTGAAAACCGAAATCTCCCGCGAACTGGGCGAACGGCGTCAGGCACTGCTGCCTCTGCGCGATCGACCGGGTGTTGATGAGGGCCTGCTGGATGAAGCGCTGGGGCAACTGGAATCGACCATCAGCGACATCCAGGGCTGCTCCTCGCAGCGCATCAGTCAGACCCTCAAGGACAGCGACTTTCTGCTTGCCATCATCAACCGCAGCACGATCCCCGGCGGCACCTGCCATATCGACCTGCCACAGTTCCATCGCTGGCTTGAAGCCTCACCAACCACCAGCAGCAACGACATGGACAGCTGGCTGGGCAATCTGCGTATCTTCGAGAATGCAGTGGCGCTGTACATGCGCCTGCTGCGTCAGAGCAGCCACTGGAAAGACACCGATGCGGTTGACGGCATGTATGTGCACAGCGGCCAGGATAAATATCATCTGATTCGCCTTGCGCTGCCCCGGGGCCGCCATCTGTATCCGGAAATCAGCGCCGGCCGCCAACGTTTCTCGGTGCGTTTCATGCAGCAGGACTCGGCGCGCTCGGCAGCCGTACATCAAACTCACCCGATCCGCTTCAAACTCAGCTTATGCAGCCTGTAGCCTGCCCCCAGTGCGGCGAACCCGCCAGCCTGACGAATGACAACCCGTGGCGTCCGTTCTGCTCGGAGCGGTGCAAGATGATCGACCTGGGTGAGTGGTTCGAAGAAACCCGCAGCATTCCCAGCGAATCCCCGGACTGGGGCGATCACGGCGACGGCGAACCGCCGTCCTATCAGTAGCCTGAGCTAACGCGGGTGCTGATACGCGGAAATGCCGGCAACGCCCTGCCCACCGTGCTGAAAAACCGCCTCAGCATCCGACACCGCAAGCCCGCCCAATCCATAGCAGGGGCGGTTGGCCTGCGCCGCAAGTTGCGCGAAACCGTCCAGTCCCAGGATCTGGGCGCCCGGATGGGTCGCGGTTGCATGCACGGGGCCAATGACCAGCGCCTGGGCCCCCAGAGCGCAGGCACGCTCAAGCTCTGCTCGGTTGTGACAGGAAGCGAATAACCAGCCAGCGTCGGGCAATGCGCTGCGCTCGATGCGCTGCGCAGCAGCCGCAGTGAGATGCACACCTGCGATGCCTGCTGTGCCTGCGGGCACGCCCTGCCAGCGATCAATCAGCAAGCCTGATCCAAGCGCGTGAAGCCTTGGCCCGGCCTGCATCGCCAGCGCCGTGTAAGCCTCCTCGGACAGACGCGGCGCACGCAAACGGATCAGCCGGTGCCCATCCGCAGCCAGACGCAGCAGATCAGCCAATAGCGCATCAGCGTCCGCTCGATCAGCCGTAATGGGCAACGCGCACGGCAGTTTCAGGGCATCGATGATCGGCCCATCAGCCTCGAGCACATCGTAGCTTTCCATTTCGGCGGGCTGCACCCAGGCCAGGGCCTGATTTTCCAGCCCTTCGGCCTGCCCCGCCCAGGCCTCGACCAGCCAGGTATCCAGTTCCACGGTGCGCTCGGTGTAGGCGTGGCGCAAACACAGCAGAGGCCGGGCACTTTGCACACGCACGCCGATTTCCTCAGCCAGTTCGCGCTCCAGCGCCTCACGCGGTGATTCTCCGGCCTCGATTTTTCCGCCGGGAAATTCCCAGCGTCCTGCCGCAATTTTGCCCGCCGGGCGCTGGGCCAGCAGCACCGCACCATCGGCACGACGCAACACGCCTGCCGCCACACGAACCACCGACCGTGGAGCCCCGGCTGCCACGATCAGCTGCGGTATTCGGCGTTGATCTTGACGTAGTCGTAGCTGTAATCGCAGGTCCACACCGTGGCGCTGCTGTCGCCTCGCCCCAGGACCACCTGAATGCAATACTCCGACTTGCCGGCCACTGCGGCGCCGCGCGCCTCGCTGTAGTCCGGATCGGGTTCGCCACCACGAATCAGACACACGTCATCGAGGTACAGGTTGACCAGGCTCAGATCGAGCGCCTCAAGGCCACTGCGACCGACCGCTGCCAGAATGCGCCCCCAGTTCGGATCACCCGCAAAGGCGGCGGTTTTCACCAACGGCGACTGCGCCACGGTGTACGCAACCTGGCGTGCTTCCTCAACGCTGGCCGCCGCCCCCACCTCAACCCGGATAAAACGGGTCGCGCCCTCAGCATCCCTGACGCAGGCCTGCGCCAACCACACGCAGACCTCACGCAATGCATCGCGCAGTACCGGCAATGCCGAACTTTCGGCCGTCAAAGGCGCATGCCCGGCTGTGCCGGTGGCCGCAACGATGCAGGCATCGTTGGTCGAGGTATCCCCGTCCACGGTGATGGCGTTGAATGACTCGGCCACAACTTCATTGAGCAATGCCTGCAGGACACCGGACTCGACCACGGCATCCGTCGCCACAAAGGCGAGCATGGTGGCCATGTCAGGCCGGATCATGCCCGCGCCCTTGGCGATACCGGTGACGGTGACCGTGCGCCCATCGATCTGGCACTGCCGCGAAATCCCTTTGGGCACGGTATCGGTGGTCATGATCGCGCGGGCGACCGCGTCCCAGCCGTTGGCGTCCAGCGCGCCAGCCAGTATCGGTAATGCGCGCGCAAACGGCTCGACCGGCAGTGCCTGACCGATCACCCCGGTGGACAACGGCAGTACCGCCTCGGTATCCACATCCAGCGCATCCGCGGCCAGCGCGCAACTGCGCCGCGCGGCATCCAGACCGGCCTGACCAGTCCCCGCGTTGGCGTTGCCAGCGTTGATGAGCAGCGCACGCGCCTCGGCTGTGCCGGCCAGATGCTCGCGGCACACCACCACAGGCGCGGCGCAAAAGGCATTGCGCGTAAACACACCGGCGACCTGACTGCCCGACGCCAGATGAATCAAAACCAGATCATCGCGACCGCGATAACGAATACCCGCAGCCGTGCAGGACAAGCTGACCCCGGGAACCGGTTTGAGCCCCTCGGCAGGCTTCAGATTGACCGGCATATGATCAGCTGAGCTTGCCGTGGCACTGCTTGTATTTCTTGCCCGAGCCACACGGACACGGCTCATTGCGCCCGACCTTGCGCTCCTGCCGCTCGAAGGTCTCCGGCTTGGCCGGTGGCGGCGGACGACGCTGCACCTTGACGCGCTGCTGAGGCGCTGCACCCGGCGCCGCTGCCTGGCCCGGCTGTGGCGCAGGCGCAGCCTCACCACCACTCAGGGCACTTTCGGCCTCGGCATGCTCGAAATGCATCTCGCGCTCACGTCGTGCCTGCTCAACCCGCTCGATATCTTCCGGCTGCTGAATGCGCACCTTGCTGACGATGCTCACGACCTCTTGCTTATAGCGATCAAGCAACTCGGTGAACATGCCAAACGCTTCACGCTTGTATTCCTGCTTGGGATCCTTCTGCGCGTAACCACGCAGGTGAATACCCTTGCGCAGGTAATCCATCGCTGCCAGATGCTCGCGCCACAAGGTATCAAGCACCTGCAGCATGATCGCTTTCTCGAAGTTGTCGAGCGACTCATCACCAGCCTGCTCACGCTTGCTGCGGTATTCCTGATCAAGCAGATCCAGGATGCGCTTGATCATGCCTTCGTCGGAGAGGGATTTGTCCTCATCCAGCCAGGCCTGCAAATTGACCTCGCAGGCGTACTCACGGGCCAGCACATCCTGTAATTCATCCAGCCGCCACAGTTCTTCGGCGCTGCCACGCGGCACGTAGGTGCGCACAAGCTGCTCAATCACATCTTCGCGCAGCTGAGTGATCATCTCGCTGAGCGATTCGTCACCCAGCAGCGACTCACGCATGTCGTAAACCACACGACGCTGGTCGTTGGCAACGTTGTCGTATTCCAGCAGGTTCTTGCGGATATCGAAGTTGTGCGCCTCAACCTTGCGTTGCGCCGTTTCGATCGAACGGGTTACCCAGCGGTGTTCGATGGCTTCGCCCTTTTCCATGCCCAGGCCCTGGAGCATGCCGCGCAGACGCGGGGGCGTGAAGATGCGCATCAGGTTGTCGTCCAGCGACAAATAGAAGCGGGTGCGCCCCGGATCACCTTGACGCCCGGATCGACCACGCAGCTGGTTGTCGATACGGCGTGATTCGTGCCGCTCGGAACCGACCACAAAGAGCCCGCCGGCAGAGATCACCTTCTCGTGACGCTTGCGCCAGTTGCGCTCGGCCTCTTTACGCTCCTCCGCCGCATCTGGCGACAGGGCGTCGAGCTCTGAATCGAGATTGCCGCCCAGCACGATGTCGGTCCCGCGACCGGCCATGTTGGTGGCAATGGTGACCACGCCGGGACGTCCGGCCTGGGCCACGATATCGGCCTCACGCTCATGTTGCTTGGCGTTGAGGACCTCATGTTTGATCTTGCGCCGATTGAGCTCGGCCGAGAGGATTTCCGAGGTTTCGATCGATGCGGTACCCACCAGCACCGGCTGTCCGCGATCGCAGGCATCCTGGATGTCCTGGGCAATCGCGTCGTACTTTTCCGCAGCCGTCATGAACACCTGGTCGGGCAGGTCTTCACGCACCATGGGCTTGTTGGTCGGAATCACGACCACTTCCAGACCGTAAATCTGCTGGAACTCGAAGGCCTCGGTGTCGGCGGTGCCGGTCATGCCGGACAGCTTGTCGTAGAGGCGGAAATAATTCTGGAAGGTGATCGATGCCAGGGTCTGGTTTTCCTGCTGGATCTGCACCCCTTCCTTGGCTTCTACCGCCTGATGCAGCCCATCGGACCAACGCCGCCCCGGCATCATGCGCCCGGTGAACTCATCGATGATAACGACCTGGCCGTTGCGCACGATGTATTCGACATCGCGGTGGTAGCAGGCATGCGCCCGCAACGCGGCCATCGCATGGTGCATCAAAATGATGTTCGAGGCGTCGTAGAGCGAGCCTTCGCTGAGCAAACCCGCTTTCTCGAACAGCTCCTCAAGGGCCGCGTGGCCGTCCTCACTGAGCTGGATCTGCTTGGTTTTCTCATCGACGAAGTAGTGGCCCTCGGCCTCTTCGTCGTCCTGGCGCTTGAGCTGCGGCACCAGGGTGTTCATCTTGCGATAAACCTCGGGATTGTCGTCGGTCGGCCCGGAGATGATCAGCGGCGTACGCGCCTCGTCGATCAGGATGGAATCGACTTCATCGACAATGGCGAAGGCCTGACCGCGTTGCACGCGATCTTGCAGGCGAAACGCCATGTTGTCGCGCAGGTAATCAAAGCCGAATTCGTTATTGGTGCCGTAGGTGATGTCGGCGGCGTAGGCAGCACGCTTTTCCTCGTTGTTCTGGCCATGCACCACCACGCCGGTGGTGAGTCCGAGAAATCCGTACAGCCGCCCCATCCAGTCAGCATCACGCTTGGCCAGATAATCATTGACCGTAACCACGTGAACGCCGTCACCGGGCAAAGCATTGAGGTAGGCGGCCAGCGTCGCAACCAGGGTCTTACCCTCACCGGTGCGCATCTCGGAAATCTTGCCCTGGTTAAGCACCGCTGCGCCGATCAGCTGCACGTCGAAATGGCGCATGCCCAGGACACGTTTACCGGCCTCCCGCACCACGGCGAAGGCTTCGGGCATCAAGGCGTCGAGCTTCTCACCCTTGTCGAGCCGCTCACGAAACTCCTGAGTTTTCGCTTTCAGCGCATCGTCGCTGAGTTGGCGGATGCTGTCTTCCAGGGCATTGGTCTTGTCGACCATGGGCTGCAGGCGGTTCAGCAAACGCTGGTTGCGGCTGCCGAATACCTTGCTGAAAAAATTGGCCATGAGAGTCTTTGCTGAAAACGCGAAAGGCCCGCCAAGGAATGACCGGCCCTAAAAAGGGTCAATGATAACGTGGATTTGCCGACGTCACCGAACGTGAACCTCGGAGCCAACCATCATTGGGGTGAATTACGCCCAGGCAAGCCCGGCGTGGGCGCTACTTCTGGCTGATGTACTGATACGGGTCGATGCGCCGGCCATCCACCAGCACTTCGAAATGCACATGCGAGCCTGTTGCGCGGCCGGATTTGCCGACCAGGGCAATGGCCTGACCTTTAACCACGCGATCACCAATACGCACTAAATTACGGCTGTTGTGCGCGTATCGCGTGACGTAGCCGTTGCCATGATTGATTTCGACGATACGCCCGTACCCGGAGCGCTGACCGGAAAACGAAACCACGCCTCCGGCCACAGCCAGAATGTCCGTGCCCGACAGGGCAGCGAAATCCATGCCGGTGTGCCGGGTGCGCCGGCCCGTGAACGGGTCGGTACGGGTGCCGAACAAGGACGAGATGAAGCCACGCTTGACCGGCCATCCTGACGGATACTGCTGAGAATGCAGCTGACTGACCAGGAGCAGATGCTCAAGAATATCCAACTGCCGCTCTTTCAGCTCCAGCTGCATATCCAGGTCATCCAGTGCCACATGCTCCGGCGCGATCACCTCGTCACCGGGATCTGCCGGACCACCCAGAGCAGGCTCGGCATCAAAATTGAATTCATCGCTGCTGAGTTGCGCAATTTCAGTCAGCTTGCGCCCGGCCGCGTTGAGACGCGTGATTTCAGCCTGCATGCGCCCCAGCCGCCGTGCGACCGCCACTTGATTGGCGGCCATCTGGCGGCGGCTTTCCTCAAGCCGCGCGCGCTGCTCGGCAAGCGCAGGTCGCAAATCCTCGATGTGGTCCAGCGAAAGCCCGGTGTGGGCAACGGCGGGTGCGCTTGCGCGCCCCAGCGTGAAGGCCGCTGCCACGAGCAACACCAGTACCACCGAGGCACTGACAATCAAGGCACGCGACGACAGACCGCCCAGGCCTTCGACCTTGATTTGTTTAACCGATACACTGCTCATTGTTGCGGGTATCTCCCGAACCCTTCATTTCAGCAAACAGGACCACGTTGGCACGTCAACACCAATTCTCTGATCTCACACGCCTTGCGATGTCAGATCTTTGGTCAAAGGTGGACCTGCACTGCCGCATCCAGTCCTTGCTGGAAACACGCTTGCCACGCGCCTTTATTGGCCATGTGCAGGTAGCGTGCATAGACGGCGACCGGTTGGTGCTATGCACCGATTCCCCCCTGTGGTCGTCTGATTTACGTTATCGAAGTGCCCTTATCCTCAAAAGCGTAAATTCTTGCTACGGGCTTAATTTAAGCCAATGCAAAATCCTCGTGCGCCCCCAAGCCTTTCGACATAACCCGGTGCCCTCTAAACCGCCGCCAAACCCGGCGCGTAGCTGATTGGTGCGGTTTCCAGGTCGTCGTATGTGACGATGTCAAAAGCCTGCTGGTCAGCAAGCAATGCCTGTGCCAGCTGATTGTTGAGGCCATGCCCGGACTTATAGCCGGTATAAGCCCCAACGATGCCATACCCCATGAGATAAAGGTCACCAATGGCATCAAGAATCTTATGACGAACAAACTCGTCGTCGTAACGCAAGCCGTCTTCATTCAGAACACGGTAGTCATCCAGCACGATGGCATTGTCCAAACTGCCTCCGAGTGCCAAATTGTGTGAACGCAGATATTCGATGTCGCGCATGAATCCGAAGGTGCGCGCACGGCTGACTTCGCGCACATAACTGGTGCTACCGAAATCAATGCTGGCGCGCTGAACACCATCGGTGAATACCGGGTGGTCAAACTCAATCGCGAAATCCACCTTGAAACCGTCATACGGCTCAAAGCGTGCCCATTTGTCACCGTCGCTTACCGTGACCGGGTTTTTGATGCGAATCAGCTTTTTGGCCGCGGCTTGCTCGGCAATGCCCGCGGACTGAATCAGGAATACGAATGGACCGGCGCTGCCGTCCATGATCGGCACTTCCGGCGAAGACAATTCGATATAGACATTGTCGATGCCCAGCCCGGCCAACGCCGACATCAGATGTTCGATCGTGGCCACGCGCACACCGCCGTGATCCAGCGCGGTGCACAGGGTCGTGTCTTTGACCAAGGTGGCATCGGCCGGCACATCAACAACCGGATTGAGGTCCATGCGACGGAACACAATCCCGGTGTCCACCGGTGCGGGCTTAAGATGCAGTGACACTTTGTCACCCGAGTGCAAACCCACGCCCGTTGCGCGAATGTCACTTTGCAAAGTTCGTTGTTTGAGCATCGGGAATGATCTCCTGGGTCGACCGCCTGCCGGCCGATTTTCGCCCTGCGCGCTACGCCAATAGACGCGGCGCGCAGAGATTTGGTTCCGAGCATACTATATAATTTGTTGTGCATCGCAACAAATCAAGCATTTTCGAACGCGCAATCAGGTAGTTATGCGGAACATCTCATCCGCTTTCCTAACCACGCGCCCCAAATTCGGGCAGCCGCGCACCTTAGCACAATAAAAAAGCCCGAAGCGTGACAAACACGTCGGGCTTGTGCAAAGCGACGGGCGGCGGGGTTAACCCGCCACCTGATCTTGGCCTGGCTTAGTCTGCCTGGGTGCGCAGGAACGCCGGCACATCCAGCCAATCGTCATCACGCAGGCTCGGCGCGGCACTGCCATGATCCATGGAACGACCACCCGCGGCAGCACGCTTGGGCACGGCAACCTTGTTGAGTTCCTCAAGTGCGGACGGGGCCTCACTCTGAACCTGCGGCTGCTTGCCGTGGCTGATCGGCGTCACACGGGTCGAGGCCGGCTCCGGCATGACCTTTTTGAGCTGCGAATCCAGTCCGGTGGCAACCACGGTCACGCGCAGACCTTCGCCCACCGAATCGTCTTCCACCGTACCCACGATCACTTCTGCGGACTCGGAAGCCGCCTCGGTCATCAGTTCCATTACCTGGGTGTACTCATCGATGGTCAGGTTGGCGCCGGTCACGTTGACCAACAGGCCTTCGGCACCCTGGATCGACAGCTCTTCAAGCAGCGGGCATGACAACGCCGCCTGAGCCGCTTCCTTAGCGCGGTCTTCACCCTTGCCGGTGCCGATGCCGATCATGGCCATGCCCTGCACGCCCATCACCTTCTTGACGTCGGCAAAGTCGACGTTCATCTCGCCTTCGCAGCTGATGATCTCGGCAATACCCTGCACCGCGTTGTGCAGCACGTCGTTGGATGCGGTGAAAGCTTCCTTCATCGACACGCCCTTGCCCAGAACCGGCAGCAGACGCTCGTTGGGGATCACGATCAGCGAGTGCACATGCTTGTTGAGCTCATCAATACCGTGTTTGGCCACGGTCATGCGCTTGGCCCGCTCGAACTGGAACGGCTTGGTCACCACGGCAACCGTGAGGATGCCCATTTCACGCGCAATCTCGGCCACCACCGGGGCGGCCCCGGTGCCCGTGCCACCGCCCATACCGGCGGTGATGAACAGCATGTCAGTGCCTTCGATCAGCTCGACAATACGGTCGCGGTCTTCCAGTGCGGCCTGACGACCCACGTTCGGATCGGCGCCAGCACCCAGGCCACGGGTGATCTGCTGACCGATCGGCAGCAGCACATCGGCGGAACAACGCCGCAGATGCTGGGCATCGGTGTTGGCGCAGATGAATTCCACACCCTTGATGCCGGCCTGAACCATCTGGTTGACCGTGTTGCTGCCGCCACCGCCGACGCCTACAACCTTGATCACCGCTTCCTTCGTCTGTGTTTCCATCACTTCAAACACTTCGCCCATGACTATCTCCTTGAAACCAAATCCGTTGAAAAACCTAAAAATTGCCCTGAAACCAGCTCTTCATGCGTGCCAACATGTTCGTGAAACCGGAGTCCCCGACCTTTCCTGGTGTTTGCGGCTGACTTTGTGCCCCGAACCGCAACAGACCCACTCCGGTGGCGTGCCCAGGATTGCCCGCCACATCTGATAAACCCTGCACCTCGGACGGCACGCCCAGGCGCACAGGAACCTCGAAAACCTCTTCCGCCAGCTCAACCGCGCCGCGCAGCTGTGCGCAGCCACCGGTGAGCACAACCCCGCCTGCCGGCATGGTGTCGAAACCGCCACGCCGCACCTCGCGCAGGATCAGCCGGAACAGCTCCTCCATGCGCGCGCGGATCACCTCGGTGAGCACATGCTTGGACATGCTGCGGTTGGGGCGATCACCCACCTCGGAGACGTCGATCATCTCCTCACCTTCGATCAGCTCGGGCAAAGCGCAGCCGTGCTTGATCTTGATCTCGTCGGCGTGCTTGGGCGGCGCACGCAGCGCCACCGCAATGTCATTGGACACATGGTCGCCACCAATCGGGATGACCGAGGTGTGGCGGATCGCACCATGCTCGAACACCGCGATATCGGAGGTGCCGCCACCGATATCGACCAGACAGACACCCAGCTCCTTTTCGTCATCCATGAGCACCGCATAGCTCGACGCCAGCTGCTCAAGAATCAGCTTGTCGGCGGTCAGCCCGCAGCGCTCGATGCACTTCTTGATGTTCTGCGCCGCGCTGACGCTGCCGGTGATCATGTGCACGCGCACTTCCAGGCGCACGCCGGACATGCCGATGGGTTCGGTGATGCCACCCTGATCGTCGACGATGAACTCCTGCGGGAGCACATGCAGCAACTCCTGATCGGCTGGAATGGCCACCGCACAGGCCGCATCAATAACCCGGTCAACATCGTGTTGGGTCACTTCGCGCGACCGCACCGCCACGATGCCGTTGGAGTTAAGGCTGCGCACATGGCTGCCGGAGATGCCAGCGAACACCGACTGGATCCGGCATCCGGCCATCAGCTCGGCTTCCTCCACGGCGCGCTTGATCGATTGCACCGTGGCCTCGATGTTGACCACCACGCCCTTCTTCAGGCCACGCGAGGGGTGAGTGCCAAAGCCCACCACGTTGACCTGCCCTGCAGGACTGACTTCCCCCACGATGGCGGCGATCTTGGAGGTGCCCACGTCCAGGCCCACCAGCAGATCGTTGCGCTCGCTGCGTTTCGTCATTGTTTGAATTCCTCAGCCTGGCCAGACGCTGTCCAGCGCACGGCAAAACCATTGCGATAGCGAAGATCGATGGCCGCAACATCCAGCAGTCGCGGCTTGAGCACCGGCAACACCACATCGGCCAGCAGGCGGAACTTCTCTTCCACCGGCTCGCGACCGAACTCGAGCACGATCACCTGCTCACCCACCGTGACCTCGGCCTTGCGGTCTCCGGTTGCCGAGACATCCCAGCCGCGTAGACCCCAGCCAAGCGGCAAGGCCGGCACCACCACCGCCAGATCCGCAAACACGGCCTCGGCCTGTTCCGGCGGCCCTTGCACATGAAGCACCGCAGTCGGTTGTTCGTCCGGCCAGATCAAATGGCCATCGGCGGTCAACACCGCATCCTCACCCCAGGCGGCAACCGCCTGATGCGCTTCGATGCGCACCGCCAGACGGTCTGGCCACAAGCGCTGCACCTGAACATCGCGGACCCAGGCCAGATCACTCAGGCGCTGCTCCAGATGCTCCACGTCGATACCGAAAAAGCCTTCGCCCAGATACGGCGCAACAGCCTCGCGCACATCCAGCGGATCAACCGGCCCCAGTTCGCCGTAGATATCCATGCTCATGGGCACCTTGGCGCCACCGGCCAGCCCCACGCCGATCAGCCCGGCGACCAGCACAGCCACACCAACGCCTACACCCCAATCCAGTGACGGCAGCGATTTGCTCATGATGGCCTGGGCACTGCTCATGCCCCCTCCTCGCTGGTCAGCAGAATGCGCCAGATCAGCTGATCGAAATCGATCCCCGTCGCGCGCGCCGCCATCGGCACCAGCGAATGGGTGGTCAGACCCGGCACGGTATTGACCTCAAGCAACCACGGCTGACCCTGCTGATCAACAAACAGATCGACCCGGCCCCAGCCACGCCCGCCAACCGCATCAAACGCTTCCAGGGCAAGTGCTGCACAACGCTGCTCCTGCTCCGCGGGCAGGCCGCAAGGGCAGTGATAGCCAGTGTCTTCGGCCTGATACTTGGCGTGATAGTCGTAAAACTCGGCCTGGGGCTGCACACGAATCAGCGGCAGAACCTCGCCATCCAAAATCGTGGCGGTGTACTCCAGACCATCAATGAATTGCTCGGCCAGAACCTGTTCATCGAATTGGGCCGCGGCCGCGTAGGCCGCAGCCAGATCTTCGACGCGGCTGACCTTGCTCATGCCGATGCTCGAGCCTTCACTGGCCGGTTTGACGAAGATCGGCAGCCCCAGCTCGGCAACCACGCCAGCCGGATCAAAACCGGCCCGCAGCAACACGCTGCGCGGCGTTGGCAGCTTCTCGGCACGCCAGATGCGCTTGGTCTGCGCCTTGCTCATGGCCAGTGCCGAAGCGGCCACACCACAGCCGGTGTAAGGCAGCCCCTGCAAAGCCAGCGCGGCTTGCACCGTGCCATCTTCACCACCGCGACCATGCAGGGCAATGAACACCCGGTCGAAACCGGCTGCCTTGAGACCCAGCACTTGCTCGGGCGTCGCATCGATCAAGCTGGCGTCCACGCCCAGACGCTGCAGCGCGGCGAAAGCCTCGGCACCGCTTTGCAGCGACACTTCGCGCTCGGCTGACCAGCCACCGTACAGCACCGCCACGCGGCCCATATCCTGTGCACTGCGCGTCATTGCAGCGCCTCCCCAACAACCCGAACTTCCGGAATCAGGCGCACCTCATGGGTGCGCTCAACGGTGTGTGCCACATGCGCAATCAGCTGCTCGATGTCTGCCGCGCTGGCCGTACCCGTGTTGATGATGAAATTGGCGTGCTTGGGCGACACCTGAGCACCGCCAATGCTGTGCCCCTTGAGCCCGCAGGCCTCGATCAAACGCGCGGCATGGTCACCCGGCGGGTTGCGGAACACCGAACCGCAACTCGGCTGCCCGACCGGCTGACTGGCCCGCCGCTGACGCAGCAGCTGCCTGACCTTGTCCGCCTCGGCTTCGCCATCGCCCGCACTGAACTGGAACTCTGCCGCCAGGAACAGCCCACCTTCGATCGGCGCGGTCACGCTGCGATAGGCGTAGTCGAAGTCCGCCGCATCCAGGCTGCGCACCTGGCCGGCGCCATCCAGTATCTCGACACGGCGCACATGCGGCCAGGTCTCGCCACCGAATGCTCCGGCATTCATGGCCAGTGCACCGCCCACGGTGCCGGGAATCCCGGCGAAGAATGCGGCACCGGCGAGCCCTTCGGCGGCGCAGAACTTGGCCAGCCGGGCACAGTGTGCTCCGGCTTCCACATAAACGCGGTCCTCGTCGCGACGGACCATGGTGCCGAGCGCGTCATACACGGTCACCGCGGCGCCGCGAATACCGCCATCGCGCACCAGCAGATTGCTACCCAGCCCAAGCCACAGCACAGCGCCCTGATGGCCGGCCAGAAAACCCTGAAGGTCCGCGCGGTCGCTCGGGCGGTACCAGATGTCCGCCGGGCCACCGACACGCCAGCTGGTGTGCCGGCTCATCGGTTCGTTGCGCCGCAGATCACCGTGCAAGGTCATGCGCTCACCCCCGGCAAACCGTCACGTGCCATGCTCTGGGCCAGATGCCCGATGTTGCCGGCCCCCAGCGTAAGCAGCAGATCGCCATCGGCCAGCACGCTGGACAAGCGGTGCGGCAGCTCATTCAGATCGGCCACGAAAATCGGCTCGACATCGCCACGCAGACGCACCGCGCGGGCCAGCGCCCGCCCGTCGGCATTGGCAATGGGCGCTTCACCAGCGGCATAGACCTCGGTCAGCAGCAGCACGTCGGCAGCGCCCAGCACTTCGGCGAAGTCATCCAGCAGATCCCGCGTGCGGCTGTAGCGATGGGGCTGGAAAGCGACCACCAGACGGCGCTCCGGCCAGGCGTGGCGCATGGCCTGCAGGGTGCAGGCAATTTCGCGCGGATGATGACCGTAATCGTCGACCAGATAGGCCTCACCGGTGTTGAGCTGAAGATTGCCCAAACGCTCGGCGCGACGCCCAATGCCGGCAAATTGATCCAGCGCCGCCTGGATCGCCTCCGGCGCCACATCCAGCTCGCGGGCGATTGAAATGGCGGCCAGCGCATTGAGCACGTTGTGCTCGCCCGGCAGATTCAGGCGAATCTGGAAATCCTGTGCCGCTGCGCCAATCACCGTGAAGCGGGTTCCGCCGGCATCGGTTTTAAGATCCACCGCGCGGATATCGGCATCAGAACCGAGGCCGTAACGCACCACCGGGCGCGCCACTTCAGGAATCAGCTTGCGCAGATTCACATCATCAGTGCACAACACGGCCAGCCCGTAAAACGGCAGAAAATGCAGAAACTCGACGAAGGCATCACACAAGCGGTTGAAATCACCCCCGTAGGTTTCCATGTGATCGGCGTCGATATTGGTCACCGCGGCGATCATCGGGGTCAGATGCAGGAACGATGCATCCGACTCGTCCGCCTCAGCCACCAGATAGGGCCCGGCGCCCAGTTGTGCATTGCTGCCACTGCTCTTGACCAGGCCGCCGACCACATAGGTGGGGTCGAGGCCGCCAGCTGCCAGCACGGCCGAAGTCAGGCTGGTGGTGGTGGTCTTGCCATGGGTCCCTGCGATGGCGATGCCGATGCGAAAACGCATCAGCTCGGCCAGCATTTCAGCGCGTCGGATAACCGGGATGCGGGCTGCCTGAGCGGCCTGGATTTCCGGGTTGTCCAGGGCAATCGCGGTGGAACGCACCACCACATCGGCGCCGGACACCGCCGCAGCGCTGTGCCCCTGGGTGATCGTTGCGCCTAGGCTGATCAGCCGTCGCGTCACGCTGGTGTCACCCAGATCGGTACCGCTGACCTGATACCCCAGATTGAGCAGTACCTCGGCAATACCGGCCATGCCGGAGCCGCCGATGCCGACAAAATGTATGCGCCGCACCTTGCCCATGCGCAAGGCCAGCATCTGCTTGAGACCATCGGCGTTCATCATGCGGCGACCTCATCAAGTTGCGGCGGCAGGCCCAGATAGCGGCGACAGACGTCGGCGATCTGGGTGGTTGCCAGCGGATGAGCGCACTGACGCGCAGCACGCGCCATGTCCTGCAAGCGCGCACGGTCGGCGAGCAGGCTTTCGACCTGCTCTCGCAGCCCCGTCGCGCTGAGTTGTGCCTCCGGCATCAGCACGGCGGCGCCAGCCGCCACCAGATGCTCCGCATTGCGGGTTTGATGGTCATCGATGGCATGCGGGAACGGCACCAGGATTGAGCCCACACCGACCATCGCAAGCTCGGCCAGGGTCAAGGCGCCGGCGCGACAGATGAGCACATCGGCCCAGCTCAGCGCCTCGGCCATGTCATCGATGAAAGCGCTCAGCGCGACCGCTTCGGGATCAGCCACATCGGCCTCATCCCAGGCCTGTTGGGCCGCAGCCAGCGTGCGACCAGCCTGATGCCGGATGTGCACCCGGTCAGTCAGACCGGCCAACGCCGCCGGCACGGTTCGGTTGAGTGACAGCGCACCGCCGCTGCCGCCCAGAATCAGAATGCGCAGCGGCTCATGCGTGCCGGTGCCCCGCTCATCCGGCTGCGCCAGTGCGCTGAGTTCAGCACGCACCGGATTGCCAACCGTGCGAGCACGCGGCAGCGAGGCAAACGCCGACGGATAAGCCTGCAGAACCTGCGTCGCCATGCGCGACAGCAGTTTGTTGGTGGTGCCGGGCGCCGCGTTCTGTTCGTGAATCACCAGCGGCACACGCAACAGGCCCGCAGCCAAGCCACCCGGTCCGGCGGCATAACCGCCCATGCCCAGCACCAGTCTGGGCTGGAACGCACGAATGATGCGCTGGGCCTGCCACACGGCGCGCAGGATACGCAGCGGCGCCGCCAGCATAGAGCGCCAGCCCTTGCCGCGCACGCCGGCCACATCGATCCATTCGATGTCGAACCCTGCCGCTGGCACGGCACGCGCTTCGAAACCGTTGCGCGTCCCCATCCACAGCACATCAACGCCCTGTTCACGCAGCGCCTTGGCAACCGCCAGCGCCGGGAACACATGACCGCCGGTTCCACCGGCCATGACCAGCATCTTCATCGCCCGGCCTCCTTGCGCGCAGTCTCCAACGCCACACGCAACATCAGCCCCATCGCCGCGCAACTCATGACCATGGAACTGCCGCCGTAGCTGACAAAAGGCAGCGGCAGCCCTTTGGTCGGCAAGACACCCATGTTGACGCCGATATTGAGCAGCGCCTGCAACACCATCCAGAAACCGATGGCGTAGGCCAGGTAGCTGCCAAACAGCTGCCCCTGTTCGGCCGCGGCACTGGCAATACGCATGCTGGCGCGCAGAATCAGGCCGAGCAGCACCAGCAGGCCAACCACGCCGAGCAAACCAAACTCTTCGGCAAAAATCGCAAAGATGAAATCGGTATGCGTTTCAGGCAGATAAAGCAGCTTCTGCACGCTGTTGCCCAGGCCCACGCCAAACCACTCGCCGCGGCCAATCGCAATCAGCGACTGGGTCAGCTGAAAACCGCCATCAAAGGCGTGCGCCCAAGGATCGCGGAAGGTCAGCAAGCGCTCGACACGGTAGGGCGCCGCCACCATCAGTGCGCCGAACGCACCCAGAGCCAGCACGCCGACCACGGCCAGATCACGCAGGCGCGCCCCGGCCATGAACAACATCATGAAGCTGACCGCCATCAGCACCGCGGACGCGCCGAAATCGGGCTCCAGCAGCAACAGCATGACCGCCGCCCCCAGCGGCAGCAAAGGCTTGGCCAGACCGGTCCAGGACGAACGCAGCTCGCTCGCGCGACGCACCGCGTAGGCCGACAGATACATGAACAAGGCCAGTCGTGCCGGCTCCGAAGCCTGCAGCTGCACAAAGCCCAGATTCAACCAGCGCCGCGCACCGTTGACCTCATGCCCGATGCCAGGGAACAGCACCACCGCCAGCACTAGCAGGGCTGCCGCCAGCAGCACGAAACTGCTGCGCTCCCAGATGGCCAGCGGAATGCTCAACAGCAGCCCAGCCGCAGCCAGACCAATGCCCATGAACACCAGCTGCTTATAGAGGAAATGGAAACTCTCACCGGTGTAGCGCTCGGCCACCGCCACCGAAGACGACGCCACCATGACCAGCCCCAGAGCCATCAGCAGCCCCAGCGGCCAGAGCAAACCATGATCCAGATCGGCCGGCCGAAAACCCAGCGGAGCCAGATTCAGACGCAGATTCATGCCAGCCCCCGTGCCAGCGCGGCGAAACACTCGCCCCGCTCTGCATAACCGCTGAACTGATCAAAGCTGGCGCAACCCGGTGACAGCAGCACGCTGTCGCCCGGCTGAGCCAGGCTGTCGGCCTCGGCTACGGCCTGGGCCAGCTCACCCACATCACGCATCACGATGTGCGCACCCAGGTCGTCCAGGTCGCGCGCGATCTGCGCCGCATCCTGACCAAACAGCAGCACCGCCCGCCCCTTGTCCTTGAGCGGTGCGCGCCACGGTTTGAAATCACCACCTTTGGCCTGGCCACCGGCCAGCAGCACAACCTTGGGTTCAATACCATCCAGAGCCGCCAGGGTGGCCCCGACGTTGGTGCCTTTGGAATCGTTGATCCAGCGCACTCCGTTGCGCTCCGCCACCCACTGACAGCGGTGCGGCAGACCGGGAAAGGCCGCCGCAGCGGCGGTCATCGCATCGCGCGGCAGCCCCGCGGCCATGCCCAGCGCAAATGCCGCCAGCACGTTGGCCTGATTGTGACGCCCGACCAGCTTCAGCTGCGCCGCCGGCAACCAGGGCTGACCACCCACGCACAAATGCGTGTCGCGCAGATCGAAATCTGCCGCCTGCAAGACCGAGAAGTCGCTCGACGGCAGTTCGTCCGGGGCCAGTGTGGCCGCATCCGGGTCGTCCTTGTTGATGATCGCGTGCGCGGCATGGGCGAAGATGCGCGCCTTGGCTGCGCCGTAAGCCTGCAAAGAACCGTGGCGATCCATATGATCGGCACTCAGGTTGAGCACGCAGGCGGCAACGCATTGCAGGCTGTGCGTCAGATCCAGCTGGAAGCTCGACAGCTCCAGCACGATCAGATCGGCATGACGCTCCAGCAGGTCCAATGCCGGGGTGCCAATGTTGCCGCCGACCAGCACCTGCAATCCGGCCCGCTCAGCCATTTCGCCGAGCAACGTAACCACCGTGCTCTTGCCGTTGGAGCCGGTCACGGCCACAACCGGCCGCGTATTTTGCCGCGCGAAGATTTCGATATCGCCGATCAGCGGCAGACCGCGCTGACGCGCCCGCGCAAACAGCGGCAGGTTGAGATCAAGGCCAGGCGAAACCACCAGCTCATCCACACCGTCGAGCGAAACCGCGTCGAGATCGCCGCTGTGCAGGGGCACCTCCGGATACTGCTCGGCCAGGGCCAGCGCATAGGGCGGCTCGCCGCGGCTGTCGCACACCCGAACCTGCGCGCCCTGGGCCACCAAGAAGCGCACGACCGACCAGCCGGTCAGGCCCAGACCGACCACCAGACACTGACGTCCGGACCAGTCCATCAGCGCACCTTCAGCGTGGCCAGACCGACCAGCACCAGGATCAGGGTCACGATCCAGAAGCGCACGATGATCTTGGGCTCTGGCCAGCCCTTGAGTTCGAAATGATGATGCAGCGGCGCCATGCGGAAGATGCGCCGCCCGGTCAGCTTGAAAGAGCCAACTTGCAGGATGACCGACAGTGTCTCAGCCACGAACACCCCACCCATGATGAACAGCACCACCTCCTGACGCACGATGAGCGCCACCACCCCGAGTGCGGCGCCCAGCGCCAGCGCACCGACATCGCCCATGAACATCTGTGCCGGATAGGTGTTGAACCACAGAAAACCCAGTCCTGCGCCGCAGATTGCCGTGCAGAAAATCAGCACCTCGCCAACCCCGGCGATGTACACGATGCCCAGGTACTCGGCGAACTCGAAATGACCGGTGGCGTAGGCAAACACGCCAAGCGCCGCCGCGACCATGACGCACGGCATGATGGCCAGACCATCCAGACCGTCGGTGAGATTGACCGCGTTGCTGCTGCCGACCACCACCAGGTAACCCCAGATCCAGAAGAAGGCGCCCAGCGGAATCACCACATCCTTGAGCAGCGGCAGATACAGGCTGGTGTTAACCGGCGAATCGGCAAATGCCCACAACGCGCCGGCGGTGAGCAGACCGGCCAGACTCTGCCAGCCGTACTTCTCTTTGGCCGACAAGCCATCCGAGTTCTTGTACTTGAGCTTGCGATAGTCGTCGACGAAACCGATCGCGGCGAATGCCAGCGTGCACAGCAAGGCCACCCAGACATAGATGTTGCGCAGATCCGCCCACAACAGGGTTGAAACGCCTACCGCAGCGATGATCAGCGCGCCGCCCATGGTGGGCGTGCCAGCTTTGGAAAAATGGCTCTTCGGGCCATCGTCACGGACCGGCTGGCCGATCTGTTTTCGCACCAGATAATCAATCAGGTATGGCCCCAGGAACAGGCTGAAGCCCAGCGCGGTCAGCACCCCCATGATGGCGCGCAAGGTCAGGTACTGGAACGCATTCAGCGGTGAAAAATACGGCGTCAGCCATTCAGCCAGGTGATACAGCATCAGGCCTCTCCCTTGAGCTGATGAACGACGCGCTCCATGCCGGCGCTGCGCGAACCCTTGACCAGCACGGTGCCGTGATCCCCCAGCACACTGGCCAGCTCGCCAGCCAGCGCCAGCGGTTCGTCAAAATGCCGAGCGCCATCACCGAAGGCCTCGACTGCATGGCGGCTCAACGGCCCACAGCCCCACAGCCACTCGATACCTCGCGCACGCGCGGCTTCACCCGCATCGCTGTGCGCACGCGCCGCCCCGGCGCCGATTTCGGCCATGTCACCCAGCACCAGATGGCGCGGCGGCGCGCTGGCCGCCAGCACGTCAATCGCGGCCAGCAATGAAGCCGGATTGGCGTTGTAGGCATCGTTGATGAGGCTCACCCCACCGGGCAGCGTGTGCGCCTGCAAACGTCCGGACACCGGACTGACCCGAGCAAGCCCGGCAGCGATCGTCGCCACATCCAGCCCCAGCGCATGGGCCACAGCAGCAGCGGCCAGCGCATTCATAACGCTGTGCCGACCGGGCAATGGCAAACACACATCGGCGCCCTGCCCGCCCACCGTCAGAGTAAAACGCTGCTCGGCCAAGGCATTGTGTTCGTCGGCGGCGCGCACATCGGCACTCGCCGCACGCCCGAAGGTCACGGCCGTGCGTTGCCCGGCCAACTCACGCCACAGCGGGTTATAGGGGTCATCCGCATTGATCACGGCGACACCCTCAGCGCCCAGCGCAGTGAACATTTCACCCTTGGCCGCAGCCACACCATCGCGTGAACCAAAGCCTTCCAGATGCGCATCGCCAGCATTATTGACCAGTCCGACGTCAGGTTTGGCCCAGCCTGCCAGCGCGGCAATTTCGCCGGCATGATTGGCGCCCATTTCGATCACCGCATAGCGATGCTCGGGGCGCACATTCAGCAGACACAACGGCACACCAATGTGGTTGTTGAGGTTGCCCGGGGTGGCAAAGGTTTTGGCGCAGCCGCCAAGCACGGTCGCAAGCATGGTTTTGACACTGGTCTTGCCGTTCGAGCCGGTCACGCCGACCAACTGGCCCGCCCCCATCCGTGCCCACTCCTGACGCCAGGCCACAGCCAGCGCCTGCAGCGCAACCAGTACATCCGGCACGACGAGCTGCGGAAAATCGATATCCAGAGGTCGACTGACCAGCGCACCGCTGGCCCCTAGCGCCGCCGCCTTGCGCACAAATTCGTGACCATCGACCCGCGACCCAGGCAGCGCGATGAACAGCTGCCCCGGCTGCAACACGCGGGTGTCGATGCACGCGCCGGTGACCGCCTGATCGCGCCCCTGCAGCACGGCGCCGATCCAGTCCACCGCCTGGCTCAAGCGTTGCATGCCCAACCCTCCTGCGCGGACGCGCTGTGCAGGCGCCGGGCTACATACTCACGATCGGAGAAAGGACGGCGCTCCAGCCCGATCTGCTGATAATCTTCGTGGCCCTTGCCGGCGATCAGCACCAGATCATCTGGCCCCGCCTGGCCCAGGGCATGATCGATGGCCAGCGCGCGATCATGGATGATGCTGTAGGCCTGATCAGCTGAAAGCCCCTCAAGCATGTCGGCAATGATGTCCTGGGGTGACTCGGTGCGCGGGTTGTCATCGGTCAGGATCAGCACGTCGGCATGCGCCGCTGCCGCCGCAGCCATCTGCGGGCGCTTGCCACGATCGCGATCACCACCACATCCGAAAACGCAGAAGATCCGCCCACCTGGCTTGCGGTGCTGATGCAGCGCACGCAGCACCTGAATCAGTGCCCCAGGGGTGTGGGCGTAATCCACCACCGCCAGCGGCTTACCTTCGGCACGGAAGGCCTCGATCCGTCCCGGCACGGTTTTGACCTCACGCAGGGCGGCCAGCACCTGCGCCAACTCCAGCCCGGCCGCACGCCAGGCGGCCGCAACCGCGAGCAGGTTGTAGATATTGAAATGGCCGATCAGACCGCACTCGAACGCATGGCGCTCGTGCGCAGTCACCACGTCGAAACTCAGCCCCTGAGGCTGCTTGCGGATGTTCTCCGCGCGCAGCCAGTCGGCCTGCTCCGGCTGGGCGTCGACGGCATACGCGACCACCGGACGCTGGTCTGCCAGCTCGCGCGCCCACTGGCGACCGTAGTCGTCGTCCACATTGATGATCAGAGCCTTGAGCCCATCCGACTCAAGCAGGCGACGTTTGGCCCGGGCGTAGTTGTCCAGATCGCCGTGATAATCCAGATGATCACGACTCAGGTTGGTGAACACCGCCACATCCAGATCAACCCCGATGATGCGCCCCTGATCGAGCGCGTGGGACGACACTTCCATGGCCAGCGCATCCGCGCCCTCAGCCGCCAACCGGGCCAGACCGGCCTGCAACTGCACCGGATCCGGGGTGGTGTGGGTGGCCTTGGCCAGATCGTCGAGGAAGCCGACGCCCACGGTCCCCATCAAGCCACAACGCCGCTGTAGACGCGCCGCGGCCTGAGCGAACAGGTGGGTGCATGAGGTCTTGCCGTCGGTGCCGGTCACCCCCACGGTAAACAGAGCTCGACTGGGCGCCCCAAAGAAGCGCGAGGCGATCAGACCAACCCGCCGCGAAAGATTGTCCACGGCCACGCAAGGCACATCCGCTTGCGGCGCTTCGACGCCCGGGCTGGGCTCCCACGCCAAGGCGACGGCGCCGCGCTGCAAGGCCTGCTCCAGATGCGCCAGACCGTGTGACTCGGTGCCTCGGCAGGCCAGGAACAATGCCCCCGGCTCAACCTGACGGCTGTCCATGGCCAGGCCGGAGATCAGCGGATTGCTGCCGCACAGGCTGGCATCCAGCTCCAGCAACTCATTCAGGTGCCAGCTCGTCATGAGTGCGAATCCCCAACCGCCACACGGGCTATGGAATGATCGCCTTCGGCTGGCGCGATCTGCAGCAAGCGCGCAGCCGAACTGGCCACGCGGGAAAACACCGGCGCAGCAACCAGACCGCCGTAGTAAACGCCGGAGCGCGGCTCGTCGATTACCACCAGACTGAGCAGGCGCGGCTGATCAGCCGGCAACATGCCAACAAACAGGGATTGGTGCCGATCCTCAGCATAGCCGCCCCCCTCTGCCTTGCGCACTGTGCCTGTCTTACCGGCCACCCGGTAACCTGGCACCGCGGCGCGGGTGCCCGTACCGCCGGGCTGCACAACCGCGGTGAGCATTTCACGCACCTGGGCCGCAACTTCGGCACTGATGATCCGCTCATCCTCGAACTGCGACCCACCCTTGACCAGCGACAAGGTGCGACGCACCCCGTCTGCCGCCAAAACCATATAGGCCTGCGCGAGTTGCAGAGCGGTCACACTCATGCCGTAGCCATAGGAGGCCGTGGCAGTACCGACATCGCCCCACTCATAGGGGCTGGTCAGCTGCCCGGCGACCTCACCGGGGAAACCGGAGGCCGTTGAATAGCCGAACCCGAACGCCCGGTAGGCATCGAACAGGCGATCAGCCCCCATCAGCATGCCGACTTTGACCGCGCCGACGTTGGAGGACTTGGCCAGCAGCTCGGTTAAACCGATCTGACCATAGCCACGGTAGTCACGCACCTGCAGGCGTCCGATCTTGATCCAACCATTGCCGGTATCGACCTGCTCGGACGCATCGATGATGTTGTTCTGCAACGCAGCTGCCAGCATCAACGGTTTGACCGTTGAACCCGGCTCAAACTGATCCAGCGCCGCGCGATTACGCCAAGCCGCCCGGTTTTCGCCCAGACTGTTGCGGTTATTGGGATTGAAGCCTGGCTGCGTGGCCAGCGCCAGAATCTCACCGGTCTGCACGTCGGCAACCAGAATCACCCCACCCTTGGCATTGTGCGCCGAGACCGCCGCCTTGAGCTCGCCGTACGCGTAGTGCTGCAGGCGCAGATCAATGGACAGGTCCACATCCTGGCCGGGGCGCGAGGCGCGAAATTCATCCAGATCATCAACCACGCGACCAAGCCGATCCTGGATCACCAGACGCTGCCCCGGACTGCCCGCCAGCAAGCTGTCAAAGCCACGCTCCAGACCTTCCTGGCCGACGCCGTCGATATTGCAAAGACCGACCAGCTGGGCGGTCACTTCGCCAGCCGGGTAATAACGCCGGTACTCGCGCTGGCTGAATACGCCGGGCGCATCCAGATCAAGAATGCGCCGCGCCTCGGACGGCGGCAACTGCCGCTTCAGGTAATAGAACTGGCGCCCGCGGCGCTTTTCCAGCTCGGCCTGCAGTTCACCGCGCTGCATCTCCAGCAAATTGGCCAGCGGCGCGATGTAAGCCGGCTCGGCCAGCAGGGCCGAGGGCACCACCCAGATGGATTCCACCGGCGCACTCAAGGCCAGCGGCGCACCATGACGGTCGCGCACAGCGCCACGCCCACCCGGCTCCAGCAAGGTTCTGACATGGCGACGCTCGCCCTCTGCCAGCAGGAAATCTCGGTCGCGCACCTGCAACTCGAAGGCACGCAAACCCAGCGCCACAAAACCCAGCACCAGCAAGCCGACCAGCACATGCTGACGCCATGCAGGGGCCAGCCCGGCGGGCACTTCGGCGGGCTTATTCCTGGCCTGGGACTTGGACAATGACATAGTCGTCCGGCACCTTCATGCCCAGTTGTTTTTCGGCCAGTTCACCGACCCGCGAATGCGCGCCGACATAACCCCGCTCCAGCCGCAGCTGGTTGAACTCGACCTCGAGCTGCTCACGCTCGGCGGCCAGTGCTTGCGCCTCGGTCTGCAGCGCACGGCTGTGGTGCTTCATGCCCACCACGCCAATCGCGCTGACGATCAGCAAAGGCAGCGCCAGATAACGCAGCGGCGGCGCTGACAGACGCGACAAGTCGAGCTTGCTCATCACCCGCGTCATGCGCACTTCTCCGCCCAGCGCAACACCGCACTGCGCGCCCGCGGATTACGCTGAGCCTCAGCTTCATCGCACAGCCGTCGTGTCACCTGCCGGACCCGCGCCGGCGGCGCCGGCGACACCGGATCAGGCGCCGGCGGGCGTGCCTGGGCACGCAGGAACTGCTTGACGATGCGATCTTCCAGCGAATGAAAGCTGATCACCGCCAAGCGCCCACCAGGCCTGAGCACGTCCAGCGCCTGAGGCAAAACCTCCGCAAGCACATCAAGCTCACGATTCACCGCGATGCGAATCGCCTGAAAGCTACGCGTGGCCGGGTGTATACGCTTGCCACGACGTCCGCCCACTGCACGCTCGATGAGTTCCGCCAGCTGCAAGGTGGTGGTGATCGGCGCCTGCTCACGCGCGCGCTCGATCGCACGCGCGATGCGCCCGGCATTATTTTCCTCGCCGTATTCACGCAACACCCGGCGCATGTCGTCGTAGCTGGTGTGCGCAACCCAATCCGCTGCACTGAACCCGGCCAGCGGATTCATGCGCATATCCAGCGGGCCATCCTTACCAAAACTGAAGCCGCGCTGCGCATCGTCGAGCTGCGGGCTTGAGACGCCCAAATCAAACAGGATGCCGTCGATCTGACCAATCAGACCTCGCGCCTCGATACTCTTATATAGATGAGAGAAATTGAACGGCTCCAGCGCCAGACGCGCTTCCTGCCGCATCCAGCCCTGCGCGACCGCCTGCGCCTCGGGATCCTGATCAAAAACTACCAAACGGCCCGCATCATCAAGCCGTTCGAGCAAAGCTTTGCTGTGCCCACCACGGCCGAAGGTCGCATCGACGTAGACGCCGTCGCCGCGGATGTTCAGTGCATCCAGGGAGGCGTCCAGCAGCACCGATTCATGCGACAGCATCACGCGGAAACCGCGCTCAAATCCCGATACTGGCAAGGAATTCAGCATCAAGCTCAACCTCGTCCTGATATCGGCGCCACGCATCGGCGTCCCACAACTCGAATTTCTCACCCTGACCAACGAAAACAGCCGAGCGATCCAGCCCTGCGCGGGCCCGCAGGTAGGGCGTCAACTGCACGCGCCCCTGCTTGTCCATGACCACGTCTTCAGCAGCACCCAGAAAATGCCGCTGCAATTTTTTGGCCTGCGGCGTCAGCGACGGCAGCGCCATCAGCTTGGCGGCAAACACCTCCCACTCGGGATAGGGGTAGACCAGCAAGCAGGCATCCAGGCTGAGGGTGAGAATCAGACGGCCAGCGCAGCTGTCTTGGAGCGACGCACGATAACGCGCCGGGACGGCCAGGCGCCCCTTCACATCAATCGCAAGTTCTGTCGTTCCGCTGTACACGCTGGCCTTTTGGGTGGATTACTCCACGACACTCCACTTTTCACCCTTAAAGCCCACTATAGGCTTGGCCATTTTTCGTGTCAAGAAAGTTTTATAAGTAAAAACAGTAACTTATGACGTGTTTTGCGGAAATTTTCACACCACCAAATCGGCCTGTAAACAACAACTTACAGACAGCTCTTAGAGATGTTTGTGAAGGAAATTGGTCAATTCAGGGGGCAAGGTGGGGAGATAGGGCAGAAAATTTCCGACAAACGGTTTATTGAGCACCAAATGGCGCCAGGCTGCAGCCCGGCCGCACAGGATGGCGCTTCAAGGACATTGGATTAAACTGCAAGACATTCATCCGTCGGCCCCAGCACGCACGTGACGCCCAAGCCCGCCCGCAACACCTTATTTACTGCCAGCGCAGCGCTGCTGCTGTGCGTCGCGACCGTTGCGCTGGGCCAGCATGACGATGCCCTGGGCATGCTCGAGCCGCACACCTCAGCCCTGGTCATCAGCGCCGCCCTGTTCAGCATCGTCTGCGGCTTCTCACACCCCGACCATGGCTATGTGTCATTCGACCGGGTCACCCAAGTGGCCAGCATACTTTTGCTGGGCCCCGCGCCAGCCGCCCTGCTCAACGGCCTGGCCTCACTGCTGTATCCCTTGCATCGGGTGCTGCGCGGCGAATCCTGGCGCAGCGCGGTGGACGCCGCCATGGCCAATGCAGGCATGATGATCCTCATCATTCTGGCCGCAGGCAGCGCCTACCAGAAGGCTGGCGGCGACACCCCGATCGGCGCCCTGAGCACACCGGCATGGATCCCGTTGTTGGTCATGATGACCGTGCTGCACCTCAGCAACGAACTGTGCATGGCCTGGTTCCTGTGGCTACGCGAACGCAAACCGTGGCGCAGAATCGCAAGCTTTTCCTATGCGGTCGAAGGCTTTTCCATACTCATCGGGATCTCGGTGGCCGCCATCCTGCCGCAAATCCCGTTACCGGAAGGCATCCTCCTGCTGATCATTCTGGCCACCGGCATGGTGGTGGTCCGCCAGTTGGCCATGCTGCGCCAAACCCTGAGCCGCCAGATTGCAGAGCGCACCCAGGAACTTGAAGCCAAAACCGCACAGCTTGACCGGCTGGCCAAGGTGGACGCGCTCACCGGCCTGCCCAACAGGCGCTCGCTTGAAAATCGACTGGACACCCTGTTCGACGGCCCTGCAGAAGCACGTGAAGGGCTGTACGTCGCCATCCTCGATATTGATCACTTCAAGCAGGTCAACGATCAGCACTCTCACGCCCTGGGCGATGAAGTGCTGCGCGAGCTCGGCAACATGATCCGCAGCAACCAGTTCAGCCAGGACAGCGCCGGACGCTATGGCGGCGATGAATTCATCCTGTGCCTGCAACGCACACAGCGGCATGCCGCCCGCGACACCTGCCAGGCCCTGCTGCAACAGTTCAGCCAGCACCGCTGGTCAAGCACCAACCAGCCGGTACATGTGTCTGCCAGCATTGGCCTGACGGCGGTTCGGGCCGAGGACTCACGCACCACCGCACTGGCCCGCGCGGATCGGCGCCTGTATGCCGCCAAAAGCGCCGGTCGCAACCAGTTGCGCGCCGACGACGATGCGCATGCGGCCTAGGGCGCAGCCACCTCAGCAGACAGCGCCCGCTCCACCACTGGCAGCACCACATTCGAGGGGTGCTCGGCATCGCTGTAGATCGTCAGCAATCCGGTTAAACCGCTGAGCAGATCCGGCAAGGGCGGTAGGCCATGCGGCAAATCGCTGGCACCGACCGCCACGCGCAGGGCGTGACCTGGCTGAATCACGAAGCTGCTGGGAAAAATTTCCACATTCACTTCAACGATATTGCCCATGCCGGGCGCCTGCTTGTCCGCCTCAATAAAGGTGTGCCACGGCTGGATCATCTCGCCGTCGAGATAACGGCTGCGCAGCGGGTCCAGCGCACGCATGGACGCGGTCTGGATCCCGTTGGTCAGCTCGCGTGAGACCCCGTTGGGCGCCACATCCGTCAGCCGCACAACCAGCCCCGCATCCAGGGCCGTGGTCGACATCCAGATGTTGGCCTGAATCGGTCCGTTGACGTACAACGGCTCATCCATCACGGGCGTGGTGTAGGTAATTTCCAGCACCTCGGTCAGGCGATTGTCGTCACCACACACGGGCAGAAAACCAATGATGCCGGCGGTCCACTGGCTTGCGCTGGTCGAGCACACACCGTTGACCGGCTGTTGCAGGATCATGTTGGAGGCCTCGTCCGGCCCTGCCGGCTCGCCCGACAAACTGCGATCGCCACGCAGACTCAGACGCACAGCCTGGGCCTGCGGGTGCGGCCAGTCCGGTTCCACCACATAGCGCTCTTCGCCGTACACATACTGCGTAACGTCCGGCTGCTGTTCAGCGCCGCTGTCCATGTCCTTCAGATAGCGGTCAAACCACTGCAGGGCAATGGCATCCAACGAAGGCACACCATCAGCCGGCAAGCCCTCGCCACTTGAGCCGCCAAGGTGGGTCCATGGGCCAATCAGCAATTTGGCCTCGACCTGATCCTTGATCGCCTCATACAGCATGGGCGTACCGCGCTGAAACAGATCGTTCAGCCCACCGACCAGAAAGGTCGGCACCTGAACCTTGTCCGCCACCTCCAAGGGGGAGCGAATGCGCCAGAATTCGCTGTCATACGCCCGCGCCGTACCGAGCACCGACTCCGCAATGGTGGGCACTGCGAACTGGGCCAACGAACCGCTGATGTGATCCAGCAAAACGCTGACACCGTCGGCCGGATTGCTCTGCAAACTTGCTACCGGCAAGGCGCCCAGCCCGCTGACCAGGCCCATCCACAACGGAATGAAACCGGCGTTGACCTGACCGCCCGAAAACACGATGTCGCGGTAGGCATCCCCCATGGGCACAATCGCGAACATGGCCTTGTGTGAGGGATGCTGGTGCTGCGCGGTAAAGAACTGGGTGATGCCCATGTAGGACGCGCCCCAGGTGCCGACATTGCCATCGCTCCAGGGCTGCTCATCAATCCAGTTCAGGACATCCAGGAAATCAGCCTGCGCCTGTTCACCGAAGGATTCCCAGGTGCCCCCCGAACTGCCGGTTCCGCGCTCATCTACGTACAGATGCGCATAACCACGCTCAACAAAGTGATTGCCGCTCAGCGCGGTGCTGATCAGGCGGGCGTTGTAGCCGGTAATCGTCAGAATCACCGGCAATGGCTCGCTCACCGCCTCACCGTCGTCGCCCGCAGGACGGGTCAGCCGTGCAGCCAGCTGCGTACCATCGGCCGTGGTAATAAAGACATCCTCGGCCACCACGCCGGTGTATTCCGCCGGGCGCTGGTAGTCACTCCAGACCTTGGCCGGGTCGACACTGACATCCTGGGCAAGCGACGATTTCCCTCCGCCACACGCCGACACAGCAGCCGCCGCAAACATTGCCCCCACCACCGCAGCTGCGGGTTTACGCATCTTCATCATCCTTGCATCTCCTCAAGCACCGCATCCTGCAGCGCATTGGCGGTCACATCACGCGCTGTGATGTGACTCTTGTCAATTATTCAGCACGGCGCGAAGTATAGCGCATGGGCACTACTCGAAACCGCTCAACACCCGATAACGAACAGCCAATGAATTGAGTTCCAGAATCTCGATACGCGCCCCCTCGATGCCGACCACCGGATCATCAGCGATATCAAACCGCACATCCTTGCGCTGCACCGCCGTGGTATCGCCAAGCACTTGCGTGTATTGCAGGAACAGCTGCGATCCCGAGCGACCGGTGAAGACCAGTTCCTGCCGGCGCGCATCGTCGGAGGCCGCCGTGTGACGCACCGCGGTCAAGTTCACCGTCTCGGGACAGACCACATCATTGAAGTACAGCGACCAGCGGCCATCCCCAACAGGCTGAAGGCATTCATCGATCACTGTCCTTTCCTGGCCAGCGAAACGATTAACCCATTCCAGCTTGCCACAGTACAGGACCGAGCGACCTTCAACCCGGCTGCGGACTAGTTCAGCACCAACTGGCACCTCAACGCGCTTGGACAGGTCCTCGCAAAGAACTTGGACTTTGTCAGCACGCATTGCTCTACCTGAAAATCCATGGATGGCAACAACCATGACCTCACCCACCTCGGCTCTGTGCTCCTGGCCCACCGCAGGTGAGGATAACGACTTGAACTCTAGCTCGGGCTTGGGCAACGCCCTAGGCTGCAACCCAGTACACGCACATAACAGAAGCAATGCGGACGCTGCACAAATGGAAACTTTCAGCATGACACTCAGCTTGGCGCAAATATGTTGCAACAAGCAATAACAACGCCAAACTCGCTCAACTCAACCAAGCAAGTGCTTTACTCGAGCGAAACAACAGACAACCTACTTGAAACCTGCAAAAACCCAGAACCTGCGCGCACCGAAATTCCATGCAAAGACCGCCGCGGTAGCCAAAACCTTCGCCAGCATCGGGTGCATAAGCAATAGCTTCATGAGCGCGAACAGCGCCGCAACGTTGAGAAGCAACCCAAACGCACTCACGAGAAAAACCAGGGAAACCTCAACTCTTTGCTCGTGGCGCCCGCCAACGAAAACAAATCTGATTGATAGCAAGTAATTAATAAGCGTCGCCACCAAAAAACTGATCACCGCGATCGGAATGTAGTCAAGACCCAAGCCAATCGCAAAAAATGCAAAAATTGCCCAGTCAGCAAGCGCCGCAATTCCACCAACGAAGAGATATCTAAGCAGCGCGCTATCGGCAATAGCACTAAGCCCCTGATCTACTACGCCGCCCCGAGACATCCGCTCAGCCTTGTCGCCGCCAGATGTTGTACTTCAAGATCGCGTAGAAAGCACGAACGCCATCACGCCAGCCTATCTTCTTTCCCTCGGCATACGTTCGCCCGTAGTACGAAATGCCAACTTCGTAGATCACGCACCCCAACCGCGCAACCTTGGCCGTCACTTCCGGCTCAAAGCCAAAGCGATCTTCTTCGATTGTGATGCGCGTCAAAACATCTGCACGAAAAACCTTGAAGCAGGTCTCCATGTCCGTCAGGTTGATGTTAGTAAGCATATTCGAAGCAAGCGTAAGAATGCGGTTTGCCACCATATGCCAGAAATACACCACTCGATGGGGTTGACCACCAGCAAAACGTGAGCCAAACACCACATCGGCTTTACCGGCGATTATGGGCGCAAGAAGTTTGGGGTATTCCTGAGGGTCATACTCAAGATCGGCATCCTGAACAATCACGACGTCACCCGTCACTTCCGCGAAACCGCTACGCAGAGCCGCCCCCTTCCCCTGATTCCGCTCATGAAACACCACACGCTCAACCTGGGAGGCCAGTTCGCCTTTGAGCAGTTGAGCACTACCATCTGTTGAACAATCATCCACCACAATGACTTCAAGCCCATCAACCGGAGCCTGGCGCACACGATCAATTATTTCTTGTAACGTCTTGCTCTCGTTGTAGCAGGGGATAACGACTGAAACTTTCACGACCCCCTATTCCTTCTGTTAACCCAATTGAGACGCCACACTCCCACCGCAGACAGCGTCGCCCACAACCCGACTGCCGACATGATGTACATGAGCGGCCGAAACGGAACGCTGTAGCGAGGAAACGGCGCGCCAATCATGTGCAAGGCCGTGTAGTAAACAATTAGCAAAGAAAATACGCGCACGATCAACAACGAATGTTCGCGAAAGCACGCCTTAGAGCACGGCAACCACACTACGACACTTCCGATCAACGCCAAGATCACAGATGGCAAATGGGTCCATGCCGAAATCGCATGAGTTATTTGAAACAGAACCGATTCCACATAAGGGGACTTAAGCACCGGGTAGACAAACGCATCACCAGCGCCCTGGACAATACTCCAAGACCACAGAAAGGCTGGCTTCTCACAAAAATACCACCTCAAATAGAGAAGCGGATCACTCAAAACGCTGGAGAAAATATGCTTGAGGACTGATGACACGCTCTGAGCAATAACATGAGAGTCAGGGTCATACCTGTATGGGAAACCAAAAGTCGTCGAATCTCCGCCATAAACAAAAGAGGGGTACATGCCATGGTGCAAAAAATTGATCATCAAATGCGGATCGCTCATCTGCCCCAAAACAGCAATATTTCTGAGCACCCAAGGCAACATCAACGCCAAAAAACCTAGAACCATTGACAATGCATAGCGCCACGCTGCTCTCTTCTCAAACTGAAAAAACAAAAAACAGGCCAGAAGTGGCGGAAAGTACTGGAATGCGGGGCGCACCAATGCGCACACACCCAAAAAAGCCCCAACCAGAAACCAGAAAAATAAGCTTCGTCGCTTTGCTGCGCAAACCACACCCACCGTAAAAACCATCAGCACAAAAGTCGCCATGGACTCTGTCAAGATATAAACGTTTGCATTGATTAAATGCGGGCTAATCGCAACAAAGAATGAAACCGCTATGGCAAGCCACCACGAAACAAGCTGCGCACAGACGAAATAGGTAATCAAAACAACCGTGGTGCTGGCCAGTGCTTGTATTGACGTAACCTTCGCGAGTTCAGAGAACGTAATCTGATCAATCAACAGCGACAAGAATAAGGGATAGCCTGGCGCACGAACCGCATCCGGCTCCACCCGCCCACCCGGGTCAGCAATTCCTACTTCTGATCTGGAGTAAACGCCATGATGCCTGATATTGTAGGCGTAAATTACATAAGCCCTAGCATCCGCGCGAACCGGATTATCAACCGTTGTATTAGCCACTGCGCCAAATCGCAGTTGTGCTGCTAACACTACAACCAAACCAATCAATAGCACCTTGCACAAGGTCGTTACGGCACTGCCCGACACCCCAGCACGCGCTGCAGTAAATCTGTTGATCAAATAGCCCCCCAGTACTCTTGGCTAGAGTAGACCTCCAATGCACATGCTAAGCGTCAGCCATTTCATCGCCCAGCCGCGGAATGTTTGCACCTGCCTCCCCCACTCCGGATAGTGGCACAAAAACCATGAGCAAGCTGCCACATGCAACCACTCTTGGGCGCAACTCTTAGACACCCGAGCATAAAAAAGGGCTGCGAGAAAACTCGCAACCCTTGAATTTGGCGGAGAAGGAGGGATTCGAACCCTCGCCATATTTACTTGTTTTTCCTCTTGTTTTTCATTTCCGCAAACACACAACCCACACCACACCCCACACAAAAGTGGTGACCTCGCACCCTTTGCCGCCAGTCATCCCACTGACTTCGAGGCGCGCAAAAACGCGCCCGATAAGAACCCAGCGGTGACGCCCTTGCTCGAACGCCACCGCCGGTATCCACAAGTGGATCTAGTCGGGCGCAGGCTATAAGAGCCCGCGCTGCGAGAAGGACACATAATCTCCACCCGCGACAACCAGGTGATCCAGCACCCGGACATCGACCAGGGATAGCGCGTCCCGAAGTCTTTCGGTTAAGCGACGGTCTGCCGAGCTCGGATCTGGAACACCGGATGGGTGGTTATGGGCGAAGATCACCGCACTGCTGTTTCGTGAAAGCACCGACTTCACAATCTCGCGGGGATAAACACTTGCGCCGTCGATGGTGCCAACCGCCGCCTCCTCGATGCCGAGCACACGGTGACGAGTATCCAAGTGGACCACCACAAAGGCTTCCCGCTCGTAGCCGGCAAAGTGTGAGACCAGGTAGCGCGCCGCATCTGACGGCTGGGAGATACCCACCTCGCGCTGGATAGCCTTCTCAAGGCGGGTTCGTGTTGCTGCGAAAAGCTCAGAATCGGAAGCAGCTCTGTACTGCCCCTGATGATCACGGACGTAGAGCTCGTCAGAAAGAAGAGATTGCTGAAGCATGATGGAATCCGGTAACACGGCGATATTGCCGCCTCACCGCAGGCACGCCGCAGCGCAGTGCTCAAGGCTGGCCCTCAGGGCCACTTGCAGCGCAGGATGCGCCGGCCTTGAACACGAGAACGGTGTGACACTCTAAAAAGGCAATAGCGCGAACCCCACCCCCAACACCTCCACCATTACATTTGTTGATCTTTTTACGAAGCGCACTTGCGTTTTGTTCGAGAACTGCCGGGCACCGGCAATCGCGACCCTTGAACCGGAGTTGGTGCTACTCTTCAGGGCATAACGCCCTGGAGACTGACATGATGCGCTGCCACCTCTCCCGCCTGATGGGAGAGCGAAAGATGAAGATCATGGATGTCGCCCGCGCGACGGGGCTGCACCGCAACACCGTCACCTTGCTATACAAGGAAACTGCAACGCGTATTGACCTCGAAGCAATTGAAAGTCTCTGCCGGCTGTTCGATTGTGGTGTCGGCGATCTGTTCGAGGTGGTTGATTGATGAAAATCATCGACAACACAGCCAATCTGCTAGGAGATGATCTCAAGGCCACGCTGCACCAGGGCAGCAGACTCAAGATCGCTGCCTCGTGCTTTTCCATTTACGCATTCGAGGCGTTGAAAACTGAACTCAGCAAGCTCGAAGAACTGGAGTTCATATTCACCGCGCCGACTTTCGTCGCAACTCAGGCCACAGACCGGTTTAAGAAGGAACGCCGCGAGTTCTTCATCCCCAAGCTCGAACGCGAAAATGGCTTGTACGGCACGGAGTTCGAAATCCAGCTCCGTAACAAGCTCACCCAAAGAGCAGTAGCCCGCGAATGCGCGGAGTGGATACGTCGCAAGGCCACGTTCAAATCCAACATCACGAAAGCGCCGATGCAGCAGTTCATGCATGTCGGCAGCGCTGGCGGAAGCACCGCCTACATGCCCATTAGCGGCTTCACGGCGGTGGATCTGGGTTATCAGAAAGGCGATGCCGTTTCGAACTTCGTCACGCGCTTCGACGACCCCATGCAAACCCAGATGTATCTGCAGCTGTTCGATCAGATCTGGTCCGACCCGGACAAGGTGAAGGACGTCACGAACGCAATCTGCGAGCACATCGAGTCGGTCTACCAGGAGAATTCGCCGGAGCGCATCTATTTCATGATGCTCTACAACATCTTTCACGACTTCCTGGACGAGATCGATGAGGATGTGTTGCCGAATGACCTCACAGGCTACCGTGACAGCCTGGTCTGGAACAAGTTGTTCAACTACCAGCGCGACGCGGCCACCGGCATCATCAACAAGCTGGAGACCTACAACGGCTGCATCCTGGCGGACAGCGTTGGCCTCGGCAAAACCTTCACCGCTCTGGCCGTCGTCAAGTATTACGAACTGCGCAACCGCTCCGTGCTGGTTCTGTGTCCGAAGAAACTGGCGGACAACTGGCGTAACTACAACACCAACCTCACCACGAACATCTTCGCCAAGGATCGCTTCAACTACGACGTGCTCTGCCACACGGATCTGTCACGCACGACGGGTGAATCCTTCGGCATTCCTCTCAACCGGGTGAACTGGGGCAACTACGACCTGGTGGTGATCGACGAGTCCCACAACTTCCGCAACAACGATGTCTACAAAGACCGGGAAACCCGTTACCAAAAGCTGATGAACCAGGTCATCCGCGCCGGCGTGAAGACCAAGGTGCTGATGCTCTCCGCCACGCCGGTCAATAATCGCTTCACGGACTTGCGCAACCAGCTGGCGTTGGCCTACGAGGGCGAATCCGACGCGCTCAGCAAGCGCTTGAAGTCCGGCGGAGACATTGAAGAAATCTTTCGTCGTGCGCAGCGGGCGTTCAACGTCTGGTCGTCCCTGCCGCCCGAAGAGCGCACCCCGGCGTCCATCCTCAAATCGCTGGACTTCGACTTCTTCGAGTTGCTCGATGCCGTCACCATCGCGCGCTCGCGCAAGCACATTGAGACGTTCTACGACACTACGGACATCGGCCAATTCCCCGAGCGGTGCAAGCCGCTGTCCTTTCATTGCCCGATCACGCAGCGCTCCGATGTGGTGGGCTTCGATGACATCTTCAAGCAGCTGTCCGTGCTCAAGCTGGCGGTCTATGCGCCCATCAGCTACATCCTGCCCAGCCGCCTGAAGAAGTACGAAGAGATATACGACACCCAGGTCGAGGGCGGACGCGGCAAGCTGCGCCAGGCGGATCGTGAGCGCAGCCTGCAAGCCTTGATGACCACCAACCTGCTCAAACGCCTGGAAAGTTCGGTGGAAGCCTTCCGCCGGACCTTGCGTGCACTGGCCGGCAACATCACGCAGACCCTGGAAGCCATTACGGCCTTCGAAGCCAGCGGCCGCTCCGCTGCCGTCGGCGACTACCTTGGCAGCGCCAGCGAGTTCGATCCCGAAGACGATGATCTGGCGGGTCTGGATGAATTCAGCGTCGGCAAGAAAGTGCAGATCAGCCTGGCCGACATGGATGTCCCCTCCTGGAAGCATGACCTCCAGGCCGACCTCACCCTCATCGACGACCTCATCGCCAGCATGGACAACGTCAGCCCGCAGGATGACGCCAAGCTGCAGCACCTGATGTCCATCATCGGCAAAAAGCTGGAAACGCCACTCAACCCTGGCAACCGCAAGATTCTGATCTTCACAGCCTTCGCCGACACCGCCAATTACCTGTACGAAAACCTCAGCGAGACAGCCAGCAAGTTGGGGCTGCACATGGGTAAGGTCACTGGCTCCGGGGCGCCCAAGACCACGCTGAAGAAAGCCTACGATTTCCAAAGCGTGCTCACGTTGTTTTCGCCCCGCTCGAAGGAAAAAGCCACTGCGCTGCCCAATGAACCCGGCGAGCTGGACATTCTCATTGGCACGGATTGCATTTCCGAGGGCCAGAATCTCCAGGACTGCGACTACCTGGTCAACTACGACATTCACTGGAACCCGGTTCGCATCATTCAGCGCTTTGGCCGTATTGACCGTATCGGTTCACCCAACACGCAAATCCAGCTGGTCAACTATTGGCCGGACATCTCGCTCGATGAGTACATCAACCTCAAAGAGCGTGTCGAAAACCGCATGATCATCACGGACATCACCGCCACCGGCGATGACAACGTGCTCACGGCCAAGTCCAGCGATATTGCCTACCGCAAGGAACAGCTTCAGCGCCTGCAAGACGAAGTGATCGAGCTGGAAGACGTCAAAGCCGGCATCTCCATCACCGATCTGGGCCTGAATGATTTCCGCATGGACCTGCTCAACTACGTGAAAGACAACGGCGAGTTGGATCACGTGCCCTTCGGAATGCACGCCATCGTGCCTTCCAAACCCGAGCTGGGTCTGCAGCCAGGCGTCATCTTCGCGCTGAAAAACATTCACCAAAGCGTCAACGTCAACCAGCAGAACCGCCTTCATCCGTACTACCTGGTCTACATCGGTGACGACGAAGAGATCATCGCCGACCACACCGAGGTCAAACGCTTGCTGGATCTGATTCGCTCCAGCTGCAAGGGTCAGGTGGAACCAATCCGTCCTGTCTGCCAGATTTTCAATGAGCGCACCGACGACGGCCGCAACATGGGGCGCTATTCTGAACTGCTCAGCAGCGCCATACAGTCCATGATTGAGGTAAAAGAAGAAAAGGACGTGGACAGCCTGTTTAGCGGTGGCCGCACCAGTGCGCTAACCCACACAATTGAAGGGCTGGACGACTTTGAACTTATCGCCTTCATCGTCATCGAGGGTGAGAGCGCCTGATGCCGATGTACGACTGGCCCAAGGGGGGGCGCTTCGGCCGCGTCGTCCCCAAGAGCAAGATCTACGAGCATGCCAAGGCCAGCAACCAACTCAAGGAGCTGTTCATCCGCGACGTGGAGCGAATCGAATGGGCCTACAAACTCGCGCCCGAGACCTTGAATCTGAGCGCCACCGAGCGGGTCACGGAAGTCCAGGTGTTCGAATTACGCTGTCACACAGCCAACCTGCACCAGGACATCCTGCGCGCGATAGACCGCGCCATACCATTTCCCCTGATCTTCGAGCTTCAGCACGGCGGCAAGACCAAAATGGCCGCCGCACACAAGCGCCGCAGTGAAGCAGATAGCACCAAGTGGGTGCTCAGCGATTATTTCGAAAGCCCTTGGTCGCCGGATACCAATGCGCGAGCGGCGCTGCCGGTGGCTCTGAACCTGGAACGCCTGTACGAAGCCTTGCTGCAGCCACTGGTCGCCACCCACACCTCACAGCTGACCCAGGCAAGACGAAGCGCCCAGGAGAAGGAAGCAACGCTGACAGGAGTAGCCGAATCCAGCGCCCGCTACAGTGCGTCTCTATGCGCTCAGATCGAGCAGGCAGCTGCCATTGAAGCTCAGACCCGAGAGATCAAACGAATTCAGGCTCGGCTGAGCCGAGAGAAACAGTTCAACAAACGCGTAGCCATCAATGCAGAGCTGCGTGAAGCCCAACAAGAACTCGAGCGCCTGAGCTCGAGTTTGTCCGAATAGACAGAGAGATTACGTAAGAGAACCCATGGACAAGTTGAAAATGCACAGCCGGGATTTGACCTTAGAAAATATCGCAAAAATTGGCGAGTTGTATCCAGGTTGTGTCACAGAAGGTCGTGACGGCGAAACAGGTCGCACTCGCCTAGTCGTAGATTTTGAACGGCTAAAACAGGAGCTGAGCGACCATATCGTGGATGGCGACCCGGAACGCTATCGAATTGACTGGCCTGGAAAGAAAGAAGCGCTTGTCGTTGCCAATGGTCCCATTGCGAAAACATTGCGCCCATCAATTCCAGAAAGCGAGGACTTTCACAATACGAAAAACTTATTCATTGAAGGCGACAACCTCGAAGCGCTAAAACTGCTTCGGGAGACCTATTTAGGGAAAATCAGGGCGATCTATATCGACCCACCATACAACACAGGGTCAGATTTTGTTTACGACGACGATTTTGATCAAGGATCGTCAGAGTACTTGATGAAGACTCTGCAAAAAGACGATTTAGGCAATCGATTCTTGGCCAATTTGGATTCGGGCGGCAAGTTTCATTCTGACTGGCTTTCCATGATGTATCCGAGACTCAGAGTAGCACGATCATTATTGTCCCGTGACGGAATGATTTTCATCAGTATCGACGATAATGAAGTTGCTCCATTGCGTCTCATCTGCGACGAAATTTTTGGAAAGCAAAACTTTATAGAATGCTTCGTATGGAAGAAAAGCTACGGCGGTGGACCCAAGGAAAAATATGCAGTAACACAGCACGAATACGTGTTGATGTATGCAAAGAGCAAAGAGGAATTTTTGCCTTTTTCTCTCCCCTATGATCCGAAAAAGGTCGAGAGATACTACAAAGGCAAGGACGAGCATTTTTCAATTCGTGGACCCTATCGACTAAAGCCACTCGAAGCGACTAAAAGCATGGACGCGCGCCCAAACTTAGTGTACGACATCCAGCTTGCGGACGGAGAAGTCGTAAGGCCCCAACGCCAATGGCTATGGAGCAAACAACGCGTAGAGGAAGGGTTGAAGAATAATCACGTTATTGTCGTTAGGAACAACGATCGCGTGACACTCAACTATAAGCAATATTTACGGGATGAGGATGGCGTCGAGCGTGGGGAAAAAGCATTCAGCGTGATTGATGAGATTTATACCCAACATGGAACAGCCGACCTTAGCAAGCACTTTCCGGATCAAGTTTTAGTTCAATTCCCAAAGCCGGTACTTCTGATCCAAAGACTTATCCAAATTGCGACCTCCAATTCTCCCGACGCAATTATTTTGGATTTTTTTGCAGGAAGCGGCACAACCGCAGAAGCCTGCTTCAGGCTTCCGGAGAATGTACGCAAACATGTCAAATTTATTCTCGTCCAGATCCCGGAGGAAACTCCTGAAGCATCTCCTGCGCGTAAGGCTGGATTTGCGAATATCTCGCAAATTGCAAAAGAACGTATTCGTAGATCTGGCAGAGAGATCGCGAAAAGTGAAGCCAAGGGCGACTTCGGATTCCGAGTTCTAAAAGTTGATTCTTCGAACATGAAAGATGTTTTCTACCAGCCCGACGCATCTAACCAGCAAGACCTTCTCGAAGCTGTAGAAAACGTCAAGGAGGGCCGTTCGGCTGAAGACCTTCTGTTCCAGGTGCTGGTTGATTGGGGCGTGGATCTCACGCTACCGATTCGCAGCGAGACGGTTCAAGGGAAATCGGTGTTCTTTGTTGACGACAATGCACTTGTCGCATGTTTCGATTCTGGCGTGTCTGAGGAACTGGTCAAGGAGCTCGCACGTCACGAGCCTTTACGTGTCGTATTCCGAGACAACGGCTTCGCTTCCGATGCCGTGAAGATCAATGTCGAGCAAATCTTCCGTCAGCTGTCGCCATCGACTGAAGTCAAATCCATCTGAGGCCGGCCATGAAGCTCAAATTCAAGGTTCAGCCTTACCAGACCAATGCCGTCGAAGCTGTGGTGGATTGCTTCGCCGGCCAGCCGAAAGTCGATGCCCTGAGCTACCGCATGGACCCTGGTCGGCAGGCGCAGGTCAGCGCTTTTGATGAAGGGTTCAAAAATGCGGATCTGGTCCTGAGCGAGCCACAGATTCTGGAAAACATCCAGGCCGTGCAGCGCCGCCAGAATCTACCGTTGTCCAGCTCGCATACCGAGTTCACCACGTTTGATAAAAAGGGAAACACAACACCGGTTCCTGCAGGCTATAAACGGGACGCCCTCGCGGCAACGCGCCTGCACCTTGATGTGGAGATGGAAACTGGCACAGGCAAAACCTACTGCTACATCAAGACCATCTTCGAGATGAACAAGCTCTATGGCTGGTCCAAATTCATCATCATGGTGCCGTCAATCGCTATTCGGGAAGGCGTGTACAAATCACTGGAAATCACGGCGGACCACTTTACCGAGAGCTACGGCAAGAAAGCCCGCTTCTTCATTTACAACTCCAAGCGCCTACACGAGCTGGAGAGCTTCTCGTCCGACGCGGGCATCAACGTCATGGTCATCAACATCCAGGCGTTCGCGTCACGCGGGGCGGACAACCGGCGGATTTACGACGAGCTGGACGATTTTCAGTCGCGTAAGCCGATTGACGTCATAGCCTCCAACCGGCCTATCCTGATTCTTGATGAACCACAGAAGATGGAAGGGCCGGCAATGCTGGAATCCCTACCCAAGTTCAAGCCTCTGATGATTCTGCGGTACTCCGCGACCCACCGAACCCAGCACAACCGTATCCATCGCCTGGATGCCCTGGACGCCTACAACCAGAAGCTGGTCAAGAAAATCGCCGTGCGCGGAATTCAGACACGCGGCCTCGCGGGCACCAACGCCTACCTCTACCTGGAAAGCATCGAGATATCCAAGAAGGCACCCGTTGCCCGAATTGAGCTGGAGGTCAAACTCAAGTCAGGCGAAATCAAGCGTCAACTCTGCCGGCTGGAGTTTCAGGACAATCTCTACACGAAGTCCGGGGATCTGGATCAATACCGCGAAGGCTTCACCATCTCGCAGATCGATGCCAACAACGACACGGTGGAATTCACCAATGGCATTGTGCTGCATGCCGGTGAGGCGACCGGCGACGTCTCAGAGGGCGACATTCGACGCATCCAGATCCGCGAGACGATCAAGGCCCACCTGGACAAGGAAAAACAGCTCTTCGGCCGGGGCATCAAGGTGCTGTCCTTGTTCTTCATCGACGAAGTCGCCAAGTACCGCGACTACGACGAGGCCGACGAGAAAGGCGAATACGCCCGCATCTTTGAGGAAGAGTACGAGCAGCTGAAGTCGGAGTATCTCTCCGAACTCGCCATCGACAACGAGGCTTACCGCAAGCATCTCGCCGACATCAACGCCGCCAAGACGCACAACGGCTATTTCTCCATCGACAAGAAGACCAACCGCCTTAAAAACCCGAAGGTCGGTGCGCGTTCGGTGGATTCCGATGACGTGGATGCCTACGACCTCATCCTGAAAGACAAGGAGCGCCTGCTGTCCTTTACGGAACCGACCCGATTCATCTTTTCCCACAGCGCTCTGCGCGAGGGCTGGGACAATCCCAACGTGTTCGTGATGTGCATGCTCAAGCACAGCGACAACACCATCTCACGCCGTCAGGAAGTCGGCCGTGGGCTGCGCATCTGTGTTGATCAGCACGGTGACCGCATGGATCACCCTGCCGTGGTCCACGACATCAACGTGCTCACCGTTGTCGCCAGCGAAAGTTACAAGGATTTCGTTAGCGGCCTGCAGAGTGAAATCGTCGAAACGCTGTCTTCACGCCCGCGCCAGGCCACCGAGGACTACTTCGCCGGCAAGGCGATGCAAACCGACCAGGGCGAAGTGGAAGTCACGGCGGCCATGGCCAAGCAGATCTATCGCTATCTGCTGAAGAACGACTACACCGACGATGCCGACCAGATCGCCCAGCCTTACCACGACGCGAAGGAAACCGGATCACTGGCGGAGTTGCCGGAAGAACTCAAGCCCTATGCCGAGCAGGTCTTTCAGCTAATCGACAGCGTATTCAGCGAGGCACAGCTGCCGAAGGTCGATGATGGGCGCAAGCCAAAGATGAACCCGCTGAACGCCAACTTCGAGAAAAAAGAGTTCCTGGCCCTGTGGGAGCGCATTAACAAGAAGGCCGTGTACCGCGTCGATTTCGACTCCGACGAGCTGATTCGTAAATGCGTCTCCGCTCTGGACAAGTATCTGCGTGTCACCAAGCTGCAGTACACCGTCTACTCCGGCATCCAGCGTGATGGCCTCACTCACACTCAGTTGGAAGGAGGCGAGGCTTTCGACCAGACCCACTCCGAAACTGAATATGGCAAGTCGGCCCACTCGCGGGTGAAATACGACCTGATTGGGAAAATTGCCGACAACGCGAAACTGACGCGCAAGACTACAGCGAGCATCCTCAGCCAGATCGAAGCTCCGGTCTTTGGCCAGTTCAAAGACAATCCCGAACACTTCATCGCCGAAGCATCGCGGCTCATCAATGAGCAGAAAGCCGCCATGGTCATCGAACGCCTGACCTACGACGAAACCCAAGACCGCTACGACACCCAGATCTTCACCGATAACCAGACCGGCCAGGATTTCTCACGCGCGTCAGCAAGGCTCAAGAACCACGTCTACGACTACGCCATCACCGACTCAGAGATCGAAAAGAAATTCGTACAGGAACTGGACACCAGCAGCGAAGTCGTCGTCTACGCCAAACTTCCTCGAGGGTTCCTCATCCCCACACCCGTCGGCGACTACAACCCCGACTGGGCCATCTCCTTCAAGGAAGGCAGCGTGCGCCACATCTACTTCGTCGCAGAAACGAAGGGCACCATGTCATCCATGAAGTTGCGGGACATCGAGCACAAAAAAATCGAATGCGCCCGAAAATTCTTCGACGAGCTTGCGAGCCACCAGGCCAACGAATGCATTAAATATGACGTGGTCACCGACTATGCGAAGTTGATGGATTTGGTGGCGTAAGGCTCAGTACCGAGGGATATTTCTCAGTTTGACTGGCCGATCGTTCCCTCTGAGAACTTTATGATGTTTTCGACCAACTTCACGAGCGACGGCGATCGTTCGCCCGCATCCCAGGCACCCTTGAGCGCTCGCGAAACCGCAAGGGGGTTCTTCGTTAGACCTCCCGGCTGTCCATAGTGGGCGGCTGCTTCGTCTTTATGATGAGCCCAATTGTCCCCAAGCTCCGACACCACGAGCTCGGTTAGATTCGTCTTCCACATCACAAAATCTGACTCCCATACATGATCATCAGGCCAATTGCTGTGTGACGAGTAACCCATCAGGGCTGAAATTGAGGCGTTTTCTTTCTTGTGCTGGTCAATGTGGCACTGCTTTTCGGTGTTGGTGTCAGAATCAATGACTACAAAAGCGGGAATCCCCAATTTTTTCGCCATGGCGAGTGGCTTTATGATCTCGCTCTTGCCGCCGACCGGCACGATGTGACATCCGAATCGGCGGAACGGGGTCATCAAGTCAAGAAATGTGAGATATGAGCTGATGTGCGCAACGTCTTCAATTCCTTCCACCAGCACCAATACTTTGCAGAAGAACATCTCGTTTATGGTGGGATTGAGAGTCGGGTACAGCTTCGCAAGCATTCCCTTTTCCTGAAGCAGCTTTTGACCAACATCCTTAAGTGATTTGGCTAAATCCTTATAAGTGAGCTGTTGGACCTTTGAGCAAGGGGGGGCACCAAATTCTCGCACTACACGAATGGCTTCAAAGTCGTCGCCAGGAACAAACAATGGGCTGTGCGAGCAAACAACTACTTGGTTTTCGCTCTCCGCCAGATCGTGCAGCACTTCAGCTAGATATTTCGCTTGCGGAGGGTGTTGATAGAGCTCAGGCTCCTCAATTGCAAGAATGAGAGTGGGCGCAGATTCATCCGTTGACGTCGCCAGCTCCTGGAGAAGCGTCAGCATGAAGGATCGTTGCATTCCATGGCCGAACCTTGCCAGCTCACCTTCAAACCCCCTTTCACCGAGCTGAATGTATGCCCAAGGCTCGTCAACCTTGACCGACCTTTCAGGGTCCTGGGTCCACAGAACCTTGGCAGTGGCAGCAGGATGGGCCCAGTTCTGGAGCTTTGACTCCAGTGACTTGGAGAGATCATCCAAAACAGACTGTTCGGCATCGAGCATGCTTTGGTAATTAGTCCGAAGCGTTTCGCGAAGTTCCGACACTTTTTCGGAAAAGTCGACTTTAGTCCGAATAGTCCTGGAAAGGAGTTGACCAAGTCCCGAGGTCTTTGATTCCTGACTTTCCTCTGTTATGTCCTTGACCGCCGGGACAAACACCCACTGTAAGTGCGGAGCGAGGCGATTTGTCCCCCTTGTTGCACCGTAGAATTGGTCCTCGCTCGGAATCAGCGAACACTGGTCTGGATGGCTTGCTTCGTATTCTTGAAGGGCCGTTGCCATTGCTTCTTTTGTACCGGCACCCGCCAGGTCAGGATATTTTGACTTGAGCTCGGCGAAGATGGCCTTCAACTCACCCGCCTTGCCCCCAGCCTTGTCCGCCTCAAAATATGTCCGGAAATCGTCCATTCCGAGCCGGTTCCCGAACTGCTTAACTTCGGCCCGCTCAGCATTTGCATCGTATTTGGCAATGGCTGAAACAATAAGTTTGTCCTGTCTGACGTAGTCGGCCAGACCCTCTTTTGCAGCATCAGAAAGGTCTATAAATGTGACCGTGATCCGAATTGGATCGCTCACGTTCTTGTGATGAAAATCATCCGCGGATAGCTTGCTAAGGTCCGTCTTCGAATCCTTGTACTGCCGAAAAAATACGTTTAAAGCAGCCAACACTGTTGATTTACCGGCACCATTGGGCCCTACCAGGCAACAGTAGTTGCCGAAGTAGATGGTTTCATCTTTGAAGGCCCGAAAATTCTCGATATGAACTGATTCAATTTTCATGCGGGGTGCCTTGTTGCTGGTAGTCGGTGGTGGAAGTCGGCCCCAAGAGCATCAAACAGCACTTCGTGGCATGTGAACACGATGATTTGGAGCTTGTTCGATGCACGATCCAACACTCGATGAACGAGCTTGATCCTCTCGGGATCAGAGTTCACCAGGCTGTCATCCAGAATCAGCGGAAGTCGATCATCGCCGGCCAGTACTTCGGCCAGACCTATACGGGTCATCAAGGAGAATTGTTCCTGCGCTCCTCCGGATAGGGCTTCAAACCCTTCTTCAATGTTGCTGCTTTGAAGCCCCGTGAAATCCAGCTTGTCTCCGTGCTGCAATGACGATCCAGGAAAAATATCCGCCAAGTACGGCTGGATACGTTTGGTAACTGGGGCGGTTAAGCGGTCGACAAGGGCCTGCTGTTTCTCTGCAAGCACGTCGTAAAGCCGTTTGGCTGCGCGAGCATCACGTTCAAGCCTGGTCAGTTCGGTTGTTGCGAGTTCCAGCTCGGCCTCGCAGTCCTGTACCTGTTCATAGCTCCCGGCCTGAACCAGCATCCGCAGCGACCCCTGTAACTCATCGAGCTTGGACTTGGTTTCTGATTGACGCTGTTCAAGCTTTGCGGCCGCGCGCTCCAGGCGCTTTGCGTCATCGTCGACCTGCTCCCCACCCAAGGCATCGAATCGCTGAACGGCATCATCGAAAGCCATCTGTGCCAGTCCCAGTGCCCGCTTCATCTCTTCGTGAGTGGATTCAAGGTCTGCACGTGCAGGCGTCGCATCGAGTTTGCTGAGACGGTCCTTCTGCTGATTCGCCAAATGATCCACTGTGGCTTTCACCGTGGCGAGTTCGGTCCTATGCTGAGTAACAAGCTTATCGACCGCATTCCGCTCGCTTTCCGCATTTTCTAGTGCTTGCTGCGCGGCTTCGTGGGCGTCGGTTGCTGATGGCAGATCGATACTGTCATCAACTTCGCCCAACTCGGCGGACTTGATCCGCAACCTTTCCAACTCTTCCTTCAGTGCCGCGAGTGGTTGTTTGGAAATCAGCCCGGCTTCGCGTTCCAGGGCCTGAATCTCCCGAGTCACTCGAGACCACTCCTGCTCCGCTTTTACGGCTGCCGCGACATCGGTGACACCCAGCGATTCGAGCGTATCTTTTAATGCGTGCTCAGCGTCATCGACGGCGGCCCTCAGATCATCAAGGGTCCCCTGTTGCGGACGAACTTCGATGTCAGCAATTCCGTCCAGCGTGATGCGCTCGCGGCCAGTGACAAGAATTTCGCGCTGACCGCCGGTTTCTAAAGGTTCGCCATTGACCTGGACGTGCTGCCGGGCGGTGATGCCAATACGCATCGCGGCACCATCGAGCTGCGCCTTGGCCACTTTGCATTCCTGCTCCAAGGTTCGCAATGAAGTCAGATTATCCTCGGCGACCTCGACAAGGTTGACCCGTTGCTCGCGAAGCTGACGAACCTTGGCTTCGTTTTCTTCCAGTTGCTTTACCGTTTCCTGCAGCGCATTTATCTGCTCGTTGGTTTGACGTGCCTGCGCTGCTTTCTGGGCAGCCTTGTATCGCTCCCTCGCAGCCTCACGCTGTTCAAGGGCCAGTTGGACCGCCTGTTCTTTCTGTACCAGGTCATCGACCAGTTGCTTCTCCCGCCCGAGAAGCTCGTTCACCCTCTGCCGGGCAGCTACTAAGACGTTTTCAGCCACTTCAATTTCAGATTCCAGGACGATTCGGGCACTCAACGCATTCTCGGCGTTCTCTTTACGATTCGCTGCCAGGTCCCTGCTCGCCTGTTTGTTGTCGCGGTCATTGCGCGCATCTCGCGCAGCCTCTGCTTTTTGCTTAGCGACCTTGGCCTCATTACGCGCCAAATCCAACCTTGGAGCCAAGTCGGTCATCTGCCGGCGAATGTCGGCGAGCTCAGCGGCTGTACTGGCTTGCCGCTTGTAATTCACCTCAGCTGTATCGAGATCGAGCCGTGCTTTTTCGCACCGTGTTCGTGCTTGCTTCAGCTGCGTCTTTTCCTGCCCGGACGGCGTGAAAAAGCGATCCCGTTCCAACGCCGCCAACTCGAGCAATTTTTTGCCCGACGCAGATATCGCCGCGGTGCCGATCTCTCCTGCCAACAAATCCTGCAGTCGAGCGTGACTATCGCTGTTCAAAGAACTGCTGGCTGCGTCGCGAGATTTCCCTTGTTCGACCAGTAACAATGGCCAGATCCCCATGGCATCGTCCGATGTTTCACCACGGCCCGTGGCTTCTCGACCACCAATCAGCGACATCAGCTTTTCTTCGGCATCAGCATCCTTGATCGTCTTGCCTCCACCCGAAAGCTCCGCATACCCCCCTTTCAGGAAGCGTTTCGACAACTGGTATGTGACGCCTTCATTTTCAAAGATCAGCCGCACCGTTGGCGATTCAGGACTCGTCCAGCTTTGCAGGCTCTGCTTGTGCTGCGCGGTGCCTTTATACGACTCAAACAAGGCGTATCGAATCGCCTGGAAAAACCGGCTCTTCCCGGCCTCGTTTGGGCCACAAATCAGGTTCAACGTTGTGGAAAACGGCCCCAGCTTCCCCGTTAGGCCACGCCAGTGTTCAACTTCAACTTCAAGCAGACGCATCTGACGCCTTCCTTTGCAGCCGATACATCAAGCGCACGGCATCTTCGTCTGCTGGATCTGTATTCTGTCGGAGTTCTTCCAGGGCGCTGGCTAGAAAGCCTTCGGCCGACATACTCGCGAGATCATCATCGGTAGGTTGGGCATGCAAGTTGTCGGCGCTCGTTCGGAGAAACACCACGCGCTGACCGTAGTCCTCCAAGAATTCATCCAACTCCTCACGAGCCCCCATCGATAAGGCCCCGTCCAAGCTAAGCTGGACCAAGGTTTTCGAAATTGATGGCGTCGCATTAAGCCGGTCGCGCAACATCGCGACCTGGCTGTCATCGGAAAAACTCACCCCAATGGAATTCCAGTAGGTTTGGCCGACGAGGACAGGCTCCACCTTGGGTTCGTCGCCAGACGATTCAATGTCTACGACCAAGGCGTAACCTGGTTTCTTTTCCTTGAAGCGCGTCGCCTCGTGAGCACCGGAATACCAGATTCGAGGCCCCATGTTCAGAAGTCCGTGCCAGTCGCCCAAGGCTAAATAATCGAAGCCTTTGGCGATGACCGATTGGGCGTCAATCAGATTCGGGGTTTCGGAATCCGCACTGTCGTCGAAGTTGATGATACCGCCGTGGGCGACAGCGACACGGACTCCATCGTCATCGCCGCGTTCTGGAAGCCATGATGTCGGATCCTCCGACTCGTGCCGCCGAGTCAGCGGGCACGGAATGAGCGTGCCACCGGCAACGCTGATTGGCTCACGTTTGTGCAAAACACGCACATTACTCGGAAGATCCAACCGAAGCAGAGCGCAATCTTCAGTGCCAGCATCGTGGTTGCCAGGAAGCAGGAATACAGGAATGTCACCAAACGCCTTGAGGGCGTCTGATGTCTGCTGCAGAGCGTCTTTGCCGAGTGCGTTGTCATCCAGCACATCCCCCGCAACGACAACAAAGTCGACCTCGCGATCCTTCGCAAGCTCTGCAATTTTTTCGACGGTTTGAAATCTGAGCAACCGCATTTGTGCTGCGCGCTCAGGATCCAAGTATCGAAGCTTCAAGCCAAGTTGCCAGTCAGCCGTATGTATGAATTTCACACCCCTCCCTCAGCTGCGCTTGACCGCGCGGCTATAGGATCGATGCTACAACAACTTGCATCCAGCAAACTGAATTGCCTCGCACAGCCCGTCCGCCGAAAACCAAGCTCAGCAGAACTGCCACCATGGGCATGATCCAGTTTGCACTCTTGGTTCGGCACTCAGCTTCAGGGCGGAGTCGTTTTATTGCATCCCCACGAAGTCACGGACACGAATAGCTCTTTTTGTTTCGGCAGCTGAGGCAGGGCGCACATCGCCCAACCCGTTTTCACATTGGCAGACTTGCTGACCGTTTGAGTCGGTGAGTGTAAATACTCGTAACGCATCGGGATCGGGCAACTTAAGTCCCTGTCGCTCGCAGTCGTCATACATCGCAATGAGTATCTCCGGCACCCATGTCCCGACACACGGGACTTCATCATTCGGGTCATACAGATAAAGCGTATTAGGGGGCTCAAAGATAAAATTAAAAAATTTCTGACGAACCTTAATTTTCCCAGGAATCAGCTCCATTGCATTACCACTTCTTTAATTGAAAGATTTTGCAAATCTCGCTTAGCGTCGCGCGGCACATCCATGATCGGAAAAGTGCTCAGCCCTCTTTCTGACCTCGAGGTCAGTACCGCCCCAAACGCCTTGGAGCGCGATGCTGCCTTAAATGCGATATTCCTCATGAGCACTGCTGTCTAGCTCCTTTTCAAGTCCATCAATAAACCTCTCAAGCCTTGATCTTTGGCCTAGGTCTATGACACAGGATTCGGATTCAATCTGAGTTAGCCCTTGAGATTTTTCACCGCTGTTGAACTTGAGACTGGAAGCAAGCTTTTCAACAGAGTCGGTCACAATCTTCGCCTCCTCCCTGGCACGTGAAAGACAAACGTAAGCTGTTCGCTGACTGCTCAGACTCGATGTGCTGGGCAAATGAGCAATGACACGATCAACCGTTTTACCTTGGGCTGCATGTGCTGTAACGGCATATCCAAGCCGCAGATAGCGATTAAACGGATTGGCCAGATCAAGCCAGATTCGCCGTTGGTCGACCGTTTTTATGAGCAAGCGGTCACCGGCCTCCGAGTAGTCCTCGAGGGTCACCAGATCTCCATTCACCAGCCTATGCATCCTGTGGTTAGCAGTGACCTGCAACCGACATCCTTTTGCAAGCTTCATTGGAACAGTGCGCGCCACCCGAACATGCGACGCATCAGCGCCTTCCGGTGACCACCAAGTTTCAACTCCGTTACTCGCTCGAAGTAGGACTTCTTTCCGCGCCAATGACACGTCTGCCACTTGATATTCCGCCAGGGGGCGTAGCTGGCTGCTTGCTTTCGGCCTGGAAAAGCTCACCATCACCCCCTTGCTGTAGCTGGATGTTGAGCATTTTTCCCGAGCCGTCCAGTCAACGTTCTCACGCATATCCAGTTGCCTGGCGTCCGACAGCCCACCACGTTCCAGCAGCTTGTTGAGCACCACCTCATTGATGAGTGACCGTCCTCGACGCGACGGTTCGATGACAAGACACCCTTGCCGCTGTGTCGCATTCAGGTCCAGGTACGCCCCAGCGATGACCTCGAATCTCCGCTCCTCGTCTTCATCCTCGGTAACGCACTCTTCGTTTGCGAGCATCTGAACGGCGCGCGACGCCATGCCCCTGGCAGCGTGATCCACCACCTCACGCAAGCTCTCCTGTTTCTGTCGCAGGATCTTTGTGAGCTGGAAGGTTTGCATGCCGGCATCCTGCAATTGGGCGAAACTGCGGCCGGCACTGACACTGCCGATCTGCTGCCGGTCGCCCACCAAGATCATTCTGTCGCGCGGGCCAACCCTCGACATCAGGCCGGTAAGTTCCGCCGTTGACAGCAGGCTGGCCTCATCCACGATGAAACAGCGATCGGCCGTGGGGGTTTCGTTTGTGCGCGCAAGAAAGCCCGCCACCGTGTCCGCTCGATCAAGCCCTGCCCCGTTCTGGAGTTCTCGAACCGCCGAATGCGTCGGAGCCAGGCCCACCACCTGAACCCCGCGATCTCCAAATCGGGACGCGAGGAACTTGAGCACGCTCGACGTCTTTGCCGTCCCGGCCAGCCCCTGCAGCCCGACAATCCGGTTGTCTGACGCCAAGATTCCGATTGCGGCACGTCGCTGCTCGGCAGTCCACTCCTGATCACTGGCCGCAGCACACTCTTCGACGGCTCGCTCAGCCGATGCGACATCTTCTGCGGGAGCCAGCTGATCTCGGCCGGCTAACTCCAGAGCAAGAACCTGGCGCTCGGCGGCCACGACGCCCGGCGTCGTCCAGGCGCTTTGACCGTGCCATTCGCGCTGAAGCAATTGCCCCGCACGCGCCCGCTCATTGATTTCGTGTAGGACCTTATCGGGATGGACACCGCGCTTCATCGCCTCAACACATGCACGGCGGACAAGGTCCTTTTGCAGGACGCGGGCCTCGCGTTCGAACAGCGTATCGACCGCCACATCAACACTGGCCGTAGGCTCCCCGGCCCAAGTGGGCTCCGGAGTGCCCAATGCGGATGAGGTCACGTCGAATTCAACCGATGCGGCGTCCAACTCCGACTGCCAAACCGTCCTGAGCTGCGCCGGACTCACCTCAATTTTGGCTTTTCGCGTCTCCAGGTTGGCCACCTGCTTTTGCCGCGCCGATGCGTTCTGGATGGTGACACCGTGTTGCGCCAGCGCCTGAACAATCGACTGCCGTCGCTTGCTAAACACGTCGCGGACCTCATGAGGCACGGACGCGATTTCCACGTGCGGCGCATCGTGCGCACCTTCGGCACACACGTCGTAGCCCAGCGATCGGAGGCGAGCACCCAGCGCCGCCTGATAGATGGCATCGGCGGCTTTCTGCTGCCTGAAGAACTCTCGGCTTTCGAGGCTTCTTGGATTCTCGCCTCGGCAATTCGTGACATTGAAGATCACACAATGCGTGTGGAGCTGCGGATCCAAATCACGGCTTGTCTGATGCGTGAACAGTGCCGACGCGAATCGGCCGGTGCGAACGTGATTCACGGATGTCCCGCACCGGAATCTCGTCGTCGTTTGTTGCTGCAAATAGGCCAGTGCGATTCGCACAGCCGCACGATGTGCCTGAGCCACAGCATCATCGCCATACACAAGCGCCAACACTGAAATGGATTTCGGAGCCGAGAATGTCACGTCATATCCAGGCCGATGTCGCAGCCTTTGCGGCCTCGCGGAATCAACACCCGTCTGGCCAACACTCGCATCCGACGTGACGATACCGTTCAGCAGATCTTCAAAATCCGGACGATCGACTTCTCCGCGTAAGCCGAGGTCTTGCGCCAGGGCACCAAACCACTCGGATTCATACTGCGCCAATGGCGGTATGTAGTAGTCGTCAACGTGCTCGACGAAGTAGGCGGTGGCATGGGCCGCCGACCGCACCGGACTGATGGTCAGCATGTCATGACTTCGGTAGTCGTTGAATGATGGCCTTGCCCAATCGCCCGACCCATTCCGCAACTTCATCGTGACGATTGCGGCTGGTTTGCTCGGCTCTCTGGAAGGCCCCTCTCACCATCACCTCCACCCTCTCTTCGAAGGCTTCCAGGCGGCTGGCGAGCGCAGTCGTGATCTGATCGGTGACTGCATCGACAACGGCCTGCGACTGGATGAGGAGGCGGATTTTTTCGGTCGTGGTCTCGCCCGGCATCGCTGACAACGTGTCGAGCTCATCCGGACCGAGCCGCACAGCGATCACGCGCGATTTCATTCGCCGCCCTCGCCGCCGGTCTGTGCGCCCCGCCCATGGCGAAGACGCTCAACGACCACAGAAAATTCCTTTTCAAGCACCGGACGAGACAGCCCCAGCGCCAGCAAGCCGCTGCTGCGTGCGGCCAGCTCAACGGCCCTAGCGCGCCGCCTTTCTTCGATGCGCTCCTCTTCCTCCAACTGCGCCTGCAGGGCCGCAATCTTCTGGTTAATCCGATCAATTTTTTTGGTCATATCCAAACAGCCTCTGTTTACGGCATGTATCGCCGTGAAATGGGGCGATGGCACCGGCGAAGCGCAGTAGGTGTAAACACCTGTTTACGCGGCTACTAATTGTTTTTACAGGGTATTTATCTTCTTTGGCTCAGCACCACCGTGCGTGGTGTGTGGACTCTGGACAAGCGGCACGCTTGTCCAGAGTCAATCCTAAATATCTATCGACCTAGCGGGAGCTGTTGTCGCTAGGGGCACTGGTGGGACCAACAATATCGTCCGGGTCGATCCAGTCCGGTTTGTCACGGTTAGCGTTGTGACAATCATCTGCTGACGCAGAATGTTGCCTGGACGACTCGGCACTGTTGTCATTCTGATTCGCAACAAATGTCCTGAAGCGCTGGCGCCCCAAGTCCACACGAGGAACTCTGATCGCCCGATAACCGGTGACACCCGGCTGAAGCACGACACACGTCCAGTCTGGAAGCCCTTTGAAAAAAGATGTCGACACAACGTCCTCAATCCTTGAGCTCGACTGTTCCGATTCTGATCGCGATGGAGACGCACCAAAAGATGACGACTTACTGGTGCTGACGCGGGTTATCTCCTCAGTTCCGACGAGGCTCACCAGCCACTTGAGATGTGTAGGCTCGCCAGACCGAAATAAAAACTTGTTGCCGAGACCCTGCACAATAGCTGCAGATCGATGCTCACCCCAATGCTCATGTAACTGTCCAATACTCTGAAAGCTAACCGCACTTACCAAGCTGAATTTTCGACCTAGCGATAGCGCCTTGGGAATCGCGTCTTGAGCGGGAATTTGCCCAAATTCATCGAGCAGCATCCAAAAGCGCGTCGCTGATTCGCCCAGCTCCATTTTGGCTGAGACCACCATTGCTGAAACAAACGAGGCCAGTGCAAAGGCCTCATCTTCATGCATCTCGTTCACGACGCAGTACAGCCATCGGCCAGTCCCTTGTGAGTCACGCACAAATTTGCGCACTGAGAAAGCATCAAACCCAGCCATTGGATCCAATCCATCGATCGCGGCGAGCGCAAAGCCCCCGACCCCCCGGACAGATTCGAGAAAACGCGCCGCATCTTTGGCCAATACGCTTCTGAGTCGATCACTCTCTGGCAGATTTTGCTTGAAGAATTCGGCATCAGCTTCGTTCAACAACTGAACCAAGGACCGGTTGGTCACTTCCAGACCCGAACGCCTCTGACGAAAACAGATCCGCAGACAACTTGCGACCAATAGACGGCCCCTTTGAGCCCATTTTCGCTCCTCACTTGAACCACCAGACACAGGCACGAGGGCATTAGCGACACGTTTGCAGTCTGACTCCGCATGAATCTCCGCTAGCGGGGAGTAGCTAATGCTGCGGCGGTCGTATGAGGACAGAAAAACGTCATGTGATTTACGAAAATAGCGAGAGAAGATCTCGCCTTGATAGTCGACGATCAACGCGTTCTCGGACAGCGAACGCACATGTTTGGCGAGCGTCTGCAGCAACGTGGACTTGCCAGCCCCCATGTCTCCCACTGCCATAAAGTTTCGTCGCGCCAGCCGTCCTGAAACGCGTACGGGCCCCAACCACAAAGTACGCCCTGGAAACATGAAGCGCTCGACCTGTCGTGCAAGAGCCATGACCCATCGAGCCAGCAGAATCAAAAGCAAGATCACGACTGGAAGCAGCCCAGCGCTCACGAATCCGATCACCCCACCCTGAAACCAACGGCTTAGGAATGGTGTGCCCACTGCCTGTAAAGGCCAGGCACCGACCCGACGCACTTCTGGCCAAGTTATCTTCCAGCTCTTCTGAACTTCGCCCAGCTGCGAGGTGAGTGCTTTTCCCGGGGCTATCGCCACTACCATCGTTGACGCACGAAATGCCGTTGCGCTTACGAGCTCGGGGTGCTCACCTCGAGACGTTGGCCGGGTATCGGAAAGAAAAAGCCCGGCGCCGAATCCCAAGATCCCCAGAAGTACGGCTCCCAACACCAGGCTAACAAATCCAAATTGTGCCGCGCCTCGCTGAGAGCGACGCGCACATACAGCCTGAGGCCGGTCAGACATCCAATTTTCGACATCTTTGAGCGCCCAAACGATGCGACGAGCATTGGGCATATTTCCGGTTGCAAGAGGCTGTGGAAAATCATCTACGGCAATTCGCCGATAAATCGTCGAGCGCGAGAGTCCCGTGAGCTGAATTACCTGCGAAAGGGAGAGAAATCGCGACGTTGTGCTGGTGATGGAATCCATCTGAACCGTCCTGATTTTGCGTGAGACGGTTTCTTATTAAGCACAGCAATTTTTCGAGGTCAATAAGTTCCGGCAGCGGGAGCACGGCCACCGGTTTTTTTAACACACACCCCCTGTAACATATTGTTTATCAAGACATAACTACGTCTTGCTAAGTGGCCACAAAAGCGAGACACCTTATTATGTAAGGTGAATTTTCCACCACGCCAAAAGCCCGAACTGGCCCTCGGGCGCGAGCGGCTTTAGATAAGCCACTAAGCCACAAATTGGCCCCAGCTTTTTGCAAGCTCAACACGTTGGTCCCAGTAATCTGCGCGGGAATACGCAGCTTTGACGGCGTTTAATTCCCGGTGAGCAAGCGCGGCTTCAATCACCTCACTTCGTGCATGTGAGCTTTCATAAGCCCACGTGGAAAACGTGCTTCGAAAACCGTGAGCGGTGACCTTGCCCCGCAATCCCATCCGATCGAGCGCCGAAAGGAAGGCATTGTTTGAGATCGGCTGCACACGGCGCTGAGGAGATGGAAACAACCAGTTCCAGCGTTCACCACGCTGCACGGACATCGCTTCAAGAATCTCGATCGCTCGTCCACACAGTGGCACATCGTGGGACTCAGCCGCCTTCATGCGCGACGCCGAAATGGTCCACACGCCGCTATCCAGATCCACCTCGTCCCAAGTCGCATGAATAACCTCGCTGGTGCGTGACGCCGTCAGAATGAGGAACTCAAAGGCTAATCGCGTGGACTGGCTTAAATCGCTGTCTCGGAGCCTTTTCACAAAGCCTGGCGCATCCTTCCATGGCAAGGATGCAAAGTTTTGCTTTTTTGCCGGCGCTGGTAGATGCCCCCTTAGGGCAACCGCAGGATTATGCTTGACCGCACCGCGGAGCATTTCGCGGTTATAGACAGCTTCGACGCGTTGGCGAATGCGCGTCGCGGTTTCGTGCTTGTGAACATTCAAAGGCTCGAGGACCGCAAACAATGCCGGGCTTTCGATAGCCAGCATCGGCTGATCGAAGAGCGCTCCGAGGTGCTCCAAGCTATTGAGCCACTGCGCCGCATGTTTGTCATTGCGCCAGCTGTGCCGTTTGAACTCGACAAAGTCGATCGCGGCTTTGCGCAGCGTGAGGGCTTTATGCGCTTCTTGCTGCTTGGCCGCCGCCTTTAGCTCATCGCGAACGTCGATCGGATCGCGCCCCTCGGCGATGACCGCGCGCCATTTCGATGCGCGCTCATTGACGAAGGCCAAGGTGACCTGAGGGTAGACGCCAAGCGACATATCGCGTCGACGCGCCGTTATTGGCGACACATAGCGAAACAACCAGGACGGGCGTCCGCGCGCTTTCACATCCAGGTAAAGATTGTCGTCGACATGGTGCCGACCTGCCTGCTTGGCGAGGCGCTCGACTTGCGCGGCAGTGATGCGTTTCATGATGACGCTGTGGGGGAACAATTTCTGGAGAGCTGTCTCCCCACACTGCGCCCCTCATGGAAATGAGACTCCATGATATTCAGCGAAACGCCAAGAAGAAAATTTTTCTTTAAATTCAGAAAGTTTGGGACGTCCTGAGACGTCCCGAAACTCTTAGATGGCGGAGAAGGAGGGATTCGAACCCTCGATGAGGCTATAAACCCCATACTCCCTTAGCAGGGGAGCGCCTTCAGCCACTCGGCCACTTCTCCGGAACTCGTCTTGATCCGCGCAGCAACCGCAGCGCGGCCATGCACGACCTCGCGCGTTCGGTGATCGAAAACTGCGCGAAAGGCCGCGTAGGATACCGATTTTCAGCGCCGGGTCAAAGCACTTGCGTCATTCGTCGCTGGACGACGCCACGCCGCTGGTTTCGCGGTTGCGCTCCAGCACCTCTTCACGGTGCACAGCAACCTCGCGCGGTGCATTCACACCGATACGAACCTGATTCCCTTTAATTCCCAAAACTGTGACAGCAACATCGTCCCCGATCATCAGGGACTCCCCAACCTTTCTCGTCAGAATTAGCACGTGAGTTCTCCATTGCTCACTGTAGGTGATCGCCGATCTCCGCCGGCGCCCCGCATGGCGATTTCAGTCTAACGCGCGACGACCACAAAAGGTTCCGTTGCGCCGCTACAGCGCTTCGTCCTGCGGCTCGCGATCCAGCGCGAAATCCTTGTGCAGGGAACGTACGGCCAATTCGAGGTATTTGCTGTCGATGACCACCGAGATCTTGATCTCCGAGGTTGAGATCATGCGAATGTTGATATTTTCGCGAGCCAGAGTCGCAAAGGTCTTGCTGGCCACCCCGGCGTGCGAACGCATACCCACACCCACCAGGGAAACTTTAACGATGTCATCGTCACCACGCACGTCCTTGGCGCCCAATGAACCGGCCACCTCACGCATGATCTGAAGCGCCGTGGCGAAATCACGCTTGTGCACGGTGAAGGTGAAATCGGTCAGACTGTCGGAACCGACGTTCTGAACAATCATGTCGACTTCAATATTGGCCGCCCCAATCGGCCCGAGTATGGCCGAGGCGATACCCGGATGATCGGGTACACCGACCACGGTGAGCTGGGCTTCATCGCGGTTGAACGCGATGCCTGAAATGATGGGATCTTCCATCTCGCTTTCCTCAAGACTGATCAGTGTGCCGGGGCCTTCGGCAAAGCTCGAAAGCACCCGCAGCGGCACGGCATATTTTCCGGCGAACTCAACAGCGCGAATCTGCAGCACCTTGGAACCGAGGCTGGCCATTTCCAGCATTTCCTCGAAGGTGATGCGCTCCAGCCGACGTGCATTGGGCTCAACCCGCGGATCGGTGGTGTAAACCCCGTCCACATCGGTGTAGATCTGGCATTCGTCAGCCTTGAGCGCCGCCGCCAGAGCGACCGCCGTGGTATCCGAGCCGCCGCGCCCTAGCGTAGTGATGTTGCCGTGCTCGTCGGAGCCCTGAAAACCGGCCACGATGACCACACGCCCCTGCTCAAGATCAGCGCGCATGCGTTCACCATCGATCTTCTTGATGCGCGCCTTGGTGTGCACATCGTCGGTCAGTATGCGCACCTGAGAGCCGGTGTAGGAGCGCGCCGGCTGACCGATGGCATCCAGTGCCATGGCCAGCAAGGCAATCGTGACCTGCTCACCGGTCGACAGCAGCACGTCCATCTCGCGCGCCACCAGCCTGCTACTAATCTGATTGGCCAGCCCGGTCAGGCGATCGGTTTCCCCGCTCATCGCCGAGACAACCACCACGATGTCGTCGCCTCTGGCACGCGCAGCGGCGACCTTGGCAGCGACGTTTTGAATGCGCTCGACCGAGCCGACGGACGTACCGCCGTACTTCTGAACTATAAGGGCCATTAGTTTGCGAGTTTGCCTTGAACGAAATCGGTCACGCTGGCCAGCGCGGCAGGCAGGTTTTCCGGCTGATTGCCACCGGCCTGGGCCATGTCCGGACGACCACCACCCTTGCCACCGATCTGCGAGGCGACGTGATTCACCAGTTCGCCGGCCTTGATCAGCTTGGTCTGGTCATCGCTGACACCGGCAACCAGGGCGACCTTGCTGCCGTTGACCGCGGCCAGCACGATGACCGCGCTGCCCAGACGGTTCTTGAGGTCATCAACCATCTCCCGCAAGGCCTTGCCGTCAATCCCGTCCAGACTCGCGGCAACCAGCTTGAGCGGACCAATGCTTTGCGCCGATGCGGCCAGATCGCCGCCCTGTTGAGCGCCCATTTCCTGCTTAAACTTCTTGAGTTCTTTCTCCAACTCGCGCTGACGTTCAAGCACCTGGTCGATGCGTTCGCCCAGACCATCCGGCGCAGTTTTCAGACGCGCCGCCAAACCGTTGACCAGGCCATCAAGATCGCGCGCCCAGGCCAGCGCTCCGCGCCCGGTCACCGCCTCGACACGGCGCACACCGGCGGCCACGCCACCTTCGCTGATGATCTTGAACAATCCGATATCGCCGGTGCGACCCACATGCGTCCCACCACACAGCTCGCACGAGGTATCACCCAGGCGCATCACACGCACGGTCTCGCCATATTTTTCGCCAAACAGGGCCATGGCACCGGCATCCAGCGCCTCCTGATAACTGCTGACGCTGACCTCGGCCGCGTGATTGGCCAGGATCTCGGCGTTCACACGCGCTTCGACCTCGGCGATCTCGTCGGCGCTCATGGCCTGCAGATGGGCAAAGTCAAAGCGCAGGCGGTCTGGCGCAACCAAAGAGCCCTTCTGCTGAACATGGGTGCCGAGCACCGCGCGCAGGGCGGCGTGCAGCAGATGGGTGGCACTGTGATTGCGGATGATGTCGGCACGACGCTGCTCATCAACCTGGGCGTGCAAGGCCGTGCCCACACGCAACTCACCCTCGACCACGCGGCCCAGGTGCATGATCGCGCCGGCAGCATCCTTGCGCGTATCTTCGACCACGAACCGCAGCCCGTCGCCAAGCAGTTCCCCGGTGTCGCCAACCTGCCCGCCCGACTCGGCGTAGAACGGCGTGCTGGCGAGAATCACGGCGCCTTCATCGCCCGCGCCGAGCAGCTCCGCAGCCTGACCATCGCGCAGCAAAGCCTGCACGCTTTCACGCGCACTCAGGGCCTCGTAACCAACAAATTCGCTGGCTTCGCCAACCCCGGCGTCAAGCCCCGCCGCAGCGCCGAAACGGCTAGCCGCACGAGCCCGCTCGCGCTGCTGCTGCATGGCCGCGTCGAACCCGGCGACGTCGACCTGCAAATCACGCTCGCGCGCCACGTCCTGGGTCAGGTCCAGCGGGAAGCCGTAGGTGTCATAAAGCTTGAACACGGTGTCGCCATCCAGCGTGCCCTCAGCGGCCTCGCACGCGGCATCGAGCAACTTCATGCCCTGATCCAGGGTTTCGGCGAAACGCTCTTCCTCCTGACGAATCACCTTGCCGACAAAATCCTGCTGCGCGGTCAATTCGGGATAGGCCTGGCCCATCTCCTCGACCAGCGCCGGCAACAGCTTGTAGAAGAATGTGCCCTCAATGCCCAGCTGGAAGCCGTGGCGGATGGCACGCCGCAAAATGCGGCGCAATACAAAGCCGCGCCCTTCGTTGGACGGCAGCACGCCATCCACGATCAGAAAGGCACAAGCGCGAATGTGGTCGGCCAGCACACGCAGTGAACGATTGGCCGGATCGGCATCCGGCGCCAGCTCGCGCACGGCCTTGAGCAGATGCACGAACTGATCCGTGTCGTAGTTGTCATGCACATGCTGCATCACCGCCGCGACGCGCTCCAGGCCCATACCGGTGTCGACCGAGGGCTTGGGCAGCGGCGTCAGCGTACCGTCAGCCGCGCGGTTGTACTGCATGAACACCAGATTCCAGATCTCGATGTAGCGATCGCCATCTTCCTCAGGCGTTCCGGGCGGCCCGCCGGCGATTTCGGGGCCATGATCGTAGAAGATCTCGCTGCACGGACCACACGGACCGGTGTCGCCCATCTGCCAGAAGTTGTCCTTGGCGCCGATGCGGGCCAGCTTGTCGGGCGCAACGCCGATGTCATTAAGCCAGATCGCTTCCGCCTCGTCGTCGTCCTCGAACACAGTGACAAACAGCTTGTCGACCGGCAGCTTCAACTCGACAGTGAGAAACTCCCAAGCAAATTCGATGGCTTCGCGCTTGAAATAATCGCCGAAGCTGAAATTGCCCAGCATTTCGAAGAATGTGTGATGGCGCGCGGTGTAGCCGACATTTTCCAGGTCGTTGTGCTTGCCACCAGCACGCACACAGCGCTGGCTGCTGACCGCCCGGTTGTAGGAACGCGGCTCCGTGCCCAGGAACGTGTCCTTGAACTGAACCATCCCGGCATTGGTAAACAGCAGGGTCGGGTCGTTGGCCGGGACCAGCGGACTGGACGGCACGGCCTGATGACCCTGACGCTCGAAATAGCCGATGAAACGGCTGCGAATCTCGTTACTGCTGATCATGGACACAACGGCTTTAATCGCGGGATGCAAAACCGCGCGATTCTAAGCCAAGCCCGGTGAATTGGCGACCTCAGGCCAATTCGTCGGCTGCCAGTGCCGCCAGCGCCGCGTCGATTTGCTCCGCATCAAAGCCACGCGCATACAGTTTCTGGCGCCGACGCGGTTCGGGGTCGCGCGCGGGCAAACGCCGGGCCGCCCGCAAACAGGCCTCGTCCCAGTCAATGTCATCCTGATTCAGCGCCGCGGCGCAAACCTCGCCCTCAATGCCCTGGGCGGAGAGCTCGGCGCTGACCCAGCGCGGCCCCCGCGCCTGCCCGGCACGGTGGCGCGCCATAAAGGCGGCGTAACGGCTCTCGTTGAGCCAGTCGCGCTGTTGCAACGTCTCCAGCGCCTCATCCAGCACATCGCTGGAGTAGCCTTTGCGACTCAGCTTTTGACGCAGCTCGCGCGCGCCATGTTCACGCCGCGCGAGCAGACTGGCGGCGGCCTCAAGGGCTGCCGCCAGCGTATCTTCAAACGGCTTCTTCGGTCGCTTCACTCGCAGCTTCGCTAGCGTCGGCCGGTTTGCGCTTGGGCAGGAGAATCTCGCGCAGCTTGGTATCGAGCTGCTTGGCCATGTCCGGGTGCTCCTTGAGGAACTCGCGCGCGTTGTCCTTGCCCTGGCCGATCCGCTCACCGTTGTAGCTGTACCAGGAGCCGGATTTCTCGACCAGATTGTGCTGCACGCCCAGATCAATCAGCTCACCCAGCCAGGAAATCCCCTCACCGTAGAGAATTTCGAACTCGGCCTGCTTGAACGGCGGCGCCATCTTGTTCTTGACGATCTTGACCCGGGTTTCATTCCCAATCACCTCGGCGCCCTTCTTGACCGCGCCGATGCGGCGAATATCCAGCCGCACGGAGGAGTAGAACTTCAGCGCGTTACCACCGGTGGTGGTTTCCGGCGAACCGAACATCACCCCGATCTTCATGCGGATCTGGTTGATGAAGATCACCATGGTGTTGGCACGCTTGATGTTGCCGGTCAGCTTGCGCAGCGCCTGCGACATCAGGCGGGCCTGCAAACCAACATGCGAATCGCCCATCTCACCTTCGATTTCCGCCTTCGGAACCAGCGCCGCAACGGAGTCGATAACGATGATGTCAACGGCTGCCGAACGCACCAGCATGTCGGCGATCTCCAGCGCCTGCTCACCGGTATCCGGCTGCGACACCAGCAGATCGTCGACGTTGACACCCAGCTTGCGGGCGTACTCGGGGTCGAGTGCGTGCTCGGCATCGATGAATGCCGCGGTGCCACCCGCAGCCTGCGCGGCGGCCACCGCCTGCAGGGTCAGGGTGGTTTTACCGGAAGATTCCGGGCCATAGATTTCGATCACGCGACCACGCGGCAAACCGCCGATACCCAGGGCCACATCCAGCCCCAGCGAACCGGTGGAAATGGCTTCTATGTCGCGCACCGGGCCACCATCGCCCAGGCGCATGACCGAGCCTTTGCCAAATTGGCGTTCGATCTGAGTCAGCGCTGCGGCGAGCGCTTTTTTGCGATTGTCATCCATGCGTGTTCTGCCAGTGATTCAAGTTTCGATTATCTCAGGATTGCCGAGGAATTGCCGGACACCGCCTGGTGCAGATCACGCACAGCCTGTGCCGCAGCGGCCTCGCGGATCGTGGCGCGATCGCCTGCGAACTGATGCCGCGCAAGCTGCGTTGTCGCGCCATCTCCCATGGCTATCAATACGAGACCCACGGGCTTTTCCGGACTCCCACCGCCGGGGCCATACACACCGGACTCGACCAGCACCCAGTCCGCGCCGCTCAAGCGCCGTGCACAGGCGGCCATTTCGCGCACGCTGGCCTCGCTGACTGCGCCATGCTCGATCAGCGTTTGCGGGGCCAGCCCCAGCAGCGCGGTCTTGAGGCTGTCGTGATAGCAGGTCAGTCCGCCAAGAAACCAGCGTGAAGCGCCAGCTGGCGCAGACAGGTGCGCCTGCAGCGCGCCACCGGCGCTGGCTTCGACCACGAACAGACGCTGCCCGCGACGAACCAGCGCTTCACCGAGCGATTCGACCTCATGACTTGCTAGCATTGTGGGTTTTCCGACCGCAAAGACCGTGAGTTCAGACCTTAGCGCGCACACGCCCATGATGCAGCAATTCCTCGCGCTCAAGGCCGAGCATCCAGAGGAGCTGCTGTTCTATCGCATGGGCGATTTCTACGAGCTGTTCTACGACGACGCCAAAACCGTCGCCAAGTTGCTCGACATCACCCTGACCACGCGCGGCCAGTCGGCCGGCCAGCCGATCCCCATGGCCGGCGTGCCGCACCATGCCTACGAGCAATATCTGGCGCGCCTGCTGCGCCTGGGCCAGTCGGTGGCGATTGCCGAACAATTCGGCGACCCCAGCGCCAAGGGCCCGATGCAGCGCAAGGTCGTGCGCGTGGTGACACCGGGCACGGTCACCGATGAAGCCCTGCTGGATGCTCGCCGCGAAAGCGCTCTGGGCGCCATCGCCAGCGTGGGCAACACCTACGGCATCGCGCGCCTGGATCTGGCCAGCGGGCGCTTTGTCATCGCCGAGTTCGATTCGGCCCACGCCCTGCATCAGGATCTGGCCACTGCCCCGCCCGCAGAACTGCTGATCAGCGACGCCAGCGAAGCGCCGCCCCTGACCCGTCTGCCGCCCGTGCGCAGCCGTCCGCACTGGCATTTCGAGCTGAGCAGCGCCCGCAAATTGGTGCTCGATCAGTTCCGAGTCCGCGATCTCAAAGGCTTTGGTTGCGATCGCTGCAGCGCCGCCATCGCAGCCGCCGGCGCGCTGTTGCAATACCTGCGCGACACTCAGAAACAGGAGCTGCCGCACATCACCGGCCTGCGCCTGGAGCAAACCGGCACGCTGCTGCGCATCGACCCAAACAGCCGGCGTAATCTGGAGCTGGAGGTCAACGCCAGCGGCGAACGCGACAACAGCCTGCTCGACCTGCTCGATGTCTGCGCCAGTGGCATGGGCAGCCGCTTGATGCAGCGCTGGCTGCGCGCCCCGACTCGCGACACCACGGTGCTGCGCGCCCGCTATCAGGCGGTCGAGGCGTTGCAACTCAACCGCAGTTTCGAGAGCCTGCATGATCAGCTGCGCGGGCTGTGTGACATCGAACGCGTCAGCACCCGGGTGGCACTGCGCAGCGCGCGCCCGCGCGACCTGTCAGGACTGGCCCGCACCCTGGCCGCCCTGCCGTCCATCGCAGCCAGCCTGCCGGCCAGCCCGCGCCTGGATGAGCTGGGCAGCGCGATCGGCGCCTACCCCGAACTGTGCGATTACCTGAGCGCGGCGATCGAAGCCGAACCGCCGGTGCTGCTGCGCGACGGCGGCGTGATCCGCAGCGGTTTTGACAGCGAACTGGACGAGCTGCGCGAACTTGCCCACAACTCGGCCGACTTCTTGCGCAAGCTGGAGGAATCGGAACGCCAACGCACCGGCATCGACAGCCTCAAAGTCGGCTACAACCGCGTTCACGGCTTCTACATCGAACTGCCGCGCAGCCGCTCGGCCGACGCACCGCCGGAGTACACCCGACGCCAGACGCTCAAGAATGCCGAGCGTTACATCACCGAAGAGCTCAAAAGCTACGAGGACAAGATTCTGTCGGCCCGCGAGCGCGCCTTAAGCCGCGAGAAGCATCTCTACGAGCAAATCCTCGACACCCTGCAACCCGAACTGCCGAAACTGCAGGCCACCGCCGCCGCGGTGGCCGAAAGCGACGTACTGGGCGCCTTCGCGCGCCAGGCCGAGCGCTATCACTGGGTTACCCCGCAGCTGGTCGACGGCCCTCAGATCCGGATTCGCGCCGGGCGCCATCCGGTGGTCGAAGCGCTCAACCCGACCAGTTTCGTGCCCAATGACCTGGCGCTTGACCAGGACCGCCGCATGCTGGTCATCACCGGCCCCAACATGGGCGGTAAATCAACCTACATGCGCCAGTGCGCCTTGATCGTGCTGCTTGCCCATATCGGCTGCCATGTGCCGGCCGATGAAGCCCTGATCGGCGCCGTGGATCGCATCTTCACTCGCATTGGCGCCGGTGATGACCTGACCACCGGACGCTCGACCTTCATGGTCGAAATGCAGGAAACCGCGGAAATTTTGCACAACGCAACCGCGCAGTCGCTGGTTCTGATGGATGAGATCGGGCGCGGCACAGGCACCTACGACGGGCTTTCGCTGGCTCAGTCTGCGGCTGAAGAGCTGGCCGCCACGGTGGGCAGCTTTACGCTGTTCGCCACCCATTATTTCGAGCTGACCGCACTGGCCGATGCACAGCAGGGCGTGCACAACGTGCATCTGGACGCCACCGAACACGGCGATGAGCTGATTTTTCTGCACCGGGTCAAAGATGGCCCGGCCAGCCGCAGCTATGGCTTGCAGGTGGCCCGATTGGCCGGGGTGCCGGCACCAGTGCTCAAACGCGCACGCAAGCATTTGCAGGCGCTCGAAGCCGGCGCCCAACACACGCTCGGGCCGGTGCCACAGATGTCCTTGTTCAATGACAGCGCGGCGCCAGCCGAGACCTCGGCTGTGGAGGAGACTCTGGCCGCGATCGACCCGGACAACCTCACGCCACGCCAGGCCCTGGAGCAGCTGTATGCGCTCAAGCGCCTGCTTGACGAGGAGGGCTAGGCCGCCACGGCCAAGCCCTGGACGCGATCAGGCCTTGGTCTTTTCGACCACGAACTCGGTCAGCTTGGCCAGACAATCACCAAAGGTCTCGGCGGTATCGACTTCCAACTCGGGCTTTTCCGGCTCTTCATACGGTGCAGAGATGCCGGTGAACTCAGGAATTTCGCCGGCGCGGGCTTTCTTGTACAAGCCCTTGGGGTCGCGTTCTTCGCACATCGCCACGTCAGCTTTGACATACACCTCGTAGAACGCCTCGCCACTGGCTTTGCGCGCGCGCTCACGGTCTTCGCGGTAGGGCGAGATGAACGCGGTGATGCAGATCAGGCCGGCCTGAGCCATCAGGTTGGCCACCTCGCCAATGCGGCGGATGTTCTCGGTGCGGTCTTCCGGCGAAAAGCCAAGGTCGGCGTTAAGGCCAAAGCGCACGTTGTCGCCGTCGAGCACGTAGGCCTGCTTGCCCAGCTCGTGCAGCTCACGCTCCAGCGCCATCGACAACGTCGACTTGCCCGAACCGGAAAGGCCGGTCATCCAGATCACAGCGCCCTTGTGGCCGTTCTTGGCAGCCCGCTCACCCGGACTGACGGTGTGGCTGACCTTGGTCAGATTCTTGTCGTTTGACATCACTTTCCCTGTTGCAGAACTTCGGCCGCAAAACCGTTCAGGCGACCGCAAAATTCCGCCATCATAGCCAATGCGCCCCCACCCTGACGAGATATTTGACACGTATTTATGTGCCCTCGGAGCACGATTGCACCGAGCAAAAAGTCATTGCATAGTTGGATTGGCGCCCCGGAAATCCAATCACAGCGCCGGAGGATGGTGGGCTAAACGATGTATCTGATCAGTCTGTTAGCAACGCTTGTGATTTACTGGCTGGTGCTGTCCGGTTTCTTCGACAATGGACTGCTGCTCAGCCTGGGTGCCGTGTCCTGTGTGATCACCGCCTGGCTGTGCCATCGTATGCGCCTTATTGACGGTGAAAGTCACCCACATCATCTGGCCTGGCGGCTGCCGCCTTACTGGCTGAAGCTCAGCGTGGAAACGCTGCGCTCCAACTGGAGCGTGATCCGGGTCATTCTGAATCCCAGCAGCCGCGGTATTGCGCCGGTCACCGGGCATGTGCCCACACCGGTTGGTGACGACGTGGTCCGCGCCACCCTGGCCAATGCGATCACCCTGACCCCAGGTACGCTGACCCTGAACGTGGAGGATGACCGCATGCTCATCCATGCGCTAAACCAGGACATGCTCGACGACATCCGTCAGGGCCAGATGGTGCCCTGGGCCAGCCAGTTGGAAAAATCATGATGCTGGCTGCGGCGATGGCCGCCATCCTGGTGTCCATGGTGCTGCTGCTGGTCCGCGCAGTGCTTGGACCCAAGGTCTACGACCGCATCCTGGCGGTCAATATTTTCGGCAACAAGACCGTGTTGTTCATCTCCGTGCTCGGTTTTCTGAATGGCCGCCCGGATTTTCTGGATGTTGCGCTGGTCTATGCCCTAATCAATTTCATGGGCATGGTGGCGGTGCTGAAGTTCATGCATTTCAGAGACTTGGGCTACGGGTTGGTACGCCAGGACGAACGCTCATGATCGCCAGCGTGCTCTCCAACACCTTTTTGCTTCTTGGCAGTCTGGCCTTGATCATCGGCTCGCTGGGCATGATGCGCTTTCCGGATTTCTACGCCCGCACCCACGCCGCCGGGGTGACCGAAACGGCCGGTTCAGCATTCATCATGATCGGCCTGATGTTTGCCGCCGGCCCGACCCTGATCACCCTCAAGCTGATGGTGGTGCTGAGCCTGCTGCTATACACCTCGCCCACCGCCGGTCACGCCCTGGCCCAGGCCGCACTGATTGATGGCCAAAAGCCTCTGGGCCGCATCGAAACCGACGAGAGTGCCGGATGAGCGAACACGCCCTGCTCGCCATTGATGCGGTGTTGCTGATCATTCTGCTGACCACCGCGATTGCCATCGCGCGCCAGCGCAACCTGTTTGCCGCGGCCATGATGACCGGTCTGTTCAGCCTGACGCTGGCCTGCCTGTTCGTGCTGCTCGATGCCATGGACGTGGCCTTTACCGAAGCGGCCGTGGGCGCCGGCATATCCACCGTGCTGATGCTCAGCGCCCTAGCCCTGACCGAGTATCGCGACCACCCGACCTCCCGCGGCCAGCACACCCTGGCGCTGCTGCTGTGTTTTGCGGTCGGCGGCCTGCTGATGTTTGCGGCCAGCGAGTGGCCGGCGCTGGGCGCGCCCGACACCCCGGTGCACCAGCATCCGATCACGGCTCATTATCTGGAGCAGTCGCAGCAGGAGATCGACCTACCCAATGTCGTCACCTCGGTCCTTTCAAGCTATCGCGGCTACGACACCCTGGGCGAGGTCACCGTGGTGTTCACGGCCGGCCTGGCCGTTTTGATCCTGCTGCTTGGCGTGCGCCGCGACAACCACGAGGAGGACGACGCATGACGCCGAAAAGCAACAGCGCCGTGTTACGCGTGGTCACCAAGCAGATCATTCCGATGATTCTGCTGTTCGGCCTGTATGTGCAATTTCATGGTGAGTACGGCCCCGGCGGCGGCTTTCAGGCCGGGGTGATTTTTGCCGCCGGCTTTGTGCTCTACGCGCTGGTTTTCGGGCTCGACAACGCCAGCCGCGCCATGCCGGCACGCGCCCTGTTCAAGCTGGCCCCGCTGGGTGTGCTGCTGTTTGCCGGGGTCGGTGTTTACAGCCTGCTGCGCGGCTATGCCTTTCTCGACTACACCGCAATTGATCCTCACGATCCGGTGCACGCCCAGCATCTGGGCATCCTGATCATCGAACTGGGTGTCGGGCTGACCGTGTTCTCGGTCCTACTGCTGATCTTCTACGCTTTCGCTGGGCGGCGTCGCGCCGACAGCCTGACCCACAAGGACATGGGCTGATGGACCTGGGATTGATCAACGGCTACGCCGCCGTGGCCTTGCTGATGACCGGCCTGTACATCGTGCTGGCCTATGACAACCCGATCAAACGCCTGATCGGGCTGAGCATTTTTCAGGCCGCTATCTTCGTCCTGTACATCAGCATGGGACGCATCGCGGGCGGCACGGCGCCCATTCTGGCCGAGGGTATTGAGCGCTATTCGCACCCGCTGCCGCATGTGCTGATACTGACCGCTATTGTGGTCGGCGTGGCCATGCTTGCGCTGGGCCTGGCACTGATCGTGCGCATCCATGAGGAGTACGGCTCGATCGACGAGCAGCACATTCTGGAACTGGAACGGGAGCCCGACGCTTGAACAGTCTGGTTCTGCCGGCCCTGATTCCCCTGCTCACCGCGCCGCTGATCGTGCTGATCGGCGGGCGCCACCGCGCCTGGCTGATGGCGTTCATCAGCCTCGGCGCCGCGCTGCTCAGCGTGGTCCATCTGTTCAGTCTGGGTGACAGCCAGAATGCCCTGGGGGGCTGGGCTGCACCGGTCGGCATCACCTATGTGATTGATGCGGCCAATCGCCCGATCCTGCTGCTGATCATGCTCGCCGGCCTGCTCGGCCTGCTGTGCGCACCACCCGAACGACTGGCCTGGCTGGAATCGCCGCGCCCGGCCATCTTCTACGCCCTGTATTGCCTGTGCGTCAGCGGCCTAGCCGGGATTGCCTCGACCGGCGATGCCTTCAATGTGTTCGTGTTTCTGGAAATCTCCTCGCTGGCCACCTACGCACTGGTGGCCGCCGGGCCTGGACGCAAGGCGCTGCGCGCGGCGTTTCAGTATCTGGTGCTGGGCACGCTGGGGGGCAGTTTCGTGCTGCTCGGGGTGGGCATGCTGTACATGGCGACCGGCAGTCTCAACATGGCCGACATCGCGGCGCTGATCCCGGCCTCACCACTGCCCAACGCCGTGCTGGTCGGCGGCGCCTTTGTGCTGCTCGGCTTCATGCTCAAAAGCGCCCTGTTCCCGCTGCATCAGTGGCTGCCCGGGGCTTACAGCCGCAGCCCCAATGCGGTCGCCGTTCTGCTCGCGGGCAGCGGCACCAAGGTGTCTCTGTACGCCCTCAGCCGCATCATGTTTGGCGTCTTCGGGGTGAGCTGGCTGGTAGCCCACCAGGTCGACAAGATTCTGCTGATTCTGGCTTGCGCGGCAATGCTGTTCGGCTCGCTGGGAGCGATCCAGCAAACCCGTCTCAAAGCGCTGCTGGCCTGGTCGAGCATCGCTCAGATCGGCTACATCGTGCTCGGCATCAGCACCCTGAGCGAGGCCGGCTTACGTGCCGCCTGGGTGTTCATGCTATTTCATGCCGTGATCAAGGGCGGCTTGTTTGTCTGCGCCAGCGGCTTGCCCAGCGACCGCCTGGAAAACCTGCCGGGTCTGGCCCAGCGCGACCCGTTGCGGGCTGCATGCATGACCCTGCTCGCGCTGGCCCTGCTCGGCGTACCGCTGACCGCGGGCTTCGTAAGCAAATGGCTGATGCTGCAGGCCGCCTGGGACAGTGGCGCCCTGCTCGGGGTTATCGTGTTCGCGGTGAGTTCGCTGCTGGCCGTGGCCTACGTGGCACGCATCGTCCTACCGATCTGGCAGCACAGTGACAACACCCAGCCGATCATCACCCCGCCGACCATCCGCCTGGCCATGCTGCTGACCACCGCTGCGGCGCTCATCTTCGGTGTCTGGCCCGGCCCGGTGATTGAACTGTGCCAGCGCGCTGCGGAGGCTCTGCTGTGAGCTTGCTGCTGCCGATTCTGATGCCACTGGCCGGTGCCCTGCTGATCGGCCTGTGCGGACGCTGGCCCAATCTACGTGAAGCCATGTCGGTGATCGCTGGCATCGCCACGGCGGCCAGCGTGTGGGCGCTCTATCAGGCCGGCCCGAGCAGTCTGCAGCTGACCGATTTCGGCGGCGGGCTGAGCATTTACCTGGCCACCGAACCACTCGGCCTGCTGTTTGCCATGGTCGCCGGCGGCCTGTGGCCTGTGACCGCCGTGTATGCGGCAGGTTACTTGCGTGGCGCTGGAGAAAAGCACCACACGCGCTTTTTCACTTTCATGGCGATATCGATTGCCGCCGCGCAATGCATAGCGCTGGCCGGCAATCTGTTCACCCTGTTCATCGGCTACGAACTGCTGACCCTGGCCACCTGGCCGCTGGTCGCGCACAAGGGCGATGACAACGCACGCAAGGGCGGACGCACCTACCTCAGCTATCTGATCCCCAGTTCGGTGGCCTTGCTGTTGCCGGCCATCATCATCGTGCAGCAGCTTGCTGGCAGCACCGTGTTCAGCCCCGATGGCGTGCTCGCTGCCGCTGAGCTTGGCCCCATTGGCCTGGGCCTGTTGTACGCCATGTTCCTGTTCGGCATCGGCAAGGCGGCCTTGATGCCGCTGCATGGCTGGCTGCCGGCGGCGATGGTGGCACCAACCCCGGTCAGCGCACTGCTGCACGCGGTGGCGGTGGTCAAGGCCGGGGTGTTCTGCGTGCTCAAGGTCACCCTGTACATCTTTGGCCTGGACACCCTGAGTGCCGCCGGCGCCACAGACCCGCTGATTCTGATCGCCGCCTTCAGCATGATTGCGGCCTCGCTGGTCGCCTTGCACGCCGACAATCTGAAGCGCCGGCTGGCATATTCCACGGTCAGCCAGCTGGCCTATGTCAGCCTCGCCGCCGCGCTGGCCAGTTCGGCCGCAGCCTATGCCGGCAGCCTGCAGATCATGATGCACGCGTTCGGCAAGATCACCCTGTTCTTCTGCGCCGGGGCCATTTACGTGGCGCACAAGAAAACCCTGGTCAGCCAGCTTGATGGCCTCGGCCGGCAGATGCCGCTGACCTTCATCGCCTTCACGCTGGGCGCCATTTCCATCATCGGTCTGCCCCCGGCAGGCGGCGCCTGGACCAAATGGTGGTTGATGCTCGGCGCACTGGATGCCGGACACGCCTGGCTGCTGGGCGTACTTGCCCTGAGCACGCTGCTCAACATCGCCTATCTGCTGCCCATCCCGCTGCGCGCCTTTCTGGCCGGCGACACACCCTGGCGCTGGGCCGAGGCGCCGCTGGCCTGTCTGCTGCCGCTGTGCCTGACCGCACTGGTCAGCCTGTGGCTGTTCTTCCAGACCCCCATGGCCTCGGCATTGATCGCGATCACCGGAGCGCAACCATGACGGCGCCAGCCAACAAGACACCGCGCTGGCCGTTGTGGCTGCTCATCGCCGCCTGCGCCCTGAGCCTGATCGCCGGGCTGTTCAATCACTGGCATGCGCATTTTGCCGCCGAAGCATGGCCGGGCTTTTTTGCTCTGATCGGTTTTGCTGCGGTCAGCCTGCTGACGCTGCTCGCACGCCTTGTCGCGCCGTTGTTGCGGCGCCCGCCGCAGTATTACGGCGAAGAATCCAGCGAACGCGAGGTGCGCCATGATTGAATGGCTCCTCCACCCGGCCTATCAGCTGTTCGCCGCTGGGCTTATTGCGGCAGCGGCCGGCCGCCGCGTTGGTGGCGCCATTGCCGTGCTGGCACCGCTGATCGGCATCGCCACACTGATCAATCTACCCGACGGCTTCGGCCTCAGCGCAGGCCTCGGGCCTTACACCATCCAGCCGCTGCGGGTGGATCGTCTGGGCTTTGTTTTTGCTCTGATCTTTCTGATTGCCGCGGCACTGAGTCAGATCTTCGCCCTGGCCGAGAATCGCCGCGTGTTGCGCGGCGCTGGCCTGATCTATGCGGGCGCGGCGGTCGGTGGCGTTCTCGCCGGCGATCTGATTTCCCTGTTCATCCACTGGGAGCTGACCGCTCTGGCCTCGGTCATGCTGGTGTGGGATAGCCAGCGCAAGCCGGATGATGCGCATCTGCGCGCCGGCCTGCGCTATCTGCTGCTGCAGATCATCTCGGGTCTGCTGCTGCTCATCGGCGCTGTGATGTGGATACGCAGCACCGGGCACGCACGCTTCGAACATATCGGCCTTGGCGCCCCGGGCGGGCTGTGGTTCCTGCTCGCCTTTGGCCTGAAATGCGCCTTCCCATTGCTGCACAACTGGATGCACGACGCCTACCCCAGAGCCTCGGCCTCCGGCACGGTGATGCTTTCGGCCTTCACCACCAAGCTTGCGGTGTACGCGCTGGCTCGCGGCTTTGCTGGCACCGAATCATTGCTCTGGATCGGCGCCCTGATGGCCACCCTGCCGATCGTGCTCAGCCTGCTGGAGAATGATCTGCGCCGGGTCCTCACCTACGGCCTCAACAGCCAGCAGGGCTTCATGGTCGCCGGCATCGGCATCGGCACCCCGCTGGCCATCGATGGCGCCAGCGCTCACGCGTTCGCCTGTGTGCTGTACATGGCGCTGCTGTTCATGGCCACCGGCGCGGTGCTGCATCGCACCGGCACCACCCAGGCCTCAGAACTTGGTGGCCTGTACCGCAGCATGCCGCTGACCACGCTGTTCTGCATCGTCGGCGCGCTGTCGATTGCAGCGTTTCCGCTGTTCTCCGGTTTTGCGACCAAATCCATGATCGTCTCCGCGGCCGCCTACGAGCACGAACTGTGGCTGTGGCTGGCATTGCTGCTGGCCTCAGTAGGGGTGCTTCTGCATGCTGGTCTGCGCACGCCATACGCGGCCTTCTTTAGCGCTCGGCGCAGCAGCGCGCCAGTGCGCGAAGCGCCCTGGCCCATGCTTGTGGCGATGGCCCTGACCGCGCTGCTGTGCATTGCCATTGGTGTATTCCCGCAGCCCCTCTACGCGCTGCTGCCGCATGAATCCAGCTACAAGGTGTTCACCGCCGATCACCTGATCAGCCAGTTGCAGTTGCTGCTGTTTGGCAGCCTCGCGTTCGTGCTGGCCCTGCGCGTGGGTCTTGCCCCGCGCTCCAGCCGCGGCGTGGTGCTGGACAGCGATTGGCTGTATCGCCGCGCGGCGCCCGCCATCTGGCGAGTGGCGCTGAGCATGTGGGCTGGCCTGATGCGGCTGCTCGGCGCCTGCGCCCGGTGGCTGCTGCGTCACGGGCAAAAGATCTTTGTCGAATCCTTCAGCGAACAGGAGCTTGGCGGCGTATGGTCGCTGACCAGCGGTGCGGCCCTGCTGCTGATTCTGCTCGGCGTGTGGTTGCTGCAGCTGCTCTGAGCCACCGGCTCAAGCGCGACTCGCCTCCAGCGGTACGTAGCGCGCTTCCTCGCGCTGGATCTTGTAGACCAGATCCAGGCCCAGCACCGACTGGACCCGCGCCCACAGCACCGGCTGCTGACGCTGCAGGCGTTCCAGCACCGGCCGGGGCCAGGCCCGCAACTCGCCCTGACCGACTAGGCGCACGGTGGCGCTGGCCGGGCGTGCGGTGAGCAGACTCATTTCACCGACAAAGCACGGCGCCTGAACACGGCGCGGCGGCTGCCCCCATTTCTCCATGGTCAGGTGCCCCTGACCCAGCCAGTACAGCGCCTCCGGCACCTGGCCCTCACGGGTCAGCTCTGCAGCCTGCACCGTGCGCACTTCGGCCAAGGCCCAGAAACGCAGAAACTCGCCCGCACGCAAGGCCGCAAAATGCGCCTCGTAGAGCGCGCGCAGGTTCTGCGGAATGGTCACGGCGCGCCGCTCACGCAGTATCCGCACCACCCAGAAACTGTTGATCGCCACCAGCACAAGATTCCAGCCGGCAATGGCCACAACACCGCGACTGATCGCGTACACCGCCACCACGCTCTGAGCCAGAGCCAGCAGGGCGCGCAGCCACAGCACATCGCGCGCCAGCAAGGCCACCAGCTGCAGCAGATAGCCAAGATGGACCAGGTAGCCCAGCAGCAAGGCCCATTCCGCCATGCCCCTAGCCGAGCTCGTCCGTCCACAAGCAATCGCCGGCGGCTTCACGCAAGCGTTGCAGGTACGCCGCATGCGCCTCGCGCTCAGCCGCACTGGCGGCCTGCACGCGCGGCTGCTTGCCCAATGCGGCAAGCACCTCGGCCACGCTGCGCCCGGGATTGCTTTCATCCACACCGCTGCTCAACAGCAGCTTGTTCTGCCCACCGGTGAGCAGTAGGTAGACCTCGGCGAGCAGCTCGGCATCGAGCAAGGCGCCGTGCAACTCGCGGCCGGAATTGTCGACCTCGTAGCGTTTGCACAGCGCATCCAGTGAATTGCGCTGGCCCGGGTGTTTCTTGCGCGCCAGCAGCAAAGAGTCGATCACCTCGCCGGGCGGTGGCCAGTCGGCCGCACGGCCACATCGCTCGAACTCGACCGCCAGAAAGCCCATGTCGAAGTCCGCATTGTGGATGACCAGCTTGGCATCGCCGATAAAGGCCAGCAGCTCGTCGGTGATTTCGTCAAAACGCGGTTTGTCGCGCAGCTGTTCGTTGGTGATGCCATGCACCGCGATGGCGCCATCATCAATGCTGCGACCGGGGTTGATGTACTGGTGGTAGCTGCGACCGGAGATCCTGCGATCGATGATCTCCAGGCACCCGACCTCGATGATCGAGTGCTCGGCCGCCTCCAGACCGGTGGTTTCGGTATCCAGCACGATCTCGCGCTCGGCATTATTCATTTGTACGGCTCCATGCCCTGCCGGGCGAGTTCATCGGCACGTTCATTGCCAACATCTCCACTGTGGCCCTTGACCCAGTGCCAGGCCACGTCATGGCGCTGGGTGGCGGCATCCAGGGCCTGCCACAGATCCTGATTCTTGACCGGCTTGCCGGCCGCGGTGCGCCATTGTTTGCGCTTCCAGTTGGCCATCCACTGGGTCACGCCTTGCCGCAGATAGGTGGAATCGGTGTACAGATCCACCTGGCAGGTGCGTTTGAGCGCGTTCAGCGCCTCGATCGCTGCACGCAGCTCCATCCGGTTGTTGGTGGTGTCGGCCTCGCCGCCACACAGGTCGCGCTCCTGATCGGCGTACCGCAACCACGCGCCCCAGCCACCCGGACCAGGGTTTCCGCTGCAAGCACCATCGGTGTAGATCACGACACGGCTCATCGGGTCGACCCCGGCGGACTCAGCGGCACCACCACGCGGGCACTGCTGCGGGTGGCCACACCATCCATACCAGCCACGGCACTGCGCTGCCAGACCGGACGGCGCACCATATTGGCCGGGATGCGCCGTTTGCGCGCACGAATCAGGTACACCGGCGCGAACCAACCGGTGACCGGTCGCAACCAACGCAGGGGCTGACGCAACCAGCGCGGCGGCTGACGTGTCGGCCCGAAGCGCTGACAGGCCACCACTTCGTAATCCAGCAGGCGCAACCAGTCCTGGATACGCCCACTGCGCAGCGGGCGTGTGCCTTGGGGCAGCGCCGGGTAACGCCGCACCAGCCACTGCCACAGCCCCCACACGCTGTAAGGGTTGAAACCAAGGATCAGCAATTGGCCTCGCGCGCTCAGCGCCCGATCCACCTCGCGTAACAAACTGTGCGCTGACGGCGCCAGCTCCAGGCTGTGGGCCAGCAGTACCGCATCCACGCTGTTACCGGCCAACGGCAAAGCCGAAAGCTCACAGCGCACATCCACGTTACGCGCCGGACCGAGCACGCCGCTGCGCCAGTGCGGGGCCGGCGTGAGCAAACTTCCGCCCCAGCCGCCGATTTGCAGAACACTGCGACCGAACAGGGTGGTCATGGCGTGATCCAGCTGGACCTTCTCGGCACTCAGAACCGCCTGGCCGCGTGAGGTGTCCAACCACGCCTCGGATGACTTGGCATATTTCATGCAGAATAGTCGGTCTTCATTTGCACTCCTTGCAGGTCAGCGGATGTTCGCGATTTCGCCCATCCCCGCGTTTCAGGACAATTATATTTGGGCCCTACACAATGAGGCAGGGCATTGCGTGGTCGTCGACCCGGGTGACGCTGCTCCGGTGGAGCGTTTTTTAGACGCGCACAGCCTGAACCTTGGGGCGATTTTGATCACCCATCATCACCCCGATCATACCGGAGGCATCGCGGCCTTGAGCAGCAACCACGAGGTGGTGGTTTATGGCCCAGCCAATCCGGCCATCAGCGGCATCACGCAACCGCTGAGAAATGGTGATGAACTGACACTGGATGCGTTCGACCTGCACCTCAAGGTGCTTGAAGTTCCGGGCCATACGCTGGATCACATCGCTTTCTACAGCGCTCAGAAGCACATACTGTTTTGCGGCGACACCCTGTTTCATTGCGGCTGCGGCCGCCTGTTTGAGGGCTCCCCGGAGCAAATGCTGCAGTCGCTGGATCGCCTTGCCGAACTGCCCGGCGAAACCGCCGTGTACTGCACCCACGAATACACTCTGGCCAATATGCGCTTTGCTCAAGCCGTCGAGCCTGACAATGCCACGCTCGCCGCGGCGCTTGATGCCGTCCAGGCCCTGCGCAACCAAGATCAACCCAGCCTGCCCACGCACATTGATGTTCAGCGCCAGATCAATCCTTTTCTGCGTAGCCGCGAACTCAGCGTGATTCAGGCCATCCGGGCGCGCGAGCCCAGCGCCTCTTCGCCAGCGGAGATCTTCGCCAGCCTGCGCACCTGGAAAGACCGCTTCTGATGCGCCGGCTCATGTTGATCCTGGCTGTGGCCGGGCTGGTCAGCGGGTGGACGCCAGCGCAGGCATCAGATGAGGACTTCTGGGCCTGGCTGGGCCCACAGCTGGAACTGGCCGATATCCAGCACGATGAAATTGACCGCTGGGAAGCGCGTTACCGACGTCGCCACGTCGAGCTGGAAATCATTCTGCAACGCGGCAAGGACTTTCTATACCCGCTGGCCATGGCGGTGCGCGACCGCGGCATGCCGCTGGAAATTGCCCTGCTGCCGATCATCGAAAGCCACCTGGACCCGACCGCGGTGTCGGACCAAGGCGCGCGCGGCCTGTGGCAAATCCTGCCCTCGACAGCCGAACACCTGGGTCTGAAGCATGACTGGTGGAGTGATGAAAGCGCGGACTACCTGCTCTCCACGCGCGCCGCGCTGAATTATCTTGAATACCTGCATGACCGTTTCGGTGGCTGGCTGCTGGCCTTGGCCGCCTACAACGCTGGCGAGGGTCGCGTGTGGTCGGAAATGCGCCGGCTCAATCGTCGTGGGGACGCCTTCGATCTGTGGACGATGCGCCTGCCCGTACAAACTCAGGTTTACGTGCCCAAACTGCTGGGTCTGGCCCGTGTTCTGCGTGATCCACACGGTGTGGATCTACCCGCGCTCACCACCCGGCGCAGTTTTACCCGGATCAGCACCGACGGCCCACTGGATGTCGCCCAGATTGCCGACCTGGCCAAACTCAGCGTCGAGAAAGTCTATCGACTGAACCCACAACTGCTACGCTGGAGCCTGCCGCCTCAAGGTCCCTACACCGTCTACCTGCCGATCGAAAGCAGTGCTGCATTCCGCCATGCCCTGGCCCAGATGTCAGACAACCAGCGGCGCAAGTGGTATCGCCATAACGTGGCCAGCGGCGAAACCTTGAGCCTGATCGCCAAACGCTACAACTCCAATGTCAACCTCATCGAAGCCCTCAACGGGCTCAAGTCAGACACGATCAAAGTCGGCCAGACCTTGGTGATCAGCGATCACGAGTGGGGCATGGGCCGCGCAACGCTCAATGCGGCGCGCCAGCGCGGCCGCCTGGACTTTGCACCACGACCGCTCAAAGCCGGCTATCATCAGGTCGCGCAGGGCGAATCGCTGTGGAGCATCGCCCGACTGTACGGTACGTCGGTGGACAAGCTGCGCAGTCACAATGACCTCAATCCCCGTTCACCTCTGGTGCCGGGGCAGCTGCTGCGGACTGGCACCACGGATGGCCGCCACAAGGTGTTCTACACCGTCCGCAAAGGCGATGCGTTGTCTTTGATTGCGCAACGGTACAAGGTACGGGTGCGAGACATACAGGCCTGGAACCAGCTTGATAGCAGTCTGCTTAAGCCGGGACAGACCCTGGAATTGCGCCTCCCTGCAAACTCTGGCTAAGGCCACGAACGGATTGACAAATTTTTGACACCCAGCATGGATGATGGCTGTCACGGTTTCTGCAGCAGTTTGGAAATCGCCGTACCGGTGCGGCATAGGGCCGTTCGTCATCCCTCAAATAGAGTTGTTACGTGCGTATCGTTAAACTTGCCGTTCCAAGCGTGGTCAATAGCCTTTCCGGCATCAAAGTCGGCCCGCACACTCCCGCTGTCCAATAGAGAAAGCACCTGAACATGGCTCCAGCGCGCACCGTGATTCTCCTGCTATGTGCCCTGAGCGGCCTGGGCTCAGCCTGGGCTGACGATCAGCGCCAGCACCTGTCCGATCTGCGGCTACTGGATAGTGAAATCCAGGGCATCAAACAATCCGTCCTCGATCTCGAACGCGATATGGCGCAGCTCGAAGACAGTCAGATTTATCCGGCCGTCCAACAGTTGCGCGTGTTCCTGACCATGGAAGTGTTCGACTTCGAACTTGATCAGGTCGAACTCATGCTGGGCGACACCGCCCTGAGCAGCCACGAGTATTCCGCCCGCGAGGTCTACGCCTTGCGCAAAGGCGGCGTTCAGCAGCTCTTTTTGGGCAATATCTCGCCCGGCGTGCACACCCTCAAAGCCCGCTTCAACGGACACTTCGAAGACGCTGGATCAGACCAGCCGTACGAAAAGTCCATCGAAGTCAGCTTCCGCAAAGATGCCACACCGCAGTGGCTTGAGCTGCGCATCGACCGCAGCAGCGGACAACAACTGAATGTTCGCGTGTTCCAACGGGAGGCCACCGAATGAGCCGCCTGTCCTCAACCAGCAAACTCCTCACCGCTGTCATTGGCGCCAGCCTCAGCGCTGCCAGCGCAATCGCCTACGAACCTGATGCCGGTACTTTTGCGTTTAATCGCGCACTGTTTCAACACTACAGCCGCGACCATCTGAGCGCGGCGGTCACCGCGTTGAACCTGCCCGAAGAGCAGCGCGACGAGCGCGTCGATGCCTTCATCGCCGACAACCTTCTGCACTACGGCTTGTACCGCGATGCCCAACGCCGTCTGCGCCCGCTGCTGTCCAAGGGTGGCCTCGACGCCCAGACCCGCGCCGAGTTGTGGATGAATCTGGCCCGCTACGAATATGAACGCGGATACCTGAACTCTGCCGAAACCACGCTTACTGAGATGCGCGTGGATGTTGGCGCACGCCGCCTGCGCACAGAACGCAATCAGATGCTGGCCCAGCTGCAGCTCATGGATGGTCGCGCCGACGACGCCGTGTCCACCTTGATCGAAGGTCGCACCTACGCCAAGTCGGAGTTCGCGCGCTACAACCTGGGCATCGCGTTTATTGCTGCCGGCGACGTCCGCCGTGGCCGCATCGAGCTCGACAAGCTGGGGCGCAGTGTAGTCAATGACCCCACCGAACACGCCCTGCGTGACCGCGCCAACCTGACACTGGCCTACAACTACCTGTCCGAAGCCAAGGGCGCCTCGGCCAAGCCGGTCCTCAAACGCATCCGCCTGGAAGGTCCCTACTCCGACGAAGCCCTGCTGGGCTTGGGCTGGGCCGAGATCGCGGGTGACAAAGCCGACGACATCCGCCTCACCGACATGGACAACGATGACACCATCGGTGGTCTGGTCGGCGCCATTTTGCGCCCGGGTCGGGTCGACGAAGATCTCAGAGCACGCCTGGGCATGCTCAGTTCGCGCGCCAGCGCCGGGTCGGAGGAAGAACGCTTCCGCAAAGCCCTGGTGCCATGGCTGGCGCTGGATGATCGCGACCCCAAAAAACCCGCCGTGCTGGAGGTTCAGCTGGCAATCCCGTTCGCCCTCGATACCCTGGGCGAGCCAGATCGTGCGCGCCAGTTCTATGAACGTGCGATTGAACGCCTGGAAGCCGGCCGCAATGGCCTGGAAAAGGCCATGGACGGCATCCTCAGCGGCCGCATGATCGAAACCATGATCCGTCGCGACCGTGATCGTGAGGCCGGCTGGAACTGGCGTCTGCGCGATCTTCCCGATGCACCGGAAACCTATTATCTGGCTGAAATCCTGGGCGAGCACCGTTTCCAGGAGGCGCTCAAGAATTATCGCGACCTGAAGCAACTGCAACGCAAGCTGGTGCGCCACCGCTCAACCCTGGAGATGGCCAGTAGCGGCGCCGGTCAAGCCTCCGTTCCCGCCCCGGAACTGTTCCGCCAGCGCCTCGCCAATCAGCCACCGCTGTGGCAGAACATCACGCCGGATCTGCGTCTGGAAACCAGCCTTGGGCGCTTCCCGCGCAATGAGACCCTGGAAGGCCTGCTTGCCTGGACCTATCGCTACGCACCAAAAATTGCTTTGCAGCTCGAAGATCAGCACGGGCCGTTCGTGCAAGGCCCAAGCCAGTCTGCACTGGCCATGATGGAGCGTATCGACGTTCTGCTTGAGCAGATCAACCCGCTGCTGCAGCGTCAGCGTGCACTGCTCGAATCCATCGCCGTCGCGGGCATGCAGGAACACAAAGCTATGCTGACCCGCTACCTGATCGATGCCCGCTTCGCGCTGGCCCGCCTGTACGACGAAGCGCAGGCTGACATCGAGGACGACGCGCAATGAACCGTCATCTCTATCTCGGGCTGACCGCAAGCGCCATTTTGGCGGCCTGCGCCACCCCCTATGACCCCAAACAGCATCGCAACATCGAGTCGCTGGAACAGGCACCGCCGACGCTCGACGAACTGCTGCCACCGGTCGCAACCCCAACCCCGCCTCCGCAGAGCAGCGCACGCGCCACGCCGCGGCCAACCGAGGGTTTGGCCGACGTTGAAAAAACCAAAAAAGCGATTGAGAACTATCGCCAGATTTTGGAGCTCTCCCCCAATGATCGCGCGATCAAATGGGAGGCACAGCGCCGCCTGGCCGATTTGCAGGTCGAAGTCACCGAACTGGACCCCGAAGCCGCCGCTCAAGGCAACGCCAGCGCAGAAAGCTCGATCGACCTGTACAACAGCCTGCTCGACTCACGCCCGTCCGACCCGAACAACGACCGCATCCTGTATCAACTGGCACGCGCCTACCAAAATACCGGCGAGGTCGACAAAGCGATCGAAAGTCTGGACGAGCTGACCACAACCTTCCCGGATAGCGCACTGTGGACCGATGCCGAGTTCCGTCGCGCCGAACTGCTGTTCAATCGACGTGATTACGAGCCGGCCGAAAAAGCCTACGCCGCCGTCCTGTCCAAAGGGCCCCGCACCAGCTACTTCGAGCAAGCTCAATACAAGTACGGCTGGTCAATCTTCAAGCAAGAACGTTACGCCGACTCACTCGATACCTTCATGACCATTCTCGACCGCGAATTGCCGGTCGGCGCGGCGGAGAACCTCGACGCCACCCTGGAAGTGGTCTCACGGGCCCAGCGTGAGCTGGTCCGAGACGTGCTGCGCGTGGTCTCCTTGAGCTTCTCCTACCTTGGTGGCGGCGTGGCCATCACCGAGTATCTGGAAGGCAAACCGGTACGCAGCTTCGAGCCGGTGCTGTACGAAAATCTGGCCAAGCTGTTCCTGGAAAAGAACCGCTACGACGACGCCGCGCGGACTTACGCCGGCCTGGCCGATCGCAGCCCCACGCATCCGCTGGCGCCGACCTTTCAGGCCCGCGTGATCGAAGTTTACGATCAGGCCGGTTTTGCCGACCTGGTGCTCAAGGCCAAAGTCGACTACGTCGAAAAGTACGATCTCGACCAGATCTACTGGACCGTGCACAACCGCGAAGACTCGCCACAAGCCTACGAGCAGTTGCGCAGCAACATGGATGAACTGGCCCGCCATTGGCATACCGGCGCCCAGAAGGCCACCACCGCGGCGGACAAAGCCCGTTTGTTTGAGCAGGCCACACAGACATACGCGCGCTATCTCGAACGTTTCGACGATGCCGACAACCGCCCGGATATCAACTTCCTGTTGGCCGAGGCCTACTTCCAGAACCAGCAATTTGAGCAGGCGGCCGAGCAATACACCCGCACCGCCTGGGACTACCCGGAACATGAGCGTTCAGCCGAAGCCGGCTACGCGGCCGTGCTGTCGCGCCAGACCCTGGCTGAAAAGGCCACCGGAGAAGCCCGTTTGGAGCGCGTGCGCAGCTCGGTCGATACAGCCCTGCGCTTTGCCGACAGCTTCCCCGAGCATGAAGAACAGCCGCGTGTGCTGATGCGCGCTGCAGAAGATCTCTACGCCATCAAGGCCACCGACGAAGCGATCACCGTCGCAACCCGTGTAACCGCCATGCAGGGCCCTGGCGCCAAAGCGCTGCAGAGCCCGGCCTGGACACTGATCGGCTACGCGCACATGGATGAGAAGCGCTATCCGGAAGCCGAACAAGGCCTGACCCAGGCGCTTGCCCTGAGCACACCGCAAAGCCCGCAGGCCGCGGAACTGCGTGACAACCTGGCCACCGCCATCTACCGCCAGGGCGAAGCCGCCCGCGATGCCGAGGACCTGGACACCGCGATTGGCCACTTCCTGCGCGTCAAGAATGTTCAGCCCGGCAGCAAGCTGGCAGCGGCTGGTGACTTCGATGCCGCTGCGGCGCTGATCACCCAGGAAAACTGGACGCGTGCCGCCGAGGTGTTGCTCGGCTTCCGCCGCGCCTACCCGACGCATGATTTGCAGGCCGAGGTCACGCGCAAGCTGGCTGGTGTTTATCTTAAAGATGACAAGCCGCTGCTCGCTGCCGCCGAGTTCGAACGCATCGCACGCAGCAACAGCGAAACCGCTGAAGCCAAACGCGAGGCCGCCTGGGAAGCCGCGTCGCTGTATGACAAAGCTCAATCGCTGGCCCAAGCCGAAACGGCTTACGCCTACTTCGCCAACACCTACAGCCAGCCATATGCGCAGGTTCTCAAGGCGCATGAGCGGCTCATCGAGCTGACCGAGGCACGCGGCGACCGCGCAGCCAACCGTCGCTGGTTGCAGGCCCTGATCACACGCGAAAACGCCGCTGGCAGCCAGTCCACCGCGCGTGGCCAGACCCTGGCCGCCAAAGCCAGCCTGACCCTGGCCAACGACGTACGTGCCGAGTTCGACCGTCTGCGTTTGAGCACACCGCTCAACCGCAGTCTGCCTGCTAAAAAGGCAGCCATGGACAAGGCTCTGGCGGCGTATCAAACCGTCAACAACTACGCCATTGCCGAATACGCCACCGAAGCGACCTTCCGCATTGGCGAGCTTTACGCAAACTTCTCACGCGCTCTGCTCGACTCGGAACGTCCGCGCGGCTTGTCCGAGCTTGAACTGGAGGAATACCAGTTCCTGCTCGAAGATCAGGCCTTCCCGCTTGAGGAGAAAGCCATCGAGATTCATGCCGTCAACACCCAACGGACCGAAGACGGCCTCTACGACCAGTGGGTCAAAGCCAGTTATGCCTCGTTGGCCAAGCTGCTGCCAGCCCGCTACAACAAGACCGAACGCATCGAGGTGACGCTTGAAACCCTGGATTAAGCACGGCCTGAGCCTGGGCCTGGCCGCCGCGTTGTCGGCCTGTGCGGTCATCCCGCAGGGTCCAGGCACCGACGGCGACACCCCGGCGATCAAACCCAAGGTCGAATTGCCGGCAGACTATGCTGCGGCGCTCAGCTATCTCAGCCAGGAACGCTGGGGCCCTGCCGAGTCGGCGCTCAAGGCTTATGCCGAGCGCAATCCGGGACAGAGTAGCCCGCATGTAAATCTGGCCCTGTTGTACAAGCGCACCCAGCGCGACGACCTGGCCCAAGCGGCACTCAGCAAAGCCCTGGAGATCAATCCCAACCAGGCCGCGGCCTACAACCTGCGTGGGGTTTATGCCCGCGAGGCCGGTGATTTCGCCGCTGCCCAGCAAGCTTACGAAAAGGCCATTGCGGTGGATCCGCAATACCCCAATGCCTACCTCAATCTGGCCATTCTGCATGACCTGTATCTGCATCAGGTCCGACGTGCGCTGCCCTACTACGAGCGCTATGCAGCGATGGTGGGCGAGGAAGCCCTGGACCAGACCGTCAAGAGTTGGATCGCTGATGCGCAGCGGCAAGTGAATTGATGCGGGAGCCAAACATGATATTTTGCAGCGCAACAAAACGCTGTTTACACTACAGCGCAGTGCTCGCACTGACTCTGGCATGGCCATTGTCGGCGCAGGCCCAGAACAACGATCAAGCAGTTGAGCTTGGTGGCACGACGATCATCGGTGATCGTGAGCTGCCAATTGGTTTGTACATCTCCCCGTGGCGTACTGCCACTCCCGGAGAAGAGCTCGACCGCCCCTCGCGGTATCTGGACGTAGGCACCACGCCTTTGGACCCCGAAGTTTTCAAACGTCAGGTCGAATATCTTGACGCTCTGGATGCCGCAGCGCGGCGTAAATAGTTGAAATAAGGAAAGATCATGGAATTCCTCACAGTCGTTGCGCGCTTTTTCCAGGAAGGTGGCGCGTTCATGTACCCGATCGTTGCAATGCTGATCCTGGGTCTGGCCATCGCCCTCGAACGAACCCTTTATCTGCGTAGCACGCGGGTCAACAACCGCAAGATCTGGGAAGCGGTTGCGCCGCTGGTCGCCCAGGGCCGCTACGACGCCGCGCTGTCGCAGACCGAAGAATCCGACGGTGCGCTGGCCCGCGTCATGAGTTACGGCTTGGCCCGTATCAAGACCGCACGCCGTCGCGAAGATCTGGAAATGGCCATGGAAGAAAGCATGATGGAAGTGCTGCCGCAGCTGGAGCGCCGCACGCCGTTCCTGCAGGTGTTTGCCAACGTGGCCACCCTGCTCGGCCTGCTCGGCACCATCATCGGCCTGATTCAGGGCTTCCAGGCCGTGGCCAACGTCAACCCGGCCGAGAAAGCCAACATGCTGTCGGCCTCAATTTCGGTCGCCATGAACACCACCGCCTTTGGTCTGATGTGCGCGATCCCGCTGCTGCTGATCCACGCTTGGTTACAGGCCAAAACCACCGCCCTAGTGGATAGCCTGGAAATGGCTACGGTGAAGTTCCTCAATCAGTTCTCCGAATCTCGCGAGAACCACGCCTCCGCTCAGCAAAGCTAAGTTTCCGGCATGAAATCCCGCTGGCGTCGTCATCGCCTCCGTCATCAGGAACCGGCGGAGATGAACATCACGGCCTTCATGAATTTGATGGTCATCCTGGTCCCGTTTCTGCTGATTACGGCGGTCTTCTCGCGGCTGGCCGTGCTGGAGCTTGATCTGCCCAGCCCGAACAGCGAACCGAGTGAAGAAGAGCCCAAGCAGCGCCTGACCATCACGGTGCGTGAGAGCGGCATCACGGTCAGCGATCGTGATGGTGTGATCAAACCGATCGAGAAAGTGGCGGATGGCTACAACTACGCCGCGCTGACCGAACTGATGGTTATGGTCAAGGACCGCATCCCGCAGGAAACCAGTGCAACCCTGTTGCTGGAGCCGCAAATCGACTACGACACCGTGATTCAGGTCATGGATGCCGTGCGCGTGGCGACCAAGGAACAGACTGGTGACACTCGCGACCGTGAACTGTTTCCGGCCATTGCCCTGGGCGATGCACCGATGAAAAGCGCACAGGAGCCAACCCCGTGAATCAGACGCGCAGAGCGCATCGCATGGAAGTGCGCGCGATGAACAAGAATCGCGTGGGCTCGCTGAATCTGGTGTCCCTGATGGACATCTTCACGATTCTGGTGTTCTTCCTGCTGGCCCAATCGGCCGCAGTGGAAGTGCTGCCCAATGCTGAAAACCTTGAGCTGCCGGAATCGCTGGCCACCGAACGCGCCCGCGAAACGGTTCTGGTGATGATCACCGAGAAAGACATCCTGGTGAATGGCCAGGCCGTCATGCCCACGGCTGAGGCCAGCCGCAGCAGCGGGGACCTGAGCGCCCTGCGCACCGCACTGGAAGCCCAGGCCGAGCGTGTGGTCAAAGTGGGCGACTCGGACGAACAGGATCGTGGCGAGATCACCATCATGGCCGACAAGGGGCTGCCCTACGCCCTGATCAAGAAAGTCATGCTGACCTGCACACAGGCGCAGTACGGCCTGTTGTCCTTCGCTGTGCTGCAGCGTGATCAGGACACCGTCAATCTGGGAGGAACCAGCGAGTGACCAGCATCGCCTTCTCCCGCAACAGCTGGGCTGAACTGGAACGCGATGAAGCACGCTTCCAGCGCACCCTGCTCATGGTTGCCCTGCCTTTCGTTATTCTCGGCATTCTGATTCCGCTGTGGGAACTCAGCGGTCTGAAACAGGGTGGCGGCGAACAACTGTCGGATCGCTATGCCGAACTGTTGATGCAGTCGGCAGCCCAGCAGGAAGCGCCTGAACCCGCACCGGAACCGGTGGTTGAGGAACCGGCCGAAGAAGAGCTGCCGGATGCAGAGCCGGAGCCGGAATCTGCTCCGGAGGAAGAACCGCAGCCCGAAACACAGCCGGAAACCAAGCCGGAGCCACAGGTCGATGCGCGTCAACAGGCGCGTGAGAATGTCCAACGCAAGTTCTCAGCCGCGTTCAACGCTCTCGACTCCCTGCGCGAACAGGACCCGGTGGTCACCGCCAACAGCCGACCACTGACTCAGGCCAGCAGCGCGAGCGAAGAAGTGGCTTCGAGCAGTAGCGTGCTGACCTCCAATCTGAACCGCGGCAGTGGTGGTGTTGGCAGTGCGCCGAGCCGCAACACCAACCCCAGCACCACCGGGCTGAAAGGTCGTCAGACCACCCAGGTCAACTCTGGCATCACCGCCAGTGGCGGTGGCTTCGGCGCCGACACCAGTGAAGCCGGCTTCGGTGGCGACAGCCGCCTGCAGGGCCGCTCGCTGGAAGAGATCCAGATTGTCATGGATCGCAACAAGAGCGGTCTGTACTCGCTGTACAACCGCGCGTTGCGGCGTGACGCCACCTTGCAGGGCAAAGTGGTTCTGGAGATCACGATCGCACCGTCCGGGGAAGTGACCCGTTGCCGCATCGTGTCCAGCCAGCTCAATAACGCCGAGCTGGAAGACCGCATCATTCGCCGTGTGAAGTTGATCAACTTCGGGGCCAAAGATGTGTCCGAAATGACCATCAAGTACCCGATTCACTTCATTCCCAGCTGATCGCATAGCACCCGGGTGAAAGCATTTGCCGCGAACCCGGGTCTATAGCGGCATGAACAAAGAACGGCGATTTGAGGCATTGGTGAGCGGGCATTCGGCCCTGCTCTACCGTTATGCCTACTGGTTGTGCGACGGTCATCACGCCAGCGCTGAAGATGTCGTGCAGGAAACCTTTCTGCGCGCCTGGAAATCGCTCGATCAACTGCAGGAACACCAGGCTGCAAAAGCTTGGTTGATGACCATATTGCGCCGCGAAAATGCGCGCCGCTTCGAACGCAAGCAATTCGATATTGTCGATGTCGAACTCGATGATGTCGCACTCAATGACGACCGCTTCGAGTTCGAGCTCGACAGCCACGAATTGCGCCGCGCCATCCTGCAACTCGACCACGCTTATCGCGACCCACTCCTGCTTCAGGCTATCGGTGGTTTCTCCTGCGAGGAGATCGCCAACATCCTGGATCTGGGCAAAGGCGCCGTCATGACGCGCGTGTTTCGCGCCAAGAAAATGCTGATGGACATCATGAACCCGCAAGCCTCGGAGGCCAGCCATGGATGAACTCGAGCTGCGCCGGCGCTGCTACGCCGAGCCCACTGACGATGATGCAGACTTTCGTGCCTGGCTGGCAGACAATCCGGCCGCGCTTGAAACCGCGCGCAAAGCCGCTCAATTCGACAAGACCTTGCGCTTCGCACTCAACCAACCCGCAGCGCCTGAAGGTTTGCAGGGACGCATCCTGCTTAACACCGCCATGCATGGGCGGCGTCGCCGCCAACGCCGAGTGTTTGCCGGATTGGCCCTGGCCGCATCGGTCGTGCTGAGTGCCACGCTCGTGCTGAGCCCGCCACCACCCGTCGATGAACTGCCCGTTAGCCAGCAGGCGCTGTCTCATGTGTACGAAGAAATCGCCATGCTTGAACGTGCTGACCATGTCATCAGCCAGACTGAGCTGCGCGGCATGTTCCGCGAAATGGGCGGCGAGCTTCACGGCGAACTGGAGCACGTCCGCTTCGCCTTCCTGTGCCCAACGCCGCACGGTCGCGGCCTGCATCTGATTGCCGATACCGACGCCGGGCGCGTGACCGTCCTGTACCTGCCGCAAACCGAAATTGACCCGCAGCAGCTCGAATTCGCCGATGCACGCTTCAGCGGCTACACCATGGCCACCAATGGTGCCGGTACGCTGAACGTCATCGCCGAAAGCACCGCCGCAGTCAACGTGATGCGCCAGCAACTGACGCAAAGTGTCTCGTGGCCTGAACCGACCCGCCTGACCGCACATACGCAGGCTCCCTACACGCTGCATATTTGAGTCGTTCGACGACTCGGCTGACGGCGCCAGATCTTGTCCGGCGTCGTCGGCGTAGCTTTTGTTACGCTGTGTTACAAGGATTTGACGCAGCTGCAACGCGCGCCTACTGTTCGCTCGTGAATTTTCACGCTGTAAACCTATAAAAACTGACCGGTCATCACCGGATTTCGAACAGGAGACACACTATGCCGGCATTGCAATGTCGGACGCTCGCGCGCGCATCATTAATGTCGCTCGGCGTCGTCGCCCTACCCGCTCAGGCGGCCTCATACTTGCTCGGCCCGGTCGATGTTCAGGTCGACACCACCCTCTCCGCCGGCGTCAGTCTGCGCATGAACGACCCGGATGCCGACCAGATTGCGATCAGCAATGGCGGGACCTCACGCTCAGCCAACGGCGATGATGGCAACCTTGGCTACAAAGCCGGTGATGTGGTGTCATCAGCGATCAAGGCGACCTTCGACATCGATGCCTCGATCTCAAGGCAGTACGGTCTGTTCTCCCGAATTTCGGCGTTCTACAACCCCGAAGCCGACAATGCCGGTGACCTCGAAGCGCGCCTCAGCGCCAACGACGGTGCCGGTCGATCACGCGCGCTCGGCGAAGCTGAACTGGGACGCCGGGGGCACAGCCGGCTGGATTCCGAAGTGGAACTGCTTGATCTGTTCGCCTATGGCAGCTTCCGCCTCGGCGAACGCTCGATTCTGGTGCAGGCCGGCAATCAAGTGGTCAACTGGGGTGAAAGCACGTTCATTGGCAACAGCATCAACGTGCTGAATCCGATTGATGTGGTGAAGTTTCGTTTGCCCGGCTCCGAGCTCAAAGAAGCGCTCACACCCACTCCGATGCTGTGGATTGGCGGCTCACTCACCGACAATCTGAGTGCTGAGCTGGTCTGGATGGCCGATTGGAAGGAAGTCGAAATCGACCCACGGGGCAGTTACTTCTCGACCAATGATTTTGCATCCGACGACGGCGACAACGTGGTGGTCAGCTTCGGACGTCGCCACGACGACAACACCCGCCCGTTTGCTGTGCTCAATGACGACCCGTCCGACGATGGCGCCCAGCAGGCCTGGGTCCCACGCGAACACAACCGAGATCCTAAAGATCAGACCAGCCAAGCCGGCTTCGCTCTGCGCTACTACGCGGAATGGTTGAACTCGACAGAGTTCGGGCTCTACTACCTGAACTATCACAGCCGTCTGCCCCTGGTGTCTTCAATTCGCGGTGCTGCGACCAACCCGGGCAATCTGGGCACCCCAACCTGCTCGCAAAACCCGGCCGCCGATGGCTGTCGCGCAAGTTACTTTGTCGAGTACCCGGAAGACATCCAGTTGTATGGCCTGAGCTTCAACACCAGCGGCCCGGCTGGCGTGGCGATCCAGGGTGAAGTGTCTTATCGCCCCAACAACCCAGTGCAAATCAGTGGCGCCGAAGTGGTGCTGGCATCGCTGGTTCCGGCCGGTTCACTGCTTCGTCCGGCAGGCGCGGCGCCGGGTGAAACCATCCGCGGATACGAGCGCGTCGCAACCACACAAGCCCAGGTCACCCTGACCAAGGCGATGGGCCCGAGCTTCGGGGCCAGCCAGTGGATTCTGCTTTCGGAGATTGGCTACACCCATCAGGACCTGTCCGATCTGCCGTTCAACGGCCCCGGCGCGGCCTTGCCATCGTGCCGCCAACCTGGCGGTGCGGCATTGCTCGCCGCAGTCTCCAATGGCTCTTGCCAGGAAGCCGTCGGTGGCGGTTTTGCCACCACGTCTTCGTGGGGGTATCGCTTCGTTACACGTCTGGATTACACCAACGTTTTCGCCTCGATCAACATGTCGCCGCGCCTGGTCTGGTTCCACAACGTTAACGGCGTGAGCAGCAATTTCAACGAGGACAGCAACGTGCTGGCTCTGGGCCTGCGCTTCGACTATCTGCAACGCTGGCAGGCGGATATCGCCTACACCGCCTTTCTCGGCGGCCGTAACTACAGCGGCACCGACCCGGTTGCACCGGGCGCACAGCTGAACGAAACCACATTCGCGCCGGGCTCGCCCGACCAGTCGTCCAGCTTCTCAACCAGTTCCAACCCATCCGCTGATCGTGATTTTCTCGCGATTTCCATCAGCTACGCGTTTTGAGCCCCACCAAGGAAACACCGATGAGAAAGATCACATTCGTTCTGACGCTGCTTTCCGCGGTCGCAGGTGCGCACAGTGCATGGGCAGCGGTATCCCCCGAACAAGCCAAGCAACTGGGCAACAATCTGACCCCGGTGGGCGCCGAAAAGGCCGGCAACAAGGCGGGTACGATTCCGGCCTGGACCGGCGGCATCCAGCGTATCCCGCAGGGCTTCAAGCAGGGTGGACATTATCCTGATCCATGGGCCGAAGATGCCCCTCTGTTCACCATTGACGCCAGCAATTACCAGAAGCACGCGGAACACCTCACGCCGGGCCAGATTGCCTTGTTTGAGCGGTATCCGGAAAGCCGCAAAATGGTGGTCTACCCGAGCCGGCGCAGCGCGCTTTACCCTCAGGGCATCTACGATGAAACCCAAGCCAACGCCACGCGTGTGAAGTTGCTCGATAGCGGCAATGGTTTCACCGGAACCACCGGCGGCTTTCCCTTCCCGATCCCGCAGAACGGACTCGAGGTGATCTGGAACCACCTGACGGTCTACAAGGGCGACACTTACGCCACCAGCTGGTCACAGGCTCCTGTGACCACGCGCGGCGACTACAACCTGGTCGAATTCGACTACGAGTACGACTTTGTCTACGGCAACCAAAGCAAGTCGCCAGAACAGCGCCAGGACAATCTGCTGTTCTACTTCCTGCAGATGGTACAAGCACCGCCGCGCCTGGCGGGCTCGATCCTGCTGGTCTATGACTATGCTGATCAGGTGAAACAGCCGCGCAAAGCCTGGACCTACAACCCAGGCCAGCGCCGTGTTCGCCTGGCTCCGAATGTTGCCTATGACAATCCCGGTACCGCCGCTGACGGTCTGCGCACCAATGACGACTTCTTCATGTTCAATGGCGCCACCGACCGCTACGACTGGGAGCTGATCGGCAAGAAGGACATCTACATTCCTTACAACGCCTACAAGATCAACGGTCCGGATCTGAAAATTCGCGATGTCATCCGCCCCGGGCACATCAACCCCGAGCACGCTCGTTACGAGTTGCACCGAGTCTGGCATGTGCGCGCGAGTCTGAAGTCAGGCACCAGCCACATCTACAAAACGCGCGATTTCTTCCTCGATGAGGACAGCTTCATCGTCCACGTAGCGGACAAGTATGACAATCGCGATGAGCTGTGGCGGGTCGACGAATTGCACTCCTACACCTACTACGACGTGCCATTTTTGGCGCCTGGTGTGGAAGTTCACCATGACCTGAACGCCGGGCGTTACATCGCATTAAGTTTGCGCAACGAAGAACCGTCGGTATACCAGCCGATCCAGCGCAGCCCGGCCGATTTCCGCCCGGACACGCTGCGTAACCGCGGGCGCCGCTAAATCTGCACCGTGCATCGCCCCGGCTGGATCCAGTCGGGGCGATGTCTTGTCGAGGCGCACAACACATCAACTCGCCGCTGTAGCGTCGCGGGGTACGCCACGCACGGCCCGCCATATCGCGCCTAACGGCAGGAAATACACCCCGAGGAAAACGATCACCGTCGCATACTCGGCGCTGGCCGCCTGGCTGAACCCAATTGCCATAATGATCAGGTGCAATTTGACCACATTGGCATAGGGCGCAGTCATGCCATGGCGCAGTGACGCAGGACGCCGCCATGCCGGCACATGAGACAGCACGCACAGCGCAATGAAGGCGGGGTAGGCCTCAAAACAACGCATCAGGTACGTCTGAGCCTGGACCAGAAGATCTGGCTCCTGACGCCCCCACTCCACCAGCGGGAAGAACAGGTTCAGAAACACGCTGTGAATGACGTGGAACATGCCAAAGTGCACGCTGAAAAAGGCCAGCATGAAGGCAGCCCCCGCGAGCAAAATGGCAAACGCCCCGAGACCACCGCCGCCGCGCGCCGCCAAGGTTGCGCCGCCCCCGATGATCGTGACCAACAGGGTGATGTAGCCGGTGATCAAGCTGGTCGACCACAGCGACCAGACCACATCCCCCGGCCCCCAGCCCTGCACGCTCAGCAGCCATAAGGCAAAGGCATACAGGGCGGTTTCCCAGCCCAAGGTCTGCAGCAGGCTCATTGCACGGGATGTCGATGAAGCGGTCATGGATCTATCGGCCAGTCCCGGCACTGCGGGCAGGTGAAGCCAAAAATGCTAGCCGCATCTTTGGCCAGGCACAAAAAAGCCGGGACAAGCCCGGCTTCTCGTTTTTGCATGCGTGGTTTTGTCAGTCCACTTTTTCCAGAATCGTAGCCACACCCTGGCCCATGCCGATGCACATCGTGGCCAAACCGAACTGCTGGTTCTGCTCGTTCATGATGTGAGCCAACGCACCGGTGATGCGCGAACCCGAGCAACCCAGCGGATGACCCAGCGCAATGGCGCCGCCCTTGAGGTTGACCTTGTCCTGCTGATCCAACAGCTTGAGCTCCTTCATCACGGCCAGCGACTGTGCCGCAAAAGCTTCGTTCAGCTCGATCACACCGATATCCGAGAGCTCCAGCCCGGCACGCTTGAGCGCCTTCTGCGTAGCCGGCACCGGACCACGGCCCATCACCGACGGATCACAGCCGGCACTGGCCATGGCGCGAATCTTGGCCATCGGCTTGAGGCCCAGTTCGTCGGCCTTCTCGCGCGACATCAGCAGCACACCGGAAGCACCATCGGACAGCGCCGAGGAGTTGCCTGCGGTGACCGTGCCACTGGCCGGGTTGAACACCGGGCGCAATTGCGCCAGGCCTTCCAGGCTGGCATCGGCACGCACCACTTCGTCGAAATCGACCAGGGTCGCAGCACCATCAGCAGCATGCCCGGCAACCTTGATCATCTCATTGGCAAACTCGCCATTGGTGTTGGCGCGATAGGCTTTCTTGTGCGAGTTGAGGGCGAATTCGTCCTGCGCTTCGCGCGAAATACCATTCATGGTGCCGAGCAGTTCGGCGGTCAAGCCCATCATGCCCGAGGCTTTGGCCACGTTCACCGACAGGGCCGGATTGGGGTCAACACCGTGGGTCATCGGTACATGGCCCATGTGTTCAACACCACCGCAGATGAACACATCACCCAGGCCCGCGTGAATCGCACCAGCCGCGGTATGAATCGCGGTCATCGACGAACCACACAGACGGTTGACGGTCTGCCCCGACACCTCATGCGGCAGGCCCGCCAGCAGCGAGGCCATGCGGGCGATGTTGAAGCCCTGCTCCAGGGTCTGTTGCACGCAGCCCCAGATCACATCTTCGATGTCCTTGGCGTTGAGTGCCGCGTTGCGCGCCAGCAAAGCCTTGATGACTTCGGCTGACAGATTCTCGGCGCGCACATTGCGGAACACGCCGTTTTTCGAGCGGCCCATCGGGGTGCGGACCGCATCAACAATTACCACTTCAGTCATGGTTTAACTCCGTATCCGTTCAGCCGTAGTAGGTTTCGCCGTTGGCGGCCATTTCACGCATGCGCTCAGTCGGCTCATACAACTTGCCGAGATGGCTGTACTTGGCTGCCATGTCGATGACAGCCTGCAGCCCCAGCGTGTCGGCGTACTTCAGGGCACCACCACGGAACGGCGGGAAACCGATCCCCAGGATCAGGCCCATATCGGCCTCGTTGGGGGTTTCGACAATCTTCTCTTCCAGGCAGCGAGCGGTTTCGATGATCATCGGAATCATCATGCGCTCGACGATCTCCTGCTTGTCGAACTCCTTCACACCGTCCGGCTGAACCTGCTTGAGCATGTCCATCACGCCAGCATCGAAGACCTTCTTGGGACGCCCTTTACGGTCAACTTCGTAGACGTAGTAACCCTTGTCGTTCTTCTGACCGTAACGGGTTTCCTCGTACATCACGTCCAGAGAAGTGCGCTGCTCGGACTTCATGCGATCGGGGAAGCCTTCCGCCATCACTGCCTGAGCATGATGGGCGGTGTCGATACCGACCACGTCGAGCAGGTAGGCCGGGCCCATCGGCCAGCCAAAGCCTTCCATGACCTTGTCGACCTGACGGAAATCAGCACCTTCGTTCATCAGCGCCTGGAAGCCGGCGAAGTACGGGAACAGAATGCGGTTGACCAAAAAGCCCGGGCAGTCGTTGACCACAATCGGGGTCTTGCCCATGGCCGCAGCGTAAGCCACGGTGGTGGCGACGGCCAAATCAGAGGACTTCTCGCCACGGATCACTTCCACCAGCGGCATCTTGTGCACCGGGTTGAAGAAATGCATGCCGCAGAAGTTTTCCGGACGCTTGAGCGCCTGAGCCAGATAGGAAATCGAGATGGTCGAGGTGTTGGAGGTGATGATCGCATCCTCACCAACCTGATCTTCCACTTCGGCCAGCACCGCGTGCTTGACGTTGGGGTTTTCAACCACCGCTTCAACCACGATGTCGACGTCATTGAAATCGCCGTAATTCAGGGTTGCCCGGATGTTGGCCAGGGCCTTGCCCATCTTGACCGCATCGATCTTGCCACGCTCGACCAGCTTGGCTAGCAGCTTGTTGGCTTCGTTCAGGCCCAGTTCGAGCTGCTCGGTCTTGATGTCCTTCATCACGATCGGCGTGCCCTTGGAAGCCGACTGGTAGGCAATACCGCCGCCCATGATGCCGGCACCCAGTACCGCAGCCAGCTCGACCTTGTTGCCGGCTTTGGTTGCGCCCTTGGCTTTCTTCTTGAGCAGCTGGTCATTCAGGAACAGACCGATCAGGCTGGCGGCCACCGACGTCTTGGCCACCGACAAGAAGGCTTCGTGTTCAGCCTTCAGCGCGCCATCACGATCCTTACCCGCGCCTTTCTGAATCGACTTCACAGCCGCCAGCGGGGCCGGGTAGTTCTTGCCGGCCTGGCCTGCGATGAAGCCCTTGGCGGTTTCGAACACCATCATGGATTCGACCATGTTGAGCTTGAGTTTGCCGGTTTTCTGAGCGCGACGGGCCTTCCAGTCGAACTTGCCGTCAATCGCATCCTTGAGCAGCGCCAGCGAGGCATCACGCAACGCATCAACACTGACAACCGCATCGACGGCGTGATTCTTGAGCGCGGCGTCGGCTTTCTGCGGCTTGCCGCTGGCAATCCATTCGATCGCATTGTCAGCGCCGATCAGGCGCGGCAGACGCACGGTGCCACCAAAGCCCGGAATAATGCCAAGCTTCACTTCCGGCAAGCCGATCTGCGCCACATCCGCCATCACGCGGTAGTCGGTCGACAGCGCCATCTCCAAGCCGCCGCCAAAAGCGATGCCGTTGATCGCAGTGACCGACGGGAACGGCAGATCCTCAATCGTGTTGAAGATCGCATTGGACTGCGCGCACCATTCCAGCAACTGCTCATCCGACTGCTTGAAACTCTCACCGAATTCGGTGATATCAGCACCGACGATGAACACTGGCTTGGCGCTGCTGACGAGCAGGCCTTTAACGTCCTTAGCCGCAGCCAGGCTGTCGCCAATCTGTTTCAATTCATCCAGCGTCTGGCGGTCAAACTTGTTGACCGACTCGCCTTGCAGATCAAAGATCAACTCGGCGATCCCATCGCCCAGCATCTTGAGCTGCAGGGACTGTCCCTGAAATTCCATGCTTCGCTCCGTGGTTGGTTGTCATGATCACGGGTGCGTCGCGCGCCCGCGCTTTGTGGACCGCGCATATTACCAGCCAGACACGACAAACCGGTGAATGTAATCTCAGTGACCCGGCTGCGCGCGTATCACATCTCCCTGTGTTTTGACAGTGGCGCGCCCTGCCGCCTACACTGCGGCGGGGTTTTTCCTTTCGCCTGAATAGCTTGCGCACAGGGGGCATCAATATGGCCACGAAGAAGAAGTTGAAGGATCTGAAGTCCAAAGTGGATGAGCTGCGGCTCATCATTTCCAACGGGTTTGAAAAGCTGGTTGACCACGAGCTCAACGGGCTCAAGAACCACTACAAGGAACTGCAGAAAAGTCTCAAGGCAGCAAGCAAGAGTGGCAGCGTCAAAGGCGCAGCCAAGACTCAGCTGGCGATGCTCCAGGAGACCATGGACCGCATTCTGGAGAACCTGCGCGAAACCGCAGACATCATCAATGACACGCGAGCCGAAGTGGCCAAACTGACCGGCGATCCGCCGCCGCCTGCAGCACCGGTAGCGAAAGCTGAAGCCGCGGTCAAAACCACCGTTGCCAAAGCCAAACCTGCGGCCAAGAAGGCCGCCAGCACCGCCAAGACAACAGCGAAGAAAGCCACGGCAAGCGCGTCGACAGCAGCCAAAAAGGCCACCACCACGGCCAAAGCGAAGGCCAAGCCGGCCGCACGCAAGACCACGAAAGCCGCAAGCACAGCAACCAAGAAGGCATCGGCAACGGCCAGCAAAGCCTCGAGCACCGCCAAGAAAGCCGCCAGCACAACGGCGAAGAAGGCCAATACCACGGCCAAGAAAGCCACCACCACCGCGCGCAAGACCGCCACACGCACCAGCACCCAGGCGAAAAAAGCTGGCACCACAGCGCGTAAAACTGCAACAACAGCTGCAAAGAAAGCGACGACGACGGCCAAGAAGGCCTCATCAACAGCCAAGTCAACGGCAACCAGCGCACGCAAAAACGTGACCTCACGTGCACGCGCCGCGACCTCACGGGCCAAGGCTGCAACCACGCAAGCCAAGACCACGCCGGAAAAAGGCAGCTAGTTTCAACGGACGTACAAAAAGCGGTGCCCGCCACGCGGTGCACCGCTTTTTTTATGCCCGCTTAAACCCGCTCAAGCACCCAGGGCTCAACGCGGTCGTGCTCATCAAACCATACCGGCAGAACCAGTTGTGGCCAGCCTCCTGCTTCGCGCAGGCTGCCCAGACCAAAGGCAAAATCACCAGCCAGCGCACAGCCTTCCACCTCCATGGAAACGGCATAGACGTTGCGCCCCGCATGGGGAACGGCAACATGGCCGAAATAGGCACAACCGGCGTCATCGTAGCCCTCGATCCAGCCGTCTTCATCCACCGACAAGCTGATCTTTAAGGCGGCACTGTCGAGGTAATAAAGCCCTGCAATCTGCGCGTAGGACGCGTGCTGGTAGGATTGATCTGCGTTGTAGAAAAGACTAAGCGCCGCATCCTCACGCTTGCCATAGAGGTCCGCTTCAATACTGTCGCCGCTGCGGGCCTGCCCACGCAGTTGGTAATCGCGATCGCGCGCGCCGAACTCATCACGCGCGGCATACAAGCCTTGCAAACGCCCGTTCTCAAGGCGTAATTCACCACTGTGTGCACGCTTGCCATCATGACTGACAGCCAGCATCAGGCCGTCCAGCACGTGAGCCTGCAAGGATTCATGCTGCTGGGCATCGCTGACCACACCACGCCATACGCCATTCAATGCAGCCGTGTCCTGCTCATCCGAATCCGGCGCCTGACACGCCGACAACCCCGCCAGTGCCGCCACCACAAGAACCAAACGCATAAGCCGTATCCATCGGAATGTGCAAGTTCAACGCAGCGTGGGCGGCCGCGTTGACCCGGCACCGTATTCAGATCCGACTGACTTTGGCTGGCGTCACCGGCGTGGCTGCCATGACCCGGTTTCGGCCGGCACGCTTTGCTGCATAGAGTGCCTCGTCTGCGCGTGACAACATATCGGCCAACTCGCCCTGACCTGCCCGCGCACTGGCCACACCGATCGACACCGTGGCCTCAACCTGATGACCCTGAACCCGAGCACAATCGGCCTGCACCGCTTCACGCAGCAACTCGGCCAGCGCCTCGGCCTGTTGCGGTTTGAGCTGCGGCATGATCACGGCAAACTCCTCACCGCCGTAACGTCCGAAATGACATTGCGGCGGCAGGTGACGCTTGACCGCCCGACACAGCTGACGCAGCGTTTCGTCGCCAATCAAATGTCCGTGTTCATCATTGACCTGTTTGAAGCGGTCAACATCCATCAGCGCCACCGACACGTAAGGCACCGGGGTCTCATGTGGCGCCGGATGGCAGGCCACTTCACCCCAGGCAATCACGCTGCGCCGATTGAGTGCGCCGGTCAGCATGTCCAGCGTTGACAAACGGGCCAACTCGGCACGCGTAGCCTCAAGACGCTGCAACAGAGAGAACACCGCAATCAACGTGGGCGCACCTAACACAAACGGAATCATGGTGGTGTTGAGCAGGCCGGTCACGCCGATCGGGTCACCGGTCAGATAATGTGCGAGCGAGGCCAGCGCCACCGACATGGCGGACAAAGCGGCACAGGCCAGGAAGATCGATCCACCCATGCCAACGCGCTCGATCACCCGCAGCAAACGCGAGGAATGCGACGAAGAAGCCAGTTCCAGAAAGCCAGGCTGGCTGGGCGGCATGTCCGGCTGCAAAGCGGCGCCGGGATTGTTCTTATCGATCATGACCTGACCATACGTACGGTTCACCTTGCTATACGCAAGATCGCACAGAATCCGGACAAGGTCGCGGTTTTTTTCAGCGCGCGTAGGCCGAATGGCTGCGAGCCTGCTCCAGATAACGCTCGATCTCGGTGCGCTCCTGCTCAAAAGCGCGAGCCAGCGCACGCTGGAAACGCGCGTCGGCAAACCAGTGCGCCGAGCGGCTCAGCTCCGCCTCAAAACCGCGCAGAATGCGGTGACTGCCCTGCACACCGGCATCGAAGGTGGTCAACCCATGAGCCAGGCAGTATTCGATGCCCTGGTAGTAACACAGCTCGAAATGCAGCTTGTCAGCGGCCAAACTGCTGCCCCAGTGGCGACCGTAGAGGGTGTCGTGATCGCGAAAGAAGAACGCCATCGCAACAAGCTCGCCATCGCGGCGCGCCACGCAAAACACGAATTGCTCGGCCAGGTCACGCGCCCAAGCCCGCAGACAGCTGGCCTCAAGGTAGGCCGCCTGACCGCGCACCGCGTAGGTATGGGTGTAGAGCCGATACAGTTGCTGCCATTCCTCGGCGCTGAATTCACCGGCATCCTGCCAGCGGATGTCGAGGCCCAGCGCGGCCACACTGCGCCGTTCTGCACGAATGTTCTTGCGCTTCTTGCTCGCCAGGGCAGACAAAAAGCCTTCGAAATCAGCAAAACCACGATCACGCCAGACATAGCGCAAATCCTGGCGGGCCAGCCAGCCAGCCTGGGTCAAGGCCTCGATATCCTCGGTCTGGGCGAACAGCACATGCGCGGATGATGCCTCATGCTCCGCCACGGCCTGCTCAAGCGCGGGCGCCGTCAACCCGCACAGACGCGGGCCGCTGACCGGGGTAAAGGGCACGGCCAGAACCAGGCGCGGGTAGTACTCCATGCCAACCTGCCGGTAGGCATTGGCGATTTCGAAATCAAACACGAACTCGCCCCAGGAATGGCTTTTGAGGTAGGCCATGGGGGCAAGCTCAGGCAGGTGCTGCCAACCGCTCTCCGGCGCAGCACTGCCACTGCCGTGCAAGGCATCCAGATAGGCCGGCTGTATGAACAGCTCGCCATGACTCATGTTTTACGCCCCCGCACAGCTGCATCCAGCGCCAGCCGTCCCCAGTAGCGCGCCGCATCCGGGTCGTCAAAAATCTCCTCCGGCGCGCGGTGGTAGGACAGGGTCACGGGCTGGGCCTTGCGCTGGTAGACGAAAGGCTCAAGCTCCTTCTCCTCGAACGCGGCGCGGTTGTGGTCGTCCACTTTCAGGTACACCACCTCGTCAGCGACCAGCGCAAACATCAGCCCGTCGCAGAACAGACCGGCGCCTCCAAACATGCGCCGCACCGAGACATCACCCAGGTGAGAAAACTGCTCGCGCAGAAAATCACTGAAGTCACTCATTGCGTCTTGGCGTTTTCACCCTAGAATCCGGACACAAAGTGTAACCGCGCACTTTCTCTGGGGAGACCATGACAAGAACATACGCCATTGCGGCCAGCCTGCTGACCGCAACACTTACCGCCTGCGGCGCCGATCGCGGCCCCGACAACAACATCGTCGATGCGCAAGACCTGTGCGTGAACTCCGCCTGCGGCGAGGTCATCGAACTGGTCAACATCCCGGATGCGGAGAACATTCACTTCACGCCTGAAGGCCGTTTGTTCGTCACCGGCGGCAGCAACGCCTATGAGGTCATTCAGCACAGCGACGACAGTTTTGAAGCCGTACCGCTGACCGAAGCAGGCTGCAACTTCACTGGCATGGCGCAAAAACAACAGACCCTGTACGTGGTCTGCGGCGACGGCCAGTTGTTTGCCGCACCGCTGGACGACGTGGCCAGCCTGGCGCCGATCTTCCAGATGCAGGGCATGTGCATCGCCAATGGCGCAGCGCTGGGGCCGGATGGTGAACTGTATGTGGTCGATGAACCACTGAACCCGGTCTGCCTGCCACCCGAGCCCAAGATTGTGCGCCTGCGCATCGATCCGGCTGACAACATGACCATCCTCGGTCAGGAAACCTGGGTTGATGGCGCCGTGCTGGGCCTGCTGCCCTTCGGTGTAGGCAACCAGCCGCGCTTTCCCAACGGCCTGGCGGTCAGCGGGCAGCGTTTTTTCAGCACCGACGGCGGCAGCATCTTCTACGTTGATCTGCTCGACGATGGCAGTGCCGGGCCGGTCACACCGATCGCCTTCAATGTGGCGATCCACGATGACCTGAGTATCGCTGGCGACACCTTGCTGGTCACCGATTTTCTCGGCGGGCGCATTCTTCAGATGTCGTTTGACGGTGAAATTCTGCAGAACACCAATCTGCTGACCTTTGATTTTCCGTCCGCCGTGCAGCTGGCGCGGCCTCCCATGTTCCGCGCCGACGACATCCTGGTCACGGAAAAAGGCGTGTTGCTGGAACAGAACCTGCCGATTGATGTGCTCAGCGTGTTCCGACGCAGCGGGTCAGGCTCAGAAATGGATGGCCTGACCCAGCGCTGACAACGCGGCTTCATGGAAGGCTTCGCTGAGCGTCGGGTGCACATGGATGGTGCCGGCGATGTCATCCAGACGTGCGCCCATTTCCAGGGCGTGGGCAAATTCGCCGGAGAGCTCCGAGACATGCCGGCCAACCGCATGTATGCCAAGCACCAGATGGTTGTCGGCGCGCGCGGTGATGCGCACGAATCCGCCATCCGCCCCGGCATCCATACTCAGGGCACGGCCATTGGCGCGTAACGGAAACTCTCCAACGATGATGTCCTGCCCCTGGGCCCGGGCATCATCCGGACTCAGCCCTACACCAACGATTTCCGGCTCGGTGAAACACACGGCCGCAATCGCACGCGGCTCGAAAGCCCGCTTATGCCCGGCGATCAACTCGGCCACCATCTCGCCCTGGGCACTGGCCTTGTGCGCCAGCATGGGCTCGCCGACCAGATCACCGATCGCATAGACCCCTCTGACCGAGGTGCGGCACGCCTCATCCACTTTGACGAACACGCCAGCGCGCTCGACCGGCATATTCTCCAGCCCCCAACCGGCCGTGTTGGGCTGGCGCCCGACGGTGACCAGCACTTTTTCCGCCGCTACGCTGATCTCGCCGCCCGCGGTTTGCGCCAGCAGCGCGTGATCGGTGAGCGCGGACGCCTTGGCTTCAAGGTGAATGTCGATGTCATGACGGCGCAGCCAGTCTTCCACCGGCTTGACCAAGGCTTGGTCATACAACGGCAGGATACGATCCTGCGCCTCCACCAGACTCACCTTGCAGCCCAGTTTGGCAAACGCAATACCCAGTTCCAAACCGATGTATCCCGCCCCCACCACAGCCATGGAGGCCGGCAGCGCCGGCAAATCCAGTGCCTCGGTTGAAGACAGCACGCGCTCGCCATCAAACGGCATATGCGGCAGGCCGCAGGCCACAGAGCCGGTCGCCAGAATGACCTGCTCGGCACGGATGCGCAGCGCACCCTCGGCGCTTGCGACCACACAATGCTTGGCATCCTCGAACTGCGCCCAGCCCGCCACCACGCGCACACCAGCGCGCTTGAGCAAGCCGGCAACACCGCTGTTGAGACGATCGACCACGCTGTTCTTCCATTGCACGGCATAGGCCATGTCGAACTGCGGCATGCTGCTAAGCCGGATACCCTGATGGCCCTGACCGACATGGACCAGCATCTCCTCCAGTTTGCCGGCCACGTGAATCATGGCCTTGGAGGGTATGCAGCCGCGCATCAGGCAAGTGCCGCCCAGCCGGTCGGCTTCCACCAGGGTGGTCTTGAGACCAAGCTGACCGGCCCGGATAGCGGCCACGTAGCCGCCCGGGCCACCTCCCACCACCAGCACCTGGGTGTCCACCTGCTGACTCATGACCACTCCTGCATGAACAGCAGCGCGGGCGTTTCCAGCAGCTGCTTGATGCGTTGTATGAACGACGCCGCATCCCAACCGTCGACGATGCGGTGATCGAAGGAGGACGACACATTCATCATCAGGCGCGGCACCACCATGCCGTTCTGGATCACCGGCCGCTCGACCATTTTGTTGACCCCGACGATGGCCACCTCAGGCGCGTTGATCACCGGGGTAGAGACGATACCGCCCAGCGGCCCCAGGCTGGATATGGTGATCGACGAGCCAGACAACTCCTCACGCTTGGCCGTGCCGCTGCGCGCTGCGTCGGCCAGACGTTTGAGCTCCGCCGCCATGGCCCAGATGTCCAGGGTTTCCGCGTGCCGCACCACGGGCACGACCAGGCCATTGTCGGTCTGCGCTGCGATGCCGATGTGCAGCGCGGCGATCTGGTGCAGCACGCCGGCCTCGTCATCAAATTGCGCGTTGATCTGCGGGAATTCGGGGGCCACCTTGACCAGTGCCTGCATCAGAAAAGGCAGCATGGTCAGCTTGGCCTGATTCTCGGTGCGCTGCGCATTGAGTTGCTGGCGCAGCTTCTCCAGCTCGGTGACATCGCATTCCTCGACATAGGCGAAATGCGGGATGCGCTGCTTGGCCCGCTGCATCGCCTCGGCGATCTTGCGTCGCACACCGATCACCTTCACGGACTCCACCGCCATGCGCGGCGCACGCCCCGCGCTTGCTGCGCCCGCGCCGTTGACGTGAGCATCCAGATCATCGTGGCTGATACGCCCCGCGGGTCCGCTGCCGCGCACCTTGGCAAGCTCGATACCCAGCTCACGAGCCCGTTTGCGCACAGCGGGTGAGGCCAGCGGCTTTTCACCCGGTGGTCGCGGTGCTGATGCACTTGCGGACGCCGTCGCGTCGCGGCGCGGCGAAGGGCTGACAACAGCCGGGCTGCCCCCGCTGTCGGCTTTGTTATCAGCCGACTGCGGCGTTAACTCAGGCTCCGGCGCCGCACTCGCATCTGCCTCAAGCGGTGCCCCGCCGGCCACTTCGATCAGCACCAGCGGTCCGCCCACGGCAACCAGATCCCCGGCCGCTCCCTTGAGCTCGAGTATCTTGCCGGCCACCGGCGAAGGAATCTCCACCGCAGCCTTTTCAGTGAGCATGTCGCACAGCGGCTGATCCTCGACGATGTCATCGCCGACAGCGACCTTCCACTCGGCGATTTCAGCCTCGGCGATGCCCTCACCAATATCCGGCAGTTTGAAGGTATGCACGCCCATTACGCCGCCTCCATGACCCGTTGCAAGGCTTCCTTGAGGCGCTTGGGCCCGGGGAAATATTCCCATTCAAAGGCATGCGGGTAAGGCGTATCCCAGCCGGTGACCCGCTCGATCGGCGCCTCCAGATGATAGAAGCAGTACTCCTGAACTTCGGCAATCAGTTCGGCACCGAAACCGGAGGTGCGGGTCGCCTCGTGGATCACCACGCAACGGCCGGTCTTCTTGACCGACGCCACGATGGTGTCGATGTCCAGCGGGATGATGCTGCGCAGGTCGATGATTTCGGCGTCGATTTCGGTTTCCGCCACCGCAGCTTCAGCCACGTGCACCATGGTGCCGTAAGCCAGCACGGTAACGGCGGCACCGGGCCGCACGATCTTGGCCTGACCCAGCGGGATGGCGTAATAGTCCTCGGGCACCTCGCCCAGCGGGTGCTTGGACCAGGGCGTCAAAGGCCGGTCGTGGTAACCCTCGAACGGGCCGTTGTAGATCCGCTTGGGCTCGAAGAACAGCACCGGATCATCATCCTCGATCGCGCTGATCAGCAGGCCTTTGGCGTCGTACGGGTTGGACGGAATCACGGTCTTCAGGCCGCATACGTGGGAAAACACCCCTTCCGGCGACTGGCTGTGGGTCTGTCCACCGTAGATGCCACCACCGACCGGCGAACGCACCGTGATCGGGGCGTGAAACTCGCCGGCGGAGCGATAACGCAGGCGCGCCGCCTCGGAAACCAGCTGGTCAAAGGCCGGGTAGATGTAGTCGGCGAACTGGATTTCCGCCACCGGGCGCAGGCCATACACCCCCATGCCGATGGCCATGCCAAGAATGCCGGACTCGGAAATCGGCGTGTCGAAACAGCGCTGCTTGCCGTATTTCTGCTGCAAACCGGCGGTGGCGCGAAACACCCCACCGAAGTAACCCACGTCCTCACCGAAAGTGAGCACATCCGGGTCCCTGCTCATCATGATGTCCAGCGCCGAGTTGATCGCCTGGATCATGTTCATGCGTGCCATGCGAACGCTCCTCAATAGCCGGCCTGCTGACGTTGCCGCCGCAGATGGATGGGCAATTCCTTGAACACGTCATCAAACATACTGGCCGGACTGCACGGGGCGGTGCCCAGGGTGCCGTGGCTTTCGGCCTCCTTGAGGTCGGCCAGGACCTGCGCGTCCAGTTCCTCCTGCAAGGCGGCATGGCGCTGCTCATCCCACTCACCGCACCCCATCAGATGCTGTTTAAGACGTTCGATCGGATCACCCAGCGGCCAGCTGGTGGCCTCGGCGGCGGAACGATAGGCACTGGGATCATCCGAGGTGGAATGCGCCGCCACCCGATAGGTGTACAGCTCGATCAGGGTGGGGCCGAGATTGCGCCTGGCGCGTTCGGCGGCCCAGCGGGTCACCGCATAGACCGCAAGAAAATCGTTGCCGTCGACACGCAGCCCCGGTATGCCGTAGCCGATGGCGCGCGCGGCGAAGGTCGACTGTTCACCTCCGGCGATGGCCTGAAAGCTGGAGATGGCGTACTGATTGTTGGTGATATTGAGCACCACCGGCGCCTGATACACCGAGGCGAAGGTCAGGGCATTGTGGAAGTCCGACTCGGCCGTGGTGCCCTCGCCGATCCAGGCCGCAGCGATGCGGCTATCGCCCTTGTACGCCGAGGCCATGGCCCAGCCCACAGCTTGCGGATACTGGGTGCACAGGTTGCCGGAGATGGAAAAGAAGTTGGCATCGGCAACCGAGTACAGCACCGGCAGCTGACGGCCCTTGGTGCGGTCCTTGGGGTTGTTGAAGATCTGGCACATCAGATCCACCAAGGGCCACTCACGCGCCACCAGCATCGATTGCTGGCGGTAGCTGGTGAACAGCATGTCGTCATCGTCCAGCGCATAGGCCTGAGCCACCCCACAGGCTTCCTCGCCCGTGCACTGCATGTAGAACGAGGTTTTGCCCTGACGCTGGGTCTTGAGCATGCGTGCATCAAATGCGCGGGTCAGCATCATGTGACGCAAGCCACGCCGCAGGGTCTCGGGATCAAGCTGTGGATCCCACTCGCCAACAGCACGTTGCGCGTCATCCAGCACCCGGATCAGGGTGAAGGGGTAGTCGCGCAGCTGATCATCCGGCGTGTCCACAGCAGGCCGCGGCACGCTTCCGGCATCGACGATGATGAACTCGGAAAAATCCGGTTCCTCACCCGGTCGAGCCGGTGGTTCAGGGATGTGCAGCTTGAGTTTTGTTTTATCGGTCATGTCTCCTCCGGCTGCGGATTGGCTTCAGCTTGAACGCCCGAGTTTGTCTCGGGCCAGCGCATCCGCAATTTCGTTGGGGGGGTGTTTTTCGCGCTGCGAGCGTTGGAAAATCTCGGCTAGGCGCGGCCCGATGTCGGCCACCCGAGCATCCACTTCCGCCGCGCTCAAGCCACCGATGTACTCGGCCGAGCAACTGATGATGCCGCCGGCGTTGATGACGTAGTCCGGGGCATACAGAATGCCGCGCTCGAACAGGCGCTGACCGTCGGCATCACGCAGCAGCTGGTTGTTGGCCGCACCGGCGACGATGCGCGCTTGCAGACGCGGAATGCTGTCGCTGTGCAGCACCCCTCCAAGGGCACAGGGGGCCAGCACATCAACGTCCTGGTAAAGAATCTCGTCGACCGCAACCGGGGTGGCATCAAAACGCTGGCAAACCTGCGCCACCGCTTCGTCATCGATGTCCGCCACCCACAGGCGTGCACCCGCCTCATGCAGCAGCGCACACAGGTGGCGCCCCACATTGCCCAGGCCTTGCACCGCCACGCGTAAGCCGTCCAGGTCCTGGCGACGCAAACTGGCGCTGACCGCAGCCTGAATGCCACAGAACACACCCAGGGCAGTTTTCGGCGAGGGATCACCACCGGCGGCATCACCGTTCTGAGGCAGACCGCTGACATAACGGGTATGACGCGCCACGATCTGCATATCGGCCTCACACACGCCGACATCTTCAGCCGTGACGTACTGCCCGGCGAGTCCGTTGACGGCACGCCCGAAAGCCTCGAACAAGGCCTCGCTCTTGTCTTGCCGCGCGTCCCCCAGGATCACCGCCTTGCCGCCGCCCAAAGGCAGATTCGCCATGGCGTTCTTATAGCTCATGCCGCGCGACAGGCGCAGCACGTCCTGCAGGGCGGCGTCCTCGGAGGCGTAGTTCCACATCCGACAACCGCCCGCACCCGGCCCCAGCGCGCTGGAATGGACAGCGATGATGCCGCGCAAGCCCGAGTCGACATCGCGCACAAAGTGCACAAGCTCATGCTCGTCGTAGGCGGAATGGCTGAACAGCGACATCCAGTCTCCTTAAATACAGTTATGTATATTACAGCACGAAAGCGTACGCTGATCGCTCACGATTGCCAAGAGCACGCGATTCCGGAAGGGGTTTAAATCCAGCGCTTGCGACGGAAGAAAATCAGCACTCCGGCGACCACCGACACCATCACGCCCCAGACGAACAGATAACCGAACTTCCAGCCCAGCTCGGGCAGGTTGTAGGGGCTGTCGGTGTTGAAGTTCATGCCGTACAGACCAACCAGAAACGACAGCGGCACGAACACCGTGGACATCACGGTCAGCACCTTCATCACATCATTCATGCGATGGCTGATCAGGGCCAGATGGGTGTTCAGCAAATCCGCCGCACTTTCGCGCAAAAAGGCCAGCCCTTCGGCGTAGCGGTCGGCATGATCCAGACAGTCGCGCCAGAAAACATGCTGGTCAGCAATGCCATCGATCTGGTCGCTGTCGAGCAGCTCACGCACCACCTCCTGCTGGCGCTGCGCCTGGCGCAGCAGGGCCGACAGCTGGCGTCGCACGCTGTAGATGTCGCGGCTGAGATCGGCATGCGCCTCCTCGACCCGCTCCTCAAGCTCGTAGAGGTGCTCGGTGATGCTGCTGATCAGTGGAAACCCCAGATCCACGGTCAGATCCATCAGTGCGTAGAGCAGATAGTCCGCTCCACCGGCGCGAATCACTCCGCGCCCGGCTTCAAGGCGCCGCCGTACCGGATCAAAGAGATCACCGCGATCATGCAAAGAGATCACCAGATGCGGCCGAATGAACAGGCTGAGCTGCTCGAAGCGGGCGCCGGCATCCTCGACCGTCGGAATCTGCAAGACCGCGAAGGCATGATCGTCGAACTGCTCGAGCTTGGGTTTCTGCCCCTGATGCTGCACATCCTCCAGCGCCAGCCGATGCAATCCGTAGGCGGCGCCCAGGGCATCCAGCCCGCGCGTGCCCGGCACACCGAGGATGTCCAGCCACAGGCAATGCTGCTCGGGTATGGCCGGCAATTCGGAAAAGTCCTGCAGCTCGCCCTGCTCCAGGGTTTCGCCGTCGTAGCGGGTCCACAATATGCGCACGCGGCTGTGCTGCTCGAACAGCATGCCGGGACGCTGGCCCGGCTTGATCGCATCAGTCTTGGCCCACATCGCTCTTCATCCATACGTCGCGTTGGGGGAACGGTATCACCACCCCGTGCTCACGGAACACCTTGTCGATGGCAAAGCGCAAGTCACTGCCGACGCGGCCGCGCAGGTTGACGTCGCGGATGTAGGTGCGCAGCTCGAAGTTGAGCGAACTGTCACCGAAGCTGACGAAATACGCGTGCGTGTCGGGCACTCCCGGCGTGCCCAGCGGCAGGGTTGCCTCATGCGCCAGCCCGGCCTTGACCAGCAGCTCGCGAACCAGCTCGGTATCCGAGCCATAGGCCACTCCGACACTGATCACCACCCGGGTAAACGGATCGCGCAAGCGCCAGTTGTAAACCGCCGAGGCGATCAGTTCGGAATTCGGCACCACCACGCTGACCCGATCGAGGGTTTCGATTTCGGTGGCACGGATATGAATCTTGCGCACCTCGCCTTCGACGCTACCGACCCGCACATAGTCGCCGCGGCGTACCGGCCGCTCGCTGAGCAGAATCAGTCCGGAGACAAAGTTGTTGACGATGTTCTGCAAGCCGAAACCGATCCCCACCGACAGGGCACCGGCCACGATGGCCAGATTGGTCAGATTGAACCCGGCGGCCGACAAGCCGATGAGGATGGCCAGCACGAATCCGACATAGCCCAGCATGGTGGCCACCGATTCACTGGTGGCGGTATCGAACTGGCGCAGTTTGATCAGGCGCCGCTCGATCAGCGCGCGCAACATCCTGGCCAGGGAAATCAGCACCACCGCCAACATCACGCCAAACAGCAGGCGCACCGGCACCACATGGATGCCGGCCACATTGAAGCCGGCCTGGGCAAGGCGCTTGAGCACATCCGAGGCCACCTGCTGCATGCCCAAGGCGTGCAGGCTGAGCAAGCCGGCGCCGCACCACAGCAGGCACATCAGTGACCAGTGCAGCCACACCAGCTCGCTCATGCGCTGGCCCGGCTGCAGATGCAGGGCCGCGGTAATACGCTGGGCCCAGCTGGCCTGCAGACCCGGCAGACGCCGGATCAGCACAAACGACAGGATATGCAGCAACGCCGCTGCACCGACGATGGCAGCAACGGACAACCAGGGGGACATTGCTTCGGGCATGCGAATGACGGCGTGATCAGATCGCCGGTATCCTCCGACCAGTTTGAGCACACTGTCAATCTGGCATGCCGACAAACAGCGCTTTGCATCAGGCCTATCTTGCAACCTGCTACCGGGTGACCCCGGATACAGCGTCAGCGCCGCTCGATCTGCACATTGGCCAGCATCACGCCGTGCTGGACGAACACCTGCGCGCCCACGGCTTCGAGCAGGCCGCCTTTGTAACCGCCTGCAACCCGTACAGCGCGGCGCTAAGCGCGCCACACAACCGCCAGCACATGGCGGCGCTGCACGCCGCATTGCGCGCCGAAGGCTGGTCCTTCTGGCCCGGCCTGGGCATTCCCGACAATCCCGGCTGGTCGGCCGAACCCAGTGTCCTGATTCTTGGCATGGACAGACCCACCGCCTGCGTCTGGGGGCGCCGTTATGCCCAGAACGCGATCGTCTATGTACGGCGCGGCCAAGCCCCCGAACTGATCTGGCTTGAAGCACCCGCCCAG